>JBIQJI010000007.1:0-112532 GCA_044507605.1 Actinomycetales bacterium | reverse complement strand
TCGTCGCGGGCCTGGCCGTGGCGGCGGTGCTGCTGGCGCCGCTCGGCGTACAGGCGGGGGCGGCGGCACGGGCGGACTGCTCCTCGGGAAGCGACGCCGACTTCAACGGCGACGGTTTCGATGACGCGGTGGTGGGCGACCCGTTCGCCGACGTGCGCGGCCGGCAGGGCGCCGGGGCGGCGTATGTGCTGCTCGGCGGTGCCGACGGCCCCGGCACGGGCGGGCAGGTGGCGCTGACCGCCCCCGACGGCCGGGCGGGCGACGGGTTCGGCTGGTCGGTGCGCACCGGGCATGTGGACGACGACCGCTGCCTGGACGTGCTGGTCGGCGCGCCGTACGCCGATCCCGGCGGCCGGGAGGGGGCGGGCGCGGTGTACGTCTTCTCGGGCGCCGCGAGCGGGCGGCCGGGCGCGCCGGAAAAGATCGTGGCACCGGCGAAGACGCGGGCGGCGGGGGCGCATTTCGGCTGGTCGCTGGCGGCGGCGAAGGACACGGCCGGGTTCGTGCTGGCGATCGGCGCGCCGTTCGAGGACGACGACGGGGTGCCGGACGCTGGCGCCGTGTACCTGCGGCACATGGTGGGGCCGGGATGGGCGCTGGACCGGCTGACCCAGGAGAACGAGGGGGTCATCGGCAACAGCGAGCCGGGCGACGAGTTCGGCTGGGCCCTGGCGCTGGGTCACCTCGGCGGGCGGGCCGGGCTCGACCTCGCGGTGGGCGTGCCGTTCGAGGACACCGATGGCGTGGGACGGCAGAACACGCGGCACGGCGTGCCCGACACGGGGTCGGTGACGGTGGTGTACGACGTCGCGCCGGCCGGTGAGCGGGGCGGGAACCGCGCCTTCACCAGCGACAAGTGGGAGCTGCAGAACGGCACGAAGGACGTGCCGGTCCACAAGAAGGACATGTTCGGGTACGCGGTGGACTATGCGGAATGGCGGGACGCCGGATACCTGGCCGTCGGGGCGCCCGGGGCCGACTCGTCCGGGGTGACCGACTCGGGCATGGTGCAGCTGTTCAAGGCCGCCTCGGGCGGGAAGAGGGCGCCGCTGCGCGTCGTACGAACCGGAGCCGACGACCTCGACGGGGTGCGGCCGGCCGAGCACGCCGCGCTCGGCTGGAGCGTGGCCCTGTGGAACCCGCACGGGGTGCTGAGCCTGGCCGTCGGCAGCCCCTTCGAGACGTTCCAGGGCAACGGCTCACCCGAGTCGGGGCTGGTGCGCGAGGTGACGGTGACGGGCATCGAACCGAGCGACCTGATCGCGGAGCGCAAGCGCGACTCCCGGCCGTACGAGCATTTCGGCTGGTCGGTGACCGATGTCGGCGGCGCCGACGGGCTCACCCCGGGCGACCGGCTGCTGGTGGGCATCCCGGACGAGCGGGACGCCGGCGGCGGGGCCGTCGCACACGACAACCACGGGCTGCCCACTCCGCAAGGGCCGGGCAAGACGGCGCAGATCACGCCATCGGACTACGGGTCGGCGGTGAGCGGCTGACCAGCGGTTGATCAGCGGCCGAACAGGCGAGGGCCGCAGGTCGGCCACTGCTGCTGCCAGCGGCCCCCCACCCGCTGATAGAGCAGCTGCGCACGGTAGGTCTGCTCGGCGGCCGGCCAGTCGCTGGGCTTGCCGGCGCCGCCCACGGCCTGCCACATGGGCACGCTGATGTGATACATGCCGTAGGTGGGCGGGGTGGCGGCCCTGGGGTCGCCCTGGGTCTCGCAGACGGCCAGGCCCTTCCAGTCGAGCGCGGCCACGGAATCCTGGACGGGCACGGTGTGCGCCGGGCTGACGCTGATGACCTGACCGTCCTTGGGGAAACTGTCGAGGGCGGGATGGACCCGCGCGCCCTTCTCGGGCGTGATGCCGCTGTCGGCCAGCACGTCGCGGACCGTTCCGGCGGTGGTGGTGACGCGACGGCGTCCGGCGCTGGTGACGATGACGACACGCCGCTCGGTCCGCATGCTGAGCCGGAACCCCGAGACCGGTATCTGGCGCATCAGCGACGCCGACAACTCGGCTCGGGAGCCGTCGATGTCGAGCTCCTTGAGCGCGTCGGCCACGTTGAGGGCGGTGACCTCGCGGACGTACCGCCTGCCGTCCTTGATGAGGGTGAGCCGCCTGGAATGCCGCACCACGATGTTCATGGAGTCGCGCACGGCGGTCTTGGGGGCCGGGGAGACGTGGTCTTCACCATCAAAGCGCACGCCGGCGGCGGCCAGGGCGCCCCTGACGTCGTCGGCGAACGTGCGGGTCGTGATCGGCTCGCCGTCGACCATGAGATGGACCTCGGTGGCGAGGCCCTCGCCGGTGACCACGCCGGCTCCGACACCACCGAGCAGCGCCGCCGTCACGGCCGCCCACGCGAGACCGGGCCGGGCGAGACGGCGGGGGCGCCGCTCGGCGCTTTCGGGGCCGGGCCGCAGGGTGTCGTCGGCGGCTGCGGGATCGAGAGGCGCGGCCACCGCCGCGCCGCGGGTTCCGGTCTTACGGCGGTTCCTCGCCGAGCGCCGGGCCCGGCCACGGCGGCGCGGGGCCGGCGCGGGACCGGGTTCGGCGGGCTCGGAGTCGTACTCCGGCGTGTCGTGCGGCGGGGCGAAGCCCGCGGCAGGGGCCGGCCCGCTCACGGGCCCGGCGGGTCGTGCGCGCTTACTGGGCCGCACCAACCTGCGCGGACGCGTCTCGGCCACGTCGGGGGCCGGGTGGGCGACAGTCGGGTGGGCGGCAGGGGTGATGGTCGCGTCGGGGGCCGCAGGGGCCTCGGGTAACGGCCCGGCGGTGCGCGGCCGGGGGCGGCGCGGCCGTGTGGGGCGGGCAGGTCGCGGCCGGGCCGACACACCGGCAGAGCCCGGCACGCCCTCGATGGAGCCCGCCACGCCGCCGGTGGGACCGGGCACGCCGCCGACATGGTCCGGCATGCCGGTGGGACCCGGCAGGCCGCCCGTAGGACCCGGCACGCCGGTGGGACCCGGCAACCCGGTTGGACCGGGCACGCCGTCCATGGTGCCCGGCACGCCGGGCGGACCCGACAGGCCGCCGATGGAACCCGGTGGGTCGGCCGGAGGGACGGCCGGCTCGCCGGCGTGCGGGTCCGCCTGCCGCTGGTAGGGCTGCTGGTAGTCGGGGGCCTCGTCGGGTGGGAGGGCGGGAGCCGGAATCGGATGAGATGGTGTGAAGCGCCATGACACGTCGTGCTGTGTCACGTCGTGTTGCGTCACCCTGTGGCCCCCGTCCCCATGGTCGATCCTCATGCCGCCGCGCTCGACGGTAGCGGCCGAGTCACCTGCGCCTCAACCGGATCAGCCGAACCTGTGCCCTCGCATGACCCGGGCGAGGCGGGCGGGAAACGGTGGCGCGATCACGTCACCAGCCACCGAAGACCCGTTCGCCGTTGGCCATGATCGTGTCGCACAGTTCGGCGAGCGGCACCGACGTGACCTCGGCGAGGCAGCGCATGGTGAGCGGCACGAGATACGGCGCGTTGGGGCGGCCGCGGTGCGGCGTGGGCGGCAGGTACGGCGCGTCGGTTTCGACGAGCAGGAGCTCGGTGGGGGCGACCCGGGCGGCCTCGCGGAGGTACCCGGCGTTCTTGTACGTCACCGGCCCGGAGAACGACATGTAGTACCCGGCCTCGGCGCACTGCTTGGCCAGCTCGGCGTCGCCCGAGAAGCTGTGGAACACCACGACGGGCGGCGGGCCCTGCTCGGCGAGCAGCTTCAGCACGTCGTCGTGGGCGTCGCGGTCGTGAATGACCAGCGCCTTTCCGGTGCGTTTGGCGATCTCGATGTGGGCGCGGAAACTCGCGTGCTGGGTGGCCTTGGGCGACCAGTCGCGGAAGTAGTCGAGGCCGGTCTCGCCCACGGCCCGCACCTGGGGCAGCCGCGCCAGCGCCTCGATGCCGTCGAAGGCCTCCGGCGTGGCCTCGTGGGCGTCGTTGGGGTGGATCGCGACGCCGGCGTAGATGTCGGGGTGCTGGGCGGCCGTCTCGGCGGCCCAGCGGGACGAGCGCAGGTCGTAGCCGATCGTGACGAGGCGGGTGACCCCGACGGCGCGGGCGTCGGCGAGGATGCGGGCGACCCGGGCCGAGGCCACGGCGGACTTGGCGGCCCCGGTGGCGGCCCCGCTCGCGGGCGCGGCGGCGGCCGCCAGCTCCTGCGCGGCTCGGGCCATCTTGTCGTGGTCGGTGGCCTTGCGGTCGCCGACCATGATGTCGAGATGGCAGTGGCTGTCGAAGACCGGCGCGGGCAGCGCCATCGGCGGCGGCGGGACGTCAGCCTTCAAGGCGGGCCAGCTCCTCGTCGACGATCTTGGGGTCGAGCTTGGCGAACAGGGGGGTCGGCGGGGCCAGGCGGGTGCCGGAGCGGATCGGGCGGTGCTCCCAGACGGCCACGCCCTTGTCGTAGTCGCCCATGATCACCGGGTAGGACGGGCCGCCGTCCTCGTCGACCTGGCGGATCTCCGGCATCACCGACCACTCGCCCTCGCCGCCGAGCATGGCGTAGACCTTGTTGGAGGAGGCCGGCAGGAACGGCGTGAGCAGCGTCTTGACGTCGTCGACGACCTGCAGCGCGACGTACAGGATCGAGCCCTGCCGCTGCCTTTCGGACTCGCCCTTCAGCTTCCACGGCGCCTGCTCGGCAAGGTACCTGTTGGCGTCGCGGACGACGTCGAAGGCCTCGGTGACGGCGTTCTTGAACCGGGAGCGGCCGAGCTCGGCGCCCACGGCGTGGAAGGCCTCGCGGCTGCGCTGCAGCAGCGCGTGGTCGGCGTCGGTGAGGTCGCCGGCGGCGGGAATCTCGCCGAAGTTCTTGGCCGCCATGGAGATCGACCGGTTGACGAGGTTGCCCCAGGCGGCGACGAGCTCGCCGTTGTTGCGGTTGACGAACTCGGACCAGGTGAAGTCGGTGTCCTGGTTCTCGGGGCCGGCGACCGCGATGTAGTAGCGCAGGGCGTCGGCGTCGTAGCGGGCCAGGAAGTCGCGGACGTAGATCACGACCTGGCGCGAGGAGGAGAACTTGCGGCCCTCCATGGTCAGGAACTCGCTGGAGACGACCTCGGAGGGCAGGTTGAGCCGGCCCAGCGAGCCGGGCGACCCGTCGCGGGCGCCCTCGCCGTTGTAGCCGAGCAGCATGGCCGGCCAGATCTCCGAATGGAAGACGATGTTGTCTTTGCCCATGAAGTAGTAGCCGCGCGCGTCGGGGCTCTGCCACCACTGCCGCCACGCGTCGGGGTCGCCGGTGCGGCGGGCCCACTCGACGGAGGCGCTGAGGTAGCCGATGACGGCGTCGAACCAGACGTACAGCCGCTTGTCGCTGCGGTCGCGCCAGCCGTCGAGCGGGATCGGCACGCCCCAGTCGAGGTCACGGCTGATCGCGCGGGGCTGCAGGTCGGAGAGCAGGTTGAGGGAGAACTTCAGCACATTGGGGCGCCAGTCGCCCTGCTTGCTCTGCAGATAGGAGCCGAGCGCCTCGGAGAACGCGGGCAGGTCGAGCATGAAGTGCTCGGTCTCGGTGAACACCGGGGTCTCACCGTTGATCTTCGAGCGGGGGTTGATCAGGTCGACCGGGTCGAGCTGATTGCCGCAGTTGTCGCACTGGTCGCCGCGCGCCGAGTCGTAGCCGCAGATGGGGCAGGTGCCCTCGATGTAGCGGTCGGGCAGGGTGCGGCCCGTGGAGGGCGACACCGCGCCGAGCATGGTCTTGGGGAAGACGTAACCGTTCTTGTACAGCCCGAGGAAGATCTCCTGCGCCACGGCGTAGTGGTTGCGGGTCGTGGTGCGGGTGAACAGGTCGTAGGACAGGCCGAGGGCCCGGAGATCCTCGGCGATGACCGCGTTGTAACGGTCGGCGAGCTCGCGGGCCGTCACGCCCTCACGGTCGGCCTGCACCTGGATCGGGGTGCCGTGCTCGTCGGTGCCGCTGACCATCAGCACCTTGTTGCCCGCCATCCGCTGGTAGCGGCTGAAGATGTCGGACGGCACGCCGAATCCGGAGACGTGCCCGATGTGCCGTGGCCCATTGGCATAAGGCCACGCGACGGCGGTCAGAATGTGCTGAGACATGTAACAAGCCTACGGGGTCGGGCCAACTCGATATTCGCGGAACAGGGGCCTGTGGACAACCGGAGATCAGCGCGCCGCGGTCTCGCGGTTGACGGCCTGGGCGGCCTCCTCGGCGGCGGAGGCGGCGATGTCCGCCGGGGTCTCCTTGGTGCGGCGGATGCCGAGGATGCTGATGAACAGCGCGGCGAAGATGGTCTGGAAGCTCATGATGAGCGCCGTGGCCGACGGGACGACGATGCGCAGCGCGTGCCGCGGATCGAGCGCGCCGAAGTTGTTGACCTGCCAGTGCACCACCGAGGCGACCAGGCCGCCGAGGCCGGCGAGGGCGAGCAGCCCGCCGACGACCAGGCCGCGCTCCAGCGTGATGACGTCGACCAGCCGCCTGATGCGGCGGTCCTCCGGCAGGAAGCCCTCCTCGGCGGCGTACACCTTGGTGAACAGCGCGAACAGCACCGCCTGGAAGCCGATGACGACGGCCGCCGACGCGCCGACCAGGGTGTCGATGTCGAACGCGAGAGCGCCGATCGTGACCGGGCCGGTGGTGAGCGCGATGCCGGCGAGCAGCCCCACGATCATCATGGTGAGGCCGGGGATGAAGAACAGCCAGCGCGGGCTGTAGAGCAGCAGGAACCGCAGGTGGCGCCAGCCGTCGCGCCAGGAGCGCAGGTGAGGCGGGCGGGACCGGCCGTCGGGCGACAGCGTGGTGGGCACCTCGCGGACGTCGAGACCCTGCAGGGTGGCCCGCACCACCATCTCGCTGGCGAACTCCATGCCCCCGGTCTGCAGGCCCAGCCGCAGGATCGAGTCGCGCCGGAAACCACGCAGCCCGCAGTGGAAGTCGCCGGCCTTGCTGCCGAAGAACAGCCGCCCGATGAACGACAGCACGGGGTTGCCGAGGTAGCGGTGCAGCGGCGGCATGGCGCCGGGCGCGATGCCGCCCTTGAACCGGTTGCCCATCACCAGGTCGGCGCCATCGCGCAGCTGCTCGACGAACGGCAGCAGCGCGGTGAAATCGTACGAGTCGTCGGCGTCGCCCATGATCACGTAGCGCCCGCGCGCGGCGCGGATGCCGCCGATCAGGGCGTTGCCGTAACCCTTCTCGTCGACGTGCACCACGCGGGCGCCGGCGTCGCGCGCGAGCTGCTGCGAGCCGTCGGTGCTGCCGTTATCGGCGATCACGACCTCGCCGTCGATGCCGTGCTCGGCCATGCAGGCCAACGCCTTATGGACACATGTTTCCACGGTCTCGGCCTCGTTGAGGCATGGCATCACAACGGTCAGTTCCACGTCCGAACCCCTCGATCACCCATACGTGAATCAACCATGATGCCTTAGCCTCCCCTGTCTGCGAGCCAACTGGATCGAACCCCTGGCATTCTTTAGGCCATGGTCACCGCTGCGGAACCGACGGGAGCTCGACTGCCCTGGTCGAGCCGCGCCACACGTCTGGGCGGGTTCCTGATGCGCCATCGGGTGTTCGCGATCGCGTTCGCCCTGGGCGCCGTGCTGCGGCTGATCACCATGCTGGGCTACACGCCGGCGATGTGGTTCAACGACTCCTATGAGTACGTCTCGGTCGCGCTGCACCCTCGGCCGCATCCGATCCGCCCGGACGGCTACGGCTTCTGGTTGCTCATGCTACGGCCGCTGCACAGCTTTTCCTTCGTGGTCTTCACCCAGCATCTGATGGGCCTAGCCACCGCCGTACTGATCTATGCCCTTCTGATACGGAAATTTGATCTGCCGAAGTGGGGGGCGACGCTGGCGGCGGCGCCGGTGCTGTTCGACGCGTACGAGATCCAGCTCGAGCATCTGGTGATGTCCGACACGATGTTCACGCTGCTGGTCGTGGGCGTGGTCACGCTGATCCTGTGGCACCGCAGGCTGTCGTGGCGGCTCGGCGCGATCATCGGGCTGCTGCTGGCGCTCACCGCGCTCACCCGCACGATCGGGCTGTCGATCCTCGCGCTGGTCGCGGTGTACCTGCTGGTGAAGCGGGCCGGGTGGCGGCCCGTGCTGGCGATGGTGCTGGCCTGCGCGCTCCCCGTGTGCGGCTACATGGCGTGGTTCTCGTCGGCGTACGGCAAGTTCGCGCTCACCAACAGCGACGGGCTGATCCTCTACATGCGCACGATGGCCTTCGCCGACTGCGACAAGCTGAAGCCCAAAGAGGTCGAATTCATCATCCTGTGCACCACCAAACGGTCCGACTACTCGCAGTGGTACCTGTGGGACCCGAGCGGACCGCCGCACCGCTGGGGCGGCGCCACCAAGTTCAACGAGGACGTGAACATGTGGGCGGGCGAGTTCGCCAAGATGGCCATCCTCGCCCAGCCGCTCGACTACCTCGAAGTGGTGGCGCGCGACTTCTTCCGGTCGTTCCGCTGGGACCGGCCGGTGTTCCCCGACGCCAACACCTACAACCAGTACGAGTTCCGCAACGAGGAGAAGCCGCTGCCCAACTGGGCGCTGTACAAGGGCCACGCCGACACCGACGCGGTGGCCTACGAGCACGGCCGCGCCGCCACCCACATCGTCAGCCCGTGGGCCGACATCATGCAGGGCTACCAGCGCGTCGTGCACCTGCCCGGCCTGCTGCTCGGCATCATCCTGCTCGCCGGCCTGTACGGCGTGGTGGTGCGCTGGCGAAGATTCGGCGGCCCGGTGCTGCTGCCCTGGCTGGCGGCCGTGGGGCTGATCCTGGCCCCGGCCGCGACCGCCGAGTTCGACTACCGGTACCTGCTGCCGGCCGTGCCACTGGCGTGCATGGCCGCGGCGATCTCCCTGCGGCACGGCATGCCCTGGCGCAGGCCGGTGCCGGCCGCGGCGGCGCCCGTCCCGGCCCTGACGCCCGCCCCGGGCCTGGGCGAGGACGTCGCCGGCCGCGATACCCGCACCGCCGGCGAGCGGTGATCCGCCCGGTCGCGATCGGGCCGGGCCCCCGTCAGGGCCGGCGATCGTGCACGGCCGCGTACAGGTCGCGTTTGGGGATGCCGGCCTCCTTGGCGACCTCGGCGATGGCCTGTTTGCGGGGCACGCCGGTCTCGGCGCGGGCGGCCACCTCGGCCACCAGGGCCGCCATGTCGGGCGGCGCCGAGCCGGGGACGTAGCCCGCCACGACCACGGTGATCTCGCCCTTGACCTGGTCCTGCGCCCATGCGGCCAGGTCGGCGAGGGAGGCGCGGCGCACCTCCTCGTAGGTCTTGGTGAGCTCGCGGCAGACGGCCGCCGGGCGGTCGGGACCGAACGCCTCGGCCATCGCCGTCAGGGCGGCGTGCAGGCGGTGCGGCGCCTCGAAGAAGATCATGGTGCGTTCCTCGCGGGCCAGCGCCGCCAGACGGCGGGCACGGTCGCCCGGCCGGCGCGGGAGGAAACCCTCGAAGCAGAAGCGGTCGCTCGGCAGCCCCGACACGGCGAGGGCGGTCGTGACGGCCGAAGGGCCGGGCAGCGCCGTCACCCGCACACCGGCCTCGACGGCGAGCGCGGTCAGCCGATAGCCGGGGTCGGACACGCCGGGCATGCCGGCGTCGGTCACCACCAGCACGGTCTTGCCGCCGAGCAGGGCGTCGAGCAGCTCCTTGGCGCGGGCCGACTCGTTGACGTCGTAGTAGGAGACCACCCGGCCGCGCACCGTGACCTCCAGGTCGGCGGCGAGGCGGCGCAGCCGCCGGGTGTCCTCGGCGGCGATCACGTCGGCGCCGCCCAGGGCCTCGCGCAGGCGCGGCGTGGCGTCGCCCACCCGGCCGATCGGCGTGCCGGCCAGCACCAGCGTGCCGCGCCGCCCGGTATCGTCGTACTCCCCCACGTGACCTCCCTGCGTCCATCCTCTCGCAGGTTGAAACGTTCACGGGAATGCGGCCAATTGGGGCACGGGGAGGCGTTTCTTAGACTCCACGTAATCGATCCCCCCTACGATGACCGGGTGGCCGTGACCGACTTCCAGAATCAGGCGTTCGAGCAGCCGCCGGAGCAGCCGGAGACCGTGGAGCAGAGCTCGGTGCGTGACCGGCTGGTGCCGCCCATGCCCGGGAGCACGCTGTGGGGGTGGCTGGGGCCACTGATCGTCACGGCGTTCGGCGCCTTCCTGCGCTTCTACGGGCTCGCGCACCCCAAGGCGATCGTGTTCGACGAGACCTACTACGCCAAGGACTCGTTGTCGCTGATCCGTTTCGGGGTGGAGCGCACCGCCGCCGACAACGCCGACAAGCTGCTGCTCGCGGGCAACGACCATATCTGGAAGCAGTGCGCGCAGGCCGACCAGTGCGCCTCGTACGTCGTGCATCCGCCGCTCGGCAAGTGGCTGATCGGCCTCGGCGAGTGGATCTTCGGGCCGACGCCGTTCGGGTGGCGGTTCGCGGCCGCGCTGCTCGGATCGCTGGCGATCCTGATCATCGCGCGGGTGGCGCGGCGCATGACCCGCTCGACCCTGCTCGGCTGCCTCGCGGGGCTGCTGATGGCGGTCGAGGGCCTGGAGTTCGTGCTGAGCCGGTTCGCGCTGCTGGACGTCTTCGTGATGTTCTGGGCGCTCGCCGGGTTCGCCTGCCTGGTGGTCGACCGCGACCGGTCCCGGGCGCTGCTCGCCGACTGGTACGAATCATCGCCGCTCAACGACATCGGCCCGCGGCTCGGCCTCCGGCCGTGGCGCATCGCCGCTGGGCTGTGTCTCGGCGCTGCCTGCGCCACGAAGTGGAGCGGCGCCTTCTACCTCATCGCCTTCGCCATCATGACCGTCGTCTGGGACGTCGGCGCGCGGCGCGCGGTGGGCCTGCGGCGACCGTACCTCGGCACCCTGTCGCTCGACGCGCCGAAGGCGGCGATCGCGATGGTCCTGGTGCCGGTGGTGACGTACATCGCGAGCTTCGCCGGCTGGTTCGCCTCGTCGCTCGGGTGGAGCCGCAATTGGGCGCAGGCCACCAGCGCCGGGCCGGTGTTCTTCGTGATCGACTCGTTGCGCTCGTGGGTCAACTATCAGACCCAGGTGCTCAGCTTCCACACGGGGCTGCAGACGCCGCACAACTACCAGTCGGAGCCGTGGCAGTGGCCGCTGCTGCTGCGGCCCGTCGCGTTCTACTGGGGCGGCGACAAGGCCAAGGGGTGCGGCTCGCCCAACTGCGCCGAGGCGGTGCTCGGCACCGGCACGCCGGTCATCTGGTACGGCGCCGTGCTGGCCCTCATCGGGCTGGTCGCCTGGTACGTCGCCACCCGCGACTGGCGCGCCGGGGCGGTGCTGCTGGGGTACGTCGCGGGCTGGCTGCCGTGGTTCTACTACGCGATCGCCGACAACCGCACCATGTTCCAGTTCTACGCGGTGACGATGGTGCCGTTCATGATCCTGGCGCTCACCCTGGTCGCGGGCCTGATCATCGGGCCGGTCAGCGCGCTGCCGTCCCGGCGGGTGCTGGGCGCGGCGATCGTCGGCGCGTTCGCGTTGCTGGCGATTGTGAACTTCTGGTGGCTGTATCCCGTGCTCGCCGGGGACCTTGTCACCTACGATGAGTGGCATCGCCGGATGCTCTTCAATTCGTGGATCTAGCGCGATAACACCGGCGATACAGGCGTTTCGGGGACAATAAGGCACAAGGCGGGATCATGGTGGACAGGTGAGGAGGTTCGATCGTCGTGGCCTCGGTCATCGTCAGGGCCCGGCCACATACGGCAGACTGCGAGGCATGCCTGCACCAGACGTCGCCGCGCTGCTCACCGCGCTGGAGCGATCCGATCCCGACACCGCCGACGCAGCGCGCGTCGCGGTGGAGTGGCTGACCGGCGGCGAAGCGCTCGAGACGGTCGCGCAGCTCGACGTCTGCGAGTTCCTCTGGTACACCCTGCCCGTCAAGATCAGCGGCGGGGAGGCCGAGCACACCCGCATCGCCCGCGCCCTCGGCCGGTTACTCCGGCTCGGCGGCATGGAGCGCTACGCCGCGTTCTGCGTGTCACCGACGACCACCCAGATCCTGCGCACCTACGCCAGGGCCGGCGAAGACGCCGGCATGGCCGCCTACCAGCGGGCCCTCGAGGCCACCGGGGTGCTGCCCCCCGACGTGCCCGAACTGTCGTGGAGCTCCATCATGGGCCCCGAAGAGCTCGGCGCCCACGTGGCCTGCTCGGCCGCCCTCGAACTCGCCATCGTCGCCGGCGAACTGGAACTCGGCGCACCCGCCTGGAAGCAGCGCCGCCAAGAACTCACCCGCCGCTGGGTCACCGCCGCCCGCACCGAACTCGGCGGCGACAGCTGGCTGCAGCGCGTCCACGGCGAACGCCTCAACCGCTGGGTCCTCGGCCGCGGCGCCGCCCGCCGCGACCTCGCCCAGCCGTTCGAGGTGCGCCTCCACGCCGCCGTGCCACCCCCCGCGGAGCCCCACCTGCAGGCCCTGCGCTGGCTGCTCGAACTCGGCGTCACCGGCGTGCCGCTCACCCAGCGCGGCAACCTCGCCCGCGCCCTCGTCACCGAAGCCACCGAACGCTTCGGCTGGGACGTCTGGACCCCCAACACCCCCCGCAGCGAGTCACAGGTGCCGGCCCTGGTGACCCTCCACACCATCGCCCAAAGCGACCTGCGCGCCCTGCGCCGCATGGGCCGCACCCTGAGCATCACCACCCGCGGCCGCCGCCTGCTCGCCGACCCCGAGGCCCTGTGGAACGCCGCCACGACGGCCCTCATCACCCCGGCCCCGGACGAACACGACTTCGACCTGTCGGCCCGCGAGATCGCCCTCATGCTCCTCGCCGACGGCCACCCCGTCGGCCACGACGACCTGCGCGCCAAGGTCACCGAGATCCTCGGCGACGACGGCTGGCACCACCGCCCGGCCGGCACGCCCCCCACACCCCCCGACCTCGACGACCTGAGCGTCGCCCGGGCCCTCACCGAGCTGCGCCGACGCCTCGACGCCCTGAACTTCCGCGTCATCCCACCCCACGGGAACGCCCCCGACCAGCTCACCGACACAGGCCGCGCCGCGGCCCTGGCCGCCCTCCGCACCCAGGCCCTCCGCCCCCGCCAATACGTCAACCTGACCTGAACACAAGCCACCGTTCGAGGTCAGCGAAGGAGCCGGCCTGCGGGGGTCGCCGCGGCGGGTGTGCGCAGTTCGGCCAGTGCGGTGGCGAAGCGGGAGCCGGGGGTCTCCTTGGCGACCGCTCGGGCGTCTTCGGCCGTGTCCACGTCGGTCAGGGTCGGGAAAAGGGCCACCGACAGGGCGGCGGTGTGGAGACGGTGGAGCTGGGCGAGGCCCGTGGTCGGCCGTGACATGGGTACGCCGAGGAGCAGCGCCGGGTCGGGGCGGCGCAGGCCGAGAAGCCAGAAGCCGCCGTCGGCGGCCGGGCCGAGGACGGCGTCGTGGGTGGCCAGGGCCGCCAGGGCCTGCGTGAGCAGGGCCGAAGTGACCTGAGGGGTGTCCATGCCGACGAGGATCGCGGGGACCGGATGGGTGCGGTAGGCGTCGGTGAACGCCGCCGCCAGGCGTTCGTCGAGCCCTCCGCCGCGCTGGGCGAGCACGGTGAAACCGTGCGGGAGCCAGGCGCCGGGGGCGCCCTGAAGGGCGAGGACCCGCCGCACCCCCGGTACGGCCGCCACGGCGGCCAAGGCGTCCTGGAGGGCGGCCGTGGCCAGAAGGGCGGCCTGCTCGGGGGTGAAGGGCGGGGTCAGGCGGGTCTTGACCCGGCCCGGGACCGGCTCCTTGGCGATGACCAGGATCTGGCCCGCCACGCCCGGCTGCTGGGGCGTGCCCGGGCGCGCAACCGCATCAGCGAGCCGGACGACGCGATCGCAGGCCTGGCCCGGTCGATCCGCCGCACCCGCGCCCGCCTGAAGGGCCTGCGGCGCCCGAGCGGCCTGCCTGGGCGGGTGCCCACCGGTAGGGGCACCGGACGCGCCGGGACGGCCCGGTGGCCGGGCCGGTGGCCGAGCCGGGCCGCTCATGCGGCCGACTCGGCGAGGACGCGGCGCATGTCGCCGATGGCGCGCAGGGTGCCGCGCACCGTACCGGTGACCTTGGAGCGGCCTGCGCGGGGCAGGTAGGCCACGTCGGTCTCGGCCACGCGCCAGCCGTCGGCGGCGGCGCGCAGCACCATCTCCAGGGGGTAGCCGAAGCGGCGGTCGGTCAGGCCGAGGCGCACCAGGTCGGCGCGGCGGCAGGCCCGCATGGGACCGAGGTCGCGCAGCGCGACTCCGGCGGTGCGTCGCAGCCGCCGGGCCAGCACGGCGTTGCCGAGCCGGGCGTGCGCCGGCCAGCCGCCCTGGGGCCCGACGACGCGGCGGCCGAGCACGAGGTCGGCCTCGTCGCGTTCGATCGGCCCGGTCACGGCGGGCAGCTCGGCGGGGTCGAGGGACGCGTCGGCGTCCATGAAGCACACGACGTCCCCGGTGGCGGCCATCAGGCCTGCGTGACAGGCCGCGCCGAAACCCCTCCGGGGCTCGCTCACCACCTCGGCCCCGAGCGCCGCGGCCACGCGCGCCGAGCCGTCGGTGGAACCGTTGTCGACCACGATGGGCCGGAATCCGTCGGGCATCCGGCCCAGCACCCAGGGCAGGGCCGCCGCCTCGTCCAGGCACGGGAGCACCACATCGATCAGCACGGATCTGACGCTAAGGGCGACCCGCTTGATCATCTCTTACGGAGTGATGACGCGCTCCGGGCGAACCGCCAGGTCGGCCTTACGGTGAGGCCGAGATCCCGAACGGATGTCACCGGATCCGGCCGCACGGCGCTCCCGCCGACCCCGGCAGCGGCATTGATCTTCGCCTGTCCCCGAAAAGACGGCGGACGGCACGGAGGAGGGCCCCGACGTGAAGGAACATCCCGGCGGGCGCCTGATCGCCGCCGAGGGCCCCGGCCGACCGGCCGCCGATCCCCGCGCCGGAGACGGGACCGCCACGTCCACCGGCTCCGAACCCCGCGCCGGCGGCACGAAGGCCGGGACCACGGGCTCCGATCCCGTGCCGGCGCCTGCTGTCACGCGACCGACCCGCGGGCGTGGCCCGGTCGGCAGGACGGCCCATGCCCGGCTGCGGGATCGCCCGCTGGTCGTCTGGGCGGTGCTCATCATGGTGGCGTTCGCCGTGGGGGCGGTGCTGGGGGCGGCCGGAGCGTTGCCGATCGATCACCTGCCGCCGCTGCACGGCCATCTGCGCGTGCCCGGCGCGGGGCTGCTGCCGGCGGCCGGGTTCGCGGTGCTGGTGGTGGCGGCGCTGCCCGACCTGGTGGCCCGGTCGCGGTTCGGGGTGGCTGTGCTGGTCGCGTACGGCGTCGCGCTGGCGTGGGCGGTGCTGCTCGCGCTGTCGGGAAGCGGCGTGGCGGAGCCGTTCACCCATCCGCAGGAGTACCTGGCCGTGCTGCCCGCCGTGGGCGACGACCCGGCGGGCTGGCTGCGGGCCTTCACCGACCGGCTGCCCGGCTACCCCACGCACGTCCGCGGCCATCCGCCGCTGCCCGTGCTGATCGTCTGGGCCTTGGCCGCCGTGGGCCTGCCGGGTCCGCTGTGGGCGGCGCTGCTGGTCATCGCGGCCGGCTGCTCGGCGGTCGTGGCCGTCGCCCTCACGGTACGCCGCCTGGCCGGGGAAGCGGCGGCCCGCCGGGCCCTGCCCTACCTGGCCCTGACCCCGGCGGCCGTGTGGATCGCCACCAGCATGGACGCCCTCTTCGCCGGCGCGGGCGCCTGGGGTGTGGCCCTGCTGGTGATGTCGGCCGGGGGTGGCCTCGTGGTCGACCGTCAGCGCCGATCACCGGGAGCGGCGCAGGAGGGTGAGGCGCGGCACCGCCCAGGGCATGGCGGCCCGCAGCCGCGCGGGCAAGTCATCACCGCCAAGAGTCTTGGCGAGCAAGGCATCCTCGCCGGAAGCGTGCGCGGCCAGGGCATTCTGGCCAAGGGCCTGGGCGGGCAGGGCATTGTGGCCGGGGGTCTGGGCGGGCTCGTGTTGGGGGCGTTGCCGTACCTGAGTTACGGGCTGGTGCCGTACCTGCTGGTCGCCGGGGTCGCCGGGGTCGTGGCCCGGGTGCCGGTGCGGGCCGTGATCGCCTGCCTGGGCGGGGCGGGGGCGGTGACGGGCGCGTTCGCGCTGGGCGGCTTCTGGTGGCCCGATGGGGTGGCCGCGACGCACGCCGAGTGGGCGGCCGATCCGGGCGCCGCCCGCCCCTACCTGTACTTCCTGATCGCAAATCTGGCCGTCCTGGCCCTGCTGACCGGCCCGGCCGCCGCCATCGGCCTGGTACGTCTCCCGGCAGGCCCGCTCCGTGCCGTGATCGCCGCGGCCGTCGTGGCCGTCGTGGCCCTCGACGTCAGCGGGGTGACGCGAGGCGAGGTGGAGCGCATCTGGCTCCCTTTCGCGACCTGGATCGGCCTGGCGTCGGCCTGGTCCCCGGTCGGCCGCCGGTGGCTCGCCGTTCAGGCCCTGACGGGCCTGCTCCTGCAGGGCCTGGTCCTGTCGCCCTGGTGATCGGGCGTGAGGCGCGGGACCATCGGAACATGGCCGATGATCCCGGTGCTCCCGACTCGGACGAGATCGAGCGGCGTGTACGCCACTTCGAGTGGTACTGCGACATCGCGTCGCACAACAGTGTGCGTCTCCCTGCGGGGGAACAGAATCACGCCTGCCCCTGCTGCGGCTTCCGCACTCTCGCCGAACGGGGCGGTTACGAGATTTGTCCCGTCTGCTTCTGGGAGGACGACGGCCAGGACGTCCACGACGCCCATGTCGTCCGCGGCGGCCCGAACGGGGACCTCAGTCTCGTCCGGGCACGCAAGAACTTCGAGCGCTTCGGCGCCTGCTGCGAACGCGTTCTTCCCTACGTTCGCGACCCTCTCCCCGAGGAGCATCCGCTCCGTGCCGACCCCTGATGGGAGCCGTGCTCAGGCGGCGAGGGGCGCGGTGGCGAACTCTTTCATCCCCTGGTCGAAGGGGATGGCTGCCGTGAAGCCCAGGTCGGCGGCGGCCCGGGACGGGGAGGCGACGATGTGGCGGACGTCGCCGAGGCGGTACTCGCCTGTGGTCACCGGGTGGGGGCCGCCGTGCGCGGAGGCCAGGGAGGCGGCCATGTCGGCGACGGTGTGGGGGGTGCCGGAGGCGATGTTGTACGCGGTGAGGGTGCCGGGGCGGCCCGCCGGGAGGGCGGCCAGGTTGGCGCGAGCCACGTCGCGGACGTGCACGAAGTCGCGGCGCTGGGCGCCGTCCTCGAAGACGCGGGGGGCGCGGCCCGCCTCCAGGGCCGAGCGGAAGATCGAGGCCACGCCGGCGTACGGGGTGTCGCGGGGCATCCGGGGGCCGTACACGTTGTGGTAGCGCAGGGCGACGGCGGTGCCGCCGGTCTCGCGGGCCCAGTTGGCGGCCAGGTGTTCCTGGGCGAGCTTGGTGGTGGCGTACGCGTTGCGGGGGTCGGTGGGGGCGTCCTCGGTGATCTCGGCCCAGGTCAGCTCGGCGGCGCAGTGCGGGCATCGGGGCTCGAACAGGCCGGCGGCCAGGTCTTCGGGGGCTCGCGGGCCGGGGCGTACGCGCCCGTGGGCGGGGCAGTCGTAGGCGCCTTCCCCGTAGACGACCATGGAGGAGGCGAGGACGAGCCGCGTGACGCCGTGGCGGGCCATCGCGGCCAGCAGCACGGCGGTGCCGTGGGCGTTGACGGAGGCGTAGACGGGCAGGTCGTGCACGTCGACGCCCAGACCGACCTTGGCGGCCTGATGGATCACGGCGCCGACGCCACCGAGGACGCGATCCAGCGCGTCGCCGTCCCGTACGTCCCCGGCGACCACGCCCGCCCCGGGGCGAAGGTCGAGGCCGATGACCTCGTGGCCCGCCGCCTCGGCCGCTTCCCGCACATGGCTTCCGATGAACCCCGACACTCCAGTGATCAGCACCTTCATGCCGCGAGGCTAACCACGACGGCCCGCCTCGGCACGGGGCCGGCGCGGCCCGTTCGCACCTCGTAAGAAAGGCGCCGCCGCCCGCGGCCGACCTGGTCCGCCGGCGCGGGCGTGCGCATCGCCCGGCGCTGCCGGAGGGGCGGATCGGGCGGCGCGACGTGACCTGGCGGGGTGAACCGGCCCGGCGCCCAGAGGACGGCGCCGGGCGGGGTCGTGTCGGGTCAGGTCTGGTCGGGCTTGTGCTCGGCCTGCTTCAGGGTTTCGGCGAGGGGGTCGGGGGTGGCGGGGGAGAGCTGGGGCGGGCCCGCGCTCTCCTGGGCCTCGGCTTTGGCGTCGGCGGCGGCCTGCTCGGCCTCCTGGGCGGCCGCGGAGGCCATCTCGGAGGTGGCGGCCTGGGCCTCTTCACGGGTGGCGCTGGACGGCGGCAGGGTCTGGGTGAACGCCTTGGAGACGCGCTGCAGGGCCGAGGTGACCTCGCTCGGGATCACCCAGAACGTGTTGCCCGGGCCCTTGGCCAGTTCGGGCAGCATCTGGAGGTACTGGTAGGCGAGCAGCTTGGGGTCGGGGTCGTTGCGGTGCACGGCCTGGAAGACCTGGTCGATGGCCTGGGACTGGCCGTTCGCACGGAGGATGGCGGCCGACCGCTCGCCTTCGGCGCGCAGGATGGCGCTCTGCTTGTCGCCTTCGGCGGTGAGGATCTGCGACGCGCGCTGGCCTTCGGCGGTGAGGATCGCGGCCCGCTTGTCGCGCTCGGCGCGCATCTGCTTCTCCATGGCCTCCTTGATGGTCCTGGGCGGATCGATCGCCTTGATCTCGACCCGGTTGACGCGGATGCCCCACTTGCCGGTGGCTTCGTCGAGGACGCCGCGGAGGGCGCTGTTGATGGTGTCGCGCGAGGTGAGCGTCTTCTCCAGGTCGATGCCGCCGATGACGTTGCGGAGCGTGGTGACGGTGAGCTGTTCGATGGCCTGGATGTAGTTGGAGATCTCGTAGGCGGCCGCCCTGGGGTCGGTGACCTGGAAGTAGAGCACGGTGTCGATGTCGACGACGAGGTTGTCCTCGGTGATGACGGGCTGCGGCTGGAACGAGACGACCCGCTCACGCATGTCGATCAGCGGTCGCACCCGGTCGATGTAGGGGATGACGAAGTTCAGGCCGGGATACAGGGTGCGGTGGTAGCGGCCGAGCCGCTCGACGTTGGCGACGCGCGCCTGTGGCACGATGCGCACCGACTTCAGCACCGTGACGATGGCGAACAGCACCAAGACGATCCCGACGATCAGGGCGGCGTCCATTGCTCACTCCCTGGGGTAAACGAGGGCGGTCGCGCCCTCGATCTCTATGACGTCCACGGTCGCGCCCGTGGGGATGACCAGTGTCTCGTCGTAGGCGCGGGCGGACCATTCCTCCCCGCCGATGCGGACCCGGCCCTCCCTGCCGGTCACCTCGCGGGTGACGTACGCCTGCTTGCCGACCAGTGCCGCGACGCCGAACCGCTGGGAGGGCGGCTGCCGGAGGTGCCGCTGGGCGATGGGCCGGATGAGCACCAGGCCGGCCAGTGAGGCGACGACGAACACCCCGAACTGGATGGGAACGGGCAGGCCGATCAGGGCGACGATGGCGGTGAGCCCCGCGGCCAAGCCGAGCAGTCCCAGCGCCGCGGTCAACGTGAAGATCTCTGCCACGCCGAGCGCCGCCGCCAGGATGAGCCAAATGATCCATGAGTCCATTGCCCCGGCCTCCTAGAACAATGAACGTACCCCAAGCTGGTAATAGTTCCAGTTTGCTAGCGTAGTTCGGGGTCGGCGGCGCTTCCTGTCACCCACTCGTCCCATGTCAGTTGCCAGTAGCCCCAGCCGTTGTCCCACTGCAGCCGCCGGTCGGTGCCGGTGACGATGACGGGGTCGCCGCGCAGCGTCGACGCGTAGAACCAGGCGGCCTGGGCGGGGCTCGCGTTGACGCAGCCGTGACTGACGTTGTACCTGCCCTGCGCCCACAGGTTGTTCTTGGCGTGGATGTATTCGCCGCTGTTGGAGATGCGCACGGCGTCGTCGATGAGTTCGTCGTAGTAGCCGGGGTCGCCCTTCACCCGATGCGGGGAGATCATCCGGACGGGGTCGGCCTTGTCCATGGTGAGGTGGATGCCGCTGCTGGTGGTGTACTCCCACGTGGTGCCGCGACCGGCGCTGATCGGGATGCGGCGCACGGTGGCGCCGTCGCGGCGGACGAGCATGACGTGGCGGGGCACGCTGACGGTGCTGATCTGCCGCCGCCCGATGGTGAAGGCCGTGGTGTGGTCGGTGGTGCCGTACAGGCCGGGCCCGGCGCGCACGCCGCTGAGGTGGGCGGTGAACACGACGTGCTGATGGCTCGGCCACCAGGTGCGGGTGCGGTAGATCACCTGCGTGTCGCCGACCCAGCGCCAGGCGCCCTCGACGGGGTGTTCGGCGCGCACCTCCAGCGCCCGCTCGACGGCGGTCTTCGCGCGGTCGCCGCGCACCGGAGCGGTGAACGTCACGATGATCGGCATGCCGACGCCGACGGTCTCGCCGTCCCTCGGGGTCACGTCGGCCACCGAGAGGGTGCGCAGCGCCGGCCGGGTGCGGAACTTGCGGATCTCGGTCACGGTGCCGCCGGGGCCGGTGGCGGCGATGCTGACGGTGTACACGGTGCCGGGGCGCAGCGCCCACGCCGAGCGCCACCGCGCCCGGGAGTGGGTGAAGCGGCCGGCGACCCGGTGGCCCCCGGCGTACGCCGAGACCCTGCCGAGGGCGCCGTGGGCGACGCGGACCACCAGACCCTTGTCGGGGCGGGCGTGGGTGGAGTCGGGCGCGGGCGACAGCGTGATGACCGGTGGCGCGGCCCTCGGCCCGGCCTTGCGGGCGGCCTTCGGGACGTCGCACGCCAGGCCCGCGAGCAGTGCGACGAGCAGCACGAGGGCGGCGAGAGAGAACTTCGGCAGGCGTGCGGTGGACGTCATCGGCGCAATTCCGGTCCGCTTTCTCGGTCATGCTTTTCGGTCATGGCCATTCGGTCGACCCCAGATTAGCGGTATGTGATTGCTCGATCACGTCAAGTGGTGAATACCGGCTTGTCGTCCCGATCTGCGAGGAGTGCCGGGAACGGCCGCGGGCGCGATGTGGAGAACGCTAACAATTGCCGCACGTTTGCCCGGTAAATAGCGGTTGATCCCTGATCGCACCCTGACTTATTGGTAAAGTCCCGAAGATCGAATCTGCCGGCCCTCCGCCCCTTGGGGACGAACATGCGCCTTCGGGTACGCCGAATTCTCGCCACCGTCGTAACGCTCAGCGCGCTGATCGTGGGGCTGCCCGCCGCGGCGGCGTTCTCCGCCGACGCCCGCAGCTGCAACGACCAGTTGCCCGCGGGCACCCCGGCCTACGTCCAGTGCGTGTGGCTCAACACGCCGGAGGAAGCGGCCGACGTCGCGATGTTCTGGCTCGGCGACGACTCCGCGAACCTGAAGGCCGCCTCGCCCATCGAAGGGCTGTGGTTCTCGTGCGACGCCAGCGGCGACGCCTGCCTGCCCCCCGACGCCCAGGGCGACGCCGCCGCCCACGACGAGTCCGACCCGGCGCCCACCGACTACACCGAGCCGACCGCCAAGCCCACCTGCCAGGCGGCCGATCCCCAGTGCTACGTCGACCCGGCGCCCGTCACCCAGCAGGAGGTGGCCGCCGCCGCGCAGACCCCCGCCGGGCAGGCCGTGGCCGCCGCGACCGGCAACGGCATGCGGGTCTGGGTCGACACCGAGCTCGCCGACGACTGGAAGGCCGGCGGAGACACCTTCACCAACGCCGTCAGGCAGGTCGGCGCCCTCGCCGCCCAGCCGGGCGTCGCCGGCATCCGCTTCACCTCCCAGCTCGGCTACAACGGCACCCTGACCAGCACCGACGAGATCAACAGGTTCGTCACCGAGACGGCCGCCGCCCTGCACAAGGTCGCGCCCGGCAAGCGGCTCGGCGTGCACACCCTGGTGCCGGAGTTCGGCTGCGGCGCCGACGCGGCCTGCAAGCAGGCCATGGCCGCCCAGTACCCCCTGCTCACCCCCGACTCCGTCGAGGCGTACCTGAAGGCCGGCGCGGTCGACCAGCTCACCCTCGACAACGGCCTGCTCGCCGGCACCTACGGCACCTGGCAGATCGACGCCCGGGAGGCGCAGGCCAACCAGTGGATCCAGGTGCGCGCCCGCGCCTGGGACGCCCTCACCCAGATCTCCGCCGAGGACGCCGCCTTCACGGCCCCCCTCACCACCGACCAGGCCGCCACCCTCGCCAACGACCGCGTCGCCGTCCCCCTGAAGGACGGCGCCTCCACGGTCAACCTGTGGACCCGCTGGAGCGACGCCCAGGGCACCGTGCACTCGGTGCTGGGCGACGACCTGGCCGACACCCCGACCTGGGACCAGCTCACCAAGCTCCGGCCCCTGCAGCGCCGCCTGTCCACCATCTACAACCCGGCGGCCCCCGATGTGAGCACCGCCGACGACCTGAAGAAGCTCTCAGAGGTGTTCAGCCAGGTCTACGTCACCTCGTGACCCGCCGCCCGACCACGAGGACCTCCTGGCCGGGACCGCCCCTGCTCTCCAGTGTTCTCCGGCGCGCCGCACATCCGGCGTCCCGCGCGATGTCCGGACACACGCCCGACGGTTCGCCCAAGCCGATCGATGACGACCGACCGGCTACGACCGGCCGATCGCGCCTTCGCGTACGTGCCGCAGGAAAGCCGCCCATGCGGCGGTGGTGACCACGAGCGCGCCCCCATCGGGGTTCTTGCTGTCGCGCATGGCCACGGCCGCGTTGGCGGGCCTGGCGGGCCAGGGTGAGGAGCGCGTCGTGTTCGGCGGCGGGGACGCCGTACACCGCCGGCAGGGCGCGCACGTCGCTGGGCTGGACGGCGCGGCGGCCCGTCTCGAAGCGGCTGAGCTTGGTGGGGTGCCAGCCGAGTTCGGAGGCGACGTCCTCGGGGCTGAGGCCGCGCTCGTCCCTCAGCCGGCGAAGTTCCGCCGCCAGTTGCCGTCGCCGGACCGTGGGGCTGCCCACGTCGCGTGCCATTGTCATCGTCTCCCGTGAATGCACCATTCGGACAATTCTGGATAATGCCGTTCGGCACTTGCCGAACACTTAGTGCTTGAGCAACACTCCGTCATGGTCGCACTACGGAGCGATAGACGCATGGCAAATGCCCGCCACTTATCGTCATGGTTCGGTCGCACGCGGCCGAAAGAGCCTTCATCAGTCGGGCAACGACGACAGAGCTCCGAGGTTCGTAGTGACTCGACCATTCATCGACAGATTCGTGAGTTGTATCCCGCTACCGGCCACACCGTCCAGCGTCGCTTCCGCTCGTATGCACACGAGGGCGCTCTTGGAGAAGTGGCACCCGTCCCGCGTCATGGACGACGCGGAACTCGTGGTGAGCGAAATAGCTACGAATGCGGTTAAAGCCGTAAATTTCGCCCCGATGCAGGCTGCGCATCACGTACCGCAGGACCACGTGCAGGTGATCTGCCTGTGTTTCTACCTGCTGCCGGACGAACTCCTCATCGAGCTCTGGGACCCGCCACCGATCTCCCGAAGCGCCGGCAACCCGGACCCGGCGACGAGTCCGGGCGTGGGCTGCTCCTGGTCGAGGCGCCGGCCAAGGACTGGGGGACCCGCCGGCCGCTGACCGGGGGCAAGATCGTGTGGGTGTCCGTCGCCCTCGACGGGGCCGCGTCCAGCTGACCGGCCGGTCGCCGAATGACGGTCCGAGGGCGAGCCGGGCTCGCCGCCGTCCTGCCCGGCCGTCGGGGTCAGCCGATGGGGTCAGGGGTGCCGGTCAGGCACCGGGGCTCGGGGTGGGGCGGGCCGGTAGGAGGGGGCGGCACTTCTCCAGGGCCTTGTCGATCGCGGGGTGGGGGGTCTTCTGGTCGCGGACGGCGCCCGGGGCGAGGTCCGCGCCGTTGTCCTTCATGCAGGTGCGGAAGGCCCGCAGGGCGGAGTCGTCGCGTCCGCCGGACCTGCCGCGGCCGAAGCCCTCGCCGGGGCCGGGGGTGGGGCGGAGGGAGGCGC
Source organism: Actinomycetales bacterium (assembly GCA_044507605.1). Taxonomy (GTDB): domain Bacteria; phylum Actinomycetota; class Actinomycetes; order Streptosporangiales; family Streptosporangiaceae; genus Thermopolyspora. Next base: position 88,545 of record JBIQJI010000007.1, on the reverse strand, counting down.
AGGCCTGCATGGCCTGGCGGAGTGCGGGGTTCGTGGTGTCAAAGCCGCCCCGCCCCCTTTCGGGCAGCCGGGGGGACGGGGGACCACTCGGCCGCGCGGTGAGGTGCCCGCCGGGGCGGCCGGAGGGCCGACCCGTGGGCGGGGTCACGCCGTGGTCGCGAAGGCACTCGGTGAAGGCGGCACGGCCGCCGGAGGCGGCGGGCTGCGCCGACGCCACGGCCGAGGTCGTGCCGGCTTCGTCTCCGGAACAGCCGGAGACGACCACCACGGCGGCCAGCGCCGCAGTGCCGCCGAGGATGCGGAAGGCTCGCGCAGTCACGACGTGGCTCCCGAAGCGGGGGGCTTTGACGTGATCAATATCAGGGGATCAATCTTCGCGAGAGGTGCGGAGCACCTGGAAGTCGGCTGTCAACTCGGGGCCGGCCATCGGGAGCCGGACCTGGAACGACGCGCCGCGGCCGGGTTCGCTGCGCACGCTGATCGTGCCGCCGTGGGCGTCGACGAGGGCGGCGACGATGGACAGGCCGAGGCCGGTGCCGCCCTGGCCGTTGCGGCTGCGGGAGGGGTCGGCGCGGTAGAAGCGCTCGAAGACGTGTTCGGCGTCCTCGTCGCTGAGGCCGGGGCCCTCGTCAGCGACCTCGATCAGCACCTCGGTGTCGCCGCAGGCGCCCACGCCGATGCGGAACGGCGTGCCGGGCGGGGTGTGGTTGAGCGCGTTGCTGACGAGGTTGCCGACCACCTGGTGGATCCGGGCCTCGTCGCCGCACACCACGAGGGGGCCTTCGCCGTCGTCGAGGCGGGCCAGCTCGATCTCCCGGTCGGGGGCGAGCAGCTGGGCGTCGAGCACGGCCCCGGCGGCGAGGCTGAGCACGTCGACGGGCTGCCGTTCGAGGGGGCGCTGCTGGTCGAGGCGGGCGAGCAGCAGCAGGTCGTCGACGAGCAGGCCCATCCGCTCGGCCTCGTCCTCGACGCGGCGCAGCAGCCGCGACGCCTCCTCCAGGTCGCGCACCTCCTCGTGCCGGTACAGCTCGGCGAAGCCGCGGATGGAGGTGAGGGGGGTGCGCAGCTCGTGGGAGGCGTCGGCGATGAACCTGCGCATGCGTTCCTCGGACCGCCGCGCCTCCACCGCGGATCGCCGCGCCGCCTCGGCGGCCTCCCTGGCCGCCGTCTCGGACGCCTCACGGGCGCGCAACGCCGCCTCGATCTGGGTCAGCATGCCGTTGATGGCCCGGCCGAGCCGCCCCATCTCGGTACGGCGGTGCCGCACCGGCACCCGGCGGGACAGGTCGCCCCCGGCGATGGCCCGGGCGGTGCCTTCGATCTCGTTGAGGGGCCGCAGGCTGCGCCGCACCAGCCAGTAGCACGCGAACACCAGGATCAGCACCGCGGCCCCGCCGACGCAGCTGACGATGACGGCGAGCCGGTTGACCGTGCTCTGCACGTTCCTCATGTTGATGGCGACGACGCGGGTGAGCCCGTATTGTTCGGGCACGGCGACGGCCCGCCATCGTGTGCCGTCGGGGCTGGCCACGTCGAAGGGCCGGCCGTCGCGGCGCTCCACCTCGGCGGGGGTGAGGCCTTTCGGCAGCGTCGGCACTTCGGTGTTGAGGGGCGCGGCGTAGGTGTCGGCGATGTCGCCTTTGGAGTCGAGCAGCACGACGTAGAAGCTGCCCGGCGCGCGCCGGTAGCGGGGCCCCGGCGAGGACGTCAGCCGGCCGAGGGTCACGTGTTCCAGCCGCCGGGGCGGCCGGGGCGGGCCGTCACGGTTGCGGTCGCTGTGGGCGATGCCGGCGGCGATCTCCAGGTTGGTGTCGACGCGGTCGACGAGGTAGCCGTTGAGCAGCTTCACCGCGGTCACGCCGGTCAGCGTGATCGCGGCTATCAGCAGCAGGACGGTCCCGGCGACCAGCCGGAGCCACAACGGGGTCCGGGCCAGCCGCCGCCTCAGCTCCTTGATCGGGTGCACGGCACCTCACGCCGGTGTGGTCACTGACGTGGGGCGCGCAGCACGTACCCCACGCCTCGCAGGGTGTGGATCAGTCGGGGATCAACGGTGTCGATCTTACGTCTGAGGTAGGAAACATAGGATTCGACCACGTTGCGGTCGCCGCCGAAGTCGTAGTTCCACACATGGTCGAGGATCTGCGCCTTCGACAGCACACGCCCGGCGTTGACCATGAAGTAGTGCAGCAGCTTGTACTCGGTCGGCGACAGGTGCACCGCGCGGCCCGCGCGCCACACCTGATGGCTGTCCTCGTCCAGTTCCAGGTCGGCGACCTGCAGCCGGGACGGAATCGCCGAGTCGCCCCGGGTGCGGCGCAGCACCGCCCGGATGCGGGCCAGCACCTCTTCCAGGCTGAACGGTTTGGTGACGTAGTCGTCGGCCAGCGTCAGGCCGGTGATCTTGTCTTCGGTGGCGTCGCGGGCCGTGAGGAAGACCACGGGGATGCGCCGCCCACCGGCCCGCAGCCGCTGGATGACCGCGAACCCGTCCAGGTCGGGCAGCATGACGTCGAGCACGACGAGATCGGGGCGGCTGCGTTCCGCGATCTGCACGGCCTCCCGCCCGTCGGCTGCGGTCAGCACCTCGAATCCGGCGAATCGCAGGCTCGCCGAGAGCAGTTCACGGATGTTCGGCTCGTCGTCGACGACCAGCAGCCGTCCCTCCTCGCCGCGTTTGCCGGCACCCGTCGTCACCCGTCCGCTCCGTTCCGTCCCCGCCCCTGGCCGTGCCGATCCTTCTGCCCCGGCTCGTACCGTCATGACCGACCCCCGTTTCTTGTGCTCATTCTGCTGAATCCGCCGGTCAGGCCGGAGCTCTGCTGAACGCTGGTGGCCGCGACGGTGCCGTCGGCGCCCTGCTCCCCCTGGACGATCACGGTGCTGCCGGGCTTGAGGTCCTTCGCCCGGCCCGGCTTCGAGACCTGGATCTCGGTGTCGTCGCCGGTCGTGACGATGACCGTGCTCCCGGTGAAAGTCCGCACGTAGATCTTTTTACCGTCCACCAGCGTGACCGTGCCGATGGTCGCGCCGGACCCTCCCGCCCGCCGAGTGCCACCCGCGCCCGCGTCGCCGAACCGCCCGGCCCTCCGGTCGCCCGCCGGGCCCGACCTGCCGGACCTGTCGGGCCCGCCGGCCCCGCCGGACCCGGCGCGCACCGCGGCGGCGCCCGCCGAGCCGCCGCCGCTCCGGCTCCCCCAGGCCTTCTCCGCCTGGATGCCGCCGAGAACGCCCAGCATCAGCAGCACCGCGGCGCCGAGCACCAGGGTCGCCGTCGACAACCGCGCCCCGCCCGGCCGGGTCCGCAGTTCGGCCGCCAGGTCCTCGTCGTCGAACGGCGACGAGCCGAGCAGCTCCTCCGTCGACATCTCCCGGTCGTCCGCCCTGGCCGGCTTGCGCCTCGTCTCGTTCACCCGAAGACCCACTCTCCGCTCGCCTGTTCGCGGCCGTACCGCTCACTCATGACGCAGCGCCTCGATGGGACGCAGCTTGGCCGCGCGATTGGCGGGATAGCTGCCGAAGAACAGCCCGATCGCCACCGACACGCCGAGCGCCAGCACGATCGACGACGGCACGATGATCGGCCGCACCCCGGCGATCGTGAACCGGCTGCCGATGACCCCGATGGCGACCCCCGCCAGGCCCCCGGCGAGGCTGAGCATCGTGGCCTCCGCGAGGAACTGGCCGAGGATCGCCCCCCTCGGCGCCCCGATGGCCTTGCGGATGCCGATCTCGCGGGTCCGCTCGGTCACGGTGACCAGCATGATGTTGGTGATGCCGATGCCGCCGACGATCAGGCTGATCGCGGCGACGGCCGCGAGGAGCACGGTGAACGTGCTCGTCGCCGCGCCGACCGTCTCGCGCAGGGTGGTCTGGTTGAGGACGCGGAAGTCGGCGGCGGCGCCGGCGGTGATGCCGTGCCGCTCGTTCAGGATCGTCGTGATCTCCGCCTGGGCCTGGTCGACCACGTCCGCGTTCCTGGCCTGCACCACGATCGACCCGAGCGAGCCGAACCCCGTCAGCGACTGCTGCACGGCCGGCAGCGGCGCGATCGCCACGTCGTCGGCGTCCTGCTGGCCGGTGCCGGACGACCCCGACGCCTTCAGCACCCCGACGACCGTGAACGGCACGCCGGTGATGGCGATCTGCTCGCCGATCGGGTCGACCGTGCCGAACAGGTCGTTCGCCACGGTCTGCCCGATGACCACGACCTTCCGCGACGCCAGCACGTCGTCGTTGTAGAAGTAGGCGCCCTTGGCGACCGGCTTGTTCGTCGCCTCGAAGTAGCTCGGGTAGGTGCCGACGAGCTGCGCGATCGCGTGGCTCGCCCCCTCGTACGTCGCCGTCTGGCCGCTCGCGGTCACGACCGGCGACACGCTCCGCACCGACGGCGCCATCGTCGTGTCCGCCAGGGCCCTGGCGTCGTCGACGGTGAGCTCCTTCGCCTGGGTTCGCGGCCCGCTCGCGCCCGGCCCGCCGCCGGCGCCCCGGCGGGCGAACCCGCCGCCCGGCCCGCCGCCTCCGCCGCTGAACGACCGCATGACGGTGAGCGTGTTGGAGCCCAGCCGCGCGATGTTGTCGGTGATCGCCCGCGACGAGCCCTGGCCGACGGCGACCAGCAGGATCACGGCGGCGACGCCGATCAGAATGCCGAGCATGGTCAGCGCGCTGCGCGTCTTGTTGGCCAGCAGGCCGCGCACCGCGAACCGCAGAACCTCGACCGTGCTCACCCCGTCACCGCCCCGCGCGAGGCGGCGCGGTGCGCCGGCACCTGCCTGCGGTCCTCGACGACCCGCCCGTCGACCAGCCGGATCACCCGCTGGGCGTGCGCCGCCACGTCGTCCTCGTGAGTGATCAGCACGATCGTGCGGGCCGACTCGCTGAGCCGGTCGAAAATGGCGAGGACGTCGGCGGTCGATTCGGTGTCCAGGTTGCCCGTCGGCTCGTCGGCGAGCAGCAGCGACGGGGCCGTGACCAGCGCCCGGGCCACCGCGACCCGCTGTTGCTGGCCGCCCGACAGCTCGTTCGGCTCGTGCCGCACCCGGTCGGCCAGGCCGACCTCCGCCAGCGCCGCCAGCGCCCGCCTGCGCCGCTCGGCGGGTTTGACGCCGCCGTACGCGAGAGGCAGCTCGACGTTGGCGAGGGCGCTCATGCGCGGGATCAGGTTGAACGACTGGAACACGAACCCGATCTTGCGGTTGCGCAGCAGCGCGAGCCGCCGCTCGTCGAGCGCGGCCACGTCGGTGCCGTCGATCAGATAGCGCCCGCTGGACGGGACGTCCAGGCAGCCGAGGATGTTCATCAGCGTCGACTTGCCGGAGCCCGAGGCGCCCATGACGGCGACGTAGTCGCCCTTCTCCACGGTCAGCGACACGCCGCGCAGCGCGCGCACCTCGGTGTCGCCGCGGCCGTAGACCTTGGTGACGTCGCGGACGTCGAGCACCGGCGCGGTCCGGTCCGCGGTCGCCGCGCCGTCGTCGCTCATCGGCCGCCACCGCCTCCACCGACCCGCACGCGGGTACCGCCGCCGAAGCCGCCGAAGCCCGGGAACCGGCCGAAGCCGCCCGTCGTGCCGGTGCCGGCGAGCCGCCGGACGACCTCGTCGCCCTCCCGCAGCCCCGACCTGATCTCGGTCATGGTGTCGCCACGGACGCCCACCTCGACCGGGGTGACCACCTCGCGGCCGTTCTCCAGCACCGTCACCGTCGTACGGCCACCCGCCGTGGTCACCGACGACGAGGGCACCGACAGCACGTCGTCCGCCCGGTCGACGACGACCCGCACCGTGGCCGTCTGGCCGAGCCGCACCGTCTCCGGCACCTCGGTCATCGAGATCGTGACCGCGTACTGGACCACGTTGTCGCTCGTGTGCGCCACCGGGTCGATGAGCGTGACCTCGCCGCTCGCGGTCACCCCGGCCAGCGCGTCGAACGAGAACGTCGCGGGCTGGCCGACCTTGAGTTTGGTCACGTCGGCCTCGGTGAACTCGCCGACGACCTGCAGCCTCTTCGTGTCGGCGAGCCGGACGAAGCCGCCGGACGATCCGCCGGACGACGAGGAGGAACCGCCGCCCCGGGCCGCGCCGCTCCCCCCGCCGCCGGGGGACGCCGACCCCGACGAACCCGACGAGCCGCCCGTCGCCGACGAGGAGCCGCCGACCGTGCCGTTCAGCGCCACGACCGTGCCGGCGAAAGGCGCCTTGATCACGGTGCCCGCGAGCGTGCGCTTGGCCTGTCTGTAGGTGTTGCGCGCGCTGACGTACTGCGCGTAGCCGGCCGCCGTGTCGGTGTCTCCGTCGGCCGCGGCGTCCAAGGCGGCCTTGGCGGCGGCGAGGCTCTCCTCGGCGGCCGTGTCGTCGAGCCGGGCCAGCACCTGGCCCTTCTTCACCTTGTCCCCGACGTCGACGTAGATCTTCTCGACGGTGCCGCTCGTGCCGAAGCCCAGGTCGCGGGCCCTGGCGCTCTCCACGGACCCCGAGGCCGACACCGAGGCCAGCACGGTGCCCCGGGTGACACGAGTCGTCGGCGTCGCCGCGACCTCCGGCTCGGACCCGTCGCTGAGGGAGGCGTACGCGGCCCCCGCGCCGCCCAGCAACAGCACCACCAGGGCACCGTTCACGAACAGCGCTCTGCGCCTCAGCGACAACTTCACAGGTCTGGACAATGATGCTCGGCGCTTGGACCCACCTCAGCCGTTACTTAAGGTTTCCTGGCAGATGGATGATTTACAGGAAACTCTCAGAGGCGGCTGAGCTGCACATCACCTGACCTAGACCAGCATGTCGCCATGAGATCACCCAATCCGTCGGCCGTCGTGCGCTTCGGATTGCTCGCCCTCGCGGGCATCGTCGCCACCGCCGCCGGTCTCATCCACGCCACGAGCGACACCTCCCCGCCGCCGGCGCGGATCTCGCTCGCGGCGGCCAAACGCGGAACGGTGACCTCAACGGTGTCGGCGGCAGGCTCCACCGTCGACGCACACACCCGCGACCTGGCCTTCGGAGCCGACGGCACCGTCCAAAAGATCTACGTGAAGGTGGGCGACAAGGTCGACAAGGGGCAGATATTGGCCCGCATCGACGACACCGCCGCCCGCGAACAGTACGACGCCGCCAAAGCGAACCTCGCCGCCGCCGAAGAAACCCTCGCGAACATCCAGAACGGCACTTCGTCCTCCAGGACGTCGTCCAGCGGGACCAGCGGATCGGGCGGATCGAGCACCTCGTCCGGCGCGGGCAGGTCGGTGGCCACCGGCGCGGGACGGGGCGCGGGGCAGGCTGCGGGGCAGGGCGCGTCGGCCGCACCATCGCCGCCCCACACCCGCCCATCGTCGTCGTCCGACGGCCGCCCGGCGACCGCGCCCACACCGGGCGCCTCCCCCGCGAACACCTGCTCCCCGGCCCGCTCCGCCACCGCGAGCCCTCCGGCATCGGGACAGGTCGAGCCCGCCCCCGGAACCATGCGGATCGAGCCGGCCGCTTACCGGCTCGGCGCGTACCCCTCCGCCCCGGCCGCGTCGCCCGGCTCCGCCTCCTCGGCCGCGCCCGGCCCCGCGCCGACGGTCACCGTCACCCGCACCGTGACCGCGACCCCGAAGCCGACCGGCGCCCCCACCAGGACGCCGACCCCGGTGCCGACGCCGGCCCCGACGCCGCGCCCCACGGCGGCCGGACCCACGGCCACCGTCACGGTGACCGCGACGCCGACCGCGACCGTCACGGTCACGGTCCGGCCCACGGTGACCGTGACCGTCCGGCCGACCGCCACGGTCACCGTGACCACGGCCCCGACCGGCACCGGCCCCCGGCCGTCCACGTCGGCGTCCGGCCGCCCCCACCCGAGCGCCTCGGCGAGCCGACCGGCCGGCGGCTCCACCGGCCCCGGCGGTGGCCCGTCGCATGACGCCCGGCCGTCCACCTCGGCCGACGCCGCTCCCCCGAGCGCGTGCCCGTCCCCCACCGCAGGCGGAACGGCCGGCGCGGGCAAGGCGGGCACGGGCAAGAACGGCACGGGCAAGAACGGCGCGGGCGACGCCGGGGGCGAGCAGGCGAAGGGACGGCAGCCCCGGGTCGGCCGTACCGGGACGGGATCCGTGGGCCGGGCGGGCGGCTTCGGTGCCGCCGGTGACGGACGCGGGCGGGCGGTCACCGAGGCGGAGGCCGAGGCCGACGTGACGCAGGCCAAGGACGATCTGGAGGCGGCCAGGCAGGCTCTGAAGGGCGTGGTGATCACCGCACCGGCCGACGGCACCGTGCTGTCCATCGCGGGCACGGTCGGCACCCAGGTCAGGGCCGGCAGCGCGAGCGGCTTCATCCGGCTGGGCGATCTCGACGAGCTGCAGGTCAAAGGCCTGTTCACGCAGTCCGATGTGGGCAGCCTGCGGATCGGCCAGCGGGCCGTGGTGACGCTGGCGACCCGGCCGGGCGAGCAGTACACGGGCACGATCACCCACATCGACCCGACCGCCACCACGACGGGCCGCCTCGTCCAGTACGGCGTGCTGGTGGCCTTCGACCGTCACCCGGCCGGGCTGCTGCTCGGCCAGAACGCGAGCATCACGGTGACCACCGGCAAGGCGGAGGCAGCGCTCTACGTCCCGGCGCGGGCCGTGCGGCTCCAGGGCGACGGGGTCGGCGTGGTCACGGTCGAGCGCGACGGGCGACGCCTGGAGCGGCAGGTCACGACCGGCATCCGGGGCGAGCGGTTCATCGAGATCGTGGCCGGCCTGCGGGAGGGCGACCAGGTGGTGCTGCCCGGCCAGGGCGGCACGTCGAGCGGCTTCCCGGAGGAGGGCTTCCCGGGCCTGCCGACGGCCGCACCGTCACCGCCCCCCGCCTGACCCGGACGCCCGCCCCCGGCCGCACAGGTTCGTCGGGCCCAGGGGGCGCCGGGGGCGCTAGCCGAGTGCCTCTGGGGAAAGCGGGAGCACGACGCGGAACGTCGCGCCTGCGCCGGGTGCGGTCTCGACGGAGACGGTGCCGCCGTGGGCTTTGACGAGGGAGGCGACGATGGAGAGGCCGAGGCCGGTGCCTCCGGCGGGCGCGGAGCCGCTCTCGGCGTCGCCGGGGGTGCCGGTGGCGGGGCGCATGCGGGACGGGTCGGCCCGGTAGAAGCGTTCGAAGACCCGTTCGGCCTGTTCGGCGGTGAGGCCGGGGCCTTTGTCGGAGACTTCGATGTAGGCGCCGTTGGGGACGCCGGGGCGGGCGGGAGGCGTGCCGGAGACCTCGGTGGGTTCACCCGTTTCACCCGTGTCACCCGTTTCGCCGGCTTCGGTGGCCTCGGCGGGGCGGGGCAGGGAGCGGGTGCCGGCCCGTACCAGGATGGGGGTGCCGGCGGGGGTGTGGGAGAGGGCGTTGTTCATCAGGTTGCCCACGACCTGCCGGAGCCGGATCTCGTCGCCGGTCACGATGAGCGCCACGTCGCCGTCGACGACGAGGGACACGTCGCGGTCGGGCGCGAGCACCTGGGCGTCGTGCACGGCGTCTCCGGCGATGGCGAGCAGGTCGACGGGCCTGCGCTGCAGGGGGCGCTGCTGGTCCATGCGGGCGAGCAGCAGCAGGTCGTCGACGAGCAGCCCCATGCGGGCGGCCTGCGCCTCGACGCGGGCCATCAGCCGCACCGGGTCGGCGCCGGGGTTCTGCCGGAAGAACTCGGCGAACCCGCGGATCGATGTGAGCGGCGTGCGCAGCTCGTGGGAGGCGTCGGCCACGAAACGGCGCATGCGGTCCTCGGAGCGGCGGGCCGCCGCCTCGGAGGCCTCCCGGTCGCGGAACGCGGTTTCGATCTGGGCGAGCATGCCGTTGAACGAGCGGGCGAGGCTGCCCACTTCGGTGCGGGGGTCGCGGTCGGGGACGCGCAGGCTCAGCCGGCCCGAGGCGATGGCGCCGGCCGTCTGCTCGATCTCGGCGAGGGGGCGCAGGCTGCGGCGTACGATCACCACGCCGACGCCGACGAGGACGATGAGCAGCCCGCCGCCGACGAGCACTTCGATCAGCACCAGCCGCATCGTGATCTGGTCGACGGCGCTGAGGTCGATGGCGGTGACGATGGTGCCGACCCCGTCGATCGTGACCTTCTGCGTGCGCCACCGTTCGCCTCCGGCGACCGCGTCGACGGTCTGCGAGGTGAGCCGCAGTTCGGGTACGGACGCGGGCCGTGCGCTGGGTGTCCGATCGACGGGCGAGGGCAGCCGCAGGCCGGGCGAGGCGGGGTAGACGGGGCCGGGGCGGCCCTCGACCTCGGAGCCCGCCTTGCTGAAGACGATCTTCCCCGTGGTGTTCCTGACCTGGATCAGCCCTTCGGGGGGCGTGCGCAGCACGAGGGTCGGCAGGTCGAGCTGCAGCCTCCTGATCTTGCGTACGGCATCGGTGGTGAACGTCTGGAGCTGCCCGTCGACGCGGTCGACCAGATAGCCGCGAAGCACCGACACGCTGCCCACCGCGAACACGGTCAGCGCGACGGCGACGAGAGCGAGCATCGCGGCGGTCAGTCTGACCCGCAGCGGCATCCGCTCTGATAGCGAGGTCACGTGGTTGGTGGCTGCCTTAGCACATATCCGACCCCGCGAAGGGTGTGGATCAGCCGCGGGGAGCGATTGTCGATCTTGCGGCGGAGCACCGACACGTACGACTCGACGATGCCGGCGTCTCCCCGGAAGTCATAGTCCCACACGTGGTCGAGGATCTGCGCCTTGGACAGCACCCGCCCGGCGTTGGCCATGAAGTAGCGCAGCAGCTTGAACTCGGTCGGCGACAGCGACACCTGGGCGCCGCCGCGCCACACCTCGTGGCTCTCCTCGTCCAGTTCGATGTCGTGGAACGTCAGCCGCGGCGGCGGCGCCAGCGGGTCGCCTGCGGTGCGGCGCAGCACGGCGCGGATGCGCGCGATCACTTCTTCCAGGCTGAACGGCTTGGTCACGTAATCGTCGCCGCCGAGCGTCAAGCCTCTGATCTTGTCCTCGGTGGCGTCGCGGGCCGTGAGAAAGACGACGGGGGTGTAGGTGCCGCCGGATCGTAGCCTGCGCACCACGTCGAACCCGTCCATGTCGGGCAGCATCACGTCGAGCACGATGAGGTCGGGACGGTGCCGTTGCGCTGCGGCGACGGCTTCGAGGCCGTTCGAGACGGGCTGCACGTCGAACCCGGCGAACCTGAGACTCGCGGCGAGGAGCTCCAGGATGTTGGGCTCGTCCTCGACTATCAACAGGCGTGCCTCTGGCGCTTCGATCACGTCCCCCATAGTGACGGCCCTTCCTTAAGGTCTCATGAGATGTTCAATTGTCCGGCAAAATCGTCGCGGCCATATGCCGCGCTATGGCGAGGCTGGAGGTGGCGGCGGGCGACGGAGCGTTCCGGACGAGCACGATCCTGCCATGCACGTCGATGGCGAAGTCGTCTACGAGGCTCCCGTCGCGGGCCACGGCCTGGGCGCGCACCCCACCCGTCGTGCGCTCCAGGTCCGCCTCGCCGAGCGACGGCACGTACCTTCGGGCCGCCTTGACGAACGACCGCTTCACCAGCGAGCCGTACACCTCCCTGATCCCCGTGCGCCAGTGTCTGGCCGCCAGCCGCCAGATGCCGCCCCACGCGGCGATCCTGCCGAGGTCGCGCGGCTCGATCGCGCCCCACGAGTAGCCTTCGTACGCCAGCGCCATGACGGCGTTCGGCCCCACCAGCACCTCGCCGTCGACGCGGCGGGTCAGGTGCACGCCGAGGAAGGGGTAACGCGGGTCGGGCACCGGGTAGATCAGGCCGCGCACCAGATCCTTGGCCGCCCCCGTCAGGCGGTAGTACTCCCCCCGGAACGGCAGGATCCGCACATCTCCGGCGTGCCCCGCCATCGCCGCCACCGCGTCGGTGCCGAGACCGGCGCAGGCGATCACCCGGTCGAACGTCAACCGCTCCCCGCCGACGGTCACCTCGACGCCGCTCGCCCCCTCGCGCAGCCCCCGCACCGCGTCGCCGAGCCGCACCGAGCCGCCCAGGCCGGTCACGTCGCGGGCCAGCCGGCGGGCCACGGCCGGGAAGTCGACGATCGCCGTGTGCGGCGAGTGCACGGCGCCCACCCCGACGGCGTACGGCTCGACCTCGCGCAGCGCCAGCGCGTCCAGTTCGGCGATGCCGGGCACGCCGTTGCTCCTGGCCCGCTCGGCGATGCGGCGCAGCCCGGCGCGCTCGTCGGCGGTGGCCGCGATGACGAGCTTGCCCACCTCCTGGTAGGGAATGTCGTGCTCGGCGCAGTACTCCCGGAGCATCGCCACGCCGTCCCGGCACAGCCTGGCCTTCAGCGAGCCCGGCGGATAGTAGATGCCGGCGTGCGCCACCCCGCTGTTGTGGCCCGTCTGATGCGCCGCGACCCGGTCCTCCTTGTCGAGCACCGTGACCTCGGCCGTGCTCGCCAGCTCCCTGGCCACGGCGAGCCCGAGGATCCCCGCGCCGATGACCGCGACCCGCTTCGTCACGGCGTCTCCTCCTCACGCTCGCCCCGAAACGACACAGCCATAGTTTGCCGTGTTTCGCGAGGAACGTTGCTTGATCTCACCGCTTGGACCCGGCCGCACCTGCGCTGACCTGCCCACACGGATCCGCGATCGAACACAAGTTCGCTACACTGGCCGCGTGTACGTTCCGCCAGGATGGCCGCCCGAAGTCTCCCCGCCGGGCACCCCCGACTGGGAGGTCTCGGCCGTGGCGTGGCTGCTCGACGCGGTGCCGCCCGACTACCGCGCCTACGGCGTGCTCCGCCGCCACCCCCTGGCGCTGGCCCGCATGGCCCGCCACCACGTCCGCTCGGCCGTCGAGGCCGCCCGCGCCGGCTACCGGTCCGCCGCCGTCGACCTCAAGGACCACCTGCCGCCGCACGCCATCCAGGCCGTCCTCGACGCCTACCGCCGCGAGGGCCCGCGCCTGGTCCGCCTCGGCCGGTCCATCGACCTGGTCGAGCACGCCCTGCGCGGCGAGCCCTTCACCGCTCCCCTGTGAGCCCGCACGGCCCGTGCCGACGCCGAAGGCGCGGTGCCGGCCGGGCACCGCGCCTTCGAAAGATTCGTGAAAAGCGCCGGGCGAGAGCTACCAGGCGTAGGCCTCGGGGGCGGGGCCGCCGGGGCCGGGGAAGATCTCGTCGAGGCGGGCCAGGGCCTTCTCGTCCAGGTCGAGCTCCAGGGCGCGCAGCGAACCGTCGAGCTGCTCCTTGGTGCGGGGGCCGATGATCGGGCCCGTGACGGCCTGCTGCCTCAGCAGCCACGCGAGGGCCACGTCGGCCGGGTTCTCCCCCAGCTCGTCGCAGAACGCTTCGTACCGCTCGATCTTGTCGCGGTGCTTCTCCAGCTCGGCGGTGATCCGCTCGGAGGCGGAACGCCCCTTGTCGATCTTGCGCAGGACGCCGCCGAGGAGGCCGCCGGCGAGCGGGCTCCACGGGATCACGCCGAGGCCGTAATCGTCGCAGGCCGGCAGCACCTCCAGCTCGACCTGGCGGGTCAGCAGGTTGTAGTGCGACTGCTCGCTGACCAGGCCGTAGAAGTTGCGGCGCCGCGCCGTCTCCTGCGCCTTGACGATGTGCCAGGCCGCGAAGTTCGACGACCCGACGTAAATGATCTTGCCCTGCCGGCGCAGGACCTCCATCGCCTCCCAGATCTCCTCGAACGGAGTGTTCCGGTCGACGTGGTGCATCTGGTAGAGGTCGATGTAGTCGGTCCGCAGCCGCTTCAGCGACGCGTCGCACGCGCGGCGGATGTTCAGCGCCGACAGCTTCGCGTCGTTGGGCCACTCGCTCATGGCACCGTTGAGCTTGGTGGCGAGCACCGTCTTCTCCCGGCGCCCGCCGCCCTTCGCGAACCAGCGCCCGATGATGTTCTCGGTGATGCCCTCGCCGAGCTTCCATCCGTACACGTTGGCGGTATCGAAGAAGTTGATGCCCAGCTCGTGGGCGTGGTCCATGATCACATGTGCGTCGTCTTCGGAGGTGACAGGGCCGAAGTTCATGGTGCCCAGGCAGAGCCTGCTGACCTTCAACCCCGTGCGGCCAAGCTGTACGTAGTCCATAGCGCCAGCCTAGAGACCTGGAGTGCACTCCAGTCGAGCACGCGCCGCGCCGCACCCGCCCATCACCCCTCCCCGACAGGGCATGATGGCAAAATGGGGTCACGAACGGGGGGCGTCCTGGTCCGGCTGATGATCATCGTGGGGCTGGCGCTGGCGGGTCCGATGGCCGCGGGCATGTCCATGCCCGCGCACGCCGCCGACGGCGAGCGGCTGCTCTTCCGATTCAAGGACAAGCGCATCACCGAGTCGAGCGGCCTCGCCGTGTCGCCCACCCACAAGGGCATCTACTACACCCACAACGACAGCGACGCCGGCCCCCAGTTCTACGCCGTGGGCGCCGACGGGCGCACCCGGGCCACGTTCACGCTGGCCGGCGCGGCGGCCCGCGACTGGGAGGCGATGGCCGCCTCCGTCGACACCGCCACCGGCAGGGGCGTGCTGTGGTTCGCCGACATCGGCGACAACTTCGACGGCGCCTGGCCCGACGTGTCGGTGTACAAGGTGGTCGAGCCCAGGCACATCCGCGACGCCACCCTGCGGGCCACCCGCTACCGCTTCCGCTACGCCGACGGCGCCCGCAACGCCGAGGCCATCATGGTGCAGCCCGGCACCGGCCGGCTCTACGTCGTGAGCAAAGAGTTCGTCGGCTCCGTCTACCGGGCCCCCGCCCGGCTGCGCACCGACCGCGTGAACGTGCTGCGCCGCGTCGGCCCGGCCCCCATCATGGCCACCGACGCGGCGTACGCCCCCGACGGCTCCAGCTTCGTGATCCGCACCTACTTCTCCGCCACGGTCTACAGCGCCCCCGGCGAACCCATCGCCAAGGTCTCCATGCCGCCCCTGAACCAGGCCGAGTCCATCACCTACACCCCCGACGGCCTGTCCCTGCTCACCGGCAGCGAAGGCGCCAACAGCCCTGTGTGGCAGATCCCCCTCCCCAAAGAGGTCATCAGGGCCGTCAGCACCACCCCCTCGGCCGCCGCACACCCGACGACCTCGGCTCGAACCCGGCCGGGCGACCACCCCGGCGGCGCCTCCCGCACCTCCGCCACGGCCGCCTCCGGCCACGACACCGGCATGCCCCTCTCCATGATCGCCCTGTGGCTCGCCGCGGCCGTCGGCGCGACCGCCGTCATCGCCATCATCGCCCGCCGCGCCCGCTGACCGTCCGCACGCCGTCGCGGCCGGCACCACCACCCGCCGCGGCATCGCCCCGCGCCCGCCGGCCGTGCCCGAGGACACCTCCCGACCTCTGGCCGGGCACCTCACGTGAACAACGCGCCGATCACCACAATGATCAAAAGCACCGCGAGCACGGTGGGAAGCAGCCACCGACGAGGACGATCCACACCTCGGAGCCTATCCGCCCCACCGACCGCCCCGACCACCGGTTCAGACGCCATGCCCGCACACGGCCGGTGTCAGTCGAGAGGCCAGGCGATGAGAGGCTCGTATCTGATCGGAGGGCCCTGGTGGCTGCGGATCAGGTGGACGGTGGTGGCCTGCCAGGGGCGGCCGGCGAAGGTGCGGGTCAGGCGGATCAGGGGGCGTAGGTCGGCTTCGCGGCTGCTTCTGGCCAGGGTGAGGTGGGCGTGGAAACGCTTGCGGTCCTGATCGGCCACGCCGGCACGGCGGGCTCCGGCGGCCAGGGAGTCGGCCAGGCGGCGCAGCGGGGTCCGGGGGTGGCCTGCTCGGGCCGTGTGGGGGTGGCGCGCCTCGGGGGCGTTGGGTTCGACCGCTTCGGTGGTGGTTTCGGCGAGCTTGGCCGGAGCGGTCTCGGGGCCTTCGGTGAGGCCGGTCCAGAACACCCGGGCACGGGCGGGCGACGGGAACGCGCCGGTGCCGGTGAAGGTCATCGTCATCGCGTCGTGCCGGCTCACGGCACGGCTCAGCCGCTCCTCCAGCGGGCCGAGCAGGGCTTCGTCCACCTCGCCGAGGAACGCCAGCGTGACGTGCCACTGCTCCCGCGGCATCCACCGCAGGTCGCTCCACTCCCGCCGATAGCGGGCGAACCCCTCGGCGATCTCGGCCAGCACGTCATCGGGCGGCACCAACGCCACGAACAACCGCACACCGACCTCCCGAGATCACCCTAGCGGCCGGCCGCCGATGCGGCCCGCACGCGGAGTGGCCGGCCGGGGTGCGGGGCGGGGCGGTCTTGCCGGGAGTTGGCGATCAGGGCGGCGTGGGGGGACGGGGGCGTTTTAGGGTGTGCGGGCAGGGGCGTTCGCGCCTCTGGCCACGCTGCCGTCCGGCTGGTGGCTCCGAGCCTACTTTCGCGGTCCTCGGCGGGCCGCGTGCGCATGGGACATGACCGATATCGTGACCGACTCCATGACCGGCGGCGCTACCCCCGGCGCCGCTGACGCCTTCGACACCGCTGCTCTGCGAGCGACCGTGCTCGCCGCCTGGGCGGCCTCCCCCGCGCGGTTCCGGGAGGACGCCAACGCCGAAGAGGACTTCGCCCTCGGCGGGTACCGCGACCGGCTCATCGTCGAGCTGGCGCAGAACGCCGCCGACGCGGCCGTACGGGCCGGCGTGCCGGGGCGGTTGCGGCTCGCCCTGCGCGACGGGGTGCTGACCGCCGCCAACGTCGGGGCGCCCCTCGACGCGGCGGGCGTGCAGAGTCTCGCGACGCTGCGCGTGTCGGCCAAGCGCGGCGAGGCCGGGGTGGTGGGCCGGTTCGGCGTGGGGTTCGCCGCCGTCGTCTCCGTGTGCGACGAGCCGCTGGTGGCGTCGCGGGCCACCGGCGGGGTCCGCTGGTCGAGGGCCGAGACGGCGGCGCTGGTCGGTGCCGAGCCGGCCCTCGCGACCGCGCTGGCGGAGCGGCAGGGCCACGTGCCGCTGCTGCGGCTGCCGTTCCCGGCGGTCGCCGACGTGCCCGAGGGTTTCGACACGGTCGTCCGGCTGCCGCTGCGCGACAAGGCGGCCGAGCAGGCCGTGCGGCAGATGCTCGACGAGACGGGGCCGGCGTTGCCGCTGGCCATGCCGGCGCTCGCGGCGATCGAGATCGAGGTCGACGGCGAGTCCCGTGTCGTGACGGCCGAGGGCTGGCGGACGGTCGAGGCCTCCGGCACGTTCACCCCCGAGCAGGTCGCCGAGCTGTTCGCCGACCGGCCCACCGAGGAGCGGGCCCGGCCCTACTGGCTGGTCCGCTGGGCCGTGCCGGTCGTCCGCGCCGCGGCGCCCACCGCCTCGGGCGGCGCCGGGCGCGCGCCGGGGGCGCGCGGGCTGGACGGGGGCGTGCTCGGCTGGGGGCTGTCGGTGCGGGGCGGGCCCGACGCGCCCGCCGGGCCGGTGGCGGGCGAGCCGAAGCCGCTGCCCAAGGGCGTCTCCCCGGTCGTGCACGCGCCCACGCCCAGCGACGAGCCGCTGGACCTGCCGGCGCTGCTGATCGCCACGTTCCCGATGGCCACCGACCGGCGGCACACGGCGCCGGGGCCGCTCACCGATTTCCTCGTCGAGCGGGCGGCGGAGGCGTACCTCGACCTGCTGGCGGCGCTGCCCCGCACCCCGAAGCTGCTCGATCTGGTGCCGGGGCTGCTCGGCAAGGGCGAGCTCGACGCGGCGATCCGCCGCGCCATCATCCGGCGCCTGCCGATGACGCCGTTGCTGCCGGCCCTGTCGGCCCCGCCGGAGGACGAGGGGCAGGCCCAGCGGGAGGAGCGGCGGCAGGCGGTGCGGGACGCCGACACGGGCCGGTGGGTCGTGCGGGGGCGGGAGGCGTCGGCCGTGGCCGGGCCGGCGAAGTTCCTGGAGCTGATCGCCGAGTTCGTGCCGGGGCTGCTGCCCGCCGACTGGCCGTACCGGCATCCGGCGCTCGCCACTTTGGGCGTCGAACGGATCGAGCCGGCCGACGTGATCGACCTGCTGTCGGGCGAGGCCGTCGAGGGCAGGGATCCGGCCTGGTGGCGGTCGCTGTACGAGGTGCTGCCGGCCGACGATCGGGAGGCCGTGGGCGCGCTGCCGGTGCCGCTCGCCGACGGGCGGCTGGTGCGCGGGCCGCGGGGCACGCTGCTGCTCACCGGCGACGGCGGTCTCGACGCGGCGGCGCTGGCGCCGCTGGGGCTGCGCATCGTGCACCCGGACGCCGCGCATCCGCTGCTGGTGACGCTCGGCGCGGCGGAGGCGACGCCGCGGGCCGTGCTGGAGGACCCGCTCACCCAGGCCGCCGTGTCGGAGTCGCTGGGCAGCGCGGAGCCCGAGCCGGTGGCGCGGGCGGTGCTCGCGCTGGTGGAGGCGGCCGGGCTGACGGCGGGGGAGGCGCCGTGGCTGGCCGATCTGGCGCTGCGCGGCGCCGACGGCGAGCTGTACGCGGCGGGTGAGCTGCTGCTCGCCGACGGCTCGCTGGCCAAGCTGATCGACACCGATGTGCCGTTCGGGGTGGCGGCGCCCGACCTGGTCGAGCGGTACGGGCCCCGGGTGCTGGAGGCGGCCGGTGTGCTGGACGGCTTCGCCACCGTGCACGACTCCGACGTGCCGCTGGACCTGGACGAGTGCGACCACGGACTGGACCGCGAGGACGACTGGCTGCGCGCCGTCTTCGACCTGCTGCCGGATCTCGACGTGCCGGCGGTGGCCCGCGAGTTCGTCGCGGTGCGCGACCTGGAGTACGTCGCCGACTGGCCGGCGGCGCTGGCGCTGCTGGCCCGGCCGCCGCTGCGCGCGGCGCTGGCCCCGCTGCGGGTGCTGGTGGGCGGCGAGACGGTCGAGGTGCCGTCGTACACGTCGTGGTGGCTCAGCCAGAACCCCGTGCTCGACGGCCGCACCCCCACGTCGCTGCGGCTGCCGAGCGCCGACTCACTGCTGTTCGGCCTGTACGCCGACGCGCCCCCGGTCGTCGACGACGCGGCCCTGGCGCTGATCGGGGTGCGCACCACGCTGGCCGACCTGCTGGCCTCGCACGGCGGCCCGGAGGAGCTGCTGGATCTGCTCGCCGACCCGGACCGGGAGGTCGACCGGGCGCAGCTGCGCGCCCTGTGGATGGCGGTCGCCGGGGTCGACCCGGAGCGGGTGCGCCCGCCACAGGCCGTGCGCGCGGTGCGGGGCGGCGAGATCGTGGTGGCCGACGTGGACGAGGACGGCCCGGTGGTGGTGGAGGCGCCCGACCTGCTGGCCCTGGTCGCCGACCGGCCGCTGGTGCTGGCCCCGTACGACCTGGCCGAGGCCCTGTCGGAGGTGCTCGACCTGCCGCTCGCGGGCGAGCTGGTGCCCGGCGAGGTCACCTCGTCGGGCGAGGAGCGCCCGGTGCCGGCCGAGGTGCGGTCGCTGCTGCCCGGCGCCCCGGCGACGTACGTGGCGCACGAGCGGCTCCTGGTCGACGGCCGGCCCGCCCCGTGGCGGTTCCATGACGGGCGCGTGCACGCGACGGGGGTGGAGGGCCTGGCCCGGGGCCTGGCGTGGGCGAGCGGCCAGTGGGGCGACCGGCTGGCGGTGGCCGCCCTGCTGCACGACCCGGACGCGGTGCCGCTGCTGCTGGCCGAGGCGGACCTGGACAATCCGCCCGCCTAGCCGTTAGCCGCGGGGCCGGTCGCGGCGGCGGACGTACCAGAGGCCGAACAGGCCGCCGCCGATGCCGCACGCGCAGGTCCACAGCCACCAGTGGCGGTCGGAGGGCAGGCCGACGATCAGCAGGACGATGAGGGCGATCACCCACAGGACGGTGCCGACCGTCATCACGGCCGTGTCGTTGGTGCGCAGCGGCTCGGGCGCGGGCGGGCGCGGCTCGGTCACGGCGACCAGCCTAGGCGACGGCGGGCCGCGCCGATCGGCGGCCCGGCCGGTGCGGCGGGTCGCCGTCTCCGGGCCCGGGGAGGAATCGCAGGTGGGAGGGCCGGTACCCTGCTGTGCGTCGTGATGAAATACGGAACGGTGTCGATATGATCACTTCCTCGTCCCGGGTCTTTCCGCATGTGGTAAGCCCTGCAAGTCTGCGCGCGTGAGCGAACGAACTTCTCCCAGGCCGGCCATGTCCCCGTCTTCTCCCTATGGCGGCGTGCTCGGCGCGCTCGACCGGTTTTTCCACATCACCGAGCGCGGCTCGTCGATGAACCGCGAGATTCGCGGCGGTCTTGCCACGTTCTTCACGATGGCGTACATCGTGGTCCTCAACCCGTTGATCATCGGCACGGCCAAGGACGCCGACGGTCTTTACCTCGGTGGCGGCACCGACCCCAACGTGCCCCTCGTCGCGGCGGCGACCGCGCTGACGGCGGGGGTGCTGACGATCCTCATGGGCATCGTGGGCAAGGTGCCGTTCGCCCTCGCGGCGGGCCTCGGGCTCAACGCGTTCGTGACGTTCTCCATCGCCTCCCAGATGTCGTGGCGGGACGCGATGGGGCTGGTGGTCCTTGAGGGCGTCATCATCGCGATCCTGGTGCTGACGGGTTTCCGCACGGCGGTGTTCCACGCCATCCCCCCGCAGTTGAAGACCGCGATCAGCGTGGGCATCGGGCTGTTCATCGCGTTCATCGGCTTCGTCGACTCCGGTTTCATCCGGCGCATCCCCGACGCGGCCGGCACCACGGTGCCGGTGGAGCTGGGCATCGGGGGCGCGCTGACGAGCTGGCCCATCCTGGTGTTCGTGGTGGGACTGCTCGGCACCGCCATGCTGGTGGCCCGTAAGGTCAAGGGCGCCATTCTCATCGGCATTGTGGGCGCGACCGTCGTCGGCGTCGTCATCGAGGCGGTCTTCAAGGTGGGCCCGGTGCACGTGCCGGGCAGGCCGCCGAACCCCGCCGGGTTCGGGCTGAACGTGCCGGAGCTGCCCAGCAGCATCGTCAAGCTGCCCGACTTCTCCCTGCTCGGGCAGGTCAGCCTGTTCGGCGCGTTCAGCCGGGTGTCGGCGCTCCTGGCGATCCTGTTCGTGTTCACCCTGCTCATCACCGACTTCTTCGACACGATGGGCACGATCGTCGGCGTGGGCCGCCAGGCCGGGCTGCTCCGTCCCGACGGCACGCTGCCGCGGACCCGCGAGATCCTGTTCGTCGACTCGGTGGCCGCGGCGGCCGGCGGCCTGGCCGCCACGTCGTCGAACACGACGTACGTGGAGTCGGCGTCGGGTGTCGGCGAGGGGGCCCGCACGGGCTTCGCCAGCATCGTCACGGGCATCTTGTTCCTGCTGGCGACGTTCCTCGCGCCGCTGGCGGGCGTGGTGCCGTACGAGGCGGCGGCCCCGGCCCTGATCGTCGTCGGCTTCCTGATGATGACCGCGGTCCGCGAGATCGACTTCACCGACTACGACATCGCGATCCCGGCCTTCTTCACCATCGTCTTGATGCCCTTCACCTACTCCATCAGCAACGGCATCGGCGCCGGCTTCATCGCCTATACGCTGATCAAGATCGTGCGCGGCAAGGCCCGTGAGCTGCATCCCCTCATGTGGCTGGTGACCGCCCTGTTCGTGCTCTACTTCGCGCTGGGCCCGATCAAGCTGCTGCTGGGGCTGTAACGGCCGAGCCGACCGGCGGGGAAGGGAATACCATGGCATCGTATATAGTTAGCAAAGGTAATGACTCATGCTAACGAACTCTCCCAAGGTGAACCTGCGAAGCGATGCCGGTCTGGCCGCCGCCCTGCGAGTGTCTCTGGCCCGGTTGAACCGGCGGCTGCGCAAGCAGGGCACCGCCCATTCGCTGACGCCCACCCAAATCGCGACGCTCGCCTGCGCGGAGCGCCATCCCGGCGTCACTCCTGGCGAGCTCGCCGAGTACGAGAAGATGCAGCCCCCGTCGATGACCCGGGTGATCGCCGTGCTCGAGGAGCGCGGGTTGGTCGGGCGCTCGCCGCACCCGACCGACCGGCGGCAAGTGATCGTCAGCGTCACGGAGAAGGGCGCGAGCCTGCTCGTGGAGGAGCGGCGCAAGAAGGAGGCGTGGCTCGCCCAGCGGGTGCGGGACCTGACACCGGAGGAGCGGGCGACGCTCCGGGCGGCGGCACCGATTCTGGAGAAGCTCTCCCAGATGTAACGGCGCGTCGTCCACAGCCTGTGGACGACGCGCGAGGTGGCATGTTCCGCTCACTCCGCAACCACAACTACCGGCTGTACGCGTCGGGCAACGCCGTCTCCAACGTCGGCACGTGGATGCAGCGCACCGCCCAGGACTGGCTGATCCTCGACCTCACCGGCGGAAGCGGCACCGCGCTGGGCGTGACCACCGCGCTGCAGTTCCTGCCCGTGCTGCTGTTCGGGCTGTGGGGCGGCGTCGTCGCCGACCGCTACGCCAAGCGGCCGGTGCTCGTCGTCACCCAGTCGCTGATGGCCGTGATCTCTCTCGTCACCGGCCTGCTGGTCGTCACCGGCAGCGCACAGGTGTGGCACGTGTACGTCATGGCGTTCGCCCTCGGCTGCGCCGCCTGCGTCGACATCCCCACCCGGCAGTCGTTCGTGGTGGAGATGGTGGGCCGCAGGGACCTGACCAACGCCATCGCGCTCAACAGCTCGATCTTCAACCTGGCGCGCGTGGTGGGCCCGGCGGTCGCGGGCGTGCTCATCTACTGGTTCTCCGGCACCGGCCCGATCTTCCTGATCAACGCCGCGACGTTCGTCGCCACGATCGCGGGGCTGCTGCTGATGCGCGGTGGCGAGCTGCACACCCCCGAACGGGTGCCGCGGGCCAAGGGGCAGCTGCGCGAGGGCCTGGCGTACGTGCTGCGCGAACGGAAGTTGCTGCTGCCGATCACGGTGGTCGCCTTCATGGCGATGTTCACGCAGAGCCTCACCCTGAGCATCGCGCTCATGGCCAGGGAGGTCTTCGGCTCCGGCGCGTCGTCGTTCGGAGCGGCGTCCAGCGCCTTCGCCATCGGTGCGCTCGGCGGCGGGCTGCTCGCCGCGCGCCGCATCAAGCCGTCGCGCCGGCTGCTGCTCGGCGGGGCCGCCTGCTTCGGCGTCTTCCAGATCCTGGCCGGGATCTCCCCCGGCTACCTGGTGTTCCTCGTGCTGCTGGTGCCGGTGGGCATGGCGCTGACGACGGCCAACACGACGGCCAACGCCTCCGTGCAGCTGGGCGCGTCGCCCGAGATGCGCGGCCGGGTCATGGGCATCTACATTCTCGTGTTCACCGGCGGCGCCCCCATCGGCGCGCCGATCGTCGGCTGGCTCGGCGAGGTGACGGGGCCGCGCATCGCCATGGCCATCGCCGGAGCGCTGTGCCTCGGCGGCGCCTTCCTCGCCCCGCTGCTGACCAGGCTCATCGTGCGGCACACGACCCGCCGGAGGGCGAGGGGCACGGCCGTCGCGCCCGCCCCGGCCGACTCCGTAGCGAGCTGATCACGAATACGACGTTCACTCTGTCAAAAGGAGGAAGGAAGCGTATTCTGGGGCCTGCGCGGCGTGGGAGGGAGACCCCAGGTGGGCGGACGGCCGTTTCCCGAGTTCGACCCGGCGATCCCGGCAGACGCCCGCATCTACGACTTCCTGCTCGGCGGTAAGGACAACTTCGCCGCCGACCGCGAGATCGCGCACCGGCTGGCAGGCCGCGACCGGAAGATCGAAAGACGGCGCTCTCCCGCCGCCGAGAACCGGCGCTTCATGGCACGGGCCGTCAGGTTCCTCGCCGAGGCCGGCATCAGGCAGTTCGTGGACGTCGGCTGCGGCATGCCCACCGACACCGGCAACGTGCACGAGATCGTGCACCAGGTGGCCCCCGACGGCCGCGTCGTGTACGTCGACTACGATCCCATCGTGGTCACCCACTACCGGGCCCTGCTCCACGGCCTGCCGACCACCCAGGTCGTCCAGTCCGACGTGCGCGACACCAAGGACATCCTCGGCCACCCCGCCCTCACCGGCCTGATCGACTTCGACCGCCCGGTCGCCGTGCTCCTGCTCGCCGTGCTGCAGCTGCTGAGCGACGACGACCCGGACACCGTGGCCGCCGCCTTCCGCGAGGCGATGGCGCCCGGCAGCCACCTCGCCATCTCCCACCTGACCTGCGACGGACCGCCGGCCTGGCAGGTCACCCGCTTCGCCGAGATCTTCCGCCCGGTGCGCGAGCCCATGACGCTGCGCCACCGCGACCGGATCCGCTCGTTCTTCGCCGGCCTCGACCTGCTCGACCCCGGCCTGGTCGACGGCGCCCAGTGGCACCCGGCCGGCGACGACGTGCCGCCCTCCGACTGGCTGGCCGTGGGAGTGGCCCGCAAGCCCTGACCGGCGGATCAGGAGTGGCCGAGCGGCTCGGAGTCGGATTCGTCGACCGAGCCGGGCTCCTCCACCAGGTCATAGCCGAGATCGTCGAGGATCGGCGGTGTGATTTCGGCCGCCGGGGGAACAACCGTGGCCTCGGAATGCGCGCCGCAGCCGTGGTCGGCGGCGACCACCTTGCCGTCGTCGGGGGCGTACTCGTTGGCGCACACGCCGAAGCCGTGGCCCAGAGTGCCGGCGAGAGGCCAGTAGAAGCCGCACGTGGAACACTGGGCGGGGGCCGCGTGGGCGAGAGGGGTGTGGGGGCCGTGCTCACTGGAGTGCCAGCGGCGCACCGCCTGATCGCGGCCGGTCGACGACAGCACCCGGGCCCGGCCCAGGCCGTACTCGAAGATCATCTGCCGGTCGATGTCGTCGGCGGTCTCGGTGTACGCCGGGGCGAGCCGGTCGTCGTCGGCCGAGGCGGGCAGCAGATCGCCGACGCCGAGGTCGCCCGGCCGCAGCCGGTCGCTCCACGGCACCCAGGTGGGCGGCAGCAGCGCGCCGGAGCCCGGCAGCAGCACACACTCGCTCACCGTGACGTTGCGGGCGCGCGAGGCACGGGCCACCGTGACCGCCCACCGCCAGCCGCGATAGGCCGGGTCGAGGCAGGAGAAGTAGTGTGTGATGACGCGATCGCCTTCGACATCGAAGCCCAGATGCTCACCGACCTCGCCGGGCCGGGCGTCCTGCTCGGCGGCGGCCCTGGCCAGGTCGACGGCCTCGGCGCACGCCTTGTCGACTGCTGAGGTACGGGTACGAGAGCGGCTCACATGTCCAGTTTCCCTCATGTGGCGAGCGGACAATACCGCGCGGGTTCGGTAACACTGGAAAACCGAAGGAGGGAACCATGACGGGTGCGTGGGGGCGGGCCCGCCAGGCCGCCGCGGGGGTGGGCAGGACCACCGCGAACGCCGGACGGGGCGCCTTCCGCGCCGGGCGGGCCATCGTGCGCGGCACGCGCTCCGCCGGCCGCGGCGTCGGCCACGCCACCCGCCGCATGACCCACGCGCAGGGCGCCGGGCGCAGCGGGCTGGGCGGGCTCATCGAACTGTCGGCCGCCCACAGCGCGGGCGACGCGTTCGTCACGGTCGCCCTGGCCGGCACGCTGTTCTTCGGCATGCCGACCGGGGAGGCCCGCGGTCAGGTCGCGCTCTACCTGCTCATCACGATGGCGCCGTTCGCGGTGGTGGCGCCGTTCGTGGGGCCCGTGCTGGACCGGTTCCGCTCCGGGCGGCGGTACGTCATGGCCGGCACGATGTTCGCCCGGGGGCTGCTGTGCTGGGCGATGGCGGCGGCGATCCCGGCGCAGGACACCCTCACCCTGTTCCCGGCGGCGCTGGCCGTGCTGGTGCTGTCGAAGGCCTACAACGTGTCCCGCGCGGCCATCATGCCGAGCGTGCTGCCGTCGACGATCACGCTGGTGACGGCCAACGCGCGGGTGTCGCTGTTCGCCCTGGTGGCGGCCGGCGCGGCCGCGCCGCTGTCGGCCGGCGTCACCGCGTGGCTGGGCGCCGAGTGGACGCTGCGCGGCACCATGGTGCTTTTCCTGGTGGGCGGTGTCGGTGCGCTGCGGCTGCCCCGCCACGTCGACTCCCCCGACGACCTCTCGGACGAATCCCCGGCCGACGCCCCCGCGGACCCGCTCGGCGGCCCGGGCCGCCTGCCCCGCCGGCGGCGGGCCCGCGCACTGCGGTGGCTGTCGCTGCTGAACCTCGGCCCCGTCCTCAACGAGGCCATGTACGCCAACACCGCCACCCGCATCCAGTCCGGATTCCTGATCTTCTACCTGCTCTTCCTGGTCCGGGCCGGGGACGTTCCCGGGCTGCCCATCGAGGTGACCATCGCGGTGCTGGCCGCGGCGGCCGGGGCAGGCGGGCTGCTCGGCTCGGCGGTGGCGTCGTGGATCCGCAGCCGGGCGCCGCGTGTCATCGTGCTGGCCACGCTCGCCCTGGCCACCGTCACCTCGATCGCGGGCGCGGTGCTGTTCGGGCTGTGGATGGCCGTGGTGGTCGCCGGCGTGGCGGCGTTCGCGCAGAGCCTCGGCAAGCTCGCCCTCGACGCCATGGTGCAGCACGACGTCGCCGAGGACGTGCGATCGGCCACCTTCGGCGTCGTCGAGGCGCTGCTCCAGATCGCGTGGGTCCTCGGCGGCCTCGCCGGGCTGCTGCTGTCGCTGTTCGCCAAGGGCCCGGCGGGCCTCGGCATCGTCGGTGCCGGGCTCGCCCTCACCCTGGTCTGGCTGCTGGCCGGTTCCCGCCGCCGCTCCCGCGCCCGGGCCCGCCGCGCCCGCCCGGCCCCCGCCCCGGACGCGGCCGACGACCCGGCGGATGTCTCCTCCGGCGACGACTCCGCGCCGGTGCCCGACCCCGCCGACCCCGCCGACCCCGCCGGCACGGCCGGCGACGCCCCCGAGCCCGGTGGCCCGACCCGGCTCGTACGCGGCGAGGACCTGCCGGACCCGCCCGGCGAGGACGGCGTGATCACCGGGCGCCCTTCCGCCGCCACGGACCATCGGGCCATCGGCACACCACCGGCCGACGCCGCCGAGCGAGCCAACCGGCCCGGGCACACCAAGC
Source organism: Actinomycetales bacterium (assembly GCA_044507605.1). GTDB lineage: Bacteria > Actinomycetota > Actinomycetes > Streptosporangiales > Streptosporangiaceae > Thermopolyspora. The sequence goes on along the minus strand of JBIQJI010000007.1, from coordinate 61,745 downwards.
CGTACGAGACGATGCCGCACGACGAACGCCCGCGCCGCAGAAGGCCGCGCGAGACGCGACCGGCCGAGGAGCCGTACGACCAGCGGCGCGACCGTCCCGGCCCGACCACGCCGCTGGAAAGCCCGTACTGACGCCGCGAGTGGGACCGGTCAGACGTCCAGGTCGTCGGCCACGGCCCGCAGCACGGTGGCGATCTTCTTGGCGTGGGCGGAGTCGGGGTGCTTGCCCTTCTGGTAGGACGTGGAAACGTCGTCGAGCAGCTTGATCAGGTCCTCGACGATGATGACCATCTCGTCCGGCTTCTTCCGCTTGGCCTTGGCCCGGGCCGCCTTGGCCAGGGTCGGGGGCTGCTCCACCACCCTGACCGAGAGCGCCTGTTGCCCACGACGCCCCTCGGCCACCCCGAACTCGACCTTCTGGCCGGGCCTGAGCGACTCCACGCCTCTGGGCAGCGCGGAGGAATGCACGAACACCTCACCACCGTCGTCGCGGGTGAGGAAGCCGAATCCCTTGTCGGCGTCATACCACTTGACCTTGCCAGTCGGCACAGGCGTGACCTCGTTCAGACGTCGTGAAAGATGAATGGATGTAGGTTATGCCCACCAGGACGGTCAAGGGACCGTCGAAACGGCCCCTATTTCACGAATACGCCACTCGTCGTACCAGCCGGCGAACTCGGTCAGATCAGCCAGCACGACATCGGCTCCGTGATCACTCAAATCGTCGGCGTCATAAGGGCCGGTGGCCACCGTCACGCTGACGGCTCCGCCCGCCCTGGCGGCCTCGATGTCCGCCACGTGATCTCCGACGTAGGCCGTCGCGCCGAACGCCTTGAGGGCGGTGCCCTTCCCCGCGCCGAACGCCGATCCGGCCACCTCGTCCACGTCCAGGCCGAGGAATTCGAGCGTGCGCCGCGCATGCGGCTCGTTCTTGCCGGTGACGACGATCACCCGCCCACCGGCCCGGCGAACCGCGGCCAGGGCCTCCCGGGCGCCCGGCATCAGCGTGCTCCGCGGCACCGCGAGATCGCCGTACAGGCCGCGATAGACGGCCGCCGCCTCCGGCACCTGCTCGGCGGGGAACCAGTAGGCCAGCTCCGCCTCCAGCGGCGGCCCGATCCGGGACACGACCGCGGAGGTGTCGATGGGCACGCCGAGCCGCTCGGCCAGCGCCTCGAACGCCGCCGCGATGCCAGCCCTCGTATCGGCCAGCGTCAGGTCAAGGTCGAACCCCACCGATCGCGTCACACCTAAAAGCATGCCAAAGACATGGTCGATCCGCTGAATCGGCCCCCGCGCCCGGCGACAGCGCGAACCCCCGCCTTCACGGCCGCACCCACCGGCCGTCACGACCCACGGCAAGGTTTAAGGTCTGTCCTACGCGCACAGGGGGGCGGAGGTGGGCGGACCATGATCAGATCGACCCGTGAACGAATCGTCGAGGAATCACTCAGGCTGTTCGCGGAACGCGGCTACGCCGCGACGTCCGTTGCCGAGATCGAGTCGGCGTCCGGGCTCTCCCCCGGCGCGGGCGGCCTCTACCGGCACTTCAGATCCAAGTACGAGGTGCTCGCCGCCGCCGTCAACGAGCACGCCGCCCGCACCCGGGCACGGCTCTCCGCGACGCTCCTCGACACCCGGGCCACCGCCTCGGCCGAGCCCTCGGCGGGCACGCCGGCCGGCGTCGAGGAGCGGCTCGCCGCACTGTGCCGCGCCGGGCTCGCCAAGGTGGCCGAGGAGAGCCGGCTCACCCGGGTCTTCTTCCGCGACCTCGGCCAGTTCCCCGAGCTGATGGCGGTGGTGCGCGACGGGCTGTTCCAGCCGATGTTCGACGCCCTCCGCGCGTGGTTCCAGGCCCAGCCCGAGTACGCCGGTGTCAGAGCCGACTGGCCTTCGGTGTGCGCGGTGCTCGGCGGTGCCGTGGTGCACTTCCGGCTGCTCCACGACACCATGGCCGAGCCCGCGGTGGGCGCCGAACGCGACCGGTTCGTGGCGACCTGGGTGCGTCTGGCCCTCGGCCTGCTCCCGCCCACCGGCGGCCACCCGCCGGCCCAGACCGCCGGATGAGCGCCGCCCCGCTCGCGCGACCCGTGGCGGCAGGTCGTCTCCACGGGTCCCTACGATTGGAGCGATGAGTGGGGACTTCACCGAGTGGCTGCGTGCGCGCAGCGACGAGCAGTTGCGCACGCTCGTCGCCGCGCGCCCCGAGCTCATCACCCCCGTCCCCGCACACGTGGCGGGTCTCGCGGCCCGCGCCACGACCCCGTCGGCCACCGGCAGGGCGCTCGACCGCATCGACCGCTTCCGCCTCGCCATCGCCGAGACCATGGCCGTGCTCCCCGAGCCGCAGACCCTGACCGACCTGCACGCCCGCCTCGCCACCGCCACCTCCGGCCCTGCCGATAGCGGGCTTCGCCCGGCCCTGCGCGAAGCCGTCGAAGGGCTGCGCGACCTGGGCCTGGTGTACGGCCCCGACACCGCGCTGCGCCTGGCGCCGGGGGTGCGGGAGGCGCTGGAGCCGCCCGCCGGGCTGGGGCCGCCCGCGGCCGAGGCGTTCCGGCACCACGCGCCCGAACGCCTGATGGAGATCCTGCACGACATCGACCCCACGACCCCGCCCGGCCCGCCGCCGGCCGCCCGCGAACGGCTGGCCCGGGCGCTCGCCGACGAGGCGGTGCTGGGGCGGCTCATCGAGGGCCTGACCCCGCAGGCGCGTTCGGCGCTCGACGAGCTGGCCTGGGGGCCGCCGAGCGGCCGTGTGCACGACGCCCGGCGCGACGTACGGGCCGCCACCGCGCGGTCGCCGATCGACCATCTGCTCGCCTTCGGCCTGCTGGCGGCGACGGGCGAGGAGACGGTGACGCTGCCGCGCGAGGTGGCGCTGTTCCTGCGCGGCGGACGGATCCACCGGGACCTGTCGCCCGCGCCGCCCGAGCTCGGCGGCAGGCGGCGCGACCGGGAGCTGGCCGACCGCACGGCCGCCGGGCAGGCGTTCACGATCACCCGCACGGCCGAGGAACTGTGCGAGCACTGGAGCGTCGACCCGCCGGGCGCGCTGCGCACGGGCGGACTCGCGGTGCGCGACCTGCGCCGCACCGCCCAGTTCCTCGACCTGCCCGAGCACGTGGCCGCCCTCGTGGCGGAGGTGGCCTACGCCGCCGGGCTGATCGCGTCGGGCGGCCCCGCCGACGAGTGGCTGCCGACCTCGGCCTACGACACGTGGCGGGTCAAGCCGGTCGAGGACCGCTGGGCGCTGCTCGCGGCGGCGTGGCTCGGCACCGACCGCGTGCCCGGCCTCGTCGGCGAACGCGACGAACGCGACCGGCTGCTCAACGCCCTGCACCCCGACCTGCGCCGCGGCGCCGCCGTCGAGGTCCGCACCGCGACCCTGAAGGTGCTCGCGGCCGCCCCGCCCGATCTCGCCGTCGCCCCCGACTCGGTCACCGCGCGGCTCGACTGGGACCGGCCGCGCCGCCGCGGCCCCCTGCGCGACCGGCTGGCCGGGTTCACCCTCCGCGAGGCCGAACTGCTCGGTCTCACCGGGCTCGGCGTCCTGTCGGCCCACGGGCGGGCGCTGGTCGACGGCCAGCCGTACGAGAGCGCGGCCCGGCTGCTCGCCCCGCTGCTGCCCGAGCCGGTCGACCACGTGCTGCTGCAGGCCGACCTGACCGCCGTCGCCCCCGGGCCGCTGACCAGCGACCTGGGCCGCTGGCTCGCCCTCGCCGCCGACATCGAATCCAAGGGCGGCGCCACGGTCTACCGGTTCGGCGACCGGTCCGTGCGCCGCGCCCTCGACGCCGGCCAGACCGCCGACGAGCTGCTCGCGATGCTGGAACGGCACTCGGCGACCCCGGTGCCGCAGCCGCTGCGCTACCTGGTCTCCGACGTCGCCCGCCGCCACGGCCGCATGCGCATCGGCACGGCGAGCGCGTACGTCCGCTGCGACGACCCGGCGGTGCTCGACGAGGTGATGGCCGACCGCCGCGCCGCCCCGCTGCGCCTGCGCCGCCTCGCCCCGACGGTCGTGGTGTCGCGCACGCCCCGCGCCACCCTGGTCGACTCGCTGCGCGCCATGGGCTACTCCCCGGTGGCCGAGTCGGGCGAGGGCGACGTCCTGGTCACCCGGGCCGACTCGCGCCGCGCCGACGCCCCGGCGGCCCCGCGCGCGATCCCCCCGACGGGCCCCGAGCCCCACGTCGTGGCCGCCGCCGTACGGGCCGTGCGCGCCGGCGACGCCGCCCACCTGGCCCGCTCCCGCGACCCCGCCGCCGACGGCTCCCTCACCGGCTCCGCCGGCGCCGCACCGCCCCGCTCGACCAGCACCGCCACCCTGACCGCCCTCAAAGCGGCCATCAACGACGGCTCCCGCATCTGGATCGGCTACGTCGACTCCCAGGGCCACGCCACCAGCCGCATCCTGGAGCCCGCCCGCATGGAGGGCGGCTACCTCACCGCATACGACGAAACCCGCGGCGCCGTCCACCGCTTCGCCCTCCACCGCATCACCGGCGTCGACACGCTCACGTGAGGCACCCGGCGCACCGGCGCGGCCGGGCCCGCGCCGCACGATGACCGGGCACTCGCCGGGGTCTTGCACTATGGAGGGGTGACTCGGGTCGAGGAGGCGGGTCGGGGCGGGGTGCCGGGCCTGCGGGAGATGGTGGGCGGGGTCGAGGCGCTGGCCGGGCTGGTCGCTCGGGGGCGTGTGGTGGTGCTCAGCGGGGCCGGGCTGTCCACCGAGTCGGGCATTCCCGACTATCGGGGGGAGACCGGGCGGGCACGGCGGGCCGAGCCGATGACGTATCAGACGTTCGTCGGCAGTGTCGAGGCGCGGCGGCGCTATTGGGCGCGCAGCCATCTCGGGTGGAGGCACATCGCACGCGCGACGCCGAACGCCGGGCATCGGGCGGTGGCCGAGCTGGAGCGGCGCGGGCTGGTCATGGGCGTCATCACGCAGAACGTCGACGGGCTGCACCAGGCCGGCGGGGCCCGCCGGGTGATCGAGCTGCACGGGGCGCTCGATCGGGTCGTTTGCCTGACCTGCCGCCGTCGGACGTCGCGGTACGACCTGGACCGGCGGCTGGCCGCCGCCAACCCGGCGTGGCGGCCGCTCGCCGCGCAGCTCAACCCCGATGGCGACGCCGTGCTGTCGGACGATCAGGTGGCGTCGTTCCGCACGGTCGGCTGCCCGGGCTGTGGCGGGGTGCTCAAGCCCGACGTGGTGTTCTTCGGCGAGAACGTTCCCCGGCCGCGTGTCGACGAGTGTTATGCGCTCACCGAGCGGGCCGCGCTGCTGTTGGTGCTGGGCTCGTCGCTGACCGTCATGTCGGGCTACCGCTTCGTCCGTCACGCCAGGGCCCACGGCGTCCCCGTCGCCATCGTCAACCGGGGCCCGACTCGTGGCGACGCCGACGCCGTCTTCACCCTCGACGCGCCGATCGGCCCCGCCCTCACCGCCCTCCTCGCCGCCCTCCCGGCCGCGGGTGAACGTGGTGGGGAGGAGCACCCGGGCCGGGGAGCGCTCCGCGACGATCTGCCGGGTGGCCTCGATGCCGTCCAGGACCGGCATGCGTACGTCCATCAGGACCGCGTCGGGCCGTAACGCCCTGGTCATCGCGACCGCTTGCGCGCCCTGGCCGGCCTAGCCGGCTACGTCGACGCCAGGGAGCGGTGCCTCTCCCGGCGACCGCCCGTGGCCGGAAGGACGAGGATCACGTGCCCGGGGCACCGCCGACCCGCTTTGTTTTCGCGACATGTCTGGATTTAGTGAGCTAAATATCCGCTTTCTGGGTGGTGACATTGTCGTATCCTTGACCGGCATTTGCTTGGCGGTGAGATAAGCGGAAGCATCGGGGCCATGCAACCATTCTCGCTGCCGGCCTTTTATCTGCCGTATCCGGCCAGGCTCAACCCGAATGTGGAGCGCGCCCGCGCGCACAGCACCGCCTGGGCTCGCGACATGGGCATGCTGGACGCTCCGAAGCCCGGAGGCGGCCTCGTCTGGGACGAGGCGAAGCTGGCCGGGGCCGACTACGCGCTGATGTGCGGCTACACGCACCCCGACTGTGACGGTGACGCGCTCGACCTCATCACCGACTGGTACGTCTGGGTCTTCTTCTTCGACGACCAGTTTCTGGAAAGGTTTAAATACTCCCGTAATCTCCCAGACGCCAAGAAATACGTCGATCGCCTCGAACTGTTCATGACCGACGAGGGCGAGGAATCGCCGGAGCCGGAGAACGCCGCCGAGGCGGGGCTCAAGGACCTGTGGGCCCGCACCATTCCGGCGATGACGCCGCAATGGCGGCGGCGTTTCATCCGCAGCACCCACAACCTGATGGTCGAGTCGATGTGGGAGCTCGGCAACATCGACAGGGGCCGCATCGCCAACCCCATCGAGTACGTGCAGATGCGGCGCCGGGTCGGCGGCGCCCCCTGGTCGGCCAACCTCATCGAGTACGCCGTGGGCGCCGAGGTGCCCGAGCGCTTCGCCGGCACCCGGCAGATCGAGGTGCTGACCGACACGTTCGCCGACAGCGTGCACCTGCGCAACGACCTGTTCTCCTACCAGCGCGAGGTGCAGGAGGAGGGGGAGAACTCCAACGCGGTCCTCGTCTTCGAGCGGTTCTTCGACTGCCCGACGCAGCGGGCCGCCGAGCTGGTCAACGACCTGCTCACCTCGCGCCTGCAGCAGTTCGAGAACACCGCGCTGGCCGAGGTGCCGGCGCTGCTCGCCGAGCGGGCCGCGACGCCGGGCGAGCAGGCCGCCGTCACGGCGTACGTGAAAGGGCTGCAGGACTGGCAGGCCGGGGGGCACGAGTGGCACATGCGCTCCAACCGGTACATGAACGACGAGGCGCCGCCCGGCGGCGCCCTTCCCGGCCTGACGCTCCCCGGCCTGGCCGTGCCGGACCCGCTGGGCCTGGTGAACGGCGGGGCGCGGCGGGCCAGGCAGCACTCGCACACCCTGTTCAAGCCCGTCGGCCATCTGCCGGTGCCCGAGCTGTACATGCCGTTCGCGTTCCGCATGAGCCCGCACCTGGCCGCGGCGCGCGAGTACGCCGTCGGCTGGGCGCGCCGCATGGGCATGTTCGACTCGGTGCCGGGGGTGGAGTGCGGCGGCGTGTGGGACGAGCGCCGGTTCATCGGGCTCGACCTGCCGCACTGCGCGTCCATGATCCACGCCGATGCCGATCTGGAGCAGCTGTGCCTGTCGTCCGACTGGCTGGCGTGGGGCACGTACGGCGACGACTACTTCCCGGTGGTCTTCGGCACGACCCGCAACCTGCAGGCGGCGAAGCTGTGCAATGACCGGCTGGGGGCGTTCATGCCGCTGGACGCGGGGCCCACGCCCGAGCCGGCGAACCCGATCGAGCGGGGGCTGGCCGACCTGTGGCGGCGTACGGCGGGTCCGATGCCGGAGGCCGCGCGGCGCAGGTTCCGGGGCGCGGTCGAGCGCATGACCGAGAGCTGGCTGTGGGAGCTGGCCAACCAGGCGCAGCACCGCATTCCGGACCCCATCGACTACGTGGAGATGCGCCGCCGCACGTTCGGCTCGGACATGACGATGGCGCTGGCGCGGCTCGCGCACGCCGACGACGTGCCGGAGGAGATCTACCGGCACCGCACGATGCACGAGCTCGACACGGCGGCGCAGGACTACGCCTGCTTCCTCAACGACCTGTTCTCGTACCAGAAGGAGATCGAGTTCGAGGGCGAGATCCACAACCTGGTGCTGGTGGTGGAGAAGTTCCTCGACGTGGATCGGTGGGCCGCGAGCGGGGTGGTGGCCGACCTGATGGCGGCGCGGATGCGGGAGTTCGAGCATCTGCTGGCCGACGACCTGCCGGTGATGTTCGAGGAGCTGGAGCTGGCCGAGCCGGCCCGCGAGATCCTGCTGCGGCACGCCGCCGACCTCAAGGACTGGATGTCGGGGATCCTCGAGTGGCATCGCAGGTGCGTGCGCTACACCGAGGCCGAGCTGCGCCACACCAGGGCGGCGGTCCTGTCCGGGCAGTATCCGTTCCCGCCGACGGGTCTGGGGACGTCGGCGGCGCGGCTGGCGGTGTCGCTGCGCGGCTGACGCCGCCGTTTTCGCGGGTGGGGGACGCCGGATGTGATCCATGCGACATGTGTGCATAGACGTTTGTGACTCACAGATCGCGTGTCACACTAATGTCATCCGGCGTCCCCTCTCTTCTCCGGAGATCCCCATGACCGATCTGCACTCCTCCGGCATGGCCGTCGACAAGCCGTTCGTGGCCGGAATGTACGACTACTACCTCGGCGGAAGGGCCAACACCGCGGTCGATCGGGCCGCGGTGGACCGCATACGGTGGGAGTGCCCGGAGATAGTCGACGTGGCGTGGGCCAACCGGGGGTTTCTGCAGCGGGCCGTGACCTGGATGGCCGAGCGCGGCGTCACCCAGTTCCTCGACATCGGCGCGGGCCTGCCCACCCAGCGCAACACGCACGAGGTCGTGGCCGAGGTCGCGCCCGGCGGCAGGGTGGTGTACGTCGACATCGACCCGCGCGTTGTCGAGCGTGGCCGCGAGCTGCTCGGCGGGGCGGAGAACACCGCGATCATCCAGGGCGACGTGCGCCGCCCCGACGAGATCCTGGGGCATCCGCAGACGCGGCGGCTGCTCGATTTCACCGAGCCGGTGGGCCTGCTGCTGGTCGCGGTGACCCAGTTCGTGCCCGACAGCGACGATCCCTGGACGATGGTCGCCACGTACGTCTCCGCCCTGTCGTCGGGGTCGTACGTCGCGCTGTCGGCGCCCACCGGCGACATGCACGTGCGCCCGATCGTCGACGACGTGCTCGACGGCTTCGCGACCACCCCCGCCTCGGTTACGGAGCGCTCCAAGGAGGAGATCGGGCGGTTCTTCACCGGACTGGAGATCGTCCCCCCGTACGACGGAGCCAAGCCCACTGTGACCTACGTTGGTGAGTGGGGGGCGGAGGACCCGGAACTCGCCGACAGCTACGGCTCGCGCTGGTTCTACGCCGGGCTGGGCCGCAAGCCGTAACGGCATCGGCGGCCGTGCGTGCTCCGGCGTCTCCACCTCCCGATACGGAGCGGCAAGAAAGAGGAGCACCATGGTCAGCCGGCCGATCAAACCCACCGTCCAAGAGCTCGGCATCGACATCGGCACGCTCGCGTGGCGGCGCTCGGGTCAGGACGACGAGGCCGTCGAAGTCGCGTTCATCGACGCCTTCGAGGAGCGGTGGGTGCTGATGCGGTTGGCGGGCGACTCCGGTGGCCCGGTCCACGTGTTCGACACCGACGAGTGGGACTGTTTCGTCGAGGCGGCGAAGCACGGGGAGTTCGACGACATCTCCCAGGGCGCCGTCCACCGCGACGCCCCGAACGCCCCGAACGCCCCGCAGGGCGCCCCCCATGTGGCCTGCGCGTCATCCGGCTAGCGGCACGGGGACCGGACCTGTGATTCACAATCTGAGCGTCACTCATGTTCGGCACCAGGGAATGGCCCGGGCGCGATTCGAGTTATCACCCTGTTTAGGTAGGGTTGAGACCCCCGAGTACGAGTTGGGAGTTGAGACGGACAGTGGAGGTCGAGCAGACCGCCCTGCCTGGAATCGGGCTACGGCATGAGTTCGTGACGAACGCGGGGCGCCGTATTGGGGTCATCTCCTATCGCAGCGGCAGGCGCGATCTGGTGATCTACGACCTGAACGATCCGGATCGCGCCTGCGAGGCCGTGAAACTCAACGACGAGGAGGCCGACGCCTTGGCCGAACTCCTGGGCGCGCCGCGAATCGTGCAGCGACTCAACGAGCTGCACCGGCAGGTCGAGGGTCTCGTCAGCGTGCAGCTGCCGATCCAGCCCGGCTCGCCGTACGTGGGGCGGCCCATGGGAGACGCCCGGGTGCGCACCCGCACCGGCGCATCGATCGTGGCCGTCGTCAGGGCCGGACAGGTCTTCGCCAGCCCCGGGCCGGACTTCAGGTTCGCCGAGGGCGACGTGGTGGTCGTCGTAGGCAGCGCGGAGAACACCTCCAGCATCGCCAACATCCTGGCCAACGGGTAGGCGCGTGACAACTGCGACACTGCTCGTCGAACTCGGCGGGGTGATCCTCGGACTCGGCGTCCTCGGCGCGCTGGCACTGCGCGCAGGCATATCCCCCATTCCCCTCTACCTCGTCGCCGGCCTCGCCTTCGGCACAGGCGGCATCCTGCCCCTGGCCACCAGTGAGGACTTCATCGAGGTGGGCGCCGAGCTGGGGGTCATCATGCTCCTGCTCACGCTCGGCCTGGAGTACAACGCCAACGAACTGGTCACCAGCCTGCGCGGCAACGCGCGCGGCGGCATCGTGGACCTGGTGCTCAACGCCGCCCCCGGAGCGGTGGCGGCGCTGCTGCTCGGCTGGGGGCCCGTCGGCGCCGTGGCCATGGCCGGCGTGACCTACACCACGTCGTCGGGCATCACGGCCAAGGTGCTGTCGGACCTCGGCTGGGTCGGTAACCGCGAGACCCCGGTGGTGCTGTCGCTACTGGTCTTCGAGGACCTGACGATGGCGCTGTACCTGCCCATCCTCACCGCCCTGCTGTCGGGGCTGAGCCTGCTGTCGGGGGCGATCGCGGTGGCGATCGCCCTGGCCACCGTGACCGTGGTGCTGGTGGTGGCGCTGCGGTTCGGGCGGTTCATCGAGGCGTTCGTCCACAGCCCCAACTCCGAGGTGCTGCTGCTCAAGGTGCTCGGCCTCGCCCTGCTGGTCGCCGGCATCGCCCAGGAGCTCCAGGTGTCGTCGGCCGTGGGAGCGTTCCTCGTCGGCATCGCGCTGTCGGGCGAGCTGGCCGAGGACGCACGGGCCCTGCTCGAACCCCTGCGCGACCTGTTCGCAGCCGTGTTCTTCGTGTTCTTCGGGCTGCAGACCGACCCGAAGTCGATCCTGCCCGTGGCGGGCCTGGCGGCGCTGCTCGCCGTCATCAGCATGATCACGAAGCTGCTGACCGGCGCCTACACGGCCCGCCGGGCCGGCATCGCCCGCGCCGGTATGGCCCGGGCCGGCATCGCGCTCATCCCCCGCGGCGAGTTCAACATCGTCATCGCCGGGCTGGCGGTCGCCGCCGGGGTGCACGACGACCTCGGCCCGCTGGCGGCGGCGTACGTGCTGATCCTGGCGGCCTTCGGCCCGCTGGCCGCACGCCTCGTGCAGCCGCTGGTGACGGCGATCGCCAAGCGGGCCTGACCGGCCCGCCGCCCGGCCGTCCACCCGCTCCGGCCGGGCCCCACGGCGGCCGGAGCGGGCCGCTATGCGCTCGGTTCGCCGCCCCGGAACAGCCGGAACGACGGGTGGCCCTGGTCGTTGAGGTCGGCGTCGAGCGTGCCGTTGTCGACGATGTGCGCGGCGCCCGACTCGACGAAAACGTGCGCGTCCGACTTGGTGACCACCTGGTCGCCGGCCTCGGGGCCACTGGTCAGCGAGATCTCCAGCGTGCCCGGGTCGTTTTCGACGCTGGCGATCCGCATGCCGGCTTCGTGCGGCAGATCCTCGCCCACCATCAGGTCGCGGATCGCCTGGACGGCGTTATCGGTCAGCGTCAGCATGGCCGCACCTCGCAACTCTTCGCGGTCTTCGGTTCCCGGCACCGGGCCGTCTCTCGGGCCCTCTTGTGCCCTCATCGCCACACGGCTGCCCCGCCCGGCCCAGGTCAAACCACCGCCGCGGCATCGCCCCGCTCAGGCCGCCGCGCGGGTCAGGGCACGTCGATGGCGAGCCGGATGCCCGCGATGACCCCGTCGGCCGCCTGCTCGCGGAACGCGCAGTGCATGGTGATGGCCTCCTGGTCGGCGATCCAGCCGGTGTGGGCGCCGCGCTTGACCCCGGCCCGATCTTCGGGCTGCCACACCCGCGAGTCGGTGGGGGCGTCGGAGTAGTCGGCGTGCCACGAGTCGGCCACCCATTCGCCGGCCTCCGACTGCAGCTGCTGCACGCCCCATTGGTTCTCGGCGCCGGAAGGGGTGGAGTCGAGGCGCAGGCCGTGGGGCTTGTCGGGCAGCCGCCTGGCGGGGCCGGAGATCCAGCTCTCCCGCCCGCCCTCACGGGCGGTCCACTCCCACTCGGCCTCCGACGGCAGCCGGGCGCCGGGGAGCAGGTCGCGGAACATCCAGGCGTCCTTGGCCGGCACCATCACCGAGCCTTCGTAGTGCTCGTTGATGCCGGGGTTGAGCACCGCGGCGACGTTCCACGGCACGTGCTCACGGGCCATGAGGAAGGGCCGTACGTCGACCTGCCGCACGGGGCGGGCCGCCGTGGCGTACCACGTGACGATGGCGGCGTTGCGGCTGACGTCGCCGCCGATGACGGTGACGGCGGCGGCCTCCTCCTCGGGGGTCATGCCCATGTCGAACGTGCCGCCGGGGATGATCACGAACTCCATGCGGGTCGGTGTGTGGCACACCGCCGGCATGCGGTCGGCACCGCCGAGCGTGCCCACCGCCTCCCAGTCGGGGCCGAGCTTCCAGGCGATCTGGTCGGCGAGGACGAACCGGTCATCGTCGCTGAGACTCTGCAGGAAGCTCACGTCGGTGAGCACGGCGAGGTCAATCATCGGTAGGGAGCCTAGGACTGTCCATCGATCACCGCAGCCTACTCGGCCCACGATTCCGCAACATTTCGGGGGTCCCGGCCGACGCGCGCGGGCCCCGTCGCACGGCCCCGTCACACGACACGGTCACATGAGCCGGGCCCGGACGCGCTCGCCCTCGGCGCCCGCACCGGGGGCGGCCCCGAAGGTCGCGCCGAGCACGAGCGCGGCGGCGCCCCGCGCCCAGCGCGAGTCGTCCCACAGGTCGGTCTGCATCGGGATGTGCCGGTGCTTGCGGAACAGGTGGGCGGCGAAGCCCTCCTCGAACCCCGGCCGCCACAGCTCCCACCGCCGGGTGCCCTCGCCGAGGATCAGCACCGCCGCGGGGTCGAGGACGTTGACGAGACCGGCGACCGCCCGGCCGAGCACCACTCCGGCCTGCCGGGGCGGGCGCGCCCGCAGCACCGCCTCCAGGCAGCCCAGATTGCCGCAGACGCACCGGGGGCCGTCGGCCATGGGCAGGTGCCCGAATTCCCCCGCGCCGCCCGAGGAGCCGCGCTGGAGGACGCCGGCCGTGACGATCGCGAGGCCGACGCCGCGGCCGATGGTCACCACGAGCAGGTCGCGGTGGCGGCGGCCGATGCCGTAGAGGAGCTCGGCGACGGCGAGCGCGTTGACGTCGTTGTCGACGAGCACCGGCAGCTCCAGCCGGCCGCGCAGGTAGGCGCCGACCGCGCGGCCGGCCCAGCCGAGCGCGGGCGAGTCGACCACGCCGCTGCCGGGGCTGTCGACGATGCCGGGCAGGGTGACCCCGACGCCGAGCAGTCTCGGGCCGCGGGAGGCGAGGGCGGCCAGCAGGGCGGCCACGGTGTCGAGGCAGTGGGGGGCGGAGGTGTCGAGCGGGATCTCGCGTTCCTCCAGCGGCTCGCCGTCGAGCCGTACGTCGGCCGCGATGGCCCGCCCGGGGGCGATCTTGACGCCGATGGCCCACCCCGCGTCGCCGACGATGCCGAGCAGGCGGGCCGGCCGTCCGCCGCCCGAGGGCACGCTGTCGAGCTCTTCGAGCATGCCTTCGGCGATGAGCCGCCGGGTCACCTGGGTGACGGTGGCCGGGCTCAGCCCGAGCCGTGCCGCGAGCTCGGTGCGGGTCAGCGGCCCGCTGTGACCGAGCGCGGCGAGAATGGACGCGCCGGAGGCACCGTTCATGGCCGGTATTGTCCGGGCTTTCTTCGCGACTAACTTTAGTTGCGCTGAAAGTAAGCGACCTGGGGCGCCCGGGTCAAGATGTCGAGCGATCCGGACTTTCCGGGCTTACCACATGGTTATGTTCTACTCACCTGTCCGAATCGCCCCACGAGCCCGCTTCCGGGGCCGTATCCGGTGCAGTATGTCCGTATGGGGCTTGCTTGGCGCATGTGGGGCTCTGTGATTGCCGGTGCTCTCATCGCGCTGCCCCTGGCCTGCGTCGTCGCACGTCAATGGGCCCGTCACCGCGCAGCGCGGGGCCGGCCGCGGCCCGCCGCCACCGCCTGGGCCGACGTGCTGATGGTGGTGGGCACCGCCCCCTGGCTGTGGATGATCCTCACCCCCACCGGCGGCCCGGGCGGCGTCGACCTGATGCCCCTGCACGACCTCGCCGGGGTGCTGGACGGCCCGCCCGGCACCGCGATCGTGCAGGTCGGCGGCAATCTCCTGGCCTTCGCGGCCATCGGCGCGCTGCTGCCCGTGCGCTCGGCGCGCCTCGCCGGCTTCGCCGCCGTTGCGCTCGTGGCGGCCGCCGCCTCGACCGGGGTGGAGGTGCTGCAGTTCGCGCTGCGGCTCGGCCGCGTGTCGGCGGTGGACGACGTGCTGCTCAACACCGCCGGAGCCCTGCTCGCCGCCGCGCTGTCCCGCCGGTGGTGGGCGCGGCCAATAGCGGCCGGGGTCGTTCGGTAATTACGGTCAGCGGAAATACCGCAGGAGGGCCGAGGGACCGCGAATCCGCGAAAAGAATCACAGGACCAGGCCGGTTATCTGTGCGATCGTGGTCAATGTGGGGCAAGTTCTCTGGAGACGCCAAACCCGGTTGGTGACAGAGGGTGATTAAACGTGACGGAATCCCCGGTACCTCACGAGCCCCCGATTTATCGGAGGATCGCGGACACGCTGAGGAATCAGATCCTCAGCGGCGAACTCCGTGATGGGGATCGGCTACCGGGCGAGAACGCCATCATGTCGCAGTACGGCATCGCGCGGGCGACGGCACGGCAGGCGCTCGCCGTACTGATCAACGAGGGTCTCGCGGTGCCCCGCCGCGGGTCCGGCGTCTACGTGCGGCTGTTCCGGCCCATCCGCCGGCACGGGTCGCGCCGGTTGTCGCGCGAGCAGTGGTCCCGGGGCCGGGCGATCTGGGACGCCGACACGCGCGGCCGGGCGTACACCGTGGACGAGGTGCGGATCGAGCGGGTCGCCGCGGACGAGCACGTGGCCCGGCTGCTCGACACCGATGACGTGTGGAAGCGCAGCCGCCGCTACTCGATCGACAAGCGCCCCGTGCAGCTCGCCACCTCGCACTTTCCGGCCGACCTGGTCGAGGGCACCCCGATCACCGCGCCCGACACCGGCCCCGGCGGCGTCTACGCCCGCCTGGGCGACCTCGGCTACTCGCCGGTGCACTTCACCGAGGAGGTGCGGGCGCGCATGCCGCAGCCCGAGGAGGGCAGGCTGCTGAAGATGCCGGCCGGCACCCCGGTGATGGTCGTGGTACGCACCGCCTACACCATCGGCGGCATGCCGGTCGAACTGAACGAGATGATCATGGATTCGGCGTCGTATGTGCTGCAGTACGACTTCGATGCGTGATCCCGGGCCGATCCGAGGTTAAGGCCACGGCGTTAGACCGCCAGATGTCAAGTGGGGACATCGGGCGATAGGTTGACCTGTCCCCGCCGATCATTGATTTCTCTAGAGACCTCATCGACCTTTAGGGAGAGGCGGTACACACACGAATAGGGCGAGGGGTGGAGGGATGTCCTATGACCGACATCTCGCTGATATCGCCAGGGAGTTTCCCGGCTGGACGATCTGGCGCAGCGATGCGGGCCGGTGGTGGGCCACCCGTCACCAGCCCCTCACCGCCGCCCAGCGAGACGCGGGCTGCGCCATGACGATCGACGCGGACGACCCCGAAGGGCTCCGCGAGCAACTGCTGGACCAACAGGAACGCGGCGCGCCGTCCCCCGGCCCCCGCGACCCCGGCCGGCACGCACCCGACCAGCAGACACCCGACCGGCAGGCACCGGACCGGCGCGAGCCCGAATAGCGCGGAAGCCTCCGACCCTATCGGGGGCGGGGGCTTCCGCTTCGAACCCGCGACGCGAACCGCGCAGCCCGGACAAGGCCCGGACCTCCAGAGGGTGCGGCCCGCCGGGAGATGCGGGCCGGCCGGTCGGCCGGCCGTGGCCGGCTAGCTGTACTGACCGCCCATGGGCCCCACCTGGTGGTGCCGGCCCGAGGTGTCGGCGCCGTCGGCCGGCTCGGGCATCGGCATGCTGCCGACCTGCTCGAACTCGATCGGCCCGTCGATGCGCCCATCGATCGGTTCGGGTGCCGCGTGGCCGTCGTCGCTCGGCTCCGCGGGGGCGCCGAGCATGGCGGCCGCGGCGGCGCGGGCGACCTCGCGGTCTCCGACCGCCCGTGTGACCTCCATGTCGCCGATGGGCTCGGCGGGCTCGACCGGCTCGCCGGGCTCGGTGGGAGCGGACTCGGGGGAGGGCGCCGGCTCGGGGACCGGGACCTCGCCGTCCTTGGGCGCGGTGATGACCGGCGCGGGCGGCAGCACGGCGGCCTCGTCGATGAGCGGCCCGGCCGCCTTCTCCTTGCCGAGCAGGTCCGCGAGCACCGAGCCGATCTCGTTCAGGCGGCGCATGACCTCGGTGTGGGTGTCGGTGAGGTAGACGACGCGGCGGCCGGTGTGGTCGTCAAGCGTGCCGGCCCGCTGCTGGGCCGCGGTGACCAGGGCCTCGGCGCGCCTGGTGGCGTCGTCGACGAGTTCCTCCGCGCGCCTGGTGGCCTCGCCGACCATCCGCTCCGACTCGTGCCGGGCCGACGTGAGCATGCGGTCGGACTCGCCGCGCGCCTGACGTCGTTCGTCCTCGGCCTCGGCGCGGGCGGTCGACAGGGTCTCGTCGGCGTCGGCGCCGGCCTGCGCGAGCAGCCGCTCGGCGGCCTCGGTGGCCTCCGCCACCCGGCGGTCGGCCTCCGACTGCGCCGCCGACACGATCGACTGGGCCTGCTCCTGTGCGCCGGCGACCAGCCGCTCGGCCTCCGCCGCCGCCTGCTCGCGCAGCCGGGTGGCCTCCGCCTCGGCCGTCTGCTTCTTCGACGCGGCCTCTTCCTCGGCCAGCTTCAGGATCTGGCTCAGCCGCTGCCCCAGCTCGTCGTAGTCCTGCGGCGCCTCGGCCAGCCGACGCCGTGCCTCGGCGAGCTCGACCCGCCCATGCTCGGCCTGCTCCATGGCCCGCCCGAGGCGTTCTTCGAGGTCGCGGATCTGGTTGCGCAGCCGGCCGATGTGATCATGAACCTGTCGGCGGTTGTATCCGCGCATGACGACCTCGAAGGAGTCGTCGCTTATGAGGTCGGAGAAGTGGTCGCTCTGGTTCGTCATCGCAAAGCCCTGTGATTTCGCATCGGGGTCCAAGGGGATGGGCGAGAGGGGTCACGTCGGGGGTCGGGGGAGGGATCGAGGGAGGACGGAGGCACGTAGAACACGACTGTCCAGCCCGGGACGCGGGTACGCAAGCCGAACCGCCGACCCGTCGGCGGAAAACTGGAATACACCATGAGGAACCGGCCGGTCGCTCCATGAGATCATAGGAATCATGAACTACGTAGCCGCGCTCGGGGAGGCCGTGCCCGACATACATCCCGAAGCTTACGTCGCCCCCGGGGCCGTCGTCGTCGGTCGCGTCCGCATCGGCCGCGCTTCCAGCATCTGGTACGGCTCGGTGCTACGCGGAGACGACGAGCGCATCGAGATCGCCGAGGAGTGCAACGTGCAGGACCTCGGCTGCCTGCACAGCGATCCCGGCTATCCCGCGATCCTGGAGTCGCGGGCGAGCCTCGGCCACCGGGCCACCGTGCACGGCGCCACGGTCGAGACCGGGGCGCTCGTCGGCATCGGCGCGGTCGTGCTCAACGGCGCGGTCGTCGGGGCCGGGTCACTGATCGCGGCGGGCGCCGTGGTGCCGCCGGGCAAGCGGATTCCCGCCGGGGTGCTGGTGGCCGGGGTGCCGGGGCGGATCATCCGGGAGCTCACCGACGCCGACCGCGAATCCTTCGCCCAGACGGCCGCCCACTACATGGCCAGGGCCAAGCTGCATCGTGAGGCGCGGCGCGTCAGCCCGTCCACGCGCCTGTTGTGAAGTTGGCGACGTTGAGCACCATGATCGGCACCATGATGGTCATGACCGTGGCGTAGACCCAGGGCCGTCTCGGGCCGGTCGTCCCGATCATGAGCCACAGCGGGAACCACAGCAGCGAGGCCCGGCCGACCGACATGTAGAACGACGACAGGGTGAGGAACGCCAGGACCTGCGGCACCATGTAGGCCGCCTCGGGCCACCGGCGGCGGGCCAGCAGCCACACCGTGACCGCGAGCAGCACCGCCGCCGCGGCGATCTCCTCGCGGTAGGAGACCATGAGCGACGGCGTCTCCACCGAGCGGTTCCAGGTGTTGATCAGGGCCTCCCAGGGCCACACCGTGCTGCGCCCCCAGTACACCTCCTCGGCGTGCTTCCACGCCATCATCTGGCCGGTGCGGGCCCACTGGTAGCCGAGGTACGCCGCCACGGGCACGAACGGCACGAGCAGCCACGGCCCCTGGCGCACGACGCGCCGCAGGGCCGGGCGGGTGCGCGCGAACTCCACCACCAGCGCCAGGGCGAGGAAGAGCCCGGTGATGCGCACGGCCGACGCCGCGGCGGCGCACAGCACGGCGAGCTCCCATCTGCCGCGCCGGGCCAGCAGCCAGGCCGGCAGCGCGAGGCCCAGGAACAGGGCCTCGGAGTAGCCGGCGAACAGGAACACCGCGAAAGGGCTCAGCAGGAACGCCGCCACGGTCCACAGGCCGCTGCCGGGCCGGATCGACTCGCTGATGCGCGACAGCGCCACGACCGCCACCGCGCCGGCCACCAGCGAGATGAGGACCGTGGCCACGCGCAGGTCGCCGAAGAAGGGGGCGAGGACGCGAAGCAGCAGCGGCATGCCGGGGAAGAACGCCGGCAGCTTGTCGGCGTCCTGCATGCCGGGCGAGCCGTCGTAGCCGTATTGGGCGATCGTGATGAAGTTCTCGGCGTCCCATGGTGTCAGCCGCTGCCAGAACGGCTGGGTGGTGCGGCCGGGGCCGGCGAGCACCATGATGAGGTAGCCGCCGATGTGCACGAGCAGCCACAGCGCCAGCGCGTGCACGTCGGGCGGGCGCAGCCGGGGGGCCCGGCCCTGCCGCCCTTCGCCGTCCAGCGTCCGTTGTTGCTCCTCGGCCACCGTCACAGAACCACCCTTATCCCGACCGATGCGGCACTGCCAAGTCGTTGCCCGGAGGCCGGGGCGCCACGGCCCCCGGCGTGCGAAAGTTTCACGATTGATGCCGCCGGACTCGGCACAAGTACCATTTCGCCCGTGCAGTGGGACGGCTTCGCGGTGATGGAGCGGGACGTGCGATCGATGGTCGCCGACTCGCGCTGGCCGACGCTGCCGAGGCCGTCGCGGGTGGACGCGCTGACCGAGCGGCAGCTCGTCACGCCCGATGGGGCCCGCTGGGTGTTCGGCGCCCACGCCCGCTGGTACCGCTATGAGCCGTCCGACGGCGTGTGGCATCTGTCGGCCCCGCCGGTGGACCCCCGCGTGCGTGCCGCCGCCCGGCCCGCCGGGTCGGGGCCGGACGTGCCGAGCGCGGTGATCCCGAGCGGCCCCGACTACCAGTACGACAGGGGCTCGACGCAGGCGTTCGTCGGCCCCGACGTGCCCCGCGACATCACCGACGAGATCCGGAACCTGCTGGCCGCGCAGCGCGGCCTCGACCCGGAGGAGTTCCCGCTCGGCGACGGGCCGTTCCGCGACCTGTTCGCCGAGGAGGTGACCGGGGCCGTGGCGGCCGTGTGGGGCACGATCATGTGGTGTGCGTACGCCCCCGCCTTCGACGGCAACGAGGTGCTGCTGTCGATGTTCGGCGAGTTCCTGACCCGGCCGCTGCCCGGTGACGACTGGGTGCGCTGGCTGCCGCCCGGCTCGCTGCTGCCCCTCGCCGGCCTGTACGCCGAACGGGTGCGCGCCGGCGAGCCCAGGGCCGGGGCGCGGCTGTCGGGCCTCATGGCCGACACGGCGACGGCGCTGCGTCGCGATCCGAGGTTCCGGCCGAGGGCCGACGCGCTGCTCGCCATCGTGGGCCCGGTGCGCACGGCCGGTCCCACGCCGGCCGACTCCGACATCGCCCGGGCGTGGCTGCACCGGCTGCCGGCGAAGCTGGCGGGCGCGGCCATGGCGGAGACGTCGCCGGGGGAGCATTTCCGGCACACGATGTACGACCTGGTGGAGGCGCTGGGTTTCGTGGCGGCCGAGGGCGCCGATCCGCGCGCGGTGGCCGCGTCGCTGCTGGCGGCCGACGTGGCCGAGGTGGCGCCCGAGGCCGTGGCCGCGCTGTATCCGTGGCTCGATCCGCAGCTGCGGCAGACGTTCTATGTGGCGCTCGCCGACCCGCGGCACCCGCTGCGCGGCTGCTGGCCCCGGGACGGCGCCCTGCCCGAGGCGCTGGTGCCGCCCGATCGGGCGAGCGCGGCGGCGCTGCTGGGCACGGCGTACGCCACCGGGCTGGCGTGGTGCCGGCTGACGGGCGTCGAGCCGCCGCCCGGGCTGCCGGTGTCGCGGGCGGTGGCGCAGTGTCTCATCTACCAGAGAGACGATCCCCTGCCACAGGAGTTGACCGGAAGCCCAACGCGCTGGCTTTACCACAGCTGACTCAGAAGCGCGCAGCTACCGCTTATACAGATATTTTTTCCTTACCATTCCTCCACCTTTTCTCAACATCCCCCTACAGCGTGATCAGCGGTCCCACCTGGTGTTTCATCGAATTGTGATTTTTCCCCGGCGGAATGACCCACGGGAATGGTCCCGATGGGCCATGTCGCGAAACGCGTGCGCGCCGTAACCTCGGATCTGGGTGTGGGCTGCGGAAGGAAGGACGACGCGGTGGGGCACGATGACCTGGACCTGCGGGTCCACGACCGTGTCGCGTTGGACGAGATCGCGCTCTACGCCGAGGTGCTCAGCGCCGTCGCATCGAGCGAACGACGGCTGACCTTGGCGGAGCTCGACAACGCGCTCGGTCTCCGCACGACGGCGGGCTGCTGACCCGGCCAATGACGATTCGGTCCCGGGCTCCGCGAGGAGTCCGGGACGACATCCCGGCGGGTCCGCGGGGCCGCTCGGACGAAGTCGAGAAGGCGGGCGAGAACTAGTCACATTTACTAGTCATTTCGCGCGGGAGATCAGGACCGGACCAGTCTCGCGATGGCCGCCGACGCCTCTTTGATCTTCTCGTCGGCCTCCGGCCCTCCGTGCGCGATCGCGTGGGCGACGCAATGCCGCACATGGTCCTCCAGCAGGCCCAGGGCGACCGCCTGCAGGGCCCGGGTCGCCGCCGACACCTGGGTGAGCACGTCGATGCAGTAGGCGTCCTCGTCCACCAGCCGCTGCAGCCCCCGGATCTGCCCTTCGACACGGCGCAGCCGGGTGAGATACGCCTGCTTGTCGGCGCTGTAGCCATGCATAGGTCAAACGTACCGGTTTCCCCCATCGCATCGGTTCGACGCACACGGAACGTGACCCATCTGCTACACTTCACCGTCGGCCGGGCCGCAGTCGCGCCAGCAGCTCCTCCCAGCGACCGGCGACGACCGCCGCGTCGTGCTCCCGCGCCGTCCGCAGCGCCCCGGCCGCCAGCGCCGTGCGGCGCCGCTCGTCGTCGATGAGGGCCAGCAGGGCGGCGGCGTACGCCTCGACCTCGTCCTTCCCCTCGGGCACCAGCACGCCGTCGCGGCCCGACGTCACGAACTCCCCCGGCCCGCGCGGCGCGTCGAACCCGACCACCGGCACCCCGCAGCCGAGCGCCTCGATCACCGTCATGCCCAGCGTCTCGGCCCGCGACGTCACCGCGACGATCGAAGCCTTCGCGAACTCTCCGGCCAGGTCGGGCGTGGCGCCCATGAAGTACACGTGGTTGTGCAGGTTCAGCTCGCCGACCAGCCGCCGCAGCCGCTTCTCCTCCGGGCCGCCGCCGTACAGCCGCAGCCGCCAGTCGGGCCGCTTGCCGGCCACGATCTCGAAGGCGCGCACCAGCCGGTCGTACGCCTTCACCGGCACCAGCCGGCCGGCCGCGGCCACGATGCGGTTGTCCATGCGCGAGCGGGGCTGCGGGCCCGCCGGCAGCGGGTCGGGTATCACGTGGACTCCGGGCGCCCCGGGCGCGCCGTCGAGCGCCTTCACCCACTCGTCGCGCGCCGACTCGCCGCGGGTGACGACCGCGTCGAGCCGCGGATAGTGCCGGATGACCGGGGCGCGGACCACCGGCCTGCTCCACTCCCGCGCGATCCGGACGATGTCGCGGGGCGCGTGCCGGGCCATCTGCACCGCCAGCGCCGGACGTGTGCTGATCAGAACGTCGCAGCGCAGCCCGCGCAGCGCCCGCCACAACGCCACCTCGGAACGCACCTGCCCGCGCGGCAGCAGGTGCCTGACGCCGGGCCGCGCGTCGACCAGCCAGCGCAGCCGCACGCCGGAAGGCACCGGGAAGAACGGCTGCTCCCTGGTGCGCCGCACGCTGAGGATCTCGACCTCGTGCCGGGCGGCGAGCTCGGCGGCCAGGTTGATCGTGGCGCGCACGTCGCCGCGCATGCCGTACGCGGAGTGCACCAGGAAACAGACCTTCACCCGCCCACCTCGAGCCGCAGGTCGTCGGCCGCGGTGTAGCAGGGCCGGATCGGCACCCCGTCGACGCTCGTGGCCGGATAGTGCACCCGTCGCCGCCGGCCGTCCACGTCGTCGACGCGCGCCCCGAGCGGCAGCGGCGCGTCGAGGCCCTCGACCTCCAGCAGGGGCTCCCACAGCCCTTCTCGGTCGGGCGCCGCCGCGATCACGTCGCACAGCGACAGCGCCGCGTGGAACCGCACGCCCTGCACGGTGGCCGCCGCCGTGACGGCGGTGCCCGGATCGTCGTCGCAGCGCAGCACGATGTGCGCCCGCCGCCGCGTGTCATCGTCGGCGAACCCCGTGTAGGCCAGCAGCCCGGTCACCTCGAACCGGCCCTCACGGAACCACACGGCCCGCACGTCGGCCACCGGCTTCGCCTCGTCGATCTTGACCGCGAGATAGCCGGTGCGCGTCCGGTACGCCCGGTAGGCGAGGGTCCGCCTGCTCAGGGCGTACGCGTCCAGGCGGTCCAGGGAGAACCCCGGGTCGGCGCTGCGCATGCGGGTGCGCGGGCCGCCCTGCTGCAGGTAGGCGTCCCATCGTCCCGGAGTCAGCGACAACCGCGAGAGCGGCACCGCCACCGCGGCACCGCTCGTCTCTCGCTTCGTCCGTTCGCCGGTCTGGTCTCGCTGGTCCGCGCCGGCCCGGCCGCCGGCGTCGTCGCGCAAGGGGGCCCGCTGCTCGACCCCCGTCCCCCTGTGCCTCAGCACCAGTTCCGCGCCATCGGCCAGGGGCTGCTCGATGGCCATGCGCAGTGACAGGACGTCGGTCATCGTGACCTCGGCGTCCGTGACGACCACACCCATCGCCGCCCCCTCCCCGTCGAATGAGCTGCGACGTTGAGGTTACCGTGATTTTCCCGTTATGTGGAGGAAACCAGAAGGGTGACAAATCAACGACCACCCATGTCAAGACGCGGCGGCGGGCTCGTCGTGAGCGGCCGGCTCACCCTTGATCGACTTGACCAGCAGCTGCGCCACGTCGACGACCTCCAGCGACTCCTTGGCGGCGCCGCCGTTCTTCTTCTCGCTGATGGCGTCGCCGAGCATCACCAGGCAGAACGGGCACGCCGTCGACACGGTGTCGGGGTCGGTCGACAGCGCCTCCTCCACCCGCTCGGTGCTGATGCGCTTGCCGATGCGCTCCTCCATCCACATGCGCGCGCCGCCGGCGCCGCAGCAGAAGCCGCGGTCCTTGCAGCGGTGCATCTCCTGCGTGCGCACCCCGGGCACCTTGGCCATGATGTCGCGCGGCTGCGCGTACACCTTGTTGTGCCGGCCGAGGAAACACGGGTCGTGGTAGGTGATCTTCTGCTCGATCGGCGTGATCGGGGTGAGCCTGCCCTCCTCGACCAGCCGGGCCAGCAGCTGCGTGTGGTGCACCACCTCGTACGTGCCGCCGAGCTGGGGATACTCGTTGGCGAGCGTGTTGAAGCAGTGGGGGCAGGTCGCCACGATCTTCGTGACCCCTGCGTCGTTGAGGGTCTCGACGTTCTGCCGGGCGAGCATGTCGAACAGGAACTCCATGCCCAGCCGCCGCGCCGGATCGCCCGTGCACGCCTCCATCGGGCCGAGCACCGCGAACTTCACGCCGGCCACGTGCAGCAGCTCGGCCACGGCCTTGGTGGTCTTCTTCGCGCGGTCCTCCAGGGCGCCGGCGCAGCCCACCCAGAACAGGTACTCGGTGCCCTCGGGCACCTTGTCGTCGACGACCTGAACCTCGATGGGGTCGACCTCGCGGCTCGCCAGCTCCTCGATCCACTCGGCCCGCTTCAGCTCGGGCAGGCCCCACGGGTTGCCCTTGTTCTCCAGGTTCTTCAGCATGGTGCCGGCCTCCGACGGGAAGCTCGACTCGATCATGACCTGGTAGCGGCGCATGTCCAGGATGTGGTCGATGTGCTCGATGTCGACCGGACACTGCTCGACGCAGGCCCCGCAGTTGGTGCACGACCACAGCACGTCGGGGTGGATCACGCCCTCCTCGCCCACCAGCGGCTTGCCGGCCAGCGCGAGCACGTCCTCGGGCAGCTTCCCGCGCTCCTCCTCGGTCGCCAGCAGGTACGGCGCGACCGCGAACGCGTGGTCGCGCTGATCCATGATCAGCATCTTGGGCGACAGCGGCTTGCCGGTGTTCCACGCCGGGCACTGCGACTGGCAGCGCCCGCACTCGGTGCAGGTGTAGAAGTCGAGGAAGCCCTTCCACGAGGTGTCCTCGATCTTGCCCCGGCCGAACACGTCGGTGTCGGGGTCGGCCTCCTCGAAGTCCAGCACCTTGCCGCCGCTGCGCATCGGCTGCGCCGCGCCGAGCCCGTCGGGCCGCCGCGCGAACAGCACGTTCAGCGGAGCGGTGAAGATGTGCAGGTGCTTGGAGTTGAGCACGATGATCAGGAACACCAGCATGACGCCCAGGTGCAGCAGCAGGCCGGCCTTCTCCAGCACCTCGTTGGCGGTCTCGCCCGCCGGGGCCAGCCAGCCCGCCACGGTCTCGGAGGCGAAGGCGCCCGAGGCGTACGGGAAGTTGCCGGTGTTGATCGCGGCGGCGCGGAACAGGAACAGCGTCCAGAGCACGTTGAAGATCATGAACAGCACCAGCCACGCCCCGCCCAGGTGCGAGCCGGAGAAGCGGGAGTCGCGGCCGAGGCGGCGCGGCGCCGTGCGGTAGCGAATGATCGCGAAGACGATGATGCCGATCAGGCACGCCAGCGCGATGAAGTCCTGGAGGAAGCCCAGCACCGCCCACCGGCCGATCAGCGGGATGTGGAAGTCGGGCGTGCCCGTGACACCGCCCTGGATCAGCGAGCCGTAGCCCTCCAGGTACACCGTGGCCAGGATGAAGAAGGCCCACATCACGAAGAAGTGCGCCGTGCCCGACGGGGTCCACTTGAGCAGCTTGCGCTGCCCGAAGACCTCCACCAGCTGGGCCCGCACCTGTGTGCCGATGTGCTCCTTGGTGGCGGCCACGCGCTCGGGCGCCGGCTGGCCGGCCCTGGCGAGCCGGTAGAGGAACAGCAAGCGACGACCCGCGATGGCGAGCGCGACCGCGGTCATGACCAGCCCTATGATCGCTACGACGAGCACGGGTCCTCCAAGCTCGGACGTCCGGTTGAACAGATGCTAGAACAATGCTCTGCACGCTCGGGCGCCGGGGTGCTCGGCCACCCCGGCCGACGCGACCGCGCGACGTCCCCCACCTGCGGTCCTTCGCTCGCAGGCTACCCGACCAGGTAGCGCTGGATGGTCGGGCCGACCAGCTCGACGATCTCGTCGACCTCCGCCGACGCCAGCGGTTCGAGCCGCAGAATGTGCCGGGCGAGGATCAGCCCGGCCATCTGCGCGAAGGCCGCCTCGATGCGCAGCGGCGGCACGTCGAGCGCCTCGACCACGCGGCCGAGGATCGCCCGGGTGATGAACTCCCTGATCATGGTGGTGGCCTGGTCGTGGGTCATGGCCGTGCGCAGCAGGCCGACCATGGCGTCGCGCACCTCGCCGTCGTTCGTCAGGCCCAGCAGGGTCCGGACCAGCCGCTCCCCCACCTGCTCGCGCGGCCCCTCGACGACCTGCGGCACGACGTTCGCCGGCTCCACCGGCAGCCGCATCGCCGCCGCGAAGACCCCTTCCTTGGTGGCGAAATAGTGGTGCACGAGCGCGGGGTCGACCCCCGCCTCGCGGGCGATGCCCCGGATCGTGGCCTTGTCGAACCCCTTTTCGGCGAACGTCCGCCGCGCGGCCGCGAGAATCTCCCCCCGCGTGTCGGCCCCTCCGGGCCGGCGTCCGGACCGCCGCCGCTGGCTCACCACCCGCGCCTCACCCGGACGTGCTCCCGGCGGCCGCGAAATGCAGACGGGCGAACGCCAGGCCCTCGGCGAGATCGTCGATGCGAGCGGTGCGGCCCACCGACTTGCGAGTGTTGATCTCCAGCACGATCAGGCCGGAGAAGCCCGTCTCGGCGAGCCGCTCCAGCACCTGCGCGCACGGCTGCGTGCCCCGGCCGGGCACCAGATGCTCGTCCTTGTTGGTCACCCCGACCCCGTCGGCCAGATGCAGGTGCGCCAGCCGGTCGCCGAGCTTGGCGGCCATCTCCATCGCGTCGGAACCCGACACGGCGGTGTGCGACAGATCCAGTGTCACGTGCGGGAAGTCCTGCCCCGTGGGGTCCCAGCCGGGGGCGTACGGCACCACCTTGTTGCCCCGCGCGCGAAGGGGGAACATGTTCTCCACCGCGAAGATCACGTCGGTGCGCTCGCGCATGCGGGCCAGGCCCACCTCGAAGTCGCGAGCGTAGTCGCGCTGCCAGCGGAACGGCGGATGCACCACCACCGTGCGCGCTCCGAGCCGCTCAGCGGCCCGCTGCGCCTTCAGCAGCTTGGCCCAGGGGTCCCTGCCCCACACCCGCTGCGTGACCAGCAGACAGGGCGCGTGGATGGCCAGGATCGGAACCTGGTAGTGGTCCGACAGCCGCTCCAGGACGTCGATGTCCTGACTCACCGGATCGGCCCCCACCATGATCTCCACGCCGTCGTACCCCAGCCGCGCGGCGAGCTCGAACGCGTCCGGAGTGCGCTCGGGGTAGACCGAGGCGGTGGACAGAGCGATCTTCGCGCTTGACTCGTTGATGACGTGCGTCACGCTGCCAGCCTAATCGTCCGGAACGAGTGTCGGATGCGACGCCGCCGCACGGCCGCGCGGAGCATCGCCCCGGTCGGGGCACCGCCTAGTGTTGCGCCATGGCGCGGATCGCATCCGGGGTCATCCCCAGCCCGAACATCTGGAACACCCCGCAGACCTACGAGCTGGAGAACCAGGCCGTCGACCCCGACGGCGTCATCGACGCCGCGATCGGCGAGCTGCGCGGCTGGGCCGGGGCCACGGTGCTCGACATCGGCTGCGGCACCGGCTTCCACCTGCCGGCGTACGCCGCCACCGCCGCCCGCGTCATCGGCGTGGAGCCGCACCCCGGCCTCACCCGCCTCGCCGCCCGCCGCTGCGCCGCCATCCCGCACGTCGAGGTGCGCGCCGGCACCGCGCAGGAGCTGCCCGTGGCCGACGCCTCGATCGACGTCGCCGTGGCGCGCTGGGCGTACTTCTTCGGGCCCGGGTGCGAGCCCGGGCTGCGGGAGCTCGCGCGGGTCGTGCGGCGGGGCGGCGCGGCGTTCGTCGTCGACCTCGACGCCACCCGGGGCGCGTTCGGCCGGTGGTTCACCCGGTCCGTGCCGTCCTACTCGGCGCGGGCCGTCGAGGAGTTCTGGGCGCGGCGCGGGTGGCGGCGCCGCGCACTCGACCTGCGCATGGTCTTCCAGCGGCGCGCCGACCTGGAGGCCGTGCTCCGCATCGAGTTCACCCCCGAGGTCGCCGAGCAGGCCATCGCCGAGACCGAGGGCCTGTGCGTCGACTACCCCAACATCCTGCGCTGGCGCGACTTCTGACGCCCGGGCCGCCGGGCGGACGGCCTGTCGGTGCGGCCCGGTAGCGTGTGCGCTCATGAGCAAGGGCAACGCGCAGAAGCTGTCGTACCGCTGTGCCGAGTGCGGGTGGCGCACCGCCAAATGGGTGGGGCGGTGCGGCGAGTGCCAGGCCTGGGGCACCGTCGAGGAGGAGGGCGCCAGGGCGGGGGTGCGCGTCGTCGCCGCGGGCGCCGTCACCGCGCCGGCCGTGCCCATCGGCGAGGTCAAGGCCGAGATCGCGCAGGCCCGCACCACCGGCGTCGGCGAGCTCGACCGGGTGCTCGGCGGCGGCATGGTGCCCGGCGGGGTGGTGCTGCTGGCCGGCGAGCCCGGCATCGGCAAGTCGACCCTGCTGCTCGACGCCGCCGCCCACATGGCCCGCCGCGAGACCGTGCTGTACGTCACGGGCGAGGAGTCGGCCGCCCAGGTGCGCATGCGCGCCGACCGCATCGGCGCCATCCAGGACCGCCTGTACCTCGCGGCCGAGACCGACCTCGCCGCCCTGGTCGCGCACGTCGAGCAGGTCGATCCCGGCCTGCTCATCGTCGACTCGGTGCAGACCATCGGCTCGGCGGCCACCGGCGGGGTGCCCGGCGGGGTCACCCAGGTGCGCGAAGCGGCCGGCAACCTGATCCGGCTCGCCAAGGAGCGCGACATGTCGACGGTGCTGGTCGGCCACGTGACCAAGGACGGCTCGATCGCCGGGCCGAGGGTGCTGGAGCACCTGGTCGACGTCGTGCTGCACTTCGAGGGCGACCGCCACTCCCGGCTGCGCATGGTCCGGGCGGTCAAGAACCGCTTCGGCCCCACCGACGAGGTCGGCTGCTTCGACCTGCACGAGCATGGCATCGAAGGGCTCGCCGACCCCAGCGGGCTGTTCGTGTCGCGGCGCTCGGAGCCCGTCGCCGGGGCGTGCGTCACCGTCACCGTCGAGGGCACCCGGCCGCTGCCCGCCGAGGTGCAGGCGCTGGTCGGGCCCACCGAGGCCCAGCAGCCCCGGCGCACCTCGTCCGGGCTCGACCCCTACCGCGTCGCCATGGTGCTGGCCGTGCTCGAGCGTCGCCTCGGCGCCCGGCTGACCGGCTCCGACGTGTTCACCGCCACCGTCGGGGGCATCCGCCTCGTCGACCCGGCGATCGACCTCGCCGTGATGCTGGCCGTGGCCAGCGCCGCCGGCGACACCGCGCTGCCCGCAGGGCTCATCGTGCTCGGCGAGGTCGGCCTCGCCGGCGAGCTACGGCCCGTCCGCGACGTACGACGCCGGCTCGCCGAGGCCGCGCGGCTCGGCTTCACCCGCGCCCTCGTGCCGGCCGGCTCCCTCGACGACGACGGCCGCGGCACCCCGCCCCTGCCGCCGGCCGAGGGCAGAGGCCACCTCGTGCCCCGCAGCTCGGTGCGCACCACCGGCTTCCAGCCGGGGTTCGACGTCACCGAGGCCGAGAACGTCTGGGACGCTTTCGCACATGTGAGCTGATTGTTTAGGGTGGGGTCGGAGGGGCGGCCAGTGGAGGGGCCCGGTGGAGGGGCCCGGTGGAGAGGCATGGTGGCCGAGGCGAGCAGCGCGCGTGACAGGAGACCCGACGACCGCAGGCGCGCCGTGCTGGCCGCCGTCGCCCCCGGCACCGCCCTGCGCGACGGCCTCGAACGCATCGTGCGGGGCCGCACCGGCGGCCTGGTCGTGCTCGGCTACGACGAGACCGTCGAAGAGCTGTGCACCGGCGGGTTCGTGCTCGACGTGGAGTTCTCCGCCACCCGGCTGCGCGAGCTGGCCAAGATGGACGGCGCGATCGTGCTCAACGCCCCCGACCTGCGCATCGTGCGGGCCGCCGTGCACCTGGTGCCCGACCCCACCGTGCCCACCGACGAGTCGGGCACCCGCCACCGCACCGCCCAGCAGATCGCGCGGCAGACCGGCCACCCCGTCATCTCCATCAGCAAGTCGATGCGCATCATCGCGCTCTACCTCGACGGCGTGCGGCACGTGCTGGAAGCGCCCGGCGCCATCCTGTCCAAGGCCGACCAGGCGCTCGCCACCCTGGCCAGGTACAAGCAGCGGCTCGACGAGGTGGCCGGGGCCCTGACCGCCGCCGAGGTCGAAGACCTCGTCACCGTGCGCGACGTCGTCACGGCCCTGCAGCGGCTGGAGATGGTGCGCCGCATCGCCGACGAGATCGAGGGCTACCTCGTCGAGCTCGGCGCCGACGGACGGCTGGTCGCCCTGCAGCTGGAGGAGCTGGTCGCCGGCGTCGACGCCGACCGGGTGATGATCGTGCGCGACTACCACCCCGACCCCGCCCATCGGTCGCAGGCCCTCCACGCCCTCGACCGCCTGTCCCCGAGCGACCTGCTCGACCTGCCGTCCGTCGCCAAGGTGCTCGGCCACGCCGGCCCCGGCTCCCTCGACACGCACGTCACCCCCCGCGGCTACCGCCTGCTGTCGAAGGTGCCGCGGCTGCCCGGCGGCGTCATCGACCGCCTGGCCGACGGCTTCGGCACCCTCCAGAAGCTCCTCGCCGCCAGCGACCACGACCTGCGGTCCGTGGCCGGCATCAGCGAGGCCCGCGCCCGCGCCGTCCGCGAGGGCCTCTCCCGCGTCGCCGAGTCGTCCTTCGTCGAACGCTACGTCTGACGCGCCCCGGCCCGGGCGAGGGCGGGGTGTGGCCGGTCACTTCAGGTGGAAGACGGCTTTGCGGCTGGTGTGGTGGGGGGTGTGGGCGACGGCGATGTAGGTGCCGGGGCGGGCCGCGGGGTGGAGGGCGGCGCAGTCGGTGCCGGAGCGGTGGCGGTCCCAGTCGATGGTGCGGACGTAGGGGATGCCGCGGTCGAGCCGCCGGCGGCGTGCGGTGTCGCCGCTGACGCAGTCGGCGGTGGACCAGACGCGGTCGGGGCCGGAGGTGATGCGCACCTCCAGGGTGCGCGGCCCGACGTCGGCGGTGCAGGCGAGGGGCCCGGTGTTGACCAGCATGAGCAGGAACGTCGGGTGGGCGCCGGCCGCGTAGACGTCGCGCAGGGTCTGCAGGTGCACCACGAGGTCGGCGGGGTCGCAGGGGTCGCCGGGGCGGCCGGTCGCGTGGGCGCCTGCCGGGGCGTCACCGATCGTCTGCTCGGTGCGGCCGGTCGCGGCGGGCGTGGCGGACGACGCGAGGTGCCGGGCCGGGGCCGGCGAGGCGGCCACCGCGGCCTCGCCCGGGTCGCCGCCCAGCCGCTTCGACGCCGCCGAGCACGCCCAGACGATGACGGCGACCACGACGAGGAGTCCGGTGAGCACCGACACGCGCCGACGCCAGTAGACATCGGGGTCCGCAACCCCGACGTCACCACGGAAAGTGTCCGGATCCATACACTCAGTATGATGAATCCTGTCCCTCAGCGGGTAACGGCACGCCGGGGCCTCGCGGGCGGGGCGGCGGTAGGCTCGCGATCGTGTCCGCAACGCTTCGAGAGCCCGTTCTCGACTGGTACGCCGACCATGCCCGCGACCTCCCCTGGCGGCGCCCCGACGCCACCCCCTGGGGCATTCTCGTCAGCGAGATCATGCTTCAGCAGACTCCGGTCGCCCGGGTGCTGCCCGTGTGGACCGACTGGCTGACCCGCTGGCCCACCCCGGCCGCGCTCGCCGCCGAGCCGCCGGGCGAGGCGGTGCGCCACTGGGGGCGGCTCGGCTACCCCCGCCGGGCGCTGCGCCTGCACGCCTGCGCCGTGGCCATCGGCTCGCGGCACGGCGGGCGCGTGCCGTCCACCTACGAGGAACTGGTGGCGCTGCCCGGCATCGGCGACTACACCGCCGCCGCCGTGGCCAGCTTCGCCTACGGCGGCAGCCACGCGGTGCTCGACACCAACGTCCGCAGAGTGCTCGCCCGGGCCGTACGCGGCGAGGAGTACCCTCCCAAGGCCACCACGGCGGCCGAGCGCCGACTCGCCGAGTCGCTGCTGCCCCCGGTCGGGGCGGCCCGCTGGGCCGTGGCGGTGATGGAGCTCGGGGCGCTGGTCTGCACGGCCCGCGCGCCCCGCTGCGCCGACTGCCCGATCATGGACCGGTGCGCCTGGCGGCTCGCCGGCCGCCCCGCCTACGCCGGCCCGGCGCGCCGGGGCCAGACCTACGCCGGCACCGACCGGCAGTGCCGGGGCCGGCTGCTCGCCGTGCTGCGCGAGTCGCACGAGCCGGTGCCCAAGGCCGCGCTGGACGTCGTGTGGGACGACCACGCGCAGCGCGAGCGCGCCCTCGACGGCCTGCTCGCCGACGGCCTGGCCGAGGTGCTGCCCGACGGCACGTACGCCCTGCCGTCGGCCGAGCAGCGGTGATCTCGGTGATCCGCCCGACGCGGGGCGCGGCTACGCGGCGAGTTTGAAGCCCAGGGCGGTGAGGCTGTTGCGCGTCCAGTCGAGGTCGTCGGCGAGCTTGGCGACCAGGGCGGCGGGGCTCTTGGCGCGCTGCGCGGAGGAGATGTCGTGGGCCTCCACCTCGATGTGGGCGCTGCCGCTGACCGAGCCCGACAGCAGGGCGCTCAGCGTGTCCTCCAGGATGGGCTGGGTGCTGGCCAGGGTGGCCGACGGGGTGTGGTCGTGGACGTGGCACAGCTTGACCACGGGCGCCCCGGACTTCTCCAGGCCGCGCAGCGCCTCGCCGGCCTCCTCGCCGTCGCCGCACGACAGGTGGCAGGCGTCGAGGCACACTCCGAGATGCTCCGAATCGATGCCGCCGACCCGCTCCAGGGCCTGCTCGGTCGTCTCGATGAGGCAGCCGGGCCACGGCTCGAAGCCGACCCGGATGGTCTTGCCGGTCACGCTGTAGAGGCCGCGCAGCTCGCGGGAGAGCCGCTCCAGCCGCCGGTCGGCGATCGCCTGCAGGTCGGCCGGCCACTCGCGCCGCCACCCGATGGGGATCGTGGAGATGCTGCCGAACCGCACGTCGTCGGGCAGCAGGAACGCGAGGATCTTGGCCAGCGCCATGGTGTAGCGGTAGCGCTCGGGCTTGGCCCAGTCGGGGCCGGCGTGGGCGCGCGAGCCGGTGCCGTTGAGGCTCACCACTTCCAGGCCGCGCTCTTCCAGGGAGCGGCCCAGCCGGACCAGTTCGATGCGGTCGGCCATGAGGTGGTCGGCGACGGCGGGGGCGAGCCACAGCCCCACGCCGAGCCGGTCCACCCCGAGCCGCTTGCGCACGGGCACGGCGTAGCGGGTGAGGTGGGCGATCAGGTTTTCGAGGTCCTCGGCGGGGTGCACCCCCGCGTTGTAGGCGAGGTGGACGAGAGTGCCCTCGTCATGCAACATGCGCATCCGACGCCTCCACAAGCTGGTAACGCAAGTCCCCTCATCTCCCCATTTCGCCGACTCACTAACGCTTGGGGCGGGTGACCCAAACTTCCTTATCGGCCCCTGTCGGCACATCGCCCACACAGACGATTTCGCAGTACGCCAGCGGGATGAGGCCACTGGCTCTACGCATTGTAGTACTACAACCGGTGGTGGTGTAACACACCCGTGGGTAAAGAAGAACCCCGAAGGACGCGCCTTTTTCGTATGGGCAGGTCACGGCACCGGGGCAGGCGCCGGAAGCCTCCGCCGATCCGGGACATGGTGCGAGACCCGGGACATGCGTGAGGGCCCGGTGACCGAAGTCACCGGGCCCTCGACGTGTGCGCCGGCGCCGGAGCCGGGGCCGCCTAGTGCCGGGCGGAGCCGGCGATGGCCGCCGCCGAGTCGGGCACCTCGGGCTGCTTCGTCTCGCCCATGAAGACGAACGTGGCGTTCTCGCCCTCGCCCTCGGTGTCGACCTTGACGATCTGGCCGGGCCGCAGCTCGCCGTACAGGATCTTCTCCGACAGGGTGTCCTCCAGCTCGCGCTGGATGGTCCTGCGCAGCGGCCGCGCGCCCATCACCGGGTCGTAGCCGCGGTCGGCGAGCAGCTGCTTGGCCGACTGGGTCAGCTCCAGGCCCATGTCGCGATCCTTGAGCCGGGCGTCGACCTGGGCCAGCATCAGGTCCACGATCTGGATGATCTCGGTCGGCGTGAGCTGGTGGAAGACCACGACGTCGTCGACACGGTTGAGGAACTCCGGCCGGAAGTGCTGCTTGAGCTCCTCCTGCACCTTCGCCTTCATCCGGTCGTAGTTGCTCTCCACGTCGTTGGACTTGGCGAACCCGACCCCGATGCCCTTGGAGATGTCGCGGGTGCCGAGGTTGGTCGTCATGATGATGACGGTGTTCTTGAAGTCCACCACCCGGCCCTGGGCGTCGGTCAGCCGGCCGTCCTCCAGGATCTGCAACAGCGAGTTGAAGATGTCCTGGTGGGCCTTCTCGATCTCGTCGAACAGCACCACCGAGAACGGCTTGCGCCGCACCTTCTCGGTGAGCTGGCCGCCCTCCTCGTACCCGACGTAGCCGGGCGGGGAGCCGAACAGCCGCGAGACCGTGTGCTTCTCCATGAACTCCGACATGTCCAGCTGGATCAGCGCGTCCTCATCGCCGAACAGGAACTCCGCCAGCGTCTTGGACAGCTCGGTCTTCCCCACACCCGACGGGCCGGCGAAGATGAACGAGCCGCCCGGGCGCCGCGGGTCCTTCAGCCCGGCGCGGGTGCGCCGGATCGACCGGGCCAGGCCCTTGATCGCGTCGTCCTGACCGATGATCCGCTTGTGCAGCTCGTCCTCCATGCGCAGCAGCCGCTGCGACTCCTCCTCGGTCAGCTTGAAGACCGGGATGCCGGTGGCGGTCGCCAGGACCTCGGCGATGAGCTCCTCGGTGACCTCGGCCACGACGTCCATGTCGCCGGCCTTCCACTCCTTCTCCCGGCGCTCACGCTTGAGCTGGAGCTGCTTTTCCTGATCCCGCAGCGCGGCGGCCTTCTCGAAGTCCTGCGCGTCGATCGCGGACTCCTTCTCCCGTCGCACATTGGCGATCTTCTCGTCGTACTCGCGCAGATCCGGCGGCGCGGTCATCCGGCGGATGCGCATCCGCGACCCGGCCTCGTCGATCAGGTCGATCGCCTTGTCGGGCAGGAACCGGTCGCTGATGTAGCGGTCGGCGAGCTGCGCGGCGGCGACCAGCGCGCTGTCGGTGATCGACACGCGGTGGTGCGCCTCGTAGCGGTCCCGCAGACCCTTCAGGATCTCGATCGTGTGCGACAGGGACGGCTCGGCGACCTGGATCGGCTGGAAGCGGCGCTCCAGCGCGGCGTCCTTCTCCAGGTGCTTGCGGTACTCGTCCAGCGTGGTGGCGCCGATGGTCTGCAGCTCGCCGCGGGCCAGCATCGGCTTGAGGATGCTGGCGGCGTCGATCGCGCCCTCGGCGGCGCCCGCACCGACCAGCGTGTGCAGCTCGTCGATGAACAGGATGATGTCGCCGCGGGTGCGGATCTCCTTCAGCACCTTCTTCAGGCGCTCCTCGAAGTCACCGCGGTAGCGGGAGCCGGCGACCAGCGCGCCGAGGTCGAGGGTGTAGAGCTGCTTCTCCTTCAGCGTCTCGGGCACCTCGCCCTTGACGATCTTCTGGGACAGCCCCTCCACCACGGCCGTCTTGCCCACGCCGGGCTCGCCCACCAGCACCGGGTTGTTCTTGGTGCGGCGGGACAGCACCTGCATGACCCGCTCGATCTCCTTCTCCCGGCCGATCACCGGATCGAGCTTGCCCTCACGGGCGGCCTGGGTCAGATTACGGCCAAACTGATCAAGCACAAGGGAGGTCGAGGGGGCGGCCTCCTGCGGCCCACCGGCTGCCGCGGGCTCCTTGCCCTGGTAACCGTGAAGCAACTGGATGACCTGCTGCCGCACCCGGTTGAGGTCGGCGCCCAGCTTCACCAGAACTTGGGCGGCCACGCCCTCACCCTCACGGATGAGGCCGAGCAGGATGTGCTCGGTGCCGATGTAATTGTGACCAAGCTGCAGGGCCTCGCGGAGCGACAGCTCAAGGACCTTCTTGGCACGCGGGGTGAACGGAATGTGCCCCGACGGTGCCGACTGGCCCTGGCCGATGATCTCCTCGACCTGCTGGCGCACACCCTCAAGACTGATGCCCAGGCTCTCCAGAGCCTTGGCGGCAACGCCCTCACCTTCATGGATCAAGCCAAGAAGAATGTGCTCAGTACCGATGTAGTTGTGGTTGAGCATCCGGGCCTCTTCCTGGGCCAGGACGACAACCCGCCGCGCGCGGTCGGTGAACCTTTCGAACATCTCGTCGCTCCTCACAGAGCGGTCGGTCGGACCCAGGACATCCGGGCCCGTCGTCCCGCATGGTAGCCCGGCCCGGACGGGCGCCCTATGTACATGACGTTCCCCGGGAGCAGGGCGTTCACCCACATCCAACTACTGTTCGGGGGTGAGGTGTTCCCGGTACGCCGCAAGCGAACGAGGTTTAACCAACGTAAAAGTGGATCATGCGGTTATCCCGGCCCTCGGGGGTCTGCAACGACCGGGATAACCGCACGGTCACCGGGGTCCTAATGCACGGCCTCGTACTGCTCCACCACGGAGGAGGCAATACGCCCGCGCTCGCTCACCGGAAGACCGTTCGCCTTCGCCCACTGCCTGATCTCGGAGCTCTTCTCGCGGGACATGCCCCGCTGCCCCCCGCGCCGGCGGCGACCCGACGCGCCTTCCGTCGATCGGCGGGCGCTCGACACGAAAGGAGCCAGAGACTCCCTGAGCTTCTTGGCGTTGCCGTCGCTCAGGTCGATCTCGTAACTGGTCCCGTCAATGGCGAACGACACCGTCTCATTGGCGGTCCCCCCGTCCAGGTCGTCGATGAGAATCTTCTGGATCTGCGTGGCCACCTTGCATTCCTTTCGCAGAGCATTGTTTGTTTCGTAGCCCAAACATATACCCTGTTTTCGCGCGTAGCAATTCAGTGAAGTGCGGCAATCCGCGACAGGGCGTCAAGAGGCGCCGGGTTCGCGGGACTTGTCGTTCGCGTCGGCGGCCCGCCGCCCGGCGGCCTCCGAACGAACCAGCTTGACCACCCCGTACACGACCGCCGCCGCCACCAGTGTGGGCGGTATCAGGGCGGCCAATTCTTCCGCCGTCATAGGTCCTCGCTCCCCACCAGGAGGCCCTGATGAAGGGCCCTCCCGATTGGCTCAGGCGCCGCACGGTGGGTTCCGCCGCTCCCCGGACGGAACCCCTACATGTCCAGCTTAATGCGCTTCTCTCCAGACTCCTTACCCGATGCGGGTAAAAGACGCGACTTGCACGGCCGCGCGGAGCCCTCCTTCGACGTCGAGATCCCCTGCTGTATAGGGGATCCGGGCCGTTCTCCAGCCTAGCGGGCATTGGCAAAGACGGCCCCGAAGTCATTGAAGTCGGACCCGGCCAAGATCCATTCGCGGGACTCGCCCCGCCCTTCCCGGATTTCCGCCTTTACCGGCGTACGCGGGGCGCATGCCGGCCAAGACACTGAAGATACGAAAGAGGGGCCGACAGGGTGTAAACCTGCGGCCCCTCTTTCTTCCACTACTTGACCTTGACAACCACCGTGTTGGCCACCTTGTCGTGCAGACACTGCTGCAACGGCTTGTCCCAGAACTGCCACAGCACGCTCACGAGGAAGCCCAGGGAGGTGAGGAACTTGAGAACGGGAATGCCGCCCATCGCATAGAGCCCCCACAACACCCCGGCGCGCTTGAGAGCCACACCGGACTCCACTCCGCCGAGACCCAGATCGCCGCCGACCGGCACCACCCTGATGCCCATGGCCATCTTGCCGAGGGTCTGGCCGTTCCTCGCCATACAGAAGTAGTCGTAAGCGAGCGCGACCAGGCCGGCCACGAAGAAGGCGATGATCTCGGCCAAGGTGTAGCCCGCACCCAGCGTCACCTCTCCGTTCTGGAGGTTGATGCTCGGTTCCGTCACGAAAATGTTATGCGTGATCGAGCGCACGACTAAGAACACGACCCCGAGGACGAGCCCGTCGATGATGCGGGCCACGAGGCGCTGCCACCACTCGGCGAGCGGGGCGGGAGCGCCGGGAGGGACTCCGTACTGCCCGTAGCCGGGCTGCGCGTAGCCCTGCTGGCCGTACGCCGCCTGGCCGTAGCCCTGCTGCCCGTAACCCTGCTGCTGGACCGCACCCTGCTGGGCATAGCCCTGCTGACCGTAGCCCTGTTGGCCGTAGGCCTCTTGCCCGTAGCCCTGCTGCTGACCGTAGCCACCGGCCTGCTGACCGTACCCCTGCTGCTGGTCATAGCCCTGCTGGCCGTAGCCCTGCTGCGGGTCGTAGCCCTGCTGCTGACCGTAGCCCTGCTGGCCGTAGCCCTGCTGGGGGTCGTACGACTGGGGACCGGTGCCCTGCTGCTGACCGTAACCCTGCTGGCCGTAGCCCTGCTGTCCGTATCCGCCGGCCTGCTGGCCATAGCCCTGCTGGCCATAGCCCTGCTGCGGGTCGTAGCCGGCCTGCTGACCGTAGCCCGAGGAAGGCTGCTGGCCGTAGCCCTGCTGCCCGTATCCGCCGGCCTGCTGGCCATAGCCCTGCTGCTGACCGTACCCCTGCTGCGGGTCGTAGCCCTGCTGCTGACCGTAGCCCTGCTGCCCGTATCCGGCGGCCTGACCATAGCCCTGCTGCGGGTCGTACGACTGGGGGCCGGTGCCCTGCTGCTGACCGTAGCCGTAGGGCTGCTCGGTCCGGGGGGTGACCATTGTCACGTCGGGGTCGTACTGTTGCCCGTAGCCCGGGGTTTCCGGCGGCGGTGCGCCTTCCGGTTCGTCCCGCGAGTACGGCGGCTGTCCGGTGCTCACCGTGTCACCTCACTTCTCGGGTGCATGCCGCCATGCGCATGCGTGCTTCGCCCAACGTAGCCACAAAGCATGTGTCCGTCATCTCATGACGTAGTCAACTTGATCGCTGCTTCATCGCTGATTGGTCACGTTCGTGGCGTCAGGTGGAGCAGCATCCTCGTGTTGCCAAGGGTGTTGGGCTTGACGTGTTCCAGGTCGAGGAACTCGGCGACGCCTTCGTCATAGGAGGCGAGCAGTTCCGCGTAGACCTCCGGGGAAACAGGGGTGCCCTGGATGGGGACGAAGCCGTGCTTTCTGAAGAAGTCGACCTCGAAGGTGAGGCAGAACACACGCTGCAGTCCCAGTTCCCGCGCCGTGTCGAGCAGCGCGGAGACGATCCGGTGGCCTATCCCCTTTCCCTGGCATTCCGGATCGACGGCGACCGTGCGGATCTCCGCGAGGTCCTCCCAGAGCACGTGGAGGGCGCCGCAGCCGACGACCTCGCCGCCCTGCTCGGCCACCCAGAACTCCTGCACGTCTTCGTACAGGGTCACGGTGGCCTTGACCAGCAGGCTCGCGCCGACACCGGAGTAGAGGTCGACCAGCCGGCGAATCGCCCGGACGTCCTGGGTGCGCGCGCGCCTGACGACGACCGCGCCCTCCAGAGGGGCGAACTCCACTGCCTGCTCCATGAAACTTCAGCGTATCCTGCCGCGCCGTTCCGCCACCGATGGCCCTGCCACCTGGACTTCCGCACCGATTCGATGTGATCGATTCGTGACCGCGCGGTTGTGAAAACACAACCGAATTCGTAGTTCTGGTTGAGGGCCCTCCGCGGGGTGCATTAGTGTCCAGCCGAAGTCCGCCCCCCGAAACGGGTTTTCCGAGGGGCCCGGGCGGCTGGGAGAGGAGCTGGTGCTTGGTGCGGATCGGCGATGAGGGCAAACCGTGGTGGCGCCGGAGGGCGCCTCGTAGGATCGCCTTCGTCGGGGTGGCCCTGGCCTCGTTGACGCTCGGTACGCCGGCGTTATCGGCCACCGCCGACCCGGAGCCCAGTCTCAACCAGCTGAAGAAGCAGGTCGAGAAGCTCTACGACGAGATCGAGACGCTGACCGAGGAGTACAACGGGCAGCGGGTGCGGCTCGACCAGGCCAAGCGGTCGGCCGAGATCGCGAAGAAGACCCTTGCCAAGAGCCAGGCCGATCTGCGCGCCCGGCGCGACGTCGCCGGTCTGCTCGCGAGCAACGACTACATGATGGGCGGCCCCACCTCGGTGTTCGCGCTGATGGGCAGCGGCGACCCGGAGGGCTACCTGGACCGCGCCGCCACGTCGTACGCCCTGCAGCTGGAGAAGAGCGAGGAGGTCGCCCAGGTCGACGCGGCCATCAAGAACGCCAAGCGGGCCGAGGCCGGGGCGCGGGCCCGCGAGGCCGAGGTGAAGAAGCTCGTCAAGGGCCTCCAGGAGCGCCGCGAAAAGATCCGCAAGCTGGTCACCCGCACCGAGAGCGACCTCTACCGCAAGGCCACGAACGAGGTCAACAACATGGGCGGCCGCCGGGTGCGGCTGGCCATTCCGATCATCGGCGACGGCAAGGCCGCGCAGGCCGCCCGGTGGGCGATGCAGCAGCAGCTGAAACCGTACGTCTGGGGCGCGGCCGGGCCGTCGGCGTTCGACTGCTCGGGCCTGGTGATGCGGGCCTACCAGCAGGTCGGCATCAGCCTGCCGCACTACACCGGCGACCAGTGGACCGCCGGCACGCACGTGTCCCGGGCCGACATGCGGCCCGGCGACCTGGTGTTCTTCTACAGCGACCTGCACCATGTCGGCATCTACATCGGCGGCGGCATGATGGTGCACGCGCCGCACACGGGTGATGTGGTGCACGTCTCCAAGATCGCGGGCCGGCCGTTCGCGGGCGCCGTGCGCATCGCGGACTGACGCGCTCACCTACGGCGAGTCGGCGGGCCGGCGAGGTGCCGGCACCGCCGGGCCTCAGATCAGCCGCCGCCGGGCCGCCCAGGCCACCGCCTCGATGGCGGTGGCCACGCCGATGCGGTCGCAGATGCCCCGTAACCGCCGGCGGACCGTGCGGCCGCTCACATCCAGACGGCGGCCCACTCGGTCGACGGTCACGCCCTTGGCGAGCTCCGCCAGCAGGAGCAGATCGTCGTCGGTCAACCTCGCGTCCCGGAGCCGCGTGTCGTCCGGCTCGATCTCGCCGAGCTCACGGAGCTCGTGGAGGGGTGCGCTCAGCGCGCGCTCCTCATCGTGCGAAACCACATCGGGATACGCCATTGGGATACCTCCCTCACGACGAACTCGGCGATGCCTTGGTTGGCGCCTGCGTTGATTACGGCCCGCTCCGTGTGGAACGGTAAACGTCGCTATCAAGGGCGTCAAGCGCGGGACGGCCCCGCTAACGAGGCCCACCACCCGATATGGCTAACTTTGCGTGACATCCGCCACCCATCGGGGCGCGTCGGTACTGCTTCGGCTGCGCTGTTATTCACCATTCGAATCTTTAATTCGCCGGATCTGCCGGGATTGACCCGGCAGCCCGCTATTACGTGGGCTTCACGAGCGGGAACAAGATCGTATCCCGGATGTTCTTGCCGGTGAACGCCATGATCATCCGGTCGATGCCGGCCCCCATGCCTCCCGTGGGCGGCATGGCGTACTCGAGCGCGGTCAGGAAGTCCTCGTCGAGCTGCATCGCC
Source organism: Actinomycetales bacterium (assembly GCA_044507605.1). GTDB lineage: Bacteria > Actinomycetota > Actinomycetes > Streptosporangiales > Streptosporangiaceae > Thermopolyspora. The sequence continues at coordinate 20,330 of JBIQJI010000007.1, read as the reverse complement.
TCGGGGTCGCCACCCGCCGCGAGCAGGGACTGTTCGGTGAGCCGGCGCCGCTGCTCGATCGGGTCGATCAGCTCGGAGTAGGCCGTGCCCAGCTCGGTGCCGAAACCGATGAGATCCCACTTCTCGGTCAGCCGCGGGTCGTCGCGGTGCTGCCGGGTGAGCGGCGAGGTCTCCAGCGGATAATCCAGCACGAAAGTCGGCTGCACGAGAGTGTGCTCGACCAGTGCCTCGAAGATCTCCTGCACCAGTTTGCCCTGACCCCAGGAAGGATCCCAGTGCACATCGCGCTCATCGGCGTATTTGCGCACCACCTCCAGTGGCGTGCCCGGATCGACGGCCTCTCCGAGCGCTTCGGAAACGGCGCCGTAGAGCGTAATCTTCGGCCATTGCGGGCCGCCCAAATCTATTTCCCGCCCTTGGTGCACGACCACGGTCGTGCCGAGCGCCGCGACCACCGCCCGCTGGTACATGCGCCGCGTCAGGTCGGCCATGTCGTGATAGTCGAGATAGGTGCCGTAGGCCTCCAGCATCGTGAACTCCGGGTTGTGCGTGGAGTCGGCGCCCTCGTTGCGGAAGTTGCGGTTGATCTCGAAGACCTTCTCGATGCCGCCCACGACGAGCCGCTTGAGGTAGAGCTCGATCGCGATGCGCAGGTAGAGGTCCATGTCGTAGGCGTTGATGTGGGTCGTGAACGGCCGGGCCGTCGCGCCGCCGTGCACCGGCTGGAGCATCGGCGTCTCGACCTCCAGGTAGCCCTCTTCGTGCCAGAAGTCGCGCACGGCCCGCACGGTGTCGCTGCGGATGTGGGCCATGCGGCGTGCCTCGTCGTTGACGATGAGGTCGACGTACCGCATGCGCACCCGCGCCTCGGGGTCGGTGAGCCCCACGTGCTTCTCGGGCAGCGGGCGCAGGCACTTGGAGGTGATCTGCCAGGAGTCGGCCATGATCGACAGCTCGCCCCGGCGCGAAGTGATCACCTCGCCCGTGACGCCCACGTGGTCGCCGAGGTCGGTGTCGCGCTTCCAGCGGTCCAGCGACTCCTGCCCCACCTGTCCCAGGGACAACATGATCTGGATATCCCCAGATCCGTCACGGATCGTGGCGAAACACAGCTTTCCGCCGGGTCGCGACAGCATGATCCGCCCGGTGACCCCGACACGCTCCCCCGTCGACGTGTCCGGCTCCAGCCCCTGATATTTCTCGCGGACCTCCGCGATGGTGGTGGTGCGTGGAAAGTTCACGGGATACGGGTCCAGGCCTTCGGCACGGAGCCGTTCGAGCTTCTCCCGGCGGACTCGCATCTGCTCGGGAATGGGAGTGGTCTCTTCGGTCACCCGACAAGGCTATCGAGTCTCGCAACCCGGAACTTCCCGAGCGTCGTCAGCTCGCGTTGCGCTGATAGACCAGCCGCAGCCCGACCAGCGTCAGCCACGGCTCGTGCACGTCGATCGTCCGCGCCTCGCCCACGACCAGCGGCGCGGCGCTGCCCGTGGCCACCACCGTCACGTCGTCGGGGTCCGACGACAGCTCGGCCGCCATGCGCTCCACGATGCCGTCGACCAGGCCGGCGAAGCCGTAGATGATGCCCGACTGCAGCGCCTCGACCGTGTTCTTCGCGATCACCGAGCGGGGCCGCACCAGCTCCACCTTGTGCAGCTGCGCGCCGGCCGCCGCCAGCGCGTCGACCGAGATCTCGATGCCCGGCGCGGTGACCGCGCCGACGTACTCGCCGCGCGGCGACACCGCGTCGAACGACGTGGCCGTGCCGAAGTCGACGACCACGCACGGGCCGCCGTACAGGTTGATGGCGGCGAGCGCGTTGACGATGCGGTCGGCGCCGACCTCCTTGGGGTTGTCCATGCGCACCGGCACGCCCGTGCGCACGCCGGGCTCGACGACGACCGTGGTCACGTCGCCGTAGTAGCGGCGCGACATCTCCCGCATCTCGTTCAGCACCGACGGCACCGTGGAGCAGATCGCGATGCCGCCGATGTCGGCCTCCTTGATCAGCGGCGACTGGCTCAGCAGCCCTTGCAGGATCACCGCGAGTTCGTCGGCCGTGCGGCGCGGGTCGGTGGCGATGCGCCAATGCTCGATGACCTCCTCACCTTCGAACAGGCCCAGCACCGTGTGCGTGTTGCTGACGTCGACGGTGAGCAGCATCAAGCCCCCCAAGGAGTCGTGCGAACAATCAGACGCGTAGATCCAACCCGATGTCCAGAACCGCCGCGGAATGGGTCAGGGCGCCCACCGCAACATAGTCCACCCCGGTCGCCGCCACGTCACGGGCCGACTCCAATGTCAGCCCGCCGCTGGCCTCCAGCCGGGCCCGGCCGGCGACCAGCCGTACGGCCTCCGCGAGCTGTTCGACGGTGAAGTTGTCGAGCAGGATCTCGTCGGCGCCCTCGGCGAGCACCGCTTCGATCTGGTCGATGCGGTCGACCTCCACCTCGATCGGCAGGTCGGGGTACGCCTCGCGCACGGCCCGGAAGGCCGCGCCGACCCCGCCGGCCGCCACCACGTGGTTGTCCTTGATCAGCGCGGCGTCCGACAGCGACATGCGGTGGTTGACGCCGCCGCCGCAGCGCACGGCGTACTTCTGCAGCGCGCGCAGGCCCGGCAGCGTCTTGCGGGTGTCGCGGACCCGCGCGCCGGTGCCGCGCAGCGCCTCGACCCACTTCGACGTCGCGGTCGCCACGCCCGACAGGTGGGTGAGCAGGTTGAGCGCGGTGCGCTCGGCCGTCAGCAGGTCGCGGGTGGGGCCCGTCACCGTCATCAGCGTCTCGCCCCTGGTCACGGGGGCGCCGTCCTTGACGTGCCGCTCGGTCGTCAACCGGCCCTGCGACACGATCGCGAGCACGGCCTCGGCCACGGGCAGCCCGGCGGCCACGCCGTCGGCGCGGGCCACCACATCGCCCGTGCTGATCTGCCCCGCCGGGATCGTGGCCGCGCTGGTGACGTCGCCGACGGCGGCGAGGTCCTCGGCCAGGGCGGTCTCGATCAGGCTCAGCACGGCCCCCGGGTCGAGGCCGGCGACGGTCAGCTCGGCCTCCACCTGCGCGGGCAGGGCCGCCTTCGCGTGCGACACGAACTTCATCCCCTCGTCGAGGGTCACGTCCAGATGACCCAGCCAGTTGGCATCATCGCTCGCCGGGAAGTCCTCGCGCCAGTGCGACCCACGGGTCTCCTGGCGGGCCCGCGCGGCCGCCGTGAGCACGGTGGCGACCGTCAGCAGGTTGGTGGTCTCCCACGACTCCACGCACGGCTCGACGGCCACGGGCGTCCACCGGGCGTCGCTCAGCGCCTTCGCCACCTCGGCCAGGCTCTCGGCGCTGCGCAGCACCCCGGCGCCCCGGCTCATGTGGGCCTGCACCCGGGGCCGCACCCGGGGGTCGACCAGGCCGTGCGGCCGCTGCTCGGCCGGCGCGCCGCCGGTCACGGGCTCGCCGGGCGCCGGGCGGGCCGCCGCCAGGTCCTGCGCGATGCGTTCGGCGAACACCAGGCCTTCCAGCAGGGAGTTCGAGGCCAGGCGGTTCGCGCCGTGCACGCCGGTGCAGGCCACCTCGCCGCAGGCGTACAGGCCGGGGATCGTGGTGCGGCCGCGCAGGTCGGTGCGGACTCCGCCGCTGGCGTAGTGGGCGGCCGGGGCCACCGGGATCGGCTCGGTGGCGGGGTCGATGCCGTGTTCGCGGCAGACCGCGTAGATCGTGGGGAAGCGGGCGCGCCATCTGTCCTCGCCGAGGTGCCGCCCGTCGAGGTACACGTGGTCGGTGCCGGTCTCGTGCATCCTCCGGGTGATCGCCTTGGCGACGACGTCCCTCGGCGCGAGGTCGGCGAGCTCGTGCACCCCGCGCATGAAACGCTCACCGCGCTCGTCGATCAGCACCGCGCCCTCGCCGCGCACGGCCTCGGAGATCAGCGGCTGCTGGCCCGTCGCGCCGGGGCCGAGCCACAGCACCGTCGGGTGGAACTGCACGAACTCCAGGTCCCGCACCACGGCGCCGGCCCGCAGCGCCAGCGCCACCCCGTCGGCGGTCGACACCCGCGGGTTGGTGGTCGCGGCGAAGATCTGCCCCATGCCGCCGGTCGCGAGCACCACCGCTCCGGCCCGCACCGCCCCCACGCCGTCGCTGGCGCCCTCGCCCATCACGTGCAGCGTGATGCCGCAGGCCTGCCCGGCGGCGTCGGTCAGCAGGTCCAGGGCGAGCGCGTGCTCGATGACCTCGATCTCGGGCCGGTCCCGTACGGCGGCCACCAGGGCACGCTGCACCTCGGCCCCGGTGGCGTCGCCGCCGGCGTGCACGATGCGGTCGCGCCGGTGGCCGCCCTCGCGGGTCAGCGCCAGCTCTCCGTCGGGTCCCCGGTCGAACCGCGCCCCCACGTCCATGAGCCGCCCCAGCGCCCCGGGCCCTTCGGTGACCAGCACCCGCACGGCCTGGGCGTCGCACAGCCCGACCCCGGCGACGAGCGTGTCGCCGAGGTGCTCGGCCGCCGAGTCTCCGGGGGCGAGCACGGCCGCGATGCCGCCCTGCGCCCACCGGGTCGACCCGGCGCTCAGCACGTCCTTGGTGACGACGAGCACCCTGGAGCCGGGAACGAGCTCGGCGTGCCGCAATGCGACGGTCAGCCCGGCGACGCCGGATCCGACGACCACCACATCGGCCCGGCGGGTCCAGCCGGGCGGGGGCGCTGTCAGCCGCCGGGGCAGGGGGTTCATGCCGCCTCCAGGGGGAGATCCCTATTTCGTCAACATGACGATAACGCGGGACATGGCGGGAGAAATCCCCGGGGTGGCGCCAAGGGCCGCCTCGCCCCCTCAGCCCAGGGTGACGGTGACGTTGTCGATCAGGCGGGTGGCGCCGACCTTCGCGGCCACGGCGAGGACGGCCTCGCCCCGGTAGTCGTCCGGCACCTCGGTGAACGTGCCGGGGTCGGCCAGGGTGAGGTAGTCGAGCGCCAGCGGCGGGGTGGCGCGGGCGGCCTCGTCGAGCACCGCCGAAGCCGCCCGGCGTACCGCGGCGGGGGTGTGCTCGGCGGCCCCGGCGAACAGGGCCCGGGACAGGGCGAGGGCCGTGCGGCGGTCGGCGGCGGTGAGGTAGCGGTTGCGGCTGGACACGGCGAGGCCGTCGGGCTCGCGCACCGTCGGGGCGTCGACGATGGTGACGGGCAGGTTGAGGTCGGTCACCATGCGGCGGATCAGGGTGAGCTGCTGGACGTCCTTGCGCCCGAACACCGCGATGTCGGGGCGCACCAGGTTGAACAGCTTGAGCACGACGGTGAGCACGCCGTCGAAGTGGCCGGGCCGGAACACGCCTTCGGCGAGGTCGCCCATCGGGCCGGCCGACACACTGACCTGGCGGCCCGGCGGGTACATCTCCTGCGCGGAGGGGGCGAAGACGAGGCCCACGCCCTCCTCGGCGCAGACCTCCAGGTCGGCGTCGAACGTGCGTGGATAGCGGGAGAAGTCCTCGTTCGGGCCGAACTGGAGCGGGTTGACGAAGATGCTGACCGCGACCAGGTCGGCCCGCTCGCGGGCCAGCCGCATCAGCGACCGGTGCCCCTCGTGCAGGGCGCCCATCGTGGGCACGAGCGCGAGGCTCGGCCCATCGACGGCGTGCCCGGTGGGCACGCTCATCAGGTCGGCCCGGGCCTCGGCGAGCTCGCCGAGGCCACTGGCGACGATCAGGTCCATATGTTCCCTCCGAGGGCGTCCAGCAGCCGTTCGGCGGCCTCCGGCTTGAGCAGCCCGGCGGCCAGCGCGCGGTCGGCGGTGAGCCGGGCCAGCGCGACGTACGCGTCGGCCGCCTCGGGGGCGGCGAGGATGAGGGCGTCGACGTGCTTGCGCACGGTGCCGGCGTCGCCTCGTACGACCGGCCCGGTCAGCCCGGCCATGCCGAGGCGCAGGGCGTTGTCGAGGGCCGCGCCGAGCAGGGGGCCGAGCATGCGGCCGGGCTGCTCGACGCCGATGCGCCCGAGCAGCTCCTCCGACTCGGCGATCAGGGTCACCATGTGGTTGGCCGCGCCGGCGAGGGCCGCGTGGTACAGGGGCCGGTCGCGCTCGTCGATCCAGGCGGGCTCGGCGCCCATCTCGATGACGAGGGCCTCGGCGGCCGGGCGCAGCGGCTCGGGCGCGGTCACGCCGAAGAAGCAGCCGGTCAGGCGGCGCAGGTCGTCGTCGCGTCCGGTGAACGTCATCACCGGGTGCAGGGCCAGCGGCAGCGCGCCCCGCTCGGTGGCGGGGTCGAGCACCGCCAGGCCGTAGGCGCCGCTGGTGTGGGCGAGCAGCTTGCCGCGCAGGTCGGCGCCGGTGGCGGCCAGACCCGCGACGAGATCGGGCAGGACATCGTCGGGTACGGTGGCCAGCACCAGGTCGGCCCGCGCGACGACCTCGGCGGGCTCGCTGATGCCGACGCCGAGCCGGTCGGCCGCCCGCCGGCGCGACGCCTCGGAGACGCCGCTGGCGGCCACCACACGATGCCCGGCGAGCGCGAGCGCGGCTCCCAGGGCCGAGCCCACGCGGCCGGCGCCGATCACTCCTACGGCGAGTCGCGCCGGGCGGTCACTGGATTTCATGACATCCCCGTCCTGTGTCGTCAGCGACCTGGGTCGCTCTGCGGCGAGGACGCTCGGCGCATGGTCGAGCCGATGTCCGATCCGACGTCGCTCCTGGGCGGTGCGAGGCCGTTTCGCCCAAGGCTAACCGACGGGGACGCGCCGGGCGGGCCGTGGGTCCCCGGGGAGGGGTACCCGGGTTCCCTCGGTCGTCACGCGATCGCGCGCTTCACCTGGGGCGGTCGGCCGGGCCCTGGGCCGGGCCCCGGTGCACGCTCGCGGATCGGCCGGTCACGAGCAGGCGGCGCCCCGGGGGGGACGCCGGGGAACTCGTGTGGCTCAGTGGAACACCACGCCCGCGCCGCCGCGGCAGCCGGAGACGCCGAAGCCGAAGATCGGCACGGACAGCGAGCACACGCTGATGGGGGCGTTGATGGGGATGCCCACCTGGTTGCCGGAGATCACGCCGCCGGCCCCGCTGGTGATGTTGGTGATGTCGGTGTCGGCGTGGGCGGGCGTGGCCGCCATGACCGCCACCGCCACCCCGGCGATGACGGCGACCTTGGTCACGGCCCGCTTCAGCGCCATGTTCCGCACGTTGTGACTCCTTTCGTCGACGCGGCCACCCTGGCCGCGGCACGGGAAAGGTTAGCCCAAGATGCGCACAAGGAGTGACAGGAAAACTACTTTGCGTGCCTCATGGCCCGAGAATGCCGAGTCCTCCGCCCCGCGCGGGGTAGCGTCGGTTGCCGTGTGGGTCACCTGGCGCGAGGCGATCGAACGGGCACTGTACGGCGAGTCGGGCTTCTACCTGCGGGAGCGCCCGTCGCGGCACTTCCGCACATCGGTGAGCGGCTCCCTGGCGTACGCCGAGGCCATCACCCGCCTGCTCGGCGACGTCGACGACGACCTCGGCCGACCCGACCCGATCGACCTGGTCGACGTGGGCGCCGGCGACGGCGCCCTGTCCGCCGCCGTCCTGTCGCTGGCGCCGCCCGGTCTCGCCGCCCGGCTGCGCGTCACCGCCGTCGACCTGGCGCCCCGGCCGCCCGAACTGCCCGCCCCGATCGCCTGGCGGCGCGAGGTGCCGGACGGCGTGCGCGGGCTCGTCGTGGCGAACGAATGGCTCGACAACGTGCCGTTCGAGCTCGTCGAGCAGACCCCCGGCGGGCCGCGCCTCGTGCTGGTCGATCCGCGCACCGGGGACGAACGGCTCGGCCCCGCGCCCGGCGACCGCGACCTCGAGTGGCTGACGCGCTGGTGGCCGCTGCGCAGGCCCGGCGACCGGGCCGAGGTGGGCCGGTTGCGCGACGAGGCCTGGGCCGGGGTCATCGCCCGGATGACCGCCGGGCTCGCCGTCGCCGCCGACTACGCGCATCCGGTGGACCAGCGGCCGTGCGCGGGCACCCTGACGGCGTACCGCGACGGGGCCGTCGTGCCGCCGACCCCCGACGGGTCGTGCGACATCACCGCCCACGTCGCGCTCGACTCCTGCGCCGAGGCCGGGGCCCGGGCCGGCGCGACCGGCACCACGCTCACCACCCAGCGCGAGGCGCTGATCGGCCTCGGCGTCACCGGCGCCCGCCCGGCACCGCAGCTGGCCCACGCCGACCCGCGCGCCTACCTGCGCGCCCTGGCCCGCGCCGGCGAGGAGGCCGACCTGATCGACCCGGGCGGCCTCGGCCGCTTCGGCTGGCTCGCCCAGCGCGTCGGCGCCCTCGCACCGTGACGGGCCGGGCCCCGAAACGAGATCGTGGCCGGCCGTCACCTCGGCCCCGTGGGCCGGCACGTGGCACAGTGAACCTATGACCGAGCGGACTGTGGGAATCGGGGCCGGGGCCAAGGAGCTGGCCACCGAGGACATGATTCTCAACATCGGGCCGCAGCATCCGTCGACGCACGGGGTGCTGCGGCTGCGGCTGACGCTCGACGGTGAGCGCATCGGCGCCGCCGAGCCGATCGTCGGGTACATGCACCGGGGCGCGGAGAAGCTGTTCGAGGTGCGCGACTACCGGCAGATCATCGTGCTGGCCAACCGGCACGACTGGCTGTCGGCGTTCGCCAACGAGCTCGGCGTGGTGCTGGCCGTCGAGCGCATGCTCGGCATGGAGGTGCCGGTGCGGGCCGTGTGGGCGCGCACCCTGCTCGCCGAGCTCAACCGCGTGCTCAACCATCTGATGTTCCTCGGCTCCTATCCGCTGGAGCTCGGCGCGATCACACCGGTGTTCTACGCGTTCGAGGAGCGCGAGGCGCTGCAGCACGTCATGGAGGAGATCTCCGGCGGGCGCATGCACTACATGTTCAACCGGGTCGGCGGGCTGAAGGAGGAGCTGCCGGCGGGCTGGCTCGGCCGGGTGGCCGAGACCGTGGCGCTGGTGCGGCGGCGGCTGCCCGACATCGAGGAGCTGATCTTCGGCAACGAGATCTTCCGGGCGCGTACGGTCGGCGTGGGCGTGCTCGACCGTGACACGATCATGCAGTACGGCGTGAGCGGGCCGGTGGCCCGGGCCTCGGGGGTCGACCTCGACCTGCGCCGCGACGAGCCGTACCTGGCGTACGGCGAGCTGCCGGTGCGCGTGGTGACCCGCGAGGCCGGCGACTGCAACGCCCGGTTCCACGTGCTGCTGGACCAGGTGAAGGTGTCGCTGGACCTCGCCGACGCCTGCGTGGAGCGGCTGACGGAGCTGCCGCCGGGGCCGATCAACCAGCGGCTGCCCAAGGTGCTGAAGGTGCCCGAGGGCCACACGTACGCCTGGACCGAGAACCCCCTCGGCCTCAACGGCTACTACCTGGTGTCGCGGGGCGAGAAGACCCCGTGGCGGCTGAAGCTGCGCTCGGCGTCGTTCAACAACGTGCAGGTGCTGCGCGAGATGCTGCCGGGCCATCTGGTGGCCGACATGGTGGCGATCCTCGGCTCGATGTTCTTCGTGGTCGGCGACATCGACAGGTGACCGGGCCCGCCGGGCCGCCGCCTCAGTCGTGCTCGTGGTGCCGGTCGCCGCGCCGCCACTCGTAGGGGTCGCCGCGGCGCTTGTCCTCGTCGGGGTCGCCGGGCACGCGGCAGCAGTGCTCCAGATACAGCGCGGCCGCCACGAGCAGCACGCACGAGACGAACGAGAACCCGCCCACCAGGGCGTCGCGGCGCGGCTGCGGCAGGTCGAGCAGGCCCAGCGTGTGGGCCAGGAAGCCGCCGTAGATGCCCGCGAAGGCCGTCCCCATGTACGCCGACGCCTTGGCCAGCGCCGCCAGCCGGGCCACCGCCAGCGGCTCGACCGGCTTGGTGTGCGGCTTGCGCAGGATGCGCGCCCGGGTCAGCCGGCCCGTGTAGGCCTCGCCGAGCGCCAGCGCGAGCATGGTGGGGATCACCGTCCACGGCAGGACCGGCAGGACGGAGTAGGTGCTGCGCAGGATGAGCCACGTGACCAGCACGAGGCCCACCAGGAGGCCGACGAGCGCGACGGGACGGCTGGGCTTCACGAGATCGGTCTTCCCCTGTTCGCTTTCTCGCGTTCGATGTCTGGGCTGTGCGCCGGCTCACCGTGGTCAGTCGGGGGGCTGCAGGGCGAAGTCGGGGCGCAGCCGCACCCCCTCGGTGCCGACGGCCGCGACCAGGTCGGCCACCGCTCCGTGGCCGGGCAGCCGGGCCTGCGGGTCGGCCTGCGCCCACGGCACCAGCACGAACCCCCGCTCGTGCGCCCTCGGGTGCGGCAGCGTCAGCTCCGGATCGTCCGAGATCACGTCGCCGGCCACGATGAGGTCGACATCCAGCGTACGCGGGCCCCACCGTTCGGCGCGAACCCTGCCGAACGCCTTCTCGACGCTCTGCGCGCGTTCCAGCAGCGCCCGCGGGTCGAGCGTCGTCTCGCCGATGACCACGGCGTTGAGGTACGGATCCTGCTCCGGGCCGCCCACCGGATCGGTCTCGTAGACCGGCGAGACCGCGAGGAAGCGCAGCCCCGGCGCGTCGAACAGCGCGTCGAGCCCGCCCTGCAGGTGCTCCATGCGCCGGCCCAGGTTGCTGCCCAGCGCGATCACGACCCTCACCGGCGCCTCCGTCTGATCGTCACCACCACATCGTCGAACGGCACCGGGATCGGCGCGGCCGGCTTGTGGACGCTCACCTCCACCTCGCGCACCACCTCGTGGGCGAGGCACACGTCGGCGAGCCGCTGGGCCAGCGTCTCGATCAGGTCGACGGGCTCGCCCTCGACGACCCGCGCCAGCGCCACGGCCAGCGCCCCGTAGTCGACGGTCTTCGCCAGATCGTCGCCGGCCGCCGCCGGGGCGGTGTCGAGGAACAGCGTGGCGTCGACCACGAACTCCTGGCCGAGCTCCCGCTCGGCGGGCAGGCAGCCGTGCCTGCCCCGCACGCGCAGCCCCGCGAGCCGTACGCTGTCGCCGGAGCCGCTCATTCGACCTCCTCGTCGTCCTCCTCGGCCTGCAGGACGGGCGATCCGTGGTGCAGCCACAGGCGCCAGCCCTCGGCGGTGCGGACGAACATGTTGGTCGCCACGACACGGCCGGCGGCGAAGCCGGTCTCGTCGTCCTCGTCGCCGGCGGTGAGGATGTTCTCGGCGCACGTGAGCACGGCGACGTCGCCCACGAAACTGGTGCTCACATCGGTCAGCACGAACTGGATGTAGGTGGTGTTCGCCATGATCAGCGCCCACGACCGCAGCACCTCGGCGCGGCCGGTGAGCAGCGGCCAGCCCGGGTGCACGCACGACGCCGTGCGGCCCGGGACGTCCTCGGCCCAGATCTCCGTCATGCGGTCGAGGTCGCCGGCCTCGATGGCGGAGTAGAAGTCCTGGTTGAGCGACTCGATCACCGCGACCTCGGCGGGGCTCATCGGGCACCGCCCCGCCAGGCCGTGCCCACGCGCACCGCGTCGACGTTCGGCCGCACCTTGTGCACCCGCACGCACCACGCGCCCGCCCGCGCGGCCAGGGCGGTCACCGCGACCGTCGCGTCGTCGCAGTCGCCGAACGGCCGCGGCTCGCCGTCGGGGCCCGCCAGCAGGCGGCCCAGGAAGCGTTTGCGGGAGGCGCCGATGAGCACCGGGTAGCCGAGCTCCTGGAGCACGCCCAGGTTCCCCAGCAGCTCCCACTCGTGCGGGGCCCGTTTCGCGAACCCCAGGCCCGGGTCGAGCACGATCTGCTCCCTGGCGACGCCCTCGCCGAGCACCAGGTCGACCCGCTTGGCGAGCTCCTCGCGCACCTCGGTGACCACGTCGCCGTACACCGCGCGGGAGTCCATGTCGTGGCTGTGGCCGCGCCAGTGCATCACGACGTACCCCACGCCGGAGGCGGCCACGACGCGCGGCATGGCGGGGTCGGCGAGCCCGCCGCTGACGTCGTTGACGAGCACCGCGCCGGCCTCGACCGCGACCTGCGCGACCTCGGCCCGCATGGTGTCGACGCTCACCGTCACGCCCTCGGCCGCCAGCGCGCTGATCACGGGCCGCACGCGCCGCAGCTCCTCCTCCAACGACACCCTGGCGGCACCGGGACGGGTCGACTCGCCGCCGACGTCGACGATGTCGGCGCCCTCGGCGACCAGGTCGAGGCCGTGCGCGATCGCGATGTCGGGGTCGAACCACTCTCCGCCGTCGGAGAACGAGTCGGGGGTGACGTTGACCACGCCCATGACCAGGCAGCGCTCCGCGCTGGGCAGGCCGGGCACATTCCAGGTGGTCATGCGCTACAGCCTAGGCGGTCGTGACCCCTATATCGGGCACTGGGGGTGCGCCTCCCATATAACGAATCGGCCGTCAATGGCGGCCGATGATCAGCGACATGGCCTCCGCGCGGGTGCGGTCGCTGTCGCGGAACATCCCGCGCACGGCGGAGGTGATCGTCTTGGCGCCGGGTTTGCGCACGCCGCGCATCGTCATGCACATGTGCTCGGCCTCCAGCACGACGATGACGCCGCGCGGCTCCAGCACCTCCATGATCGCGTCGGCGATCTGGGACGTCATGCGCTCCTGGAGCTGGGGGCGCCGGGCGTACACGTCGACCAGCCTGGCCAGCTTGGACAGGCCCGTGACCTGGCCCTTCTCGTTGGGGATGTAGCCGACGTGCGCGGCGCCGTAGAACGGCACCAGATGGTGCTCGCAGACGCTCGACACCTCGATATCGCGCACCAGCACCATCTCGTCGTGGTCGGCGTCGAAGACGGTCGTCAGGACGTCCTCGGGCCGCTGCCCGAGGCCGGCGAACTGCTCGGCGTAGGCGCGCGCCACCCTCGCCGGAGTATCGCGAAGGCCGTCACGGTCGGGATCCTCGCCGATCGCGATGAGGATCTCGCGGACGGCCTTCTCGATGCGTGGTGCGTCGACTTTGTACGGCTCCGTCACGCCTCGTCCTTGGGCGAGCGTTCGTTCATCCACGGCGCCGGCTCGTGGCCGCCCGAAGGCAGCGGGGCCGGGCCGGAGCCGTTGCCGGCCTTCTCCTTCGGCGTGATGACCGGGGGCCGGTCGGACGGCAGCCGCTTGCCGTAGCCGGAGTAAGACGGGCGGTGCTCCCTGGGCACGACGGGCGCGAAGATCTCCAGCACCTGCTGGCGCGACAGGGTCTCCTTCTCCATCAGCGCGAGCACCAGGTTGTCGAGCACGTCGCGGTACTGGACGAGGACCTCCCACGCCTGGTCGTGGGCCGCCTCGATGAGCCGCCGCACCTCCTCGTCGATCGCGGAGGCGATCTTCTCGGAGTAGTCGCGCTCGTGGCCCATCTCGCGGCCGAGGAAGACCTCGTTGCCGCCGGCGCCGAACTTGCGGGCGCCGAGCTGCTCGCTCATGCCGTACTCGGTGACCATGCGCCGGGCGATCGAGGTGGCCTTCTCGATGTCGTTGGCGGCACCGGTGGTGGGCTCGTGGAAGACGAGCTCCTCGGCGGTGCGGCCGCCCAGCAGCATCGCCAGCTGCGACATCATCTCCGAGCGGGTGGCGAGGAACTTGTCCTCCATCGGCAGCGTCATCGTGTAGCCGAGGGCACGGCCGCGCGACAGGATCGTGATCTTGTGCACGGGGTCGGAGTTGGGCAGCGCGTGCGCCACGAGCGCATGCCCGCCCTCGTGGTAGGCGATGATCTTCTTCTCTTCGTCGGACATCACCCGCGACTTGCGCTCCGGACCGGCCATCACGCGGTCGATGGACTCCTCCAGGGTGGCCATCGTGATGAGCTTCTGGTCCTGGCGGGCCGTCAGCAGCGCGGCCTCGTTGATGACGTTGGCGAGGTCGGCGCCCGTGAAGCCCGGCGTGCGGCGCGCGATGGTGTCGAGGTCGACGTCGGCCGCGAACGGCTTGCCCCGGCCGTGCACCCGCAGGATGCCCTTGCGGCCCTCGAGGTCGGGCCGGTCGATGACGATCTGCCGGTCGAAACGGCCCGGGCGCAGCAGCGCCGGGTCGAGGATGTCGGGCCGGTTGGTGGCCGCGATGAGGATCACGCCGCCCTTGACGTCGAAGCCGTCCATCTCGACGAGCAGCTGGTTCAGGGTCTGCTCGCGCTCGTCGTGGCCGCCGCCGAGGCCCGCGCCGCGGTGCCGGCCGACGGCGTCGATCTCGTCGATGAAGATGATCGCGGGCGCGTTGGCCTTCGCCTGCTCGAACAGGTCGCGGACCCGGGAGGCGCCGACGCCGACGAACATCTCGACGAAGTCGGAACCGGAGATGGAGTAGAACGGCACGCCCGCCTCGCCGGCGACCGCACGGGCCAGCAGGGTCTTGCCGGTGCCCGGCGAGCCGTACAGCAGCACGCCCTTGGGGATCTTGGCGCCGATCGCCTGGAACTTGGCCGGGGCCTGCAGGAACTCCTTGATCTCCTGCAGCTCCTCGATGGCCTCCTCGGCACCGGCGACGTCGGCGAACGTGGTCTTCGGAGTGTCCTTGGTGACCAGTTTGGCGCGCGACTTGCCGAAGCTCATCACCCGCGAGCCGCCGCCCTGCATCTGGTTCATGATGAACAGGAAGAGCAGGACGAGCACCACGAAGGGCAGGAAGCTGAGCAGCAGGCTGACCAGGAAGTTCTCCTTGGGCACCTCGACGGTCCACCCGCCGTCCGGGTCGGCCTTCTGCAGGGCGTCGGTCAGCTGGACCCCTTGCCCTTCGAGCCAGGAAGACGAGTAGCGGTGGCCGTCGGTCGTGGTGACCTCGATGCGCTGGTCCTTGTCGATGACCTTGGCGTTCTCGACCTTGTCCTGTTGGATCAGGCTGACGATCTTCGAGGTGTCGGTCTTCTCGAAGTTGCCGTCACTGTTGAACATCGTCGTCACAAGCAGCAGCAGCACGACGATGCCCAGGATCCACAACAGTGGCCCACGTGTAAATCGCTTGAGATCCATCCGATGCGGAACCCCGGCGGGCTCGTTCCTTCCTGACCAAGGCCTGGCACCCCCCGGAGGGGGCCGCGGCATCCCTAGCCGCTCCTTCCGATCGGCCGAGTGCGGCCAACGCAGAAGGTACACCGGGCCGCCGTACAGGGTCACTGGCCGGACGGCACCGGCTTTTGCTTATCCAACGTACGTCAGGGGCCGCTGTGTTCCATGCGCAGGAGCCGAATATCGCGATATTCCGCGTGCACTTCGCTCAGGGCCGAAGGATTCGCCCCTAGCTTAGCGGCCACCCCCGCCCCCGCACCCATCGCGGCTCACTCCTCGCCGCCGTACACGTGCGGAGCAAGGGTGCCGATGAAGGGCAGGTTGCGGTAGCGCTCCGAGTAGTCCAGACCGTAGCCGATCACGAACTCGTTCGGTATGTCGAACCCCATGTACTTCACGGTGATCGGCACCTGTACTGCGTCCGGTTTGCGGAGAAGTGCGCAAATTTCAACGGATGCAGGGCTTCTCGACTCGAGGTTGTGCATCAACCAGGAAAGCGTCAGGCCCGAGTCAATGATGTCTTCGACCACCAGGACGTGCCGGCCGGCGATGTCGGTGTCGAGATCCTTCAACACCCGCACCACCCCCGACGACCGCGTGCCCGCCCCGTACGACGACACCGCCATCCAGTCCATCTCGATCGGCAGGTGCAGGGCCCGCGCCAGGTCGGCCATGACCATCACGGCGCCCTTGAGCACGCCGACGAGCAGCAGCCGCTCCCCGGCATAGTCCGCGTCGATCTGCTCCGCCAGCTCTTTGATCTTGGCTTGCAGGTCTTCCTCGCTGATCAGGACCTTGTAGAGGTCCCGGCCCATATCGGCTGCATCCACAGGGGTTGTCCTTAATGGCCGTTAACAGTCGTCCTGAGGGGTACGCCCCTCCACCACGAACAGGGTGCCACACCGCCTGAAGGCGCTTACCCCCCCGGGCAGGTCCACCGCCCGCTGCCCATGCCACGCCGAAATCAGCCGATCCACCTCCTCGATGTGCACCGCCGCCAGCGCCGCCGAAGGCGACCCCGCCGCCACCGCCGCCCGCTGCACCACCCGCCGCCGCACCGCCGCCGGCTCCGCCTCCAGCACCGCCACGTCGAGCCGGCCCGGGCCCCTCGCCGCGCGCTCGTACACCGCGTCCGCCCATGAGTCCAGCGCGTCCGCGTCGTCCGCGCACAGCCGCGCCGTGCGGGCCAAGGCCGCCGGCACCCCCGGGCCCAAGGCCCTCGTGAGGGCCGGAAGCGCGTCATGACGCACCCGCACCCGCGTGAAGGCGGGGTCGTCGTTGTGCGGGTCCTGCCAGGGTTCCAGGCCCAGCGCGGCACACGCCTCCCTCGTGCGGGCCCGGGTGATGCCCAGGAACGGCCGGCGATAGATGCCCGAAACGCCCGGCATGCCCGCCAACGACCTCGTGCCGCTGCCCCTCGCCAGCCGCAACAGCACCGTCTCGGCCTGATCGTCCAGCGTATGGCCCAGCAGCACCGTCGCCGCGCCCAGCTCGGCCGCCGCCTGCGCGAGCGCCCCATAGCGCGCCTCCCGCGCCGCCGCCTCCGGGCCGCCCTCCCGGCCCACCGTCACCGTGCGCACCTGCGCGGGCGCGAGCCCCAGCCCCTCCGCTAGCCGCACCACCTCGCGCGCCCGCCGCGCCGACCCCTCCTGCAGCCCGTGATCGACCGTCACCAGCCCCGCCCGCAGCCCCAGCCGCGGAGCGACGAACCCCGCGGCGGCGGCCAACGCCAGCGAATCGGCGCCGCCGCTGCACGCGACCAGCACCAACGCCCCCTCGGGCAGATCTCCGAGCATCTCCCGCACAGCACGCCGAACGTCGGCCACGGCCGGATGTGGACCCATACCGCCAAGTCTGCCGCCCCCACCGACCCGCCCACGCCCGCCACCGCCCTCGGGCCGGCCGGGCCGATCGCCGGTCAGTTCGCGGAGGGAAGCCGGTTGTCGCCCAGAACGCGGTTCATCCAGATGGTGGGCGTGGTGATCTCGGCGTGGGTGGGGAGGGTCTCGGGGGAGGTCCAGACGCGGTTGAAGGCGTCCATGCCCCTTTCGCCGACGACGGTGCGGACGAACGCCGAGCCCTCGGCGTACTGCTTCATCTTGAGGTCGATGCCGAGGAGACGGCGGATCAGCTGATCCATGCGGGACCCGCCCTGGCGGCGGTGCTGGAACTTGGCCCGGATGTCGGCGACCGAAGGCACCACCTCGGGGCCCACGGCGTCCATGACGTAGTCGCCGTGGCCCTCGACCAGGGTCATCACGGCCGTGAGGCGATCCAGGATCTCCTTCTGCTCGGGGGTCTGGATCGCGTCGATCAGGCTGCCCTCGCCGCCGCGGAACACGTCGGCGATGGTGTCGGACGCCGCGCGCAGGCGGTCGAGCACCGTGCCCAGGTCGACGTCGGAGGCGAGCAGGAACTCGGTCATCTGGGCGCGGACGTACTCGCGCAGCCACGACACGCCGGTGAACTGCACCCGGTGGGTCTCCTCGTGCAGGCACACCCACAGCCGGAAGTCGCGCGGGTCGACCCGCAGCTCCCGCTCCGCGTGCACGATGTTGGGCGCCACCAGCGTGAGGCGCCCGGTGGGGGCCTGCCCGGTGGGATCGGGCGGCAGGAACAGTTCGTACTGGCCGAGCACGCGCGACGCCATGAACGCCAGCACGGCCCCGACCTCGACGCCGGTGATGCGGGAACCCACCGCGCCCACGATCGCCGGGACGTTGTTGGCGCGCTGGGTCAGCGGCTCCAGGATGACCCGGAACCCGTCGACGTTGGCCCGGATCCAGCCGGGCCGGTCGACGACCGTGGCCTGCTGAGGTGGCGGCCCGCCGTCGAGGCGGGTGAACTCCCGCACGTGCCCTTCGGCGTCACGCGACAGCCGGCGGAGCTGCTCGACGGCCTCGCGGGCCTCCTGTCGGCTCACCTGCGGGCCGGGCCTCACCAGCCGGGTCCCAGTGGCGACGGCCAGATCCCAGTCGATCACCTGCATGTTCACCACCGTATGTCGTCGCGCGGGCAACCGCGCGGGCAGTCCCCCGACCCGGTCTCGCCGCCATCGTCTCCCGGTGTCACGCTGCCCTTCCGGCCCCATCGAGCCCGTCCGGCCCGCTCGGGCATTCTGCCGTACGACCTGCCCCGTGCCGCCCGTTCCATGCGGCACGTCTCCCATGCTGCATGTTTCACGCCGCCCGCCGCGACGGCGTCAGCAGGGGCAGCCGGCGGCGATGGTGGCGAGCCGGTCCAAGGTGGCGACGGCGTGGCTCGGATCGGTGACCTTGTCGGACATGAAGGCGAAGGTGACGAGCCTGCCGGTGGGGGTGGTGGCGATGCCGGCGAGCGTGTTCACGCCGTTCAGGGTGCCGGTCTTGGCGCGCACCAGGCCGGCGCCGTCGCGGGTCGCGGCCCGGTGGTAGCGGTTGCCGAGGGTGCCGGTGAAGCCGGCGACCGGCAGCCCGGTGATCAGCGAATGCAGCTCGGGGTGCTCCGGCGACGCGGCGGCGGCGAGGATGCGGGCGAGGGCGGCGGGGGCGATCCGGTTGCGGGTGGACAGGCCGCTGCCGTCGTACACCGTGACGCCCTCGTCCAGCCCGAGCTTGCGCAGCACGCGGTGCTCGGCCGCGGTGGCGCCGGCGAACGTGCCCGGGCCGCCCGACCTGACCGCCACCAGGTGCGCCAGCGCCTCGGCGAGGTCGTTGTCGCTGACGGTGAGCATGTGCTCGACGAGCTGGTAGACCGGCGGCGAATGCACCTGGGCGATCTCCTGGGCCCCCGCCGGGGCGCGCTTGCGGTGGGCCCCGTCGCGCACCTTGACGCCGTACTTGGCGAGCAGCGACGCGAACGCGTCGGCGGCGGCGCGGGCGGGGTCGGGGGCGCGTTCGGCCGTGGTGGGGCCGATGCGCCCCTCGTTGATCGCCAGGGCGGAGACGGGCGACACGGTGCCCTCGGGCACGTAGCCCGGCTTCCAGCCCGGTCCGGTGCGCGGCCCGGTGAACAGCGAGTCGTCGAAGCCGAGCGTCACCCGGGTGACGCCGGCGGCCTTCAGCGCCTTCGCGGTGCGCGCGGCCAGCGTGGCCAGCGACGCCGGCCGGGGGTAGGAGCGGCCCTTGGCGCCCGGCCCCGCCAGGGTGACGTCCCCGCCGCCGACCAGCACGATCGAGTTCTTCGTGGCGCCGCGCACGACACGGGTGCTGAGCCGGGTCTGCGGGCCGAGCACGGTGAGCGCGGTCGTGCCGGTCACCAGCTTGGTCGTGGACGCCGGGGTGACGCCCCTGCCGGAGCCGCTGGCGTAGATCTCGGCTCCCGTGCGCGCGTCGAGCACCACCGCCCCCGCCCCCTTGGCCAGCCCGTCGAGGGCACCGTCGAGGCGCGCCGCGAGCGCCGCCTTGCCCTGGGTCGTGACCTGCGTGGCCCGCGCGGCACCGTCGCCGGCGGCCAGCACCGGGCCGGAGGTGATGAGGGGCACGGCCGAGGGTGTGGGCGCCGCCGCCGGCGTGACCGGCGCGGCGGGCTCGGCCAGCCCGGTGGCCAGGGTGGCCGCCCCCGCGCCGAGCACGAAGACCTGCAGCAGGCCGAGGGTGACCACCGTCACCAGTCGCTCACGCCGCATGCCGGTACACCCCCCACGGACATCCCACGGGGGTCGTGCCGCCCGTGCCGCTCTGCTTTTCCATTCGGGACGGTTTATCACTCGTGCCCGCCCGTCGCCAGCCGCCTCCCAGGGCCCTTCGCGCCTGCGGGGCGTCGCCGCCCGGCCACCCCCAGCCACCTCGAAGGCGATTCTCATTTCCTGATACGTCATGCTGGAAGTACGTCCAGGAGACATCATCGCCCGTCCGGCGGCAAGGCCGGGCGGCTCAACCGAAGGAACCGCCGTGCAATTCGACGTCGTCGTCGAGATTCCGAAAGGTCAGCGCAACAAGTACGAGGTGGACCACGAGACCGGACGCATCCGGCTGGACCGGATGCTCTTCACGTCCACCCAGTATCCCGCGGACTACGGTTTCATCGAGCACACCCTCGGTGCGGACGGTGATCCGCTGGACGCTCTCGTGCTGCTCCAGGAGCCGACCTTCCCCGGCTGCCTCATCTCGTGCCGGGCCGTGGGAATGTTCCGGATGACCGACGAGAAGGGCGGTGACGACAAGGTCATCTGCGTGCCGGCCACCGACCCGCGCATGGGTCACATCCAGGACATCCACCATGTGCCGGAGTTCGATCGGCTGGAGATCCAGCACTTCTTCGAGGTCTACAAGGACCTGGAGCCCGGCAAGTCGGTCGAGGGCGCGAACTGGGTCGGCAGGGTCGAGGCCGAGGCCGAGATCGAACGCTCCATCAAGCGGGCCGCGGAGTCCGGCTCGACCACTGGACCGGCACGCAGTGGACCTCCGGCCCGCACATCCCCCTCG
>JBIQJI010000061.1:0-38062 GCA_044507605.1 Actinomycetales bacterium | reverse complement strand
CGAGGCATGGACAGCCGCGCGCGGGCGCGCGCGGGTCGCGGGCAGGTCTTCGGACTCGCGGGCGTCGCGGCCGGGCGCGGGGCCCGGCTGCGTCCTACTGGCCGTCGCTTCCCAGGCCACAGGCCCAGTGCCGTTGACGGCGGTCGTTCCCGCTCACCGCTGCGGGGCAGTCCCGGATTCGCACCGGGTTCCCTCTCACCTCACCCGCGTCAACGGGTGAACCAGCGACAGACAGAACCATACATCTTGTGACGGCCTTCGGTGTCACCCCTAGATGTAGTGCGTGTCAGTGTTCTGCTTCGTCGGCGACGCCGCGCCGCTGCGACGCGTACAGCCACAGCATCGACGGGGCGAGCAGCACGAGCGCGCCGAGCAGGCTCCACAGCACGGCCGCGAGGACGGACGGGTGGGCGACGGTCGAGCGGAAGTCGGTGCCCGGGGGCAGCATCAGGGGGTACTGGGCCACCGCCCAGCCCCACAGGATCGCGGTGACGGCCAGGGCCGAGGCCACGCGCACGAGGATGAACCGGCGCAGCCGGAGCAGGGCCAGCGCGGCGACGCCGGCCAGCGCCGACACGACCACCAGGGGCAGCGCCCGGCCGGTCAGCCCGTCGAACAGGCGCGGGGAGTCGAAGCGCAGCACGCCGATGCCGCACAGCGCCACCACGCCGACGACCAGGCCGGTGCCGAAGGCCCGCCGGGAGAACTGCCGGGCCAGGTCGGGGCGTCCGGCGCGCATGGCGTCGTCGCACAGATACGCCGCCGCCAGGTAGGCGCACGAGCCGACGGCGAGGATCCCGCCGAGGAAGCTCGTCGGGTTCACCCAGCTGGTGACGATGTGCCCGGCGGCCAGGCCGGGCGGCACCCGGGCCGAGGCGATGGCCCCGGCGACCGCGCCGAGGAAGAACGGCGTCACCACCGACGACAGCGCGAACGTGGCCCCGAACAGCCGCCGCACCCACAGCGTGCCGGTGTCCTTGCGGAACGCGAAGGCCGCGCCGCGGGCGATGATGCCGAGCGCGACGAGGGTCAGCGGGATGAACAGCGTGGACATGATCGCCGCGAACACCGGCGGCCAGCACGTCCACAGCATGACCAGCACGAAGATCAGCCAGACGTGGTTGGCCTCCCACACCGGGGCGATGGAGTGCTCGATCAGCCGCCGCTGCGGCATGCCGGTGCGGGTGCGCCCGGCGAACAGGTCCCAGAACCCGCCGCCGAAGTCGGCCCCGGCGAACAGCGCGTAGAAGGTGACGCCGACCCACAGCACCACCAGCGCGATCGTGGCCGCCATCGTCAGCCGCCTGTCACGGCTCGTCCCGCGCCGGCCGGTCCGGCCCCGGGCTCGGCACCGGCTCCTGCGGCGCCCGGGCGCCGTCTCGGGCCAGCAGCCGCAGCACGTAGACCAGCGCGACGGTCAGCACGGCGTAGACGACGATCACGACGGCCAGGGTGACCCGCAGCCCGGCCACCGGGTTGACGGCGTCGGCGGTGCGCAGGTGCCCGTACACCGTCCACGGCTGCCGCCCCAGCTCGGTGACGAGCCACCCGGTCTCCAGGGCGATCACGGCGGCGAGCCCCGACAGGGCCGCGGCGCGGAAGAACCACGGCGTCCTCGGCAGGTCGCGGTGGCGCCACCACACGAAGCCGAACCACACGCCGAGCAGGAGCAGCAGGAAGCCCAGCGCGACCATGATGTCGAAGCTGTAGTGCGTGATCATGACGGGTGCGCGGTCGGCCGGCGGCACCTGGTCGAGGCCCGGCACCACCGTGCGCGTGCTGCCGCCCACGAGGAACGACAGCAGGCCGGGAATCTCGAAGGCGTACCGGAGCTCGTCGCCGGAGGCCACGCCGCCCACGGCGAGGGGCGCCGACGACTGCGTGCGGAACAGCGCCTCGGCGGCGGCCAGCTTGGCCGGCTGCTCCTCGCCGATGAACCGCGCCATCCAGTCGCCGACGTAGATCTGCACGGGGGCGAGCACTGCGCCGAACGTGAACGGCACGACGAAGCCGAGCCGGTGATAGCGGTCGCGCCGGCCGCGCAGGATCGCCACGGCGTACACGCTGGCCACGAGGAACCCGGTCACCATCAGCGCCGCGAGGATCATGTGGATGGCCTGCGGCCACGTGCCGGGGTTCATCATGGCGGCCCACGGCCGCACGCTCGTGACCCGGCCGGCCACCTGCTCGAAGCCGGCGGGGGTGTTCATCCAGGCGTTCGCGCTGACCACGAAGAACGCCGACGCCACGCCGGCGATCGCGATCGGCACCCCGCTGAGCAGGTGCAGCCGGGAAGGCAGCCGGTCGCGGCCGTACAGGTAGATGCCGATGAAGATCGCCTCAATGAAGAAGGCGACGCCCTCCAGCGCGAACGGGAACCCGATGACCTGCCCGTACACGCCCATCAGCCCCGGCCACAGCAGGCCCATCTCGAAGCTGAGGATCGTGCCCGAGATGGCCCCGACGGCGAAGAGCACCCCGACGGCCCTGGCCCACCGCAGCGCCAGCAGCCGGTAGTCGGCGTCGCCGCGCCGTACGCCGCGCCAGTTGACGAACAGCAGCAGCAGCGGCATGCCGACGCCCAGGCAGGCCAGGATGATGTGCCAGCCGAGCGACAGCCCCATCTGCACCCGCGCGGCCATCAGGTCGCCCGGCGACGCCGCCCCCATAGACCGTCACCCTCCACAGTGGTCACCCTCCGTGACCGACTGGTGCGGGCCTACCCGTCGCCCGGCGTTCGCAATCTCAGCAGACGGGATCGGGGGGAATGTCCCGCTCGAGGCCGGCCTCCACGCAGGCCTCGACGCCCGCCTCGACTCCTGCCTCGACGCAGCCCTCCCCGTTGATCGCGGTGGCGCGCTGAAGCAGGGCGTAGAGCTGCTCGCGCTCCTGCCGGGTGAGGGCGCTCAGCACCTCGTCTTCGGCCGCCGCGAGGGCGAACTCCGCCTTGGTCAGCAGCTCGTCCCCCTGCGGGGTCAGTTCGACGATGTGGCGCCTGCGGTCTTCGGGGCAGCGGCGCCGCTCGGCCAGGTCGTCGGCCTCCAGCTCGTTGAGCAGGCCGACGACGTTCGTGCCGTCGAGCATGAGCCGCGACGCCAGGGCCTGCTGGGTGATGCCCCCGCTGTCGCGCAGCACGGTGAGGGCGACGAGGTGCCTGGGGCGCAGGCCGAGGGGGGCGAGCACGGCCTCGGTCCGGAGCCGCATGCGGCGCGCGAGGTACTCGATGAGCGCCCCGGACCGGCACATCGGCCGGCCGACGGCCGGAAGCCTTTCCATGCCTCCACACTACGCGACCAGGGTGATATGTTGCGTGGCATAAATCGTTGGTGTGCTATAAACGATTTGCAAGGCGTCAGCTAACATTACGGACGTTGGAAGGCCGACATGCCTCATCTGCTGCACATCGACTCGAGCATCCAGGGAGAGAACTCGGTGAGCCGCAGGCTCACCGCCCGGGCCGCCCGGGTATGGCGCGCCGCGCACCCCGGGGGCACCGTGACCTACCGCGACCTCGGCCGCGATCCCCTGCCCCACCTGGACGAAGCGGGCGGCCTCGGCCGCCTTGTTCCCGCCGACCAGCACACGGCCGCGCAGGCCGCCTCGTGGGCGCTGACCCAGCGGCTCATCGGCGAGGTCCGGGCGGCCGATGTGGTGTTGCTCGGCATGCCGCTCTACAACTACGGCGTGCCGAGCAGCGTCAAGGCGTGGGTGGACCACCTGATCGCCCCCGGCCTGTCGTTCGACCCGGAGACCCACGAGGGGCTGCTCGGCGGCCGCGACTTCGTCGTCATCGCCACGCGCGGCGGCGGCTACGCCGAGGGCACGCCCCGAGAGGGCTGGGACCACGCGACGGCCTGGCTGCCCCACGGCGTCGCCATGGCCGGCCTGGAGCCGCGCTTCATCACGGCCGAGTTCACGCTCGCCGAGACCACGCCGGCGCTGTCCGACTTCATCCCGCACGCGAAGGAGAGCCTGAGCGCCGCGGAGGCCCAGATCGACGCGCTGTGGCCGGCGAAGCACGCGGCGGCCTGACCGACCCACGCGAACGGCCCGCCGGGGGCGCCCACTCGTGACGCCCCCGGCGGGCCGTCGTCACGCCTATCGACAGGGGCTGGATCGAGAAAGAGAAGTCCGCTATGGTGAAGTATTCGAATCAGTCAATTCAAACCATAGCTATGTCCAGTTTCTATGATAGCAGGAGAGGCAGCAATTGTCCACCAGTGAGATCGAGCGTGAGCAGGACCGGATCAACGTGTTCTACCAACGCGTCGACGAACTGCGGGAACACGCGTCGCGGCGGCTCGCCACTGTGCTGAAGGAGGACACCGGCGCCGAGACGCCGCAGTCGCTCGTCGAGCGGGAGGCCGCCTACAACCGGTACGCCGAGCGGGTCGCCAAGTTCGACGCCGCCGAGAACGGGCTGTGCTTCGGCCGGCTCGACCTGCGCAACGGCGAGCGCCACTACATCGGCCGCATCGGCCTGCCCGGCGACTCGCCCGAAGGCGACCCCATGCTGATCGACTGGCGGGCCCCCGCCGCGCGCCCCTTCTACGTCGCCACCGCCGCCGACCCCCAGGGAGTGCGCCGCCGCCGTCACATCACCACGCGCCACCGCCGCGTGACCGGCCTCGACGACGAGCTGCTCGACCTGCCCACCGGCCCCGACGGCGACGGTCAGGGCACCGACGGCGAGCTGATCGGCGAGGCCGCGCTGATGGCCGCCGTCAACGCCGGCCGCACCGGCCGCATGCGCGACATCGTGGCCACCCTCCAGGCCGAACAGGACGACATCATCCGCTCCGGGCAGCACGGCGTGCTGGTGGTGCAGGGCGGCCCCGGCACCGGCAAGACGGCCGTCGCGCTGCACCGCGCCGCCTACCTGCTCTACACCCACCCCCGGCTCGCCGAGCGGGGCGTGCTCGTCATCGGGCCCACCACCACGTTCCTCAGCTACATCGGCGAGGTGCTGCCGGGCCTCGGCGAGACCAACGTGCTGCTGTCCACCGTCGCCGGGCTGTTCCCCGGCGTCACCGCCGACCGCGCCGAACCGGCCGAGGTCGCCGAGATCAAGGGCCGGGCCGAGCTGGCCGACGTCATCGCCGCCGCCGTGCGCGACCGGCAGGGGGCCGACATCGGGCCCATCGACATCGAGTACGAAGGCCACACGCTGCGCCTCCGCCCAGAAGACTACGTGCCGGCCGCCGACCGGGTCAGGGAGCGGCGGCTCACCCACAACGCCGGCCGGCCGTACTTCGTGTCGGCCATGCTCGACCTGCTCACCGACCGGGTCGCCGAACTGTTCGAGACCGTGGTGCTCGACGAGGACGGCAACCCCCTCGACGGCGGCGCCGCCGACGGCAGCCTCGGCGCGGCCGACCTGCGGGCCATGGAGGACGCCGGAGTCATCATGGGTTTCGACGACCCCGCCGAAGACGAAGGGCGGCCGCTGCTCGACGAAGGCGACCGCGCCGCGCTGCGGGCCGAGCTGGCCGCCGACCCCGGTGTCCGGGCCGCGCTGCACAAGCTGTGGCCGGCGCTGACACCGCAGCAACTGCTGACCGACCTGTACGCCGACCCGGCACGCCTCGCCACCGCCGCGCCGGGGCTCACCGACGCCGAACGGGCGCTGCTGCTGCGCGAGCCCGGCGGCGGCTGGAGCCCGGCCGACGTGCCGCTGCTGGACGAGGCCGCCGAACTGCTCGGCACCGACGACCGGGCCGCCAGGGCCGCGGCGGCGGCCGAACGGGCCCGGCAGCGGGAATTCGCCCAGGGCGTGCTGGAGATCGCGTCGTCCGCGATGCAGGAGGGCGAGGCGGACGAAATGCTCGGCGCCGCCGACCTGATCGACGCCTCGCGGCTGGCCGACCGGCACGCGGGCGGCCCGCACCTCACCCTGGCCGAGCGCGCGGCGACCGACCGCACCTGGGCGTTCGGCCACGTCATCGTGGACGAGGCGCAGGAGCTGTCCCGCATGGCGTGGCGCACGGTGATGCGCCGCTGCCCGACCAAGTCGATGACCATCGTCGGCGACGTCGCGCAGACCGGCGACGCCGCCGGCACGTCGTCGTGGGCCGAGGTGCTGTCACCGTACGTCGGCGACCGCTGGCGACTGGCCCGCCTCACCGTCAACTACCGCACCCCGGCCGAGGTCATGTCGGTCGCCGGCACGCTGCTGCCCGCGATCGCGCCCGAGCTGGAGCCGCCCCGCTCGGTCCGCGAGTCGGGCCTGCCGCCCTGGCGCACCGTCGCCGAGCCGGCCGCCCTGCCCGGCGTCCTGGCCGAGCTCACCGCGGCCGAGGAGTCCCGCCTGGGCGAGGGCCGCCTCGCCGTGATCGTGCCCCAGGCCAGGCTGGCCGAGCTGGGCGAGGTGATCGCCGCCCGGCTCCCCGGCGTGTCGTACGGCCCCGAGCCCGACCTGGAGAGCCGCGTCGTGGTGCTGGGCGTCCGGCAGGCCAAGGGCCTGGAGTTCGACACGGTCCTGATCGGCGACCCGGCGGGCATCCTCACCGGCTCCCCCCGGGGCGCCAACGACCTCTACGTGGCCCTGACCCGCACCACGCGCCGCCTCGGCATCGTGCACACCGACCCCTGCCCCGCCGAGCTCGCCCAGATCGCCGAAACGACCCCGCTCACCAGGTGACGGGCAGCGTGTCGACGCCGTAGACGATCGCCACCTTGCGCCAGGCGATCTCGTCGTCGGGGATGGCCAGGCGCAAGGTGGGGAAGCGGCGGAACAGCATCGGGAAGGCGATGCGCATCTCCATGCGGGCCAGGGGCGCGCCGACACAGTGGTGCATGCCGTGGCCGAAGGACAGGTGCGACGGCACCTCGCGGTCGGGGCGCACCGTGTCCATGTCGGGGCCGAGCGCCGGGTCGCGGTTGGCGGCGGCGAGCGAGCACAGCACCATCTCGCCCTTCTTGATGGGCTGCCCGGCGATCTCCAGGTCCTCCCGCGCGAACCGGGGGAAGGCGACCTGGACGACCGTCATGTAGCGCAGCAGCTCCTCGATCACCTTGGTGACGTACTCGCCGCCGTCGCGGACGAGGGCCAGGTGCTCGGGGTTGCGCAGCAGCCACAGGGTGCCGAGCGCGAACATGCTGGTGCTCGTGTCGTGGCCGCCGGTGAGCAGCCCATCGGCGAGCCCGGCCAGCTCGCGGTCGGTGAGATCGTCGCCGTGGTCGCGGATCAGGGCGCCGAGCAGGCCGTCGCCGGGGGTGGCGCGCTCCCGGCCGATCAGGTCCATGAGGTACGTGATCGCGTCGTTGGTGGCGGCGAGCGAGGCCTCCGGCCCCGCCGTGAAGTCGAACCGGTTGTTGCTGATGCGCTGGAAGTCGGCCCGGTCGTCCTCGGGCACGCCGAGCAGCTCGCTGACCACCAGCGAAGGCAGCGGCAGCGCGAACGACTCCACCAGGTCCGCCTTCGGCCCGCCGGCCTCCATGGCGTCGAGGAGCCCCGTCACGATCGCCTCGATGCGGGGCTCCAGGCGCTTGAGCCGCCGCACGGTGAACTCGGGGGTGAGCATGCGCCGCAGCCGGGTGTGCTCCGGCGGGTCACGGAAGCCCAGGCCGCCCGGATCCTCCTGGTTGGTGACGCCCATCACGTTCGCGAAGTCGTTGCTGAAGCGCTCGTGGTCGCCGAGCACGCCCCGCACATCCTCGTACCGGGTGACCAGCCACACGGTGGACCCGCCGGGCACCGGCAGCGGATAGACCGGATGCTCGGCGCGGATCTTCGCCAGCTCCGCGACCGGATCGAACTCCTCGCGGAGAAACTGAACAAGGGGGAACTCTTCTGTCTCGGACATGACAGGATCCTTACGGTCTCACGCGCGGGTCACCAGGCACGACTGGACCTTACAAGACCCGCGAAACCCCTCGGGTCCGGGTGAACGTTTCACCGTCCACGGACCACCGTCCCGGCAACGAGACACGTCCTCTTTCCGATCATCGACGGGGGCCGTCGAACGGCCGCATACTGAGCCTGCTTTGCAGCGTATGCGATGACACCACGAGTCGGGCTCAGTGATGGAGAACAGCTACAACCCCCCCCAAACCGCGTTCCTCACGTACGCCGGAGCCGTCACCGCCGCCGGTGTCGGCATGCTCGCCCTGGCCCTATGGTTCGGCGGCGGCCGCCCCCAGCCCGCCCTCCCCGGGCTCCCCTCGCCCGGCGCCGTCACCACCTGGGGCCTGCCCCTGACACGCCTCGTCCTGGACGTCTGCGCCACCGCCACCGTGGGCATCCTGCTCGCCGCCGTCGTGCTGACCCCCGGCCTGGCCGAACCGGCCCGCACCACGATCGCCCGCGCCGCCCGCTGGTGGGCACTGGCCTGGGCGGCGGCGGCCGCCCTGACGTTCCTGCTGACCCTGTCCGACTTCGTCGCCCTGCCCGTGCGCCAGGCCCTCGCCTCCGGCGCCCTGACCGCGTTCACCTGGTCCATCCCGCAAGGCCGCGCCTTCGTCGTGGTCACCGCCCTGGCCCTGCTCATCGCGGCCGGCTGCGCCACCCTGCGCCCACCGGCCGAACCGGCCGCCCGCCGCGCCGCCCGATGGCGGGCCGTCCTGCTCGCCGCCGCGGTCTTCACCGTGCTCCCCCCGGCGTACGTCGGCCACTCGGCCTCCGCCGCCGACCACAACCTGGCCGTGTCCAGCCTCATGCTGCACATCGCCGGCGCCGCCGTCTGGGTGGGCGGCCTGCTCGCCCTGCTGGCGTACGCCCGCGACGCCCCCGACCTCGGCCGCGCCGTGCACCGCTTCAGCGCACTCGCCCTCTGCTGCTTCGTCGCCGTCGCCGCCTCCGGCCTGCTCAACGCCTGGATCCGCCTCGACCCCCTCAGCCTGCTCTGGCAGTCCCGCTACGGCCTCCTCATCCTCGGCAAACTGGCCGCCCTCCTCATCCTCGGCTGGTTCGGCTGGATCCACCGCAAAGCCACCATCACCCACCTCCCAGCGGCCCCCGGCGGCGAGGCCGGCGAAAGAGCCGGCGCGCGGGGACCGTTCCTGCGGCTCGCCGCCGGTGAGGTGGCGGTGATGGCGGTGACCATCGGCCTCGCGGTCGCCCTGTCGCGGACCCCGCCGCCCACGGCCGAGCAGGCCGCGCACACGCACGACGAGCTCGGCTACACTCTGCCGCCGTTCCAGCCGGCCCGCCTGCTCACCGAGCTGCGCCCCGACCCGATCGTCCTGCTGCCGCTGGTGCTCGCCGCCGCCCTGTACCTGCTCGGCGTCTACCGCTTCCACCGCCTCGGCCAGGGCGGCTGGCCGCTGGGCCGCACGGCCGCCTGGCTGGCCGGCCTGCTCGTGCTCGCGTACGCCCTCGCGGGCGGCGTCGGCGCCTACGCCCCCGCCATCTTCACCGTGTCGGCCGTCCAGTACGCCCTGGCCGGCTTCGTGGCCCCCGCGCTCCTGGTGTCCGCCGCCCCGCTGACGCTGGCCCTGGCCGCGACCACCCCCTCGTCGCCCTTCGGCGACGTGCCGCGGCTGCTGGCCGACAGCCCGCTCACCCGCGCCCTCACCCACCCGGGGGCGACGCTGTGCGCGCTCGCCGCACCCTACCTGCTGCTGTACCCCGCCGGCCTGCTCGGCGACGTCCAGCCGATCTACGCGCTCCGCCTGGTCACCCAGGCCGTCATCGTCGCCACCGGCGTCCTGTTCTTCGCCGTCGTCGTCGGCGCCGACCCCCTGCCCCGCCCCGCACCGATGACGATCCGCCTGCAACTGTCAGGCGCCGCCATCGTCGTCCAGGCCGCCCTGTCCCTGTTCCTCCTCGCCGGCCCCCTCCAGGCCGAGTCCTGGTACGTCTACCTCTCCCTGCCCGGCGCCCCCGGCCTCTCGACCGCCCAGAAACTGGGCGCCCTCCTCCCTCCGGCCCTGACGGTCGCCACCTTGGCCACCTTGACCACCGCCCTGCTCCACCGGCAACACAAAGCCACCCGCAGAATCACCCCCACCCCCTAGCCCTCCACCAAAGCCCGCACAACGCCAGACCCAGGCCGCAGTCCACACAGGGCCCGCGAAGGCGAAGGCCGCGCCAACCCGCAGGCCAACGCAAGGGGCCAAGCCAACATTGGCGCCGATACGGCGGGCCGTGGTACGGCGAGGAGTCGGCGCCGAGGAATCACGGCGCCCAAGATGGCCAGGGGAGGCGGTCAGCGGTCGGGTCTCCCGTGGCCGTGGCCGTTGTTGCCGCGATCGGGCGGGCCGCCACGGTCGCCGGGACCGCCGGGACCGCCTCGGTCACCGCGGCCACCGCGGTCGTCGGGGCGGCCTCGGTCGCCGTGGTCCTCCTGGTCGTCGTCGCCCTCGTCGTCGTGGTCGTGGCGGACGGGGGCGCAGTTCGCGCCGCAGCCGCCGAAGCGTTCGGTGTTGATGGGGTGGAACGGGGTGGGCGGCACCCCTTTGAGCGCCTCGAGGAAGGTGGCCTTCCAGATGGGGCCGGGGATGGTGGCGCCGAAGACCGAGCCGTAGTACCTGCCGCCGATGGTGATGTTGTTGAGTTTGTACTTGATCGAGCCGCGGGGGTCGCCGAGGCTGACGGCGCCGGCCAGGTCGGGGGTGTATCCGGCGAACCAGGCGGTGGCCTGGTCGTCGGTGGTGCCGGTCTTTCCGGCGGCGTCGCGGCCGATGCCGCCGACCCCGGCCATGGTGCCTTTGGTGAGCACGCCGGACATGATGTAGGCGGCGGCGTCGGCGACTTCAGGGTCGAGGGCCTGCTTGCACTTGGGCTTGTACTTGGTGACCTTCTTGTCCTGGTCGATGATCTCGGTGATGGCCATGGGCGGGCAGTATTTGCCGCGGGCGGCGATCGTGGCGTACGCGGCGGCGACGGTCACCGGGTCCATCTCGTTGATGCCGAGGGTGAAGGTCTCGTATTCCTGGAGCGGCAGGCCGTCGGAGCGGTGGATGCCGAGCGATTTGGCGGTCTGCACGGTGTCGCACAGGCCGACTTTCTGTTCGAGGGTGAGGAAGAACGTGTTGACCGAGTGCCAGGTGCCGGTCTGCAGGGTTTCGAAGCCGCCGCCGCCTTCGTCG
The DNA here is from genome assembly GCA_044507605.1 of Actinomycetales bacterium. Taxonomy (GTDB): domain Bacteria; phylum Actinomycetota; class Actinomycetes; order Streptosporangiales; family Streptosporangiaceae; genus Thermopolyspora. The sequence goes on along the minus strand of JBIQJI010000061.1, from coordinate 27,031 downwards.
TTGTGGGCGGTGAAGCCGGGCTCGCCGACCTTATTGCCTTTGCAGTTCCTGAACGCCCAGGAGCCGGGCGCGGTGTAGCTGCTCCCGACGTTGAACCCGTCGTTGATCTTCATGCCTTTCTTCAGCGCCGTGAGCAGGGTGAAGGCTTTGAAGGTGGATCCGGCCTGGAAGCCGGTGCCGCCGCCGTGCGCGGCGTCGGCGACGACGTTGTAGGAGATCTCGTTCTTGCGCTTGGCGTCTTTGCCGTTGCCGTACTTACGGCTGGCGGCCATGGCTTTGATGGCGCCGGTGCCGGGTTCGATCAGCGCCTCGGAGGCGACGGGCTTGTCGGACGGGTGCACGTATTTGCGCAGCGCCTTTTCGGCGGCGGCCTGCATCTTCGGGTCGATGGTGGTCTTGATGGTGAGGCCGCCCCGGTTGAGGAACGACAGGCGGGCCTTCGCCGTCTTGCCGAAGTCGGGGTTGTTGAGGATTTCGTGGCGGACGTACATGCAGAAGTACGGGTAGGTGCTGGATTCGCATCCGCCGGGCAGCGCGGTGCCTTTGTAGCCGAGCGGATGGGCCTTGGCGGCGGCCGCCTGCTGCGGGGTGATCTTGTGGAGTTCGGCCATGCGGTCGAGCACGACGTTGCGCCGCTGCAGCAGCGCCTTGGCGTGCTTGGTGCCGAGGTTGGGGTCGGTGCGGTTGGGGTCCTGCACGGCTCCCGCCAGCGTGGCGGCCTGCCACAGGTTGAGTTCTGAGGCGTGCACGCCGAAGAACCGCTTGGCGGCGGCTTCGACGCCGTTGGCCCCGGCCCCGAAGTACGCGATGTTCAGGTACTTTTCCAGGATCTGGTCCTTGGTGTACTTCTCTTCGATCGCCATGGCGTAGCGCAGCTCGTTGAGTTTGCGCGCGTAGCTGGCCTCCAGCGCGGCGTTCTTTTCCGCCTTGCTGTCGGCTTTGTTGAGCAGCACCTGCTTGACGTACTGCTGGGTGATGGTGGAGCCGCCTTGGGCGACGCCGCCGGACCGCAGGTTCGTGGCCAAGGCGCGCAGCGTGCCTTCGAGGTCGATGGCGCCGTGTTCGTAGAACCGGTAGTCCTCGATCGAGATGATCGCCGTCTTCATGATGTCGGAGACCTTGCTGAGCGGCACGATCTCGCGATAGTCCTCGTAGAACTGTGCGATCGGTTTGCCGTTGACGTCCAGCACGGTCGAGATCTCGGCGAGCGGAGGCTCTTTGAGATCTTCGGGCTTCAGGTTCAGCTCGTCCGAGACGGTCCGCACCCCCAGCACGGCCCCGCCCACCGCCGGGAACGCGATCCCGGCCACGAGCAGCCCGGCGGCGGCCCCTACCCCGAGGAGCCGCACGATGCTCGACCCGGCCAACGCCGCTCGTTTACCCCCACTTGGCATGCCCACCAGGTTAGGTGATTGCTGAGCCGCTTTTTGCCAGAGATGCGGAAGAGGACACGGGCCCGGGGGCGGCGCGCGGCTTCGTCACGACGGGCCGCCGGTGAACCGCCCACCCGGATCCCCAGCCCCGGGAGGCAGCGGCGGCAGGCCGGGCGGCGCCCCGTCCTCGATCAGCCGGAGCAGGGCGCCGGTGTCGGTGTGCCGCTCGACGAGATCGCCGAGCCGGTCGAGGTGGGCCTCGCGCAGCGCCGCGAACGAGGTCGCCGGGTCGGGCGTGAAGTCGCGTCCGGCCGCCGCGGCCACATCGGCGAGGAACGCCCGCCGGAAGTCGTCGTTCTCCAGCGCGCCATGCCAGGTGGTGCCCCACACCGCCCCGGCGCGGCACCCGTCGAGGAACGGCTCGCCGTCATGGGTCACGACGCCGTGGTGGATCTCGTACGCCGCCACCCGGCACCCGTAGGCCGTGCCGACGGGCCGCCCGAGGATCTTTTCGGGCGCGAACACCACGTCGGCGGGCAGCAGCCCCAGCCCGTCGACGAGCCCGGCCCCCGACTCGACGTCGTCCCTGATGGTGCGGGCCAGCATCTGGTAGCCGCCGCAGATGCCGAGCACGGGCCGCGACCCGCTCGTCACGACGTCGGCCAGCCCGGTGCGCCGCAGCCACGCCAGGTCCGGCACCGTGGCCCGCGACCCGGGCAGCACGATCAGGTCGGCGTCGTCGCATTCGCCGGGCGTGGTGACGAACCGCACCCGCACCCCCGGCTCGCAGGCGAGCGCGTCGACGTCGGTGAAGTTGGAGATGCGCGGCAGCCGCACCACCGCCACCCGCAGCACCCCACCGGCGGCCGGGGCCGCCCGGCCGTCGAGGGCGAGGGAGTCCTCGGCGTCCAGCCACAGCCCGTCCTGCCAGGGCAGCACCCCGTAGACGGCCCGCCCGGTGAGCTCCCGCAGGGTGGCGAGCCCGGCTTCGAGCAGCTCCGGCGCCCCCCGGAACTTGTTCACCACGAATCCGGCGATGTGCGCCTGATCGGCGGCGTCGAGCAGCGCGACCGTGCCGTACATGGCCGCGAACACCCCGCCCCGATCGATGTCCCCCACCACGATCACCGGGAGCCCGGCGGCCCGCGCCAGCCCCATGTTGGCGATGTCCCCGTCCCGCAGATTGATCTCCGCCGGGCTGCCGGCCCCTTCGCACACGACCACGTCGTACGCCGCCCGCAGCCGCCCCAGCGACTCCAGCGCGACCTCCCGCAGCAGGTCCCGGTGAGCGCCGTACTCCGTCGCGTCGACGTCGGCCACGGCCCGCCCGCGCACGACGACCTGGCTGCGCCGATCACCGCCCGGCTTCAACAGCACCGGATTCATGTCGGCCGCGGGTTCGATGCCGCAGGCCGCGGCCTGCATCGCCTGCGCCCGCCCGATCTCGGCCCCGTCGGCGGTCACGAACGAGTTGAGCGACATGTTCTGCGCCTTGAACGGCGCCACCCGCACCCCCTGCCGGTCCAGCCACCGGCACATCCCGGCCGCGACCACGCTCTTGCCCGCATCCGACGTGGTCCCCGCGACCAGCACCGCGCCTTTCACCCGGCTCCACCCCTTCTCCTCCGGCCCGAACCGCCGCCCGTCACAGGGACCGGTCGGTCATCTGTAACCGTAGGGCGACCCGTTCCCGCGGCTCATCCAGGCCGATCTCGTCGTAGTGGCCGAGGGCCCGCCGCCAGTACATCCGCGCGGCCTCCCGGCGGCGGCGCCGGTGGTACACCTCGGCGAGCCCTTCGCAGATCTCCCCCTGCTGGCGCAGGTCCCGGATGGCCTTGGCCTGGTCGAGGGCCCTGGTGTAGATCTCCCTGGCCTGCGTGAACTCCCCCATCTCCCGGTGCACGGCGGCGATGCCGGCGAGCGCCCGCACCTCCTGCGCACGGCAGCCGATATCCTCGGCGAGCCGGCGGGCCTCCTCGTATCCGGCCAGCGCCTCGGGCAGCCGCCCCATCTCCAGGTACGTCGCCGCGATGCCGTTGCGGACGTCGGGCTCGTTGGACCGTTCGCCGGTGTCGCGATAGCCGGCGAGGGCGCGCCAATAGTGGCGGAGCGCGGCCGGGTGATCGCCGCGATCGCGCAGGAAGTCGCCCTGGTTGTGGTCGAGGACGGCGTGCCGGTCCTTGCCCGTGCACTCCTTGAAGATCACCGACGAACGCCGGTACAGCGTCGCCGCCTCGTGGTAGTGCGCCAAGCTCTGTTCGATGTGGCCCAGGTTGGTGAGGATCTTGGCCTCGCCCAGGCGGTCGCCGACGCGCACATAGATCTCCAGCGCCTCCTCGCAGAGGGCGCGGGCGCGTGCGTAGTGGCAGATGCCCCAGCGCGCCATGGCCTCGAACCGCAGGATGTTGGCCCGGCCCCTCTCGTCCCCCATCCGGCGGTAGAGCGCCTCGGCCTCCCCGTACGACGCCAGCGCCTCGTCGTGTTCGCAGCGCCCCCAGCAGGCGAGCCCCAGCTGGCCGTACGACCTGGCCAGCCCGGCGGGCAGCCTGGCCGATGCGAAGATGTCGCCGGCTTCGCGCGCGTGCCGTCCGGAGTCCTGGTACGCGCCCACGCGGCATTCGATGAACGCCAGGTCGAGCAGGGCCCGTCCCCTGCCCAGGTCGTCTCCGGCGGCGGCGCAGGCCCGCGCGGCGAGCCGGTGCGCGGCGAGGGCCTCGTCCCGATGGCCCTCGGTGTCCAGGTGCTCGGCGATCGCGTGCGTGAGGTCGGCGCAGTGGCCCTGCCACTCGTGCCGTTCCGCGTAGCCGGCCAGGGCCAGCACGTTGCGCCATTCGGCCGTGAGCCAGGCCCGGCCGGCTTCGGGCGTGAACTCGGGGGCGTCGCCCGGCGGCTCGGCGAAGAACGCCTTCCACCGGTTCGGGTGGGCCGCCTGGTCGGCCGCCCGCGCCCGGACCAGCACGTGGTCCAGCACCCGCCGCATCGTCACACGGCCCTCCCCTTCGGGGTCCTCGCGCTCGGCCTGCCCGCGCGCGTAGTCGCGTACCAGGGGGTGGAGCCGGAGCCGCCCGCCGAGGTCCCCTTCCACCAGGTGGTGGTCGAGCAGGTCTTCGACGAGCCGCCCGGGCAGCGGGTCGAGCAGCCGGCGGACGACGTCCGGCGGCATGTCGTGGCCGGGGTAGCGGCCGAGCCGCCGCAAGGCCGCCCGCTGATCCGGTGCGAGCCGCCGGTACGACGACCCGAACGCCTCCTGCACATCGCCGGCCCACGCGGCCGTGTGCGCCTCCCCGGGCGGCCGGGCGCCGAGACGGGTGAGCGCGAGCGGCAGACCGGCGCATTCCCGCACGGCCTGGTCGATCAGGGCGGGGTCCATGCCGAGCCGGGTGCACAGGTCGGCGGCGTGGTGGTCGGGCAGCCCGCCGAGCGGGATCCTGCGCACCCCCTCGGTTCCCCGGCCACGGCGCCGCGTGGTGACGATGAGGAGGCCGGCGGGCGCCTCCGGCAGCAGCGGCCGGACCGCGTCGAGACCGTCGGCGTCGTCGAGCACCACGATGGCGCGCATGCGGGCGACGGTGGCCCGCCACAGGGCGGCGCACCTGTCCGTCGTGGCCGGGACACGGCCCTCGGGCACCCCGACCATGGCCAGCAGCCGGGCCGCCGCGGCGTGCACGCCGAGGGGTGTCCCGGCGGGGTCGTGGGTGCCGAGGTCCAGGTAGAGGCAGGCGTCCGGGTGGTGGGGCGCGAGGGTGTGCGCGGCGTGCAGCGCGAGGGCGGTCTTGCCCACCCCGGCCATCCCCTCGATGACGACGATGCCGGCGCCCGGTCGTCCGGCCCGGACCAGGCCGATCGCCTCCAGCTCGTCCTGCCGCCCGACGAAGGGCCGCGGGTCGCCCGGCAGCTCGCGCGGGCCACCTGCAGGCGCGGAGGACGCCCCGCCGGGCTCGTCCGATCTCAGGATGCGCAGGTGCAGGGCCCTGATCGCGGCGCCCGGCTCCGTGCCCAGGGTCTCCTGGGTGTGGCGGCGCAGGCGCTGGTACGCGGCGAGCGCCTCGGGCTGGCGGCCCGCCGCCGACAGCGCGGTCAGGTAGTGGGCGGCGAGCCGCTCGTCGGCCGGGTGGCGGGAGACGAGCAGCCGCAGCTCGCCGAGCACCTCGGCGTGCCGGCCGAGGGCCAGCTCCAGCCCGATCCGCTCGCATCGGACGTCGAGCAGCTCGGCGCGCAGCCGGTCCGCCTCGGTCCGCGCCCACTCCCCGGGAACACTCCCCAGGGGCTCCTCGCCGCAGAGGCCTTCGGCCGCCTTGAACAGCTCGATGGCACGTTCCAAGTCGCCGTCGCGGGCAGCGGCGGCCGCCTCTGTGCGCAGCCGGGCGAAGCGGAGCACGTCGACCGCGTCGCTGTCGACCCTGATGGCGTGCATGCCGCCGTTGACCACGATCTGGACGGCGTCCCCCAACGCCCGTCGCAGCTTCGTCCGGACGTGGGTGACGTGGGCGCGGAGCGTGTCGCGCGCGTGTGCGGGCGGCCGCTCGCCCCAGATCCGGTCGATGATGGCGTCCTCGCGGACGGCCCGCCCGGCCGACAGCAGAAGGATCGCCAGGAGACACTGCTCCTTCTTCGACAGGCGCACCTGCCCGTGCCCGGCGTCGATCAGCGCCAGGCCCGCCCCCAGGCCAAGTAGACGGAACTTCACCCCGTTCATCCAGCAATCGACTCCTATATCTAGATTTTTCGGGATGGCGAAATCTTCTCGCGTTCGGGCGCTCACCACTAACACTGCATTGATATACACGGCCCAGCCCCGGAGCCCGGTTCGACCACTGGAAAATGGCCGTAAGCCGGTATTGTCACTGCATGAATATAATTCGGCCCGCATACAATCGCGGTCGGGAAGGGTCCGCTATCCGCCGAAACAAGATCCGAATGGCCGACCGCCGGAAGCAAACCTCTCTAGAGAGGTACATCATCGTCATCTCGGAGCGTAGGCGATATGACCGTTCCGGTCACCCTCCGCATCGCCCCGCGGGCCAAGACGCGCCAGCTCATCGGCGATACGCGATCATCGGCCGGACCGATCGACCAGCCGCCGCCGGACCGGATGACACGCGCCATAACGGTGTCGCCAAATTTACCGCCATCTCAGCGGAATCGTCCCGCTTTTCGCAAGGAAAACATCCACCCGTCTTCCGCACGCTGGTTCCGACCGCCTCGACCAGGACGAACACCGGCACGCGGAAGGAGCGGCCATGACAGACGAACAGCCGTCGATCGCACGCGGACCCTTCTCGATCGACGGGCGCAGAGGAAACACCCGGCAGGTCGACAGGCAGGTGCTGGTGATCGCGCACCACCACGCGGGCGCGGCCCGGCTCCTGGACATCGCGCCACTGGTCGAAAGCGACCAGCGGGTCCAGGTGATCTACACGGTGCCGCCGGCATCGAGGTTCCGTGACGGGGTGGCCGAGCGGCTGAGCCGGGACGGCGCGTTCGTCCTGCCCTGGTGGCAGGCCACCCAGCATCCGTTCGACCTGGCGCTCGCCGCCGGCCAGGGCCTGCTCGAACAGGTACACGCGCCGATCATGCTGTTCCCGCACGGCGCCGGACACAGCGGCTACATGAACCGCTGGGAGGGCCACGCGGCGCCACCCGGCCGGGTGGCCTCGGACCTCGCACCCAGCGGCCTGATGCGCCACGGCCGGGTCATCCCCAGCGCGATCATGCTGGCCCACGAGGACCACCGGCGGCACCTGGCCCGCGACTGCCCCGAGGCGCTGCCCTCGGCGGTCACGGCAGGCGACCCCTGCTTCGACCGGCTGCTGGCGAGCCGCCCACGCCGGGCGGCGTACCGCGACGCCCTCGGCGTCGGCCCGGGGCAGCGGCTCGTCCTGGTGGCGTCATGGTGGAGCGAATGCTCCCTCGTCGGCGGCGCACGCGACGCCATCGCCCGCCTCGCCGCCGCGCTGCCCCCAGGCGACCGCATGGTCGCCATCCTGCACCCCATCATCTGGACCTGGCACGGCCGGCGACAGGTGCTCGCCTGGCACGAAGAGGCCATGCGCGCCGGCGTACGGCTGCTCCCGCACGAAAGCGGCTGGCAGGCCGCGCTGATCGCCGCCGACGCGCTGATCGGCGACCGCTGCTCGGTCACCTCCTACGGCGCCGCGCTCGGCCTGCCGACCCTGCTCGGCCCCTACGACCCGGGCCGGGTGGTGCCCGGCACGCCGTTCGACCTGCTCGGCGAGGTGGCCCCACGCCTGCGGCTGGACGCGCCCCTCGGCCCCCAGCTCGACAAGGCGGCGGCCGTGTGGACCCCCGAACGCGCCGCCCAGGCCCGCACCCGCCTCACCTCCGCACCGGGACACTCGGCCACGATCATCCGCAAGACCATGTACAAGACGCTCGGCCTGCCCGAACCGCCCACCACCCCGGCCCTGCCCACCGTGCCCCTGCCCCACCCGATCGCGTGGGAGGCCCGATGAGACTCGTACGGGTGACCCTGAACCCCACCGGACTCGTCCGGACGACCGGCGTCATCGTGGACGAACACCTGAGCGCGATGGCGTGGGAGACCCCGTGCCTGCCCCTCGCCGACGTCATCGTCTGCCCGGCGTCGTCGTCCCCGGCGGACGCGGCCGAGCCTTTGCGTCGCCACCCGGGCTGCCTGATCATCGAGCAGCCCCTGACCGGCGGCGGCCAGGTGATCGCCACCCGATCCGGCTCCCTCATCTGCCCCACGCGACACCCCACCGGCATCCTCGGCTCGGTCGCCCATGCCTGGCTGGTGGCCGGAGGCCGCCTCGCCGACCTGCCGCACCTGCCGATCAGCCTGCTGACTCCGGCGGCAGCGCCGCCAGCCGCCGCCGGGTCTCGTCCGCCTCGGGCACGGCGAGCTCGGTGAACCGCCGCAGCGCCAGGGTCAGGTGGTCCCGCGCGGCGGCCGTGTCCCCGGTCGCCACCAGCGCGTCGGCCAGTGCCTGCCGGATCGTTCCTTCCTCGTGCCAGGCGCCGATCCGCTCGGCCACGGCAAGCGCCCGGTCGAGAACCACGATCGCCGCCTGGGGCCGCCCGGCGTCGATGTGGGCGCGGCCGAGGGTGGCGAGCGAGCGCATCTGGTTGTACGGGTCGGGCAGCGCGGCGAACAGCTCCGCGGTCTGCGTCAAGGTCCGAACGGCCGACCGGTGATCCCCCATCACCGCGTATGCCTCGCCGAGGCGTCGCGTCATCATCGCCACTCCGCGAGCGAGTCCGAGCCGCTCGTGGATGGCTCGCGCCGTCGCGAAGTGCCTGACGCCCTCCTCGGCCCGGTGCTGCCGCGTCGCGGCGATGCCCAACATCTCCAGGGCCGCCGCCTCGCCGAGGGGATGGCCGGCGTTCCGCGCGACGGTGCGCGCCTCACCGGCCAGAGCCGTGACCTTCGTGAAGTCGTGCAGGTCGACGTACGCCTGGCCCAGCGCGATCAGCATGCGCGCCTCGGCTTTCGGCTCGCCGCAGGCCCGGGCGGCCCGCAGCCCCGTTTCGTGCGTCTCGATCCAGTCGACGTAGTGCCTGCGGAACACGAAGAGCCCCCACAGCGCCTCGCACAGCTGCCAGGCGATCGAGTGCCGACCGATCCGGTCGGCCATGGCGAGCACCGCCCTGATGTTCGGCAGCTCGGCCTCCAGCCAGTCGAGCGCCGCCACCACGGCCGGGAACGCGGGCGGGGCGGCCCTGGCCCGCTCGTAGCGGGGGCCGACGTGCCACCGGCCGGGAATGACGACGAGGTCTGCGGCCACTGCGGCGTCCAGGTACCACTCGGCGATCCGCACCGACGCCGCCTCACGCTCCGGGCTCGCCTCGGCCTTGCCGTGGGCGTGCAGGCGAAGCAGGTCGTGGAACCGGTACCGGCCCTCGGCCACCTCCTCCACGAGGCTCGCACCCGCCAGCTCGTCCAGCAGCTCGGCCGCCTCATCCGTCTCGATGCCGGCGACCGCCGCCGCGACGCCGACCCCGAAGAACGGGCCGGGATGCAGGCCGAGCAGGCAGTACAGGCGCGCCTCGGCGGCCGGCAGCGCCTCGTAGGAGACGTCGAACACGGCCTCGGGCGAGGTGTCGGTGTCGGCGCCGAGCAGGGGGAGCCGCCGCTTCGCGTCGTCGAGCTGCCGCACAAGACGCGCGACGGGCCACCTGGGACGCAGCGCGAGCCGGGCACCCGAGGCGCAGACGGCGATCGGCAGCCGTCCGCACAGCGCGGCCAGCCGACGGGCGGCATCGGCCTCGGCCGCGACACGCTCGCGACCCAGCAGGCGGGCGAGCAGGCTGACCGCGCCGTCCTCGCTGAGCGGCCCGAGCTCCAGGAACCGCGCCCCTTCGACGGCGAGCCCGGAGAGCCTGACCCGGGTCGTCACCACGACCAGCCCGAACGCCGATGGGGGAAGCAGCACCCGCACCTGCGCCGCCGACGCCGCGTTGTCCAACAGGACGATCAGCCTGCGGTCCGCCGTCACGGACCGAAACAGCGTCACCTGCTCGTCGAGCGTCACCGGAACCTGTTTCGGCGCCACGCCCAGCGCGCGGAGGAACCGCCGCAGGACTTCGTCGGTCGTGCTCGGCCAGTCGGTGGCGAACCCCCGCAGGTCGGCATAGAGCTGCCCGTCGGGGAACTCGTCCCGCACCCGGTGGAGCCACCGCAGCGCCAGCGAGCTCTTCCCCACTCCGCCAGGCCCTCTGAGCACGATCACGACAGGGGCGGCGCCGCGCGCCCGGCCCCGCTGCAGCAGCCGGTCCAGCTCCGCGAGCTCGGCGTCTCTGTCGACGAAGACGGCCGTCACCGGGCCGAGCTGCGCGGGCGGCGGCTGCGGCGCGGACTCGGCTCGCCGCACGTCGATGTGCACATCACCGATCCGCACGTCGCCGTGGATCGACCCCGCCTGCACGGCAGGACCGAGCACATCGCCGCCGATCTCGTGCGTTCCGGATCCCCGACGATCTTCTCCCGCTTCTCCCACCGACCGCCCTGCTCCAACCACCTGCCGAACTCCCGGGAAATGGTGATGCCAAGAAGTAGAGCCTATCCCCGACGTCCCTTATGTACAAATAATTCGGATTACACCCATGGTGTACACTTTGCCCGCCAGCCGAAACACACATTACGGGCACAGATTGGCCATATCCCTACAAGCAGAAACCCTCCCAAGAGTAGTGACAAAAGCCACACAAACACCTCTGGACTCGACCCCGACCTAGCCGATAAATCCTGATAACGTGCGTTGAATAGAAAGGAGAGGAGGAGAAGACACCATGCACATCCTCGCCATGCTGGTTTTTTGGGTTTGAAACCCAATCGCTGCCTTACCCGTCCATTCCGGTCGGCCGCAACGTCCTACCTCACCGAGTGGCCGCATGGCAGCAATAAAGATTTGGTCTAGACCACATGGATACGGGCGTGCTCACCTCCGGGAACACGCCCGTATCCGCAGGCCGCGACTTACTCTGTGGGAAAAAGCCCGCGGACTGCGCGTAGCCCCCGAGGAGGGGTGCCGATGGACCCGATCGCCGTTTCCACGCTGACCACGTTGCTCACCTCGCTGGTCGGCGGCGCCGCCGGTGAGGCCGGCAAGAGCGCGTGGGAGTCGCTCGCCGGTCTCGTCCGGCGCCGCTTCGGGCACGACTCCCCGGCCGCACAGGCGATCGAGGCCCGGCGTGACCCCGGGGAGATCGGCGCGATCCTCGTCGAGCGGGCCGACGCCGACCCCGGGTTCGCCGAGGCGCTGGCCGCCTGGCGGGATGAGGCGGCTCGTGTCGTCGTCAACGACCGGCGGGTGACCAACTCGATCACCGGCACCGTGCACGGCAACGCGGTGCAGGTGTCCGGCGACGTGCACGGATCCATCACCTTCGGCTGAGGCCGCGCGCGGCCCGGCGGCGGGCCGGTCGTGACGGTCACCCTGCCCGTGCGCGACCCCGGCCCGCCGCCGGTGACTCAGGCGGCGGTGCCCAGGTAGTTGTTCGGGTCGAGGACGTACTTGCGGGCGGCGCCCTTGTCGAACTCCTGATAGCCCTGCGGGGCCTGGTCGAGCGGGATCGGCTGCGCGTTGACCGCCTTGGCGATCTGCACGCGGTCGTGCAGGATGGCCTGCATGAGCTGGCGGTTGTAGCGCATGACCGGGCACTGGCCGGTGGTGAACGAGTGCGACTTGGCCCAGCCGAGGCCGATGCGGATCGACAGCGAGCCGTGCTTGGCGGCCTCGTCGGCGGCGCCGGGGTCCCCGGTGACGTACAGGCCGGGGATGCCGAGCGCGCCGCCCGCGCGGGTGACGTCCATCAGCGTGTTGAGGACGGTGGCGGGATGCTCGCGTTCGGCCTCGGCGCCGTGGCCGCGGGCCTCGAAGCCGACGGCGTCGACGGCGCAGTCGACCTCGGGGACGCCGAGGATCTGCTCGATCTGGTCCTTGGGGTCGCCGAGGGCCACGTTGACCGTCTCGCAGCCGAAACTGTGGGCCTGGTCGAGCCGCTCCTTGTTCAAGTCGCCGACGATGACGACGGCCGCTCCGAGCAGCTGCGCCGAGGCGGCGGCGGCGAGGCCGACCGGGCCGGCGCCGGCTATGTAGACGGTCATGCCGGGCTTCACCCCGGCGGACACGCAGCCGTGGAACCCGGTGGGGAAGATGTCGGCGAGCATCGCGAGGTCGAGGATCTTCTCCATCGCCTGCTCTTTGTCCGGGAACTTCAACAGGTTCCAGTCGGCGTACGGCACGAGCACGTACTGGGCCTGCCCGCCGACCCAGCCGCCCATGTCGACGTATCCGTACGCCGACCCGGCGCGCTCGGGGTTGACGTTCTCACAGACGCCCGTCTTGCCTTCCTTGCAGTTGCGGCAGCGCCCGCAGGCGATGTTGAAGGGCACCGACACCAGGTCGCCGACCTTGTTGTACTCGACGTCGGGGCCGACTTCGACGATCTCACCGGTGATCTCGTGGCCGAGCAGCAGGCCGGGGGGCGCGGTGGTGCGGCCGCGCACCATGTGCTGGTCGCTGCCGCAGATGTTCGTGGCGACGGACTTCACTATCGCCCCGTGCGGCACCTTGCGGCCGATATTGGCGGGGTTGACGCCGGGCCCGTCCTTGAGCTCGAACTCGGGGTAGGCCACGGACTGTACCTCGACCCGCCCCGGCCCCAGGTACACCACTCCTTTGTTGCTGGGCATGAGCTGCCCCCTCATCACGTTTGTCCGTTTCCAACCCCACCGCCCCTACCCATGACCCCCCGCATGACACGTCACGGCCTGCGGCCGGGTCAGCCGCGCCGCAGCGCCTCGATCGCGGCCATGACCTCGTCGTGCCCCAGGGTGACGCCGTCGGGCCCGGTGAGGCTGACCGTGACGTCGGTGCCGTCGAAGGCGAGCCACCGCACCCGGCCGGCCACGGCCCGCAGGGCCTGCTCGCGCTCGGGCCACTGGGCCTGTTCGAGCTGCGCGCCGTCCTGGTAGAACTCCGCCCGCCAGGGCCCGTCGGGCACCGGGAACGGGTCGTCGGGATCGGCCGGCTCGCCACGGGCGGCGGACCCGCCGGGAAGGCCGGGCCGCTGCGGACCGACCGGCCACTGGAGCACATCGGAAGGCTCCGCGCCTCCGCCGGGACCTGGCCCGCCTCCCGGCCGTGGCCCCGTGCCGCGCCGCTTCGGCAGGGCCGGGCGCGGCCCCGTACCCGGGGAGGGTTCGGCCACCGCGGGGAACGACCCGGTGCCCGAGCCGACGGCCGGGAACGACCCGGTGCCCGAGCCGACGGCCGGAAGCGGCCCCGTGGCGGAAACCGCCGGAAGCGGCCCTGTGGCCGGCCTCGCGGAGACGGCCGGATAGGGACCGGTGCCGGGGCCCTGGGGAACGATCGGATACGGCCCCGTGCCGGTACCCTGCTGCGCCACCGCGTGCGGCCCGGTGCCCGGCCCGGGCGAAACGGCCGGGTAGGAGCCGGTCGAGGGGCCGTTGCCGCCGAACCAGTCGATCGGGCTGCGCCGATCGGCCGGTTCGGGCCGAGGCTCGGGCTCGGCAGCCGGCATGGGGGAGGTCGGTTCGCCGGGACCGTACGAGTCGGGCTGGGCGAGCCAGCCGGCGGCCCACGGACTGTTCCCGTCGGCGGGCCCCACACCTGCCGACAGTTCTGCGGCGACACCGTTCAGCAGGTCGGCGAGGTTGAAGACCACCCTGCCGAGAGTGAGCTCGTCGAGGTCGGGCATGCGCCGCCGCAAGGTGTCGGCGATGCTCTTGACGACGGCGAGCTCGGCCTGCTGCTCGGGAGTCAGCTCACTCAATGGTTCCCCTTCGACTGTCCAGTTTGACCCCTATAGCACGATCCCTCGCCTCCGACAGTGTCCACCACACGGGCACCGTCCAGCCACCCAAAGAACTACATACGGATTTGAGCTGATATAACGGCAGCAATGGCCGACTTATCTCATACTTTTCAGCTAATGCCTCTCCAGATGGGATTCGGGCTATGAGTAAGCTCACCGAGGACGAGCGTGAAGACCTGGCCCGCATCCTCTCCAGCCCAGAGCTGAACGACCCCCGCATCGACGGCGACAGACGACTCGGCCAGCAGTTCGCCGACCTGTGGCGGCAGGACCTCGCCGACGTGGACGAGGTCACGATCGGCCGCGTACTGCTGCGCGCGGCCGTCGCCGTCACCCAGCTCAGCGACGCCGGCCTGCCCGCGGGGCAGGTCGCCAACATCCTCACCCTGTGCGCCGTCGACCTCACCGCCCTGGAGCTCCGGCAAGACGACTGACCGGCGGCACCCATCCGCTGACCCCCGGCGCGGCCTCCCGTCATTCCCCGCGATAGAAATGGACACGCACACCCGGGAGGACGTAAATGGACAAAGCCCTCATTGCAACTGGACCGGACGACGCGGAACCGACCGCCCTGCGGGACCTGGTCGAGGCCGCCATCCGTCGAGGAGGAGGCACCGTCGTGCCGCCCGGCGAAGCCAACGGGCTCGTGTGGCTCATCTCCCGCGACACGGCCGGCCTGCGGCGCGTCCTCGACGAGAACCCCGGCATCGCATGGGTGCAGCTGCCCGTCGCCGGCGTGGACTCCTTCATCTCGAGCGGCGTGCTGGACCACCCCGCGACGTTCACCTGCACCAAGGGCGCCTTCGCCGGCCAGGTGGCCGAACACGCGCTCCTGCTCGCCCTGGCCTGCCTGCGCCACCTGGTCACAGTGGCGCGCCGGCCGTCCTGGAAACGGGTCGAGCCGACCTCACTGGCGGGACGCTCCGTCACCATCCTCGGCGCCGGCGGCATCACCGAGGAACTCATCCGGCTGCTGGCCCCCTTCAACTGCAAGGTGCGCGTGCTGCGCCGCCGCCCGGAACCCCTGGCCGGAGCCGACGAGACCCTCCCCACGTCGGCGCTGCACACCGTACTCCCCGACACCGACGTTCTCGTGCTCGCGCTCGCCCTGACCCCGCAGACCCGCCACATCATCGGCGCCGCCGAACTGGCCCTGCTGCCCGCCCACGCCATCGTCGTCAACGTGGCGCGCGGCCCGCACATCGACACCGACGCGCTCGTCAAAGCCCTGAACGAAGGCGAAATCGCCGGCGCCGGGCTCGACGTGACCGACCCCGAGCCGCTCCCGGACTCCCACCCGCTGTGGTCGGACCCCCGCGCCCTCATCACCTCCCACAGCGCCGACTCCATCGCGTACGTCAGGGAAATGCTGGCCCAGCGCGTCGAAGAGAACGTCGCCCACCTGCTCGCCGGCGAAACCCTCACGGGCATCGTCGACGTCGAACACGGCTACTGACGCGGTGCCGGCACGCGCGGCTCGTCCGCCGTGCCCGGCCCCACCCCGCCGATCGGCACGCCGCGCATACTGAGCAGCACCAGCACCACGCCCCCGACGGTGAGCGCGATGTCGGCGACATTGCCGACGAACCAGCCGTTGTAGTCGATGAAGTCGACGACGTGCCCCCGCGCGAAACCGGGCTCCCGGAACAGGCGATCGATCAGATGGGACGTCGCGCCGCCCAACAGCACCCCCAGCACGACGGTCCACCCCGCCGTGCCGAGACGGCGCCCGATGTACAGAATGGCCCCGACGGCGCACGCCGCCGTGATCGCGAACACCCAGGTGATGCTCGTGCCGGTGGAGAACGCCGCCCCCGCGTTGTAGAGCAACCGGAACGACAGAAACCCGGGAATCACACTGATCTGCCGCCCATCGGACAGAGCCGACACCGCCCAGAACTTCGTGACCTGATCGACGAGCAGCACCCCGGAGGCGAGCAGGAGCATCCACCCATACAGTCGCGACATCCCGGGGCCTCCCACCACCTACACCGTCTCCTCGCCCCCGATCCTACGAGCCCCCCAGCCAGATCTGCCCAGGCTGTCTGTTGGCCGCGGGGTCACCAGGCCGACCGGCACGGCTGGACAGCCTGCTACGACCCACTTCTCGTGCGCTCGTCGTTGTTTCTCCGCTTCCCTGCGCTCATGCTGCATAAGTCGGGTGAGATAGCGAGCCGTCTCCGGTGCTGACTCGTCGGTGGCTAGAAGGAAGAAGTCCTGCTCTGCGGTGACCTCGCCTTCCTCCTCCCCCCCCCCCCGGGAGTACCCGGCAGTAAGACGTAACGGCATTCCGGCGGGCATCGTGTATTCAGCACGAGCAGACTGCATGTCTGGGCGGTCGGAGTGCTGCACAGGAATACTCCATCGTAGGGGTATAGCGAATAGAAACCGCTCCAACGAACGGGGGCAACTTGCCGTCGGACCGTAGGGTTTCCGCCACTCAAAGTAGTGTGCAGCTCAGAGTCACTGCTTCTAGACCATCAAAGTCCTGGAAAGGTCTCCCTGATTATTTGAACTAATTCGGCGGCATGCGACCGATCCAACTGGATTGTCTGACTAGTCTTTGGCTTCGATTGTCTATTTTCGGAGCCATAGGTGCTCAGCTGCAGCAAGTTTCCTTCAGGAGTGGAAACTGTGTGATACCCACAATCGACCTCGGTGGAGTGCGGCCCCGATCTAGTCGGCGAGGACCGTTTGAACTCTCTGATCTGAGCCATACATCATCATGGCGCAGGGCGGCTCTCTGTGTACAGCCTTCACCCCAGCAGCCACGCCCAGGTGACCTATTTGTGACTTTGAGTACCGTTAAACCTCGTTCGAGCAGATTCTTGCCAGAAGGCGGGCAAACTCCGCACGGCTGAGGGTGAGGCCGGCTTGCACAGGGTGTTTGGAGTCGCGGATGGCTATCTGGTTGGGGGCAACTGCGCGGCACTCCACGCAGTTGCCGTTGTCGCCGCTGTAGGTGCTCTTGCGCCACTGTCGCGGGCTGGTGCGTGCCAGCCCGGCGCTCGTATCTGGTGTGGCGGGCATGCCTCACGTCCCCTCGGCCATGAATGCGATCAGCTTTGCCGAGTCCTCGGTCGACATCGCTGACGCACGGAGGTGATTGAAGGCGATTGTATACCTTTGGAGCTCTTCGTCCCGCTCCAAGTAGAGGCCGCTTGTGAGGTTCTCCAGGTAGACCACTTCGGTTATGCCAGGGCCGGCGAATTTGAGGATCTCGAAGGGGCAGTACATGCCAGTTGAGGCTCCTGCGCTGAATGGGAGAACCTGGATCGTCACGTTGGGCATGGTGGCGACGTCCAGCAGATGGCGCAGTTGTGCCCGCATCACCATCGGTCCGCCGACCTGCTGGCGTAGAACCGCTTCGCCGAGAATGGCCCAGAAGCCGATGGGCTGCTCACGGGTCAGGATGGCCTGGCGGGCGGTTCGCACCTCGACGAACTTCTCCACGTCCTCGCGGTTCTCCCACACACGGCTTTCGCCGACGACAGCCAGGGCGTAGTCACGGGTCTGGAGGAGGCCGGGGACGACTTGGCTCTCGTACGCGGAGATCTCCTTGGCTGTGGCCTCCAAGCTGATGAGATCGGCGAACGGGTGGTCGAGGGTGGCGCCGTAGGCGTGCCACCAGCCGCGTTCGCGGGCGCTTTTCGCCAGGGCGAGGAGAGCTTTTCGCTGGTCGGGGTCGGTGAAGTTGTAGAGGTCGAGGAGGTCCTGGATGTCGCCCCAGTGGGCCTTGACCATGCCGTTTTCGATGCGGCTGATTTTTGATTGGGGCCAGCGCATGCGTTCGCCTACCTCTTCGAGGGTGAGGCCGGTCTGCTTGCGGATCTTGAGAACGGCGTCGCCGAGCCACTTGCTGCGGATGGTGTAGTTCGTCTTCGGCATCTTCGGTCCTCTCGGGGCACTGGATCGGGATGTGATCTTTGGTGCAGGCAACTTTGGACGCCATGCGCTTTGCCTTGCCGGAAGGCTGCGGTCATTGTGGCAGAGGTTGGTGACTGATCGTGTATTTATTCACACGTAACGCGACCGACTTGTGGATGTCCGAGGTGAAGGTGGGGAAATTTCGGTCTGTGGCTTTGGAGGGGTGATGTGGTTGCTCGGGGTGATTTTGGGGGATTGATGGTTTTGGGCCATGCGATCTTGTGTGCGAGCAACTTTTGGAGGCATTCGGCTTGCGGGGGCGGAAGGCTTCGGCCATTGTGGCGGAGGCCGGTCACCGAACGTACCGAGAAAGGTGCGCCTTGTGGCTGACTTGCGTGGGTCTGAGGCTGAAACGGGTGCTGTGGGGAAATCGGCCAGGCCCTTGTCGTTCGATCGGTGCGCGAGAAGATCGGGGGAACTGTGGGGATTCGGGAGATCGAAGGGCTCGGGGACATCGAGGAGGGGTCGCCGGGTGCCGTGTGGGGCTGCGAGCGGCCCGGAGGCCCGGTGCGGGCAGGGGCCATGGTGACGATGGCGCGCCGGTTCCCCGCTCGGCGCGAAGAGGTCAAGCGGGCCCGTGACTACGTGGGCGCGGCGCTCGGTGAGGCGCACGAGCGGCGGTACGACGCCATGCTCGTGGCCAGCGAGCTGGTCGGCAACGCCGTACAGCACGGGTCACGGCGGAGCGGACCGGTCACGTCGGGGGAGGCCGCCACCGAGGTCGAAGTGTCGGTGACGTTCGTACGGCGGGGCGTGCTGCTCGCCGTACGGGACGGGGGGTCCCCGGTGATTCCGCAGATCAGGCCGCTGGACGGGGAGGACATCGGCGGGCGTGGGCTGGCGCTGGTCGACCTGCTCGCGCGGCGGTGGGGGTTTCATCGGGACTCGGCCGGGACGCTCGTGTGGGCCGAGCTGGACGAACGGTGTGACGCCGACGAGGGCGCGGAGGAGTGAGGCGCCTCTCGCATATCGTTCGCCGTCCGCCTCTCCGCGACGTGGAGATCGTCGAGGCGGGGGGGGGATCAGGCGGTCGGCGTGGTGAGGGTTTCGGCGAGGCGGGCCAGGCCGTCTGCGCCGTGCCCGGCGTCGAGGGCTCGCTGGAGGACGGCCCTGGTGGCGGTCAGGGTCGTGGTGTCGAGACCGTGGGCCGCGGCCGTGTGGAGAATGTGGTCGAGGCTGGAGGCGGCGGAGGCCAGGGTGGAGCGGTCGCCCGGGTAGCTGGCCTCGTCGATCTGGTGGGCGAACCTCGTCGTCATCTCGGGGAACATCCCGGACATCGCCTGCGCGTACGGCGCGATCTCGCCGGCGGGAATGCCCTCGGCTCGGGCCAGGACGAGGCCGTGCAGGATGCCGTTGACCGTGGCCCAGAAGATGTCGAGCAGGGCCACGTCGTACGCCGCCGCGCGGCCCGGGTCGTCGCCGAGGTGCTTCTCGGTGCCGCCGACGCTCTCCAGGCTCGGGCGGTGGGCCTCGTAGACGTCGTACCGGCCGCTGTAGAGGACCAGGGCGGTGGGGGTGCCGATGGACGCGGTCGGAGTCATGATCGCGCCGTTGAGGTAGCGGACCCCGATGCTCTCGGCCCAGGCGGCCATGCGGCGGGCTTCGCCGGGTGTGGCCGAGGTCAGGTTGAGGACGGCTCGGCCGGTGAGGGTGCCGGCGATGGGGTCCAGGACCTCGCGTACGGCCGTGTTGTTGATCAGGCAGACGAGGGTGAGCGGAGTCGCGGCGATCGCCTCGGCCGCGGTGGGCGCGAGCGTGGCGCCTTGGGCGACCAGGGCGTCGGCCTTGCCCGGCGTACGGTTCCACACCGTCGTCCGGTGGCCCGCACGCAGGAACGCCCCGGCCAGGGCCTGGCCCATGGGGCCGAGGCCGATCACGGTCACCGGGCCGTTCTGCTGGTGGTTCATCGTGCTTCCTCACAGTCGGATGGTTGGGCGACCGTCAAACTAACAGAACGGTTGGACGTTCGCCAAACAATCAAACCTCCCGTTAAGGTTGTTGGGGGAGGAAGCACATGCGTGAGCCGTTTCATCCGGCGACAGAGGAGATCCGGTTGGCCGCCGTCATGCACGCGCTGTCCGACCCGGTACGCCTGGAGATCGTGGCCAGGCTCGCCGAAACCGACGGCGAGAACTGTGGCGGGGTCGGCAGCGGCATCGACCTGCACAAGTCGACCATCTCCCACCACTACCGGGTGCTGCGGGAGGCCGGAGTCACGCTGACGACGATCGAGGGGCGGTCCCGGGTCGTCAGGCTGCGGCGCGACGACCTCGAAGCCCGCTTCCCGGGACTGCTCCCCTCGGTGCTGGCCGCCGTACGTGACCCGGCCCCCGGGCTCAGCCGCTGACGCCGTACGAGCCCAGAACCTCCAGCGGCTCGGGCGTCGGGGGCTCGTTCAGGGCCCACTTGGCGACGGTCGCCTGCAGGTTGCGGGCCTCCTCGATGCCGAACAGAGGGTTGTCGCCGCCTTCCGGCAGTTCGAGCAGCGCCACGAACTCGGAGGTGCCGGGGCGCCGATAGTATTCGTAGCGAATGCCTTCGGGGCGTCGTGCCGCCACTGCTGCGAACGCCGTCTTCACCGCGTCGGTCACCTCCGCGACACCCTCGTCGGCCACCTGGTAACGGATCATCAGCACGGGCATGTCGATCTCCTCGCTGATCTTGTGTCGTTCGTGTCTTCTCATTCACTTGACGACGTGCGACGACGAAAGGTGACCCATGGACCATCAGGGGGAACTGGCGGAGCGGTTCGACCGGCATCGCGCGCATCTGCGCGGGGTCGCGTTCCGCATGCTCGGGTCGCTCGACGAAGCGGACGACGCCGTGCAGGAGACCTGGCTGCGGGCGAGCCGGGCCGGTGCCGGTGGGGTGGCCAACGTCGCGGGCTGGCTGACGACGATCGTGGGACGGGTCTGCCTCGACATGCTGCGGGCGCGGCGGCGCAGGCCCGAGGACCTCGCCGACCTGACCGACCTGGACGTGCGGTACGACGACTCGGCGGGCCCCGAGGAGGAGGCGATGCTCGCCGAGTCGGTCGGGCTGGCGCTGCTGGTGGTGCTCGACGAGCTGGGACCGGCCGAGCGGGTCGCGTTCGTGCTGCACGACCTGTTCGCGGTGCCGTTCGACGAGATCGGCGAGATCACGGAGCGGTCGACGGCCGCGGCCAAGAAGCTGGCGAGCCGGGCACGGCGCCGCGTGCGTGGGGTGCCCGCCGTATCGGAGGGCGACCTGGACCGGCAGCGCAAGGTCGTCGACGCGTTCCTGGCGGCGTCACGTGCCGGCGACCTGGGCGGGCTGCTCGCCGTGCTGGACCCGCAGGTCGTACGCCGGGCCGATCGCGTCGCGGCCCGGGGAGGCGTGCCCGCGGAGGTGCGGGGCGCGCGCCGGGTCGCCGAGGAGACGGTGCGCAACGCCGCTCTCGCCAGGTTCGCCCGGCCTGCGCTCGTGGACGGGGTCGTGGGCGCCGTCGTCGCGCCACGGGGGCGGCTGCTCCTCGTCCTCGACGTCACGGTCGTGGGCGATCGTGTGACGGAGATCAGCGTGATGGGCGGCCGGACGGCCCGTGAGCGGAACATCCAGGTGGCGGCCCTTTGGAACGGTCGACGATCGATACCGAACTGAGTTCAGTTCGTTCGGCGACGCCTAACTGAAGATCAATACTCTCGTCGAGGTTCGAGGCTGGATCATGCAGCCTGCCGGTCCCGAAGGAGAGTAATGCGTTTTTCAATGCCGACTGTTCGGGCGTTGTCGATCGCCGGCGCCGGCGTACTCGTCGGCGCAATGGTCACCGGAGGTGGCGTGGTGTCCGCGAACGCCTCAGCCAAGACCAAGACCATATACGCCTGCATGAACAAGAAGACGCGGCTGATCCGCATCGTCGGCGTCACCACCAAGTGCAAGTCCACCGAAACCAAGATGTGGTGGAACCAGCAGGGCCCCGCCGGCAGCGACGGCCTCCCCGGCATGGACGGTTCCACAGGCCCCCGCGGCCCCAAGGGCGACGACGGCGAGCGCGGCCCCCGCGGCTTCCGCGGCCCCCGAGGACTTCGCGGCCCGGCCGGACCCAAGGGCGCGGATGGCAAGAACGGCAAAGATGGTAAGGACGGTAAGGACGGGGTCGACGGCAAGGACGGCGCACCCGGCCCCCAGGGACCCCGGGGCCCCCAGGGCCCGCGAGGCCCCAAGGGTGAGCCCGGAGGGGGCGCCGTCCTTCCCACGGTCAAGACGAAAGAGTTCGACTTCGGCGCTGGATCGATCCAGACGCTGTTCCTGATGTGCGACGGCGACAAGCACGCGACGGGCGGCGGCTACAACATCGACGGCAGGGGCCCCGGCAAGATCATGGCCAGCATCCCGATCGCCTCCGGCAGCTCACCCACGGGATGGCTGATCGCCGGTGAGTCCACCAAGGGCGACGGCTGGGTGGTCTGCATCTGATCCTTTTCCAGTACACCGTGTCGTTCTCGCCCAGGGCTATAGCGCCGGGCGAGAGCGACCACGGTACGACGACCGGCTGCCGCCAATGCGCCGCAAGGATCAGCACCTGTTGGGTCTACCGTTACGGCGCAGCTCAAGATCCTCGTCCGGCTCATCACTCACTGTGCGACAGGTCGGAGGAATTCAGCCGGAACGGTCCATGGCATTCGCATATCGTCACAGCCGGCTTGGTCCTATAGTCGCGGAGTGACCGATCTACAGCCGGGCATTTACGAGCATCTGATCACCCGCGAGGTGGGTACGCACCTGCGGTCGCTGCCCGATCGAGGGCTCATCGACCGGCGGTCACTGGACATCGCGGACTCCCATGAGACATTGGCCCGGCACTTGGCGGCGCTTGCCCGTCGGGCGCTGCGTAGCGTACGGGGTGAAAGCGATGCGGAACGGCTGGCCCAACAGGTCGAGATCGTCAATCGGATCGCCGACCTACTCGGTGATCTGGTACCTGAAGCCGACTCTCCTGAGGATCTCGTCGAGACCGCCGAGGAGCTGCTAGGCATTGCCAAAAGCCGAGACGCCGCAGGCGAGGTAAGGTTCCCGCCGCGTCCGGCCATTCCCCTCACCGGCAGCGCGTTACTGGTCAACGGCAGGGCACAGCCAGAAATCGGTCACGAGCTCAGGCGCGAACTCGCCTCCGCCGACCATGTGGATCTGCTGTGCGCGTTCGTGAAGTGGAACGGCGTGCGGGTCCTCTCCGAAGCAATCGAGGAGTTCCTGTCACGCGGCGGACGACTGCGGGTCGTGACCACCACCTACATCGGCGCCACCGACCGTCTCGCGCTCGACCGACTGGCCGCCATGGGCGCCGAGATCCGCGTTTCCTACGACACGCGAACCACCCGGTTACACGCCAAAGCCTGGCTGTTCCATCGGGCCAGCGGTCTGTCCACCGCCTACGTGGGCTCGTCGAACCTCTCGCGGACCGCCCTCAGCCATGGGCTGGAGTGGAACGTGCGGCTGGCTCAGGCCGAGCAACCCCATCTCATCGACACCTTCTCTGCGACGTTCGACGACTACTGGGGCGACCCGTCGTTCGAACCCTACGACCCGGCCCGGGACGCCGAGCGGCTGGACCATGCTCTGTCAGCCGAGCGCAGCGGCGGCCGTACGGTCGTCCTCGACTTCGCACACGTCGACGTTCGGCCCTACTCCTATCAGCGGGAGATCCTCGACGAACTCGACGCCGAACGGCAGATCCACAACAGGTGGCGCAACCTGGTCGTCATGGCCACCGGCACCGGCAAGACCGTGGTCGCCGCGCTCGACTACCGGCGGCTCCTCAAGGCCGGACAAGTGGATTCGCTGCTGTTCGTCGCCCATCGAGCGGAAATCCTTCGGCAGAGCCTACTCACCTTCCGTCAGGTGATGCGCGACGAGACGTTCGGCGAACTGTACGTCGACGGCGCGCGTCCAGAACGATGGCGGCACGTCTTCGCCTCCATCCAGTCGCTGCATGCCCATCCGCTGCCAGATCCGGACAGGTTCGACATGGTGATCGTGGACGAGTTCCACCATGCCGAGGCCTCGACGTACCAGCGCCTCCTATCGTCCGTGCGGCCCCAGGTGCTCCTCGGACTGACCGCGACCCCCGAACGCGCCGACGGCCAGGACATCAAGCACTGGTTCGACGGCCGGATCGCTGCCGAACTGCGCCTGTGGGAGGCCTTAGAACGCGGACTGCTGGCTCCGTTCCAGTATTTCGGCATCCACGACGGCACCGACCTGCGGCAGGTCGGCTGGTGCCGAGGTCAGGGCTATGACATCAGCCAGCTCTCCACCATCTACACGGGCAACGAACGCCGCGTCGCCGTGGTGTTGGAGACCCTACAGCGCAAGATCGGCGACGTAGGCAGGATGCGGGCCATCGGGTTCTGCGTGAGCATCGACCACGCCAACTACATGGCCCACCATTTCAACCAAGCCGGCCTTCCCTCGGTGGCCGTCACCTCACAGAGTCCGGCGGGTGATCGGGCCAAGGCGCTGAAAGACCTCAGAGACGGCCAGATCAACGCGGTATTCACCGTCGACCTTTTCAACGAAGGCGTCGACGTACCAGAGATCGACACCGTGTTGTTCCTGCGCCCCACCGACAGCGCCACGGTCTTCCTCCAACAGCTTGGGCGCGGCCTACGACTAGCCGATAACAAGCCGTGCCTCACCGTGCTCGACTTCGTCGGCCACCAACACAAGCAGTTCCGCTTCGACCGCCGATATCGGGCGCTCACTGGCGCGAGCCGTACCGGAATCAGGCGCGAGATCGAGCAGGGCTTCCCGACTCTGCCTGCCGGCTGCGTGATCGACCTCGACCGCGACGTACGCCGCCTGGTTCTCGAGAATGTCCGTCAGGCGCTCAACCTGAAATGGCGCGATCTAGAGCGCGAGCTTCGCGAGCTCGGAGATGTCAGCCTGTCCACGTTCCTGGAGGAGACCGGACTGGACGTGGAGGACCTCTACCGTAACCGCCCGGGCTGGGCCTCCCTACGACACTCCGCGGGGCTCGACGTCGCGGTCCCGGACGTAGGGCTCGGACGCGCATTCAGCAGGATGCTGCACATGGACGACGTCGAGCGCCTCTCCTTCCTGGAAGGAGTACTCGACGGCCAGAGGCCGCAGAGCCCTCGCGAACTCCGCCTGCTGGCCATGCTGGACGCGATGGTATGGGGCGGCCGCGACCCCGTCTCCGGCGTGGAGTCCAGGCTCGCTCGGCTCACCGGTGCCCGCGCAGCGGAACTCCGGGAACTGGCGCAGCTGTTGCGCGCGAAGATCCGTCACGTCTCCCCGCTCCTCGACCCGATCGTCCCGCTTCACCTCCATGCCCGATACAGCAAAAACGAGGTGCTGGCGGCCTTCGGCGTCGACAGGCCCGCGCACATGCGAGAAGGGGTCAAGTACGTCGAGGAGCACCGGGCGGACCTGTTCTTCGTCACCATCGACAAGGCCGAGGACGCCTACTCCCCCACCACGCTCTACCACGATCGGGCGATCAGCGAAGACCTGTTCCAGTGGGAGTCCCAAAGCACTTTGCGTTCCTCGGCCGCCACCGCTCGACGCTACGTGTCCGGTGAATCCACGGTCTACCTGCTGATCCGGCAATCGAAGCGCGACGAAGGGCTCGGTGCTCCGCCATACACCTACGCCGGCCCCATGCGGTATGTCAGCCACGAGGGCGAACGCCCCATCCGCTTCGTGTGGCGCCTCGACCACCAACTCCCACCCGAGGTCTTCCACTACGCCAAGACCACAGCGGGGTGAAGGGTCCGGTAGATCAGCCGGGATTGGCCGAGTCGGGTGGCGTTGGAGCCGACGGTCACCAACCGTGTCCGAGCCCTCGCCGGACACTTCCATGTCGTCTAGAACATCGCCACTGCAACGACCTGCCGTTATCTCTCTGTTATTGAATGGGCGCGATGAACCTCACTAGGCCTCCAGCGTGCACGGATATGCACCGGGAAGTCTGTTACGAGCGTCCTGCAAGGTAGGTCCGACTTGTGCCATACTCAGGGCGACTCTAGAGTGTCTAGGAACAGGCCTGAGCAGTGTTGATCAGTGGACACGGGATGGCCTTAACGGGGTATTCGTCCTGAGAGGTCATCACATGAATCTCAAGGCCTGGGGATGCTGTGCGGCTCTCGTGTTAGCCGGAGCAGACGTTGCTGTCAACCTCGCGACTGAACTGCGGAACAACGTGCTGGCATGGGCTGTTGCTGCCGCCTTAGTGGTGCTTGGAGCCCTGCTGGGCGTTATGACCAAGCAAGGCGAGCCGGGGAGGGCCCATCAAGCGCAATCCACAGTCCTCAACATGGATGAGCGAAACGGTGCGGCTCGCAGGACGGTCTCCACAACGAGTGAAAAGGTCGCTCTCAAGCTCATCGAGAGCATTCCTCCGCTCTCATCGGACTAGTCTCACGTATCCCCTGACCGTAGGTCTCGCCAGTCCCAGGTATGGAGTCCTCCCATGGCCAAGTCACGATTCCACTACGTACTTCCCGAGCACCCCGTTGAGTACGGTGTCGAAGTAGACATCGACACATTGAAGATCGACGAGGAAGCCCAGCGTAGCCTCAACAAAACACGTGCAAAGAACATCGCCGACGGCCTGATCGTGGATGCCCTCGGTTCGATCGTGGTCTCCGAGCGGGCCGATGGCACGCGGTACGTTGTCGATGGCATGCACCGCACAGAGGCCTGCAGAATCAAGGGTCAGCGGACAATCAAGGCGGAGATTCACCACGGCCTCAATCAGCAGCAGGAGGCAACCCTCTTCCTTATCAAGAACCGCGAGTCCGCAAAGGTCAGCACGCTGGACGAGTACAAGGTGGGCCTGACGGCCGGGGACACCCTCTGCGTGAACGTCGACCGCGTGCTCAAGAGCCATCAGCTCGGCCTTGGCTCCAGCTCTACGAACAGCATCGGAGCAGTTTCCGCGGTACTTCGTATCACCAAGCAGTACGGCCCTGACATCCTTGACCGAACTCTGAACATCGTCGAGTTGGCATGGGGAAGAGGGAAGGAGTCGTGGGACGGCGTTATTCTGGGCGGAGTGGCCATGTTCCTCCACCGTCACGGCTCGGTTATCGATGACAGCGAGCTTGCCAAGAAGATGCTCAAGCGCGGCTTGGCAGCGCGCTGGCGCTCCGAGGCTCTGACTCGGGCCTCCAACGGAGGTTACAACAACAGTGGCACCGGATCACGAGAGAGTCAGTGCTACCAGATGGTGGTCGAAAGCTGGAACAAGGGGCGAACTGCGGCCAACCGCGTTGGGTAATCTCCCGAGAGCCGGTACAGCCTAACGCCCCTGTGCCGGCTTTTTCCTTGAAATCGGGTCGGGTGCTTCAAGACGCCATCCAGCGGACCCTTCGGTCGCGTCCGAGATGCGGTGTAAAAGTGAACGAGCGTAGGTTGCCGTGCTGAAC
>JBIQJI010000060.1:0-38193 GCA_044507605.1 Actinomycetales bacterium | reverse complement strand
CCCGAGCTTCTTCATCGGTAACGGCATGTCCACCCCGCCCCAGCCCAACGTCTACGTGCGCTGACGCGGCGCGTCATTAAATCGTTCGAAACGGTCGACCCGGTCCCCTGCCGCCCAGGCCGGGGACCGGCGTCCGCCCAGTCGTCCGCCCAGTCGTCCGGCCCGTCGACCGGTCGCGCGATCGCGGTCCGCTCGCCGGCCTCCCGGCCTGCGCGCGGGCGCGGGCGGTGGTGAAATTTCGCCGGGCCCGCCGGCGGCCCCCAGGGCCCGTCCGGCGTTCTCCCAGGTGACCCACGGTCGCGGCCCGGCGTGCCGGCGGACGGGAAACCGCCGTCCGGCCCGCAGGTGTACACCGGCGAGGAGATCGCCGAGTCTGGGTAGGCCGGCGCCACGCCCGAACCGGTCCGGGCGCCGGGCCCCCATCAGGTCGAACCCACACAGGTCACCCCCATGGAGACGATCGCCCATGCCACCTCGTAGCAGACTCGTGCGCACACTGTTGACGTCCGTCACCGCCACCGCGCTCACGGTGGCCGGGGCGGCCCTGGGCACGGCCCCCGCACACGCCGGCACCGGTTGCGAGGTGACCTACACCACCGACCAGTGGGGAGCGGGGTCGGGTGGCTTCACCGCCGGCATCACCGTCGAGAACACCGGCGACCCGCTGAAGGGCTGGACGCTGACCTTCACGTTCCCGGGGTCGCAGCAGATCACGCAAGGCTGGTCGGGCGACTGGCACCAGTCCGGCCACCAGGTCACCGTCGAGAATCCGTCCTGGGGCGGCGTCGTTCCCTCCGGCGGATCCTTCGAGACCGGGTTCCTCGGCACCTGGACCGGAAGCAACCCCCCGCCCACCGACTTCGCCGTCAACGGCGTGCCGTGCGGTGGCTCTCCCGGACCCGGCCAGTCGCCCGGGCCGGGCTCGCCGGTGGACAACCCGTTCGCCGACGCCGTCGGGTACGCCGACCCCGACTGGGCCGCCGACGTGGAGTACTCCGCCGCCCGGGTGGGCGAGGAGACC
Organism: Actinomycetales bacterium; assembly: GCA_044507605.1. Classification (GTDB taxonomy): domain Bacteria; phylum Actinomycetota; class Actinomycetes; order Streptosporangiales; family Streptosporangiaceae; genus Thermopolyspora. Next base: position 37,172 of record JBIQJI010000060.1, on the reverse strand, counting down.
GCGGCGAAGATGCGCGGCCTGAAGCAGACGCCGACCGCGATCTGGCTGGACTCCATCGCCTCCGTCACCGGCGGCGAGGGGGCCGGCCGCACGCTGGCGGACCACCTCGACGCGGCCGTGGCACAGAGCGACGCGGCCGGCCAGGCGATCTACGTCACCCTCGTCCTGTACGACCTGCCCGACCGCCACTGTCAGGCGTCGTGGTACCTGACGAGCGAGCTGCACGCCGCGGACAACGGACTGCAGCGCTACAAGACCGAGTACATCGACGCCATCGCGGACATCCTCGGCAGGCCCGAGTACAGCGACCTGCGCATCGCGACCATCATCGAGCCGTGGTCCCTGAGCGACCTCTCCTTCTCCTCCATCTACCAGAGCTGCAACGAGGCGATGCAGTCGGGCGTGTACCAGGACGGCATCCGGTACGCCCTCGACACGTTGTCGCCGCTGCCCAACGTCTACACCTACCTGGACGCCGGCGACGCGGGGCGGGCCGGCTGGGACATCGACTTCGCGAACCTGGCGACCCTCATCACCCAGACCGTGAGCGGCACGGCGGAAGGCACGGGCAGCGTCGACGGCATCGCCACCGACGTCGCCGACTACGTGCCGGTCGAGGAGCCGTTCCTGCCCGACCCCGACCTCACCGTCACCGGCATACCCCTCTACCAGAGCCGGTTCTACGACTGGAACCCGTACTTCGACGAACTGGACTACGCGACCGCCCTGCGCTCCACGCTCATCGCCAACGGCTTCCCGAGCGGCCTGGGCGTCGTCATCGACACCTCGCGCAACGGCTGGGGCGGACCTCACCGGCCCACGGCGGTGAGCACCTCCACCGACGTCAACACGTACGTGGACGAGAGCCGCATCGACCGGCGCCCGTCCAGGGGCGCCACCTGCAACCAGAACGGCGCCGGGCTGGGAGCGCGGCCGGTCGCCGCGCCCGCCCCCGGAATCGACGCCTACCTGTGGATCAAGCGGCCCGGCGAGTCGGACGGCGTGGGCGGGCCGACCCTGCCCCCGGGCTACGACCAGCAGTCGATCAACCCGGTGTGCGACCCCACCGGCTCCCTCCCGCCCATCGGGGACGCCTACCGGCCGACCAACGCCCTCCCCGACGCGCCGCCCGCCGGCGAGTGGCACCACGAGCAGTTCGTCATGCTGGTCGACAACGCCTACCCCGCCCTGTGACCGGCCAGGAGGATCCGCCGCCGGTCACGCCCCGGCGGGCGGCGCCGCCGCGGCGCGTTCCAGCGCCTCCAGCACCGTCGCCGCCAGCAGCGTGACCTTGTAGCCGTTCGAGGCGGTCGGGGCGCACCCGATGGTGGCGCGCCATGACCAGATGACCCGGGGCTCGCGTCGGCGCCGCCCGTGCCTCGGCGCGGGCGGAAACGAACAGGTCATGCACCGGCCGCGTGACGCTCCCACGGATCCGGCCGAAAAGATCACGCCCACCCGCGGCGGCCGGACGCGACCACCGGCACCTACCCGCGAGCCCGGGCGAATTCGTCCACGACCATGCCTACGTCAGCCGAGACCGTCGCCGAACTCTCCGCCCTTGAGGTCGGCGACGAAGGCCTCCCACTCGGCCGGTGTGAGGGCGAGAACCGGGCCGCCGGGATCCTTCGAATCGCGAACGAGGAACAGCCGCTCGGTGTCCCGCTTGTGCTCGATGGCCGGTTGCGCGAAGCCGGCGACCGCCTGCGCCGAACCGGCGACCGCGATCTCGACGCAATCGGAGCCGTTGCCGCTGTGGCTGCTCTTTCGCCAAACCACCTGGGACACGTCCATCGACACCCCCTGGAATCTGCGCGCTGAGCGGGGTACTGCTCATCCGGACCTATCGGCCAGTCGCGCGATCAGCTGTCTCGACTCACCGGGGTCGAGCGCTATCGCCTGAAGATGGTCGAAGGCTAGCGAATACCGATATATCTCGGCATCTCTCTCCACATACAGGCTACTCGTCATACCTTCGAGGTACACCACCTCCGGATCGTAGGCTTCACGGAATTCGATAATGGAGAATTTTCCGACAGTTGCGGGATGAGCACCTTTGGTGAACGGCAGCACCTGAATGGTGACATTGTCACGGTCGGCGAGCTCAAGCAACCTCTCGTACTGATCTTGCATCATGGCGGCGGTGCCGACCTGGCGGGTCAATGCGGCCTCGTCGATGATGGTCCAGAGCCGCATCGGGTTCTCCTCGCGGAGCAGGAGCCGCTGACGGGTCATGCGGACCTCGACGCGGCGCTCGATCTCGGCCGGGGACGACAGCCCCATCAGGGCGGCACGGGTGATCTCCCGGGCGTATTCGGCGGTCTGGAGCAGGCCGTGCAGGATCATGCCGTCGTAGCTGCGGATGAACGCGGCCTCGGATTCGAGTTCGATATAGGCGGAGTAGTCGCTGGGCAGCGAGTCGGCGTAGGCGTCCCACCAGCCGCGGGTGCGCGCCGTCCTGGCCAGCGAGTGCAGGATCGGCCGCTTGCTCTCGTCCAGTTGGTAGAAGTCGAGCATGTGGGCCAGGTCGGCCGAGCTGAGGCCGACGCGGGCCGTCTCGACTCTGGAGAGCTTCGACGTCGACCAGCCCAGCTTCTCGGACGCCTCCTCCAGCGTCAGTTCGCTGCGCTCGCGCAGCCTGCGCAGTTCGCCGGCCAGCCGCCTGCGTCGCACCGTGGGTCCTCGCCCTGTGGTCACCGATACCTCCCCGATTCGTCACTCATAGTGTGACGTCCCGACACGCTCCGCGTCCGGGAATTGCCCAAAGGGTGGCAGCGGAAAATTTGCAATTCCCCTTGCCAGGACAGCCGGAATCGGCGAGCATCGAACCCCAATGGTCACAGCGAGTAGCTAGTTCACCACTATTTGTACTCAAACGCCTCGGAACATGGCGAAAGGGGCAAAGGATGCAGACGCGCGACCACGGCCGGCAGGCCGCCCCGGAGGCCACCTCGGCCCCCGCACGACCCCTGCCCGGCCCCGATCAGTCGCCTCCCGCACCACCCCGGACCGAGCCCGAAACCGGGATCCGGCCCACGGACGGCTTCGGCCCTCCACCCGCCCACGCGCCCGGCGACGTGACGAAGCGGCTGGGCCTGCTGGGACGCATCGACCTGCCCGGCGAGCCCGCGTCCGCGTCCCGCGCCCGCCGCTACGTACGCGTGCTCCTGGCCGCCATCGACCACCCCAGGACCGGCGACGCCACGCTCCTGGTCAGCGAACTGATCGCCAACGCCGTGCGCCACTCCGACTCCTCCCGCCCCGGCGGCCGGGTGACCGTGGCCGTGGCACACGTCGACGGCACGATCCACATCGACGTGATCGACGAGGGCTCGGCCGTCAACGTGCCCACGCTCCGCGACGACGTCGACGGCATGGGCTGCTCGGGCCGGGGCCTGTGGCTCGTACAGGAACTGGCCTCGGCCTGGGGCTGGCACGAGACCACCCCCGGTCGCGTCGTCTGGTTCCGGCTCACCAACAACTGACCGTCCCACTTCATCAGACGGCCCGGCCATGAACGGGCAGATCGCCACCGCGATGCATCGGGCCTTGCCTTAGTGGCCGCACCAACCGATTGACGTGCCATCGGCCGCCGCTGGAAGCACCTGGGCTGACGGCATGCGAATCGACGCGGCCCGGGGCAGGGCGGTGTCCGCCGAGGCGTTGCGGGCGGCGATGGTGGACAGGCTGCGCGGCTGGGGAGGTGTGCGAAGCCCGCAGGCGGCCTCGGCCCTCACCACGACGTTCGACCCCCGCCACGCCTTCGGCATCCGGCACCACCACCATGGCGCCACGTCCGACGACCCCGGACTGCTGACCGGAGCAGCGGGCGCCGCCCTCGCGCTCGCCGACTACGGCGACCTCCCCCAGGCCTCGACCGTCATCACACGATGGGACGCCCTGCTCCTGCTCTCGTGACCCGCTGGCCGGGGCCGCACGAGGGATGGCCAGATGGACGCCGCCCACGCAAGAGCGGTCTGTCCCACACCGGAAGCACCAGTGCCCATCCGCCGGCGTCCGCCGATCTGGCCCACGCACCGAACCGGTGCGACGGCGAGCGGGTCAACCTGCCAGAAACACAACGGGCAGGCCGAGAAGAAGGGCTCTCGGTGCTCGGCAGCCCCGATCCGGTCACGTCGCCCCGCGAAGAGGGCCGCCGCTTGGCGGCAACGGCCCCTCGTATCGTCCGGCTCAGGCGCGGGCGCCGCCGTCGACGCGGAGGATGGTGCCGGTGACGAAGGAGGCGCGGTCGCTGAGGAGCCAGGCGGCGGCCTGGGCTAGCTCGTCGGGGTCGGCCGCGCGGCGGAGCGGGGTGAGCGACGTGAGGCGCTGTTGCAGGCCGGGTGCGTGTTCCTCCCATTCGCGGATCATCTCGGTGAGGGTGTTGCCGGGGGCTATCGCGTTGACGCGGATGCCTTCCGGGCCGTAGGTGACGGCGGCCGACTCGGTGAGGCTGTTGACCGCCCGCTTCATGGCGGCGTAGGCGGGCAGGTCGCGGTTGCCTCTCAGGCTGCCGATGCTGGAGTTGTTGACGATGGCGCCCGTCCCGGCGGTGGCGCGGATGGCGGCGATCTCTTCGACCATGGCCAGCCACTGGCCTTTGAAGTTGACCGCGTAGAGGTGGTCGAAGTCGGCTTCCCGCACCTGATCCATCGGGGCCGGCGGGGTGAACGCGGCTCCGTTGTTGAATGCGACGTCGAGCCTGCCGTACAGGTCGACGACGCGGGCGACGGCGGCGCGTACGTCGCCCGGGTCGGCCAGATCGCAGGTGACGTGGTCCGCGGTGCCGCCCGCCGCCCGGATCTCCTCGGTCACGTGCTTCAGCTGTTCTTCCGTGCGGGCCGCGAGAAGGACGCGGGCGCCCTCGCGGGCGAACAGGCGTGCCGCGGCGGCGCCGATGCCGCGACCGGCGCCGGTGACGAAGGCGACCTTGCCGGGCAGCAGCCCCAGCGGGGCGTGGGCGGCGGCGTGCATGTCGGTGGTGTCGTTCATGGTCCCGAGCCTGCGGCCGCCCGCCCGGCCCATCCAGGCACCGGCGGTACCTGGATCCGCTGCGTGTGCCGGGCACACTGAAGGCATGGATCGCCGCGAACTGGCCGATTTCCTGCGCAGCAGGCGTGAGCGGATCGCCCCCGCCGATGTGGGGCTGCCCGCCGGGCGGCGCCGCCGCACTCCCGGACTGCGTCGCGAGGAGGTCGCCCACCTGGCGTACATTTCGACGGAGTACTACACGCGGCTGGAGCAGGCTCGCGGGCCGCACCCGTCTCGTGAGGTGCTCGCCGGTCTGGCCCGGGCCCTGCGCCTGTCGGACGCCGAACGCGACCATCTGCATCGCCTCGCCGGCAGATCGCCGGCCCCGCCTCCGGGCCCGCCGCGCGAAGTGCGGCAGAGCATCCTCGACCTGCTGCGTCGGCTGCCGCAGACCACCGCGGCGTACGTGGTCTCCGCGACGTACGAGGTGCTGGCCTGGAACGAGCCCGCGGCCGCCCTCCTGGAGGACTTCTCCGCGCTCGCGCGCCGCGACCGCAACATCCTGCGTCGTGTCCTGCTTCAGCCGGGGGCCGACGGACGCAATCGGTACGGGGTGTCGGACGCGGACGCGCTCGCCCGCAACGCGGCGCACCATCTGCGCGCCGCCGCCTCCCGCTACCCCGGCGATCCCGAGCTGGCCGGCCTGGTGGCCGACCTCCTCGCCGGGAACGAGGACTTCGCGCGGCAGTGGGCCTCCCACGATGTCGCCGCGCAGCACACGCTGCGCAAGACCTTCCGGCATCCGTTGGTCGGCCCGGTCACCGTCAACTGCGACGTCCTCGACATCAGCGACCGGGACCAGCGGCTCGTGATCTACACGGCCGACCCGGGATCCTCCGCCGAGGAGGCGCTGCGGTTGCTGTCGGTCGTCGGCACGGAGCAGATGGCCTCGGCCCGCTGAGCCGCGGCTCGCGACGTGAGCGGCGGCGGCCCGGAGCGGCCGCCGGCCGCTGAAATTTCATGATGTGCGCCGACGGCTCCGGGATTTCGTACTGCATTTTCCGAGTTGGCATGTGGTTCGGACCGTACTGGCCAATCTCACCGTCTTATTGGCATGTGTACACCGGCGAGGCGATTGCCGACTCTGGTGGGGTCGGCGCCTTCGCCGGAGATCGGGCCGGGGCGCCGGGCACCGAGCACGTCACCCCACGATGGAGACGATCGCGCATGCCACGCCGTAACGACCGGCCTTTCCGCAGGCTTCTCAGGTCCGTCGCGGCCACGGCCCTCGCCGTGGCGACAGCCGCCCTGGGCACCTCACCCGCAGACGCCGCCGCCGGCGCGCCGGCGTACCACCCCGCGCCGGGGCCGGTGGCCAACCCGTTCGAGGGCGCCGTGGGGTACGTCGACCCCGGCTGGGCGGCCGACGTGGAGTCCTCCGCCGCCCAGGTGGACGACGCGACGGCGCGGCGGATGCGCGGCCTGAAGCGGACGCCCACCGCGGTCTGGCTGGACTCGATCGCCGCCGTCACCGGCGGCCCCGGCGTGACCCGTACGCTGCGGGACCACCTGGACGCGGCGCTGCGGCAGAGCCACGTGGCGCACCGGCCGGTGTACGTCACCCTCGTCCTGTACGACCTGCCCGACCGCGACTGCCGGTGGCGGCTGTCGGCGGGCGAACTGCACGCCGCCGACGACGGCCTGCGGCGCTACAAGACCGAGTACGTCGACGCGATCGCCGCCGTCCTCGCCCGGCACAAGTACCGCGGCCTGCGCGTCGCCACCATCGTCGAGCCGCGATCGCTGGCCGATCTCGTCACCGACCCGTACTACTACTCGTGCGACCAGGTGACGCAGTCGGGCGTGTACCAGGAGGGCATCCGGTACGCCCTCGACCGGCTCTCCCCCCTGCCCAACGTCTACACCTACCTGGACGCCGGCAACGCGTCGGTGGCCGGCTGGGACGCCAACCTGAGAACACTGGTGAACCTCATCACCGAGACGGTGGGCGGCACGGCGGCGGGCACGGGCGGCCTCGACGGCATCGCCACCGACGTCGCGGGCTACATTCCGGTCGAGGAGCCGTTCCTGCCCGATTCCGGTCACACCGTGTCGGGCGTGCCGATCGTCCAGTCCAGGTTCTACGACTGGAATCCGTACCTGGGCGAGCTGGACTACGCGGCCGCCCTCCGCGCCGCCCTCATCGCCCACGGCTTCTCCAGTGACCTCGGGGTGGTCGTCGACACCTCCCGCGACGGCTGGGGCGGACCTGATCGGCCGACGGCGGTGAGCACGTCGACCGACGTCAACACGTACGTGGACGAGAGCCGCATCGACCGGCGCCCGTCGCGGTGGGCCACCATCTGCAACCAGAACGGCGCGGGGCTGGGCGCCCGGCCGGTGGCCGCGCCCGTGCCCGGCGTCGACGCCTACCTGTGGATCAAGCGGCCCGGCGAGTCGGACGGCGCGAGCGGGCCGACACTGCCCCCTGGTGTCGACGGCTCCGACGTCAGTCAGCTGTGCGACCCCACCGCCTCCCTCCCGCCCATCGGGGACGCCTACCGGCCGACCAACGCCCTGCCCGACGCGCCGCCCGCGGGCGAATGGCACCACGAGCAGTTCGTCATGCTGGTGCGCAACGCCTTCCCCGCCCTTTGATCGCCGCCGCCCCGCCTCGGCGCCCACCTGCCCCGGCGTACCGGGAGCGGCCCTCGCCGGTCGCTCCCGGCCGGTTCACCGCGGCGCCGGTTCACCACGGCACGGTCCGGCCCAGGTAGTCGAGGTATTCGAGGCCCGGCCTGCCCAGTTTCGACAGGAGCACGTCCACGACCCGCGGAATGTTCTCCTCGATGGTGAACGGCGCGTCCGGCCCGCCCAGGGCCGTGCGGATCCAGCCGGGCGCCATGAGGAGGAGGGCGCGCCCGGTGCCGGCCTGCCGGGCGGCGAAGCAGCGCCCCGGTGGCCTGATGTCGCGGGAACGAACGGCGTCGGGGCACTGCGCCTGCCGCCTTCCACGCATCCGTAACTAGACTCGTCCCTCGATGAGGACGCCGGTGCGCGCGGGCCGGCCGGCATCGGACGGTCCAGCGGACGCGGGGAGCGGAGTGGGCGTGGAGCATTCGATCGACCTGTCGCTGCTGGTGCTGCGCGTGGGCCTGGGGGTGGTCTTCATCGCCCACGGCTACAACCACGTCTTCGGCGGCGGGAAGATCGCCGGCACCGCGCGCTGGTTCGAGAGCCTGGGCATGCGGCCCGGCATCCTGCACGCCTGGTTCGCCAGCATCGCCGAGCTCGGCGCCGGTGTGCTGCTGGTGCTGGGGCTGGCCACTCCGCTGGCCTGCGCCGGCGTGGTCGGCACGATGGCCGTCGCCTGGATCATCAACCACCGCAAGAACGGATTCTTCATCTTCCGGCCCGGTGAGGGCTTCGAGTACGTCATGACCCTGACCGTGATGGCGCTCGGGCTGTCCGGCCTCGGCGCCGGCGGCTGGTCGATCGACGGGCTCGCGGGCTGGTTCCAGCCCGGCGGCTGGTGGGGCCTGGCCCTGGCCGCCGTCCTCGGCGGCGGCGGGGCGCTCGGCCTCCTGGCCGGGTTCTGGCGTCCGCCGTCCCCACGCCAAGGCCCGTGAACGGCGGGAGCGAGGCAGTGGAAGGATGGGCCGAGTGACGGCACGAACCAGTGACATCCAGCAGGCGGCCGAGGTGCTGAGGGCCGGCGGCCTGGTGGCCTTCCCGACCGAGACCGTCTACGGTCTCGGCGCCGACGCCGAAAACCCCGCGGCCGTCGCGCGCGTCTTCGCGGTCAAGGGGCGGCCGCCCACGCACCCGCTGATCGTCCACATCGGCGGCGCGGAGTCGCTGGGCGACTGGGTCGAGGAGGTGCCCGCCGTGGCGCGGCTGCTGGCCGCGCGCTTCTGGCCGGGGCCGCTCACGCTGGTGCTGCGGCGCGGCCACCGGGTGCCGCTCGAAACGACCGGCGGCCTGGAGACGGTGGCCGTGCGCGTGCCCGCCCACCCCGTCGCGCTCGCGCTGCTCCAGGCCTTCGGCGGCGGTGTCGCGGCGCCGTCGGCCAACCGCTTCGGCTCGGTCAGCCCCACCACGGCCGACCACGTCCGCGCCGACCTCGGCGACGACGTCGACTTCGTGCTCGACGGCGGCCCCTGCGAGGTCGGCGTCGAGTCGACCATCGTCGACGTGACGAGCGGCGCCCCGAGCGTCCTGCGGCCCGGCGGCGTCACCCGCGAGGACCTCGAAGCGGCGCTGGGGCGGCCGCTGGCGGTCCACGCCACGAGCAGTGTCCGCGTGCCGGGCCAGCATCCGTCGCACTACGCGCCGCGTGCCCGCGTCGTCCTGGTCGAGCCCGGGCAGGTCGTCGCCGAAGCCGAACGCGCGCAGGAGCTGGGGCATCAGGTGGGCGTCCTGCTCCCCCCGCACCTGGCCGGCGCCCCGGTGAAGGCGCACGCCGTCGTCACGGTGCCCGCTTCGCCGGCCGCCTACGCCCGCGGGCTGTACGCGTTCCTGCGCGAACTGGACCGGCAGGGCTGCGACCTCATCGTGGCGTCCCTGCCGGCGGAGGAGCGGCTGGGCCTCGCGATCGCCAACCGGCTCCGCCGCGCCGCCGGCCCCCGCCCTTCCCGCTGATCGGCACTCATGCCATCGCGGTTCCGAACGCCGACCCGCAAGTGGCGGACCGGCCGGAGGCCCGCGGCCCGTTGCGCGGCGGACCGGACGACACCGGGCGACATCGCGGAAGCCGACGGGCCGGGTGGCCGGTCACCTGGCGTCGAGGGCGAGGCGTACGCCCAGCCCGATGAGCACGACGCCCGACAGCTGTTCCAGGCGGCGGCGCACCGAGGGCCGGGCGAGCAGCGTCCTGACCCGGGTCACGCACCAGATGACCAAGCAGTACCAGGCCAGGTCGACGATGGCCCAGACGACGGCGAGGATCACCAGGGTGAACGGCACGTTCTGCCCTGAAGGGACGAACTGCGGCAGGAACGACATGGCGAACACCGCGGCCTTCGGGTTGGCCACACAGGTGCCGAGGCCCGCGAGGTAGGACCGGCGCCGCCCGGTCACGGCCGCCACCTCCGGGGTCGCCCCCTCGGATGCCGCCGCGACGCCCGCGCGGGCCCGCCACAGCGACTGCGCCCCCATGACCACCAGCACGACCGCCCCGGCGACCCGCATGACGTCGTACGCCACCTGCGAGGCCACCAGCAGGGCCGACAGGCCGAACGCCGCAGCCAGCGCCCACATCAGCACCCCGGTCTCGTTGCCCAGCGTGGCGGCCAGCCCCGACCCTCGGCCGGCGCGCAGCGTCTGCCGCAAAATCACGGCGGTGCTCACTCCGGGCACCATCGCCACAAGTACGCACGCGCCGACGAACACGATGAGATACATCCCGCCATCGTGGCACCGGCTCCGCCACTTCTCACCCGGTTTTCCCCCACGCCGGGCGCCCGGCGAACAGTCGTTCGCCGTGTTAGATTACGCGGGAGATCTCCTTCCGCCCAACGTGGGAAAAGCGGTCTGTTCGCGGCGAGGGCGTAGCGCGCGCCGCCGGGAACAGGCCGAGCGCACCATCGCCGACGCGATGCACCACGCCGCTACTCGAACTCCGAGGAGTGCGCATGTGTGCACATCGCTCCACCACCACGGCAGACCGGTCGGCGACCGGGTCGGCGGATGCCCCGGCGTCGTTGCGGGAGGCGTGGGTCGCCCTCGCGGGGCTGTCCGCGGTGTTCCTCTTCGAGATGCTCGACAACTCGATCCTGAACGTCGCCCTGCCCACGATCGGCCGCGACCTGCACGCGTCGGCGGCGGCGTTGCAGTGGGTGACCGGCGCCTATTCGCTCGTCTTCGGCGGGCTGATGCTCGTCTTCGGCGCCGTCGCCGACAGGGCCGGCCGGCGGCGGACCATGCTGGCCGGGCTGGTCCTGCTGGGCGTCGCGAGTCTGGCGACGGCGTTCGTCACCTCGGCCGGGCAGCTCATCGCGGTGCGGGCCGCCATGGGCGTCGCGGCGGCGATGACGACTCCGCAGTCGATGGCGCTGGCGTTCCGCCTGTTCGGCACGGACCGGTTGCGCGTGAGCGCGACGACGCTCATCTCGACCGTCGGCCTGGCCGGTCTCGCGGTCGGCCCGGCCGCGGGCGGTTTCCTGCTGGCGGTCGTGCCCTGGCAGGTCCTGCTCCTGGTCAACGTGCCGATCGCCGCGCTCGCCTTCGCCGCGATCCGCATCGGCATCGGCGCCGACGACGCGGCGGGGCTCCATCGCCATCCGGTCGATGTCGCGGGCGCGGCGCTGGGCACCGCGGCGATCGTGCTGGCCCTGCTCGCCCCGACCCTGTTCGTGACCGAGGGGGCCGATCACTGGGGCCCGTGGCCGGCCGCCGCCGGAGCCGTCGCGGCGCTGATCGGTTTCGTCGTCCGCGAGCGCGGCACCGCGCATCCGCTCCTCGATCTGCGGCTCGTCGCCCGTCCGCTCGTGTCCAGCGGCCTGGCCTACAAGGCCGCGACCGGCCTGGCGACGGCCGGGCTCGGCTACCTGGTCACCCTGCAGCTGCAGCTCGACTGGGGCTGGACGCCCGGCCTGGCCGCGCTCGGAATGCTGCCGCAGGTCATCGTCCTCATCGGCGGCGGCGCTCTCATCACGCCGTTCGTGCAGCGGGTGGGCATGGAGGCGGCGGCTTGGATCAGCTCGGTGGCGGTCGTGGCGGGGCTCGCGGTCTACACGCTGCTGAGCGGCCACGGCTACCTGTGGGTGGCGGTCGCGCTCGTGCTCAACGCCGCCGGGATGCGCATGGTGGGGGTCGTCGCCGGCACCAACGTGCTGCGCGGCCTCCCGGAGAACCGCACGTCCATCGGCGCGGCGCTCGTCGACACCTCCGCGCAGGTCGCCACCGCCATCGGCGTGGCCGTCGCCGGAACCATCCTCGCGGCCCTGTTCACCGGAGAGCCGGCCTCCCCCCACTGGAGCGCCGCGCAGACGGCGCGGTTCCGGGACGCCATCACGTTCGCGGGGCTCACCCTCACGGCCGCGGCCGCGGCGCTCGTCGCCTGGGGCATCCTCAGCGGGCGAGGCCCCAGGGGCGAGCGTGCCGCCACCGTCGCGGCGGCGGGCGACGACGCGCCCGCCCACGACGTCTGACCGGCCGCCCCCACGATGCCTGACCGGCCCTTGACCGGCCTTCGGACGGGCTCCCGCCCGGCTCTGCCGGCGCCGCTCGATCCGGTCGTTTCGGCCGGATCGCTTCGACGGGGTCGTCGAGGCCGGATCGCTTCGGCCGGGATCGCTTCGGCCGGGATCGCTTCGGCCGGGTCGTGGCGGCCGGGTCCCGCGCCCCGTGCCGGCGAGGCGGTCGTGCCGGCGGCGGGCACCGGGGCGGGGTCACCGGTCGTCGTCCTGCAGGCCCTCGGCGAGGGAGGGTCTGCCGAGGGCATGGGCGACGTAGTGCTGGAGCACGAACCGCTCCGCCTGGCGGAGGCTGCGGATCGCGCCCGTCTTGTGGGCGTGGCGCAGGTCGGTCAGCAGGTGGTCGAGGCGGTCCGGGGTGAAGCCGTGGCGGAGGGCCAGGCGGGTGGCCACGTCGGCCAGCGTCTGGGCCGGGGGGTGGTCCAGGCGGTATTCCAGGAAGCGGTCGCGGATGGCGTCGTCGACGAGGTCGGGGCGGTTGGTGGTGAGGACGAGGACGGCGCGCTTCGGGTCCAGGCGGTCCACTTCGTGGAAGAACACGCTGTCTTGCGAAAAGTGCCATTCCTTCGCGTGTGAGCTGCCCCGGGCCATGAGGATCGACTCGACGTCGTCGAGCACCAGCACGGTGCGCCCGGGCGCCGATCGGGCGTAGGCGAAGATGTCGCGGATGCGTTCCTCGCTTTCGCCGTAGCGGGCGCGGGCGATCTCGCCGCCGTCGACGAGCATGGCCGTGACGTCGCCGGGTTCGCCGGCCTGACGCAGGCGCAATCCCAGTTCGTACGCCAGCCGCTGGGCGAGGGTGGATTTGCCGGTGCCGGGCGGCCCGGCCAGGAACATGCCTTTGACGGGGCCCCGGCCGGTGTCGTCGCGCCACTGGTAGGCGACGATGTGCGCCATCTCGGCCAGGAGGGCGAGGTGGCGGTCGCCGACGATGTCGTCCGACGACGGATCGCCCGGGGTGCCGAAGAGTTCCGCCAGCCGGTCCATGCCGAGCAGGTTCTCTGCGCGGACGGGCGGGTGCGGCGGATGGTGGTGGGGGTGGTCCATGCCTAGCCGCGCTCCCGCTCGCGCTCGATGGGGCCGGCCTCGATGGGCCTGCCGCTCCGGTCGTAGATGCGTTTGGTGGTGAAGCCGTCCGGCCAGACCTCGGTGAACCAGAACCTGATGCCGAACTGGATGCGCAGCTGGACGATGCGGTTGGGGTTGTCGTTGACGTGTTCGTGTTCCCACATGGCGGGCGGGACGTAGAGCACGTCGCCGGCCGACCACGGCACCCGCTGCCCCTGCATCTCGGTGAAGCCTTCGCCTTCGACGGCGTAGACGACCGCTTCGAGATGCTTGTGGCGGCCGCTGTGGTGGTATGGCGGCTCGATCCACTGGTGGGTGACGGCGACGCTGGTGGCCTTGAAGCCGTTGCCGGGCACGGCGAGGTACTGGACGTAGTCGTGCTGGTTGCGCAGGCCCGGGATGTTGCCCTGGGGTTCGAAGGAGAAGTCGGTGGGGGCGTCCTCCAGGTGGATCACGGCGCGGCTGCCGTCCGGGTAGTACTGGGAGGTCTGCGGCGGCACGGCGGCCAGGGCCGCCGGGTCGTTGGGGCCGCACTCCTCCAGTTGCTCCAGGCGGGCGAGGCGGACGAACCGCTCCAGGTCGAACGCCATGGCCGAGATGTACTGGACCGGCACGTCGCCGGTGTTGAAGTGCTGGTGCTCGGCGGAGAACGGGATCTGCAGGGTGCTGCTCTTGTGCCAGTCGTACCGGCGGCCGTCGATGATGCTGAAGCCTTCGCCTTGGAGGATGTGCATGGCCTCTTCGCCGTGCCGGTGCCTGCCGGTGTGCCAGCCCACGGGGATCTCGGCCTTGAGCACGTTGCTGCCCATCGTCGCGTAGCCGAGCTCGTTGGCCACCATGAGTTTGACCTTGGCGTCCTGTGGGGTGCTCACCCAGGGGATGTCCTTGTCGCGGGCGACCGCGGGAGAGTTCCACAGTTCCTGGTCGATCTGGCTACGGGCGTCGAGCCAGTTGTCATAGAACGTCGCCATGGCGTGCTAACTCCTTTTGACCTGTGGTGCCGTTGGTGCGGAGGGATCGCGGGGGCGGGGCAGTGCCCTCGCGCGGACGACGATGAGGGCCGCGACGTAGATCACGGCGATGATCGCCCAGACGTAGCCGAACGCGCCGGTGCGGTCGAGGATCACGCCGGACAGCAGCGGGCTGGCGCACAGCCCGGCGAAGAACGCCGCCTGCACCTGCCCGGCGGCCCGGCCGGAGTGCTCCGACGGGGCCGAGTCGACGACGAACGTCATGACGAGGCCGTTCCAGGCGGCGCCGGTCAGCCCCATCAGGCCCGTGCCGAGGAACACCAGCCGGGGGGCGGCCGCCGCGGCGGCGATCAGCGCGGTCGCGGCCAGGGCGCCGAGCACCAGGAGGCCGAGCGCGGTGGCGGGCCGGCCGAACCGCCGCGATCGGGCGGCGACGAATCCCCATCCGACGCGACCGGCGGCGGCGCACAGGCCGAAGGCGACCAGCAGCGACCCCGCGGCGCCGTGCGACAGCCCGAGGTCGAGGCCGTACACCGGCAGGTACGCGATGACGTTGGACAGGCCGAAGCCCATGAAGAACGCGAACAGGGCGAGGGTGCCGATCGAGGTGCCGCCGTGGCCGGCGGGGGCGGCGCCGGGGGCGCTCTGAGCGCCCAGCGGCACCAGCGCGGCCGCCGGCACGAGCAGCAGGCAGACCAGTGCGCCCAGCAGCATCGCCTCCCGCCAGCCGACGGCCTGGGCGAACGGCACCAGCACGGCGCCGCTGACGAGAGGGCTGATCTGCACGCCCGACTGTTTGACGCCGATCATCAGGCCCCGGTCGGGCACGTCCATCAGGGCGGCGTTGGTGGCGGGGTTCGCCAAGGCGGACGCCACCCCGGCGAGGGCCAGCCCGGCGTACATGGACGCGAGCGAGGGCAGCCCGGCGATGACGAGGAAGCCGGCGCCGGCGGCCACGCCGATCAGCGCCATGCCCCATCTGGGCCCCATGCGCTGTGTCACGCCGCCCAGCAGCAGGGATCCGATGGTGCAGACGAGGTAGTAGGCGGTGTACAGCGAGCCGTACACGGACTTGGACAGGCCGAGGTCTTCGATCAGCAGCGGGCTGAGCGCCGACAGGCCGTACTGCATGAGCGTCGCGATGGCCATGCCGGCCGTGACCGTGCCGACCAGCAGGTACCTGTCCCCCGCCCGGAGCCCGATGCCGGGGGCCCGCCGCCTCATCGAGCGGGCGGTGCCGACAGCAGCGCGCCCAGCGCGGCCACATCGTCGAGCCCGTCGAGTCCCATGATCGCCTCGTGGATGCGGCGGACGTGCCCGGCGTCGAAGCAGCGGCCCGCCATGGCCGTGAACTTGGCCTCGATGTGGTCGCGGAACGCGATGGCGCGGATCTGCTCCGGCGGGTATTCGCCGCGCGCGACGTGCTCACGCCCGTCGGCGGTGACGCGGATTTCGGTGGGATAGGCCGAGCGTCCGCCGGTGCCGTCGCCGGGCCGCGACCGGACCTCGATGCGGGGCAGCAGGGCGCGCACCTCGGGCGCGGCGAAGTCGGCGTCGCCGCCGAACCGGTCGAGGGCGACGTCGCCGGTGAGCAGCGCCACCGCGACGATGTACGGCAGCGAGTGGTCGGCGGTCTCGCGGCTGTGCGGCCGCCACGCCTCGGCCCGCACGAGGTGCTTGACGACGCCCTCCTCCGCCTCGACGATCACCCGTTCGATGGCGTCGGGGGACGAGATGCGCGCGCGGCATTCCAGCGCCGCCGAGATGGCGCTCTGTGCCCGCGTGCCGACTGGCCAGCGCTTGAACTCGGTGCGGTCGACCCCGTGGTCGCCGAGATGCAGCGCCTTGTCCAGCGCGTCCAGGGTTTCGCTCATGGTGCCGCCGGGTGCCACCTGCCCGCGGACGAAGCCCTGCTCGCCGAGCAGGGCGCCGGTCGGCGCCTCGACGCCCGACTCCGCCAGCCGGCACGCGTGCAGCGCCGCGAGGGCGGCGTCGGCGCCGTTGAACCGCTTCCACATGGTGAGGTTGCCGGACGCCGAGAGATGCCCTGATTCGAGCTGGTTGGTGGCGATGTGCGAGGAGGCGAAGATGCCGAGCGCGTGCCCGCCCCGCTCGTCGTCGAGCCCCATGAGCGACGCGAAGCCGGCCACGGCGGCGAGCCCGGTCAGGTTGGCGTAGTCCCATCCGTGCCGGCTGACGTTGAGGCCGTCGAACAGGATCGCCGCGGCGTCGTAGGCCGTGATCACGGCGTCGACGAACGCGCGGCCGGGCAGGTGCGCCGCCTCGGCGACCGCGAACAGCCCGGGGATGATGTCGCTGGGGTGGCCCGCCTGCCCGCTATCGCCGTGCAGCACGTCGTTGTAGTCGTAGCAGCGCAGGGGCACGCTGTTGGCCAGCAGCGCCCCCTCGACCCCGGTCGACGCGCCGCCGCCCCAGATGGCGGCGACGGCCGGGCCGGGCAGGTGGGCGCGCACGTGGTCGCGGGCGATCCTCGCGGCGGGATGGTCGAGGGTGCCGAGGCCCACCCCGACCGAGTCGAGGACGGTGAGCCGGGCGGACAGGCGGGTCCGTTCGCTCACCGGGTCGATGTTCGGATGCAGCAGGGCGCCGACCAGTCGTTCCTCGGTTTCGCTGGCCGCTTTCGGCATGACGGACACTCCCTTTACGGCGTGAAGGCGACGTGAGGCCGGGGGCGCGGGCGGGGACGGCCCGCGTGTCGGGGACGGATCAGCGGTAGGACGAGGGCAGCCAGGCGTTGACGCGGTTGTCGAGCAGCAGCGCGGCCCGGTCGAGCACCAGGGCGACGATGATGACGAGCAGCAGCACGGCGAGCACGCCCTCGGGGTCGTAGGCGCGGCCGAAGGAACTGCTGAGGCCGCCGAGGCCGACGACCGCGATGAGGATCTCGCCGTTGATCATGCCTTTGATGGCGCGGCCCAGGCCGAGCCGCAGGCCGGACGAGATCAGCGGGAGGGCGGCGCGCAGCAGCACCTTACGGGTGATCACCAGTTCGGTGCGGGCGCCGAACACCCGGGCCATCTCGACCAGCTCGACGTCCACCGACTGCACGGCGGTGACGGTGTTGACGATGATGATGAACACCGAGTACTGCACGATCAACGCGACGATCGCCCACGGGGACAGCCCGAAGATCGCGAAGTAGATGGGCACGAAGACCACGGTGGGCGCGGTGAGGAAGGCGTAGACGTAGGGGTCGAGGGCCTGCTCCAGCCAGCGCACGCGCGCCATGGCCACGCCGATCACCACCCCGGCGACGGCGGCGATGGCGTAGCCCAGCACGAGGTTGGACAGGCTGCCGCCGAGGTCGCCCAGCACCTCCCCGGTGACGATCAGCCGCCACAGCCGCACGCAGACCTGGCTGGCCGGGGGCAGGTACATCAGGTTCAGGATCCGGCCGAGCAGCTCCCAGACGATCACGCCGGCCAGCAGGGACAGGACGGCCAGGGAGCCGGTGGAACCCAGGCCCTGCCACAGCCGGCCCGCGGACCGCGCCAGGCCCTGGCGGGATGGGCGTGTCCCCCGTCCCGCCGACGCGCCGGGGAAGGTGCCCGCGTCGGCCACGTCGCTATGCCGCATGATCGGCCGCCCCGCTCTGCTGCTCCTTGAGCTCGCGCCACAGGCTTGCGCGCAGGCGGGCGAACTCCGGCAGCGACTCGACCGACCGGTTCCTCGGCCGGGGCAGCCCGACCTTCTCGATGTGCGCCACGCGGCCGGGCCTGCTCGCCATGACCACCACCCGGTCGGCGAGCAGGATCGCCTCGTCGATGCTGTGCGTCACGAAGATCACCGTCTTCGGCTCCTCCTCCCAGATGCGCAGCAGCTCGTCCTGCATGATCCACTTGGTCTGCTCGTCGAGGGCGCCGAAGGGCTCGTCCATGAGCAGCACGCTGGGCCGGACGGCCAGCGCCCGGGCCAGGCCCACGCGCTGCCTCATGCCTCCGGACAGCTCGCGGGGCAGGCTGTGCTCGAAGCCCTGCAGGCCGACCAGGTTCACCAGCTCCTGGGCCACGGCCATCCGCCGTGCCTTGGGCACGCCCTGCAGTTCGAGGCCGAACGCGACGTTGCGCAGCACGTCGGCCCACGGCAGCAGCGCGAAGGACTGGAACACCATCGCCCGGGACGGTGACGGCCCGGTGACGGGCACGCCGTCCACGAGCACCTTGCCGTCGTACCCGTCGATCAGGCCGGCGATCATCCGCAGCAGTGTCGTCTTGCCGCATCCGCTCGGCCCGAGCAGCGTGATGAACTCGTTGTCGGCGACGGTGAGGTCGACCCCGTCGACCGCCCGGAACTCACTGGAGCTGCCGCGGCCGCCCCTGCGCTGGAACGTCATGCCCGCATCGCAGATTTCGATCATGTCCGCACCTGTTCCTTCGTGCTGGCGGGTGGGTGAACGGGTCGTTCGGGCCCTGCCTCAGGGCATGGCCCAGGCGGTCAGCCGCTTTTCGAAGAAGCGCACGAACTGCACCAGGACGAGCGACTCGAGCAGGATCAGGACCACGACGGCGAACAGCGCGTCGGCCTGGAAGCCGCCGCGGTACTGGAGCAGCAGGGCGCCGATGCCGACCGCCGCCAGCAGCCACTCCGCGATGATCATGCCGGTGACGGCCCGGCCGATGCCGATGCGCAGCCCGGTGAAGACGGCCGGCGCCGCGGCGGGCAGGATCGTGTAGCGCCACAGCTGCCATTCGCTCGCGCCGAGCGTCCTCGTCATGTCGATCAGGTCGCTCGGGACGGTGCGCACGCCGGCCCGGCAGTTCACGACGATCATCGGCAGGACGAAGATGAACACGATGAGCGAGCGGGCCGGCAGGCTGAAGCCCAGCGCCATGATGATGATCGGCACGATCATGGCCATCGGCGTGATGAGCAGCACGCCCAGCCAGCCCTGCACCATCGCGTCGGCCCTGGCCATCCGGCCGATGAGCAGGCCGAGGGGAACGCCGACCACCAGCGAGCCGCCGTAGCCGATCGCCAGCGACTTGTTGCTCTCGGCGAACGCCTGCCAGAGCTCGGCGTTGCCCAGCTCCCGCACGAGCGCGCCGGCGGTCTCCGCGACGCCGGGGATGTCGATGGCGCCGAGGGCCCTGGCGCCGAGCTCCCAGGCCGCGAGGAAGAGCAGGAGCGGCACGAGCCTGACGGCCGCCCACCTGCCGGCGGCCGCCACGGGTGGTCGTCTTCGGCCACGTGTGGCCGGCGGCCGGGTCACGACGGTGTCCCGACGCCGGCTGCGGACCTGCACCATGAGATGTCTCCTCCGAACGCCATAGGGGGCCCGCACCTGCTATCCGGCCGATTGCAGCGCCTGCTCCAGGTACTCCCGGGTGGCGATGTCCTCGGCCCGCAGCCCCGGCTTGATCGCGCCCGCGGACGCGTACAGGTCGATGGTCTTCTGCAGGTCGGCCATGGCCATGGACCCGTCCTCGGCGAAGATGCCGCCGTCGACGTAGGCCTTGGCGATCTCGTCGGCGCGCTCGGCCAGCTCGGGCTTGTACTTCTTCAGGAGCCCGACGAACACCGAGGGGTCGGCCTGGATCTCCTTGGCCAGCTTCGACATCTCGGCGAGCAGTCCGACGGCCACGTCCGGGTGCTCCTTGAGGAACGTGTCGTTGGAGTAGACGGTGTTGGCCTCGATCTCCGGCAGCTCGTTACCGAAGTTGACCATGATCTTGAACTTGTCCGGGGGCAGGTCGAGGGTGTCGTCGACCTCCAGCATGGTCGCGTCGATCTGGCCGGCGAGCATGCCCTGCAGCCGGTTCGGCGAACCTTCGACGTAGATGATCTTGGGCTTCACGGATTCGGGGCAGGACTTCGCGAACCACGACTTGAAGATGGCCGTGCTGACCCCGCCGGGGCTGTGCAGGGCGAAGTGCACGCCGTCGAGGTCCTGGCAGGAGTTGATGGTGGTCTTGGCGGAGAGCGTCCAGAACATCCGCATGAAGTCGCCGATGAAGGTGAGGGGCGCCTGCTGCTCCTGCTGTGCCGCCATGACGGTGGCGGCGACGCCGGCGCCGAACTGGAACTTGTTCGAGGCGACTCCGGACACCGCGACCTCGGATCCCGTCAGCTCCACCCACGTGCCGTCGTAGCCGTGCGCGGCGTCGTTGCGCTCCATGGCCTCCTGGTAGAACGCGCCCGCGGCTCCGGAGGAGCCCATGGCGAAGTTGTAGGAGACGGTGGCGTCTCCGCCCTTCTCTTCTCCTGCGCCTGCGCCGGTGTCGGCACCGCAGCCGGCGGCCGTGAAGGCCACGCCGACGAGCAGGGCCGCGGCGAGTCGCGTGGCCTTGTTTCCGGGACGAGGTACGAGGTGCATGCCCGGAGCCTCCTAGCCGTGAGTCGAGCTATTGTGTTCACGATTGCATGCAGTCTTGCATTCCGCTAAGGTAGCGTCAAGTGTCCAAGATATGCGTCGTATGTAGTCGAATGTCCCTCAATGTGGCGCTAATAGCAAGATGCGACTGAAGGTCAGGTATGCGCTCTTTCGCCCCTCGCTAGCTTCGGCGACCCCGGCCGCCACCCCTCCACGTCGCCCCCGACCCGGCGTCGTCGGGCTGAGTAAGGACCAGCAGTTGTATCCTGACATGTATGCAAACTGGCGCACCGAAGAGCTCGGTGAAAAGGGTTGAGGCCGTGCTGACTGAAATGATCCTCACCGGTCAGCTTTCGGCGGGAGCTCCCGTGCGGGAGGTAGAGGTCGCCGAGCGTCTCGGCGTGAGCCGCACTCCGGTGCGCGAGGCCATCGCGCATCTCGTCGCGCGAGGCCTGCTCACCAAGGAGGGCGGCCGGACCGCCCGCGTGCACCACCCCTCACTCGAGGATCTCATAGAGATCTACGAGCTTCGTACGATCACCGAAAGCTACCTCGCGTCCCGCGCGGCCGAGGTCGTCACCCCCGACGTCGTCAAGCGGCTGGCGAAGCTGGAGGAGCAGATGCGCCGGGCGTCGGGCGACGAGTGGTTCGACTACCACCTCGAGTTCCACGGCACGATCGCCGCCACCGCCAGCCGCCCCCGGTTCATCGACCTCGCCGACACGCTGCGCGAGCAGTCCGAGCCGTACGTGCGCCTCGTCACCAAACTCGACGAGTCGCTGCGCAAGCGCGCGCAACACGAGCACGCCGGCATGGTCGAGGCCATGGCCAAGGGCGACGCGGCCCGAGCCGGTGAGCTGACGACCATGCACCTGCAGTCGACGGTCGAGTCGGTCGATCGCATCTTCCGGGCCGCCCGGGGGCTGCTCCTGCCGGTCAGCTCCCACAGATCCACCATCGCAGGAGGAGATCATGACAGCGCTTCGCCCTGAGTCGGACGCCTCGCGCTCCGGTTGCCGGCCGCAGGACCTGGTCCTGCGCGGGCCGGGTACCTTCCGGGTCCACACCCGGGCGTACACCGACCCCGAGATCTTCCGGCTGGAGATGGAGCGCATCTGGAACCGGACCTGGGTCTACGTGGGCCACGAGTGCGAGATCCCCCAGCCGGGCAACTACAAGACCGCGCACATCGGGCTTCAGCCGGTCATCGTCACCCGCGGCGACGACGGCTCCATCAACGTCTTCTACAACCGCTGCCGCCACCGCGGCTCCGTCGTCTGCCGCGAGCCCCGGGGGTTCGCCAACAACTTTCGCTGCCCCTACCACGGGTGGATCTACGGCAAGGACGGGCGGCTCATCGGCGTCTCCATGCGCAACGGCTACCCCAAGGACTTCGACCAGCCGGAAGGACTGCTGCGCGTCCCCCGCGTCGCGTCCTACCGAGGGCTGATCTTCGCGAGCGCCGCCGCCGACGGGCCCGACCTGAGGACCCACCTGGGTCTCGCGCGCACCTGGATCGACCGCCGTGTGGGCATGTCGCCCGTCGGCGAGATCGAGCTGGTCTCGGAGCCGTACGTGGTCGAGTACCGAGGCAACTGGAAGTTCCAGATCGAGAACATCATCGACGAGTACCACTTCGCGTTCGTGCACGAGCCGTTCATGAAGCTCCAGGAGAAGTACGGCGACAGCACCGGCGACTACGGCGCGCACGTCGGCGGCAAGGTCAAGGGCATGACCGAGCGCCGCCAGGCCGGCCGCCGCAGCTTCGGCGGCGTCGGCGGGCACGGGCTCGGCGAGCGTCGGGTCTCCGACGACGACCTCGACGCCCTGCTCAACGGCGAGGACGCCGACTACTACCGCACCCTGCTCGACCGGCACGGCCGCGAGGAACTGGCCTACATGGCCGGTGGCGGGTCGGTCATGACCCACCCCAACCTCGGCCTCATCCACCGGCAGATCCGGGTCATCCGCCCCATCACGGTCGACCGCACCGAGGTCACGGTGTACCCCTACGAGGTCAAGGGGGCGCCGGCCGCCCACAACGAGGGGTGGCTGCGCAGCCAGGAGCGGTTCTACGGCCCCGCCGGCTACGGCATGCCCGACGACGTGGAGATGTTCGCCCTCAACCAGCAGGGCCTCGCGGCCACCGCCGTCGACTGGCTGATCCTGGAACGCGGCATCGACCGCGAGGAGGTCGTCAACGAGCGTGGCGACAAGGCCTCCCCCGTCGGCAGCGAGACGCCGCTGCGGGCGCTGTGGGAAGAGTGGCTCAACCTCATGTCCGACCCCGAGTGACGCTCCCCGCACGACCCATGCGCTCCCATCCACGCCTCATGCGTTGCCGCCCACGACCCATGCGAGGGACCACGCGATGACCCACCAGACGCAGATCAGCCATCAGGCCATCACCGACTTCCTGGTGCTGGAGGCCGAGCTCATCGACGACCGGCGCTTCGCCGAGTGGCACGCGCTGTTCACCGACGACGCCACCTACACGGTGCCGCTCGTCGACGACGCCGACCCGCGGCACCAGGCCCTGATCGTCAACGACGACGCGCTGCGCCTCGACGAGCGCGTCTACCACCTGAGCCAGGTGCCGTTCCCCTCCCAGAGCCCGCGCTCGCGCACGCTGCACGTCATCGGCAACGTACGGGTGCGTGGGGAGGCGGACGACCGGATCTCCGTCGTCTCCAACCAGATCATCTGCGAGATGCGGCTCGGCGACTTCCGGCAGGTCGGCCTGGGCGAGCAGCGCGTGCTGGCGGCCAGGGTCGAACACGACCTGGTGCCCGCCGGGTCCACGTTCCAGATCGCGGCCAAGTGCGTCCGGCTGATCGACCGGGGCGCCGCGATGAGCAACCTGACGTTCCTGCTGTGAGCGCCATGTCCACGGGCCCAGAAACCCCCGGATTCCGGATCGAGAACGAGTTCGCCGCCGTCGACGTGCGCCGTCGCGAGGTGCCGTGGGGGGTCGTGCTCGAACTCACCGACGCGCGCACCGGGCTCACCGTACGGCTGGACGCGCTGGAGGTCGAGGCGCTGACCTCGCTGGACCGCGGCGAGCGCGAAGCGCTCATCTACCGGTCGGCCGGCCCGCTGCGGCGGGGCGCCTGGCCGCAGGACCCCCCGGACGGGCCGGACGGGCCGGAAGAGAGGTAGCACATGACACCCACCGACATCCGCGCGAAGTGGCGCGCGGGCGGGGTCGCCCTCGGCATGTGGGCCGCGCTCCCCGACCCCTTCGCCGCCGAGCTCGCCGCCCTTTCGGGACTGGACTACATCTGCGTCGACCAGCAGCACGGCCTCATCGACCACCGCGACCTGATCGCCATGCTGCCGTCGATCGAGCGGCACGGCGTGCTGCCGATCACGAGGGTGCCCGCCAACGACCCCGCGACGATCGGGCGGGCGCTGGACGCCGGCGCCATGGGCGTCGTGGTGCCCATGGTGAGCACCGCGGCCGAGGCCGCGGCGGCGGTGGCCGCCTGCCGCTACGCGCCGCACGGAGTCCGCTCGTTCGGCCCCATCCGCGCGGCGGTGGCCGCCGGCACCACGGACCCGCGGCGGCTCGAACAGGTGCTGTGCGTCGTCATGGTGGAGACCGAGCAGGGCCTGGCCGATCTGCCCGCCATCGCCGCCACCCCCGGCGTCGACGCCATCTACGTCGGCCCGGCCGACCTCGGGCTGAGCCTGGGCGTCGCGCCGACCCTGGAGGCCGCCGACCCCGGGCACGTCAAGGCCATCGAGACGATCCGCGAAGCCTGCGCCGAGGCCGGCATCGCCGCCGGCATCCAGTGCTCCGACGGCGCCACCGCCGCGGGCCGGGTCGCCGAGGGTTTCCAGATGGTGACGTTCGCCAAGGACAGCGCGCTCTTGCAGGCCGCCGTGCGCCGCGAACTCCAGATCGCCCAGGGCCGGCGGTCGGACACGGGCGTCGGCGCCTACACGTAGCCGCCCGCGCGCCGAACGCCGCCGGAACCGCGGCCCGCGAGATCACCGGAGAGGTAGCAGTGAAGATCGAAGTCGACTTGAACGCGTGCCGCAGCTACGCGCTCTGCGTCGGTATCGCCCCCGAGTACTTCGAACTGGACGACGACGACGTGCTGCACATCAAGCTGCCGAACGTCGCCCCCGAGGACGAGGAACGGGTGCGCGAGGCCGCTCTCGTCTGCCCCACCCTCGCCATCACCCTGATCGAATGACGGGCGGGGATCACGTGCGCATCGACCATCTCGTCATCGTCGGCGGGTCCGCCGCCGGGGCACGCGCCGCGCAGACGGCGCTGTCCCTCGGCCGGGCCGCGCACATCGACGTCGTCTCCCTCGACCGGGACGCCCCCTACTACCGTCCGAGCCTGTCCAAGCAGCTGCTGAAGGGCGACTGGACGCGGGACAAGGCCGCCCAGCCCACGCCCGCCGGCGACGGCCTGACCTGGCACCGGGGGGCGCGGGCCGTCGAGATCGACACCGCGCGCGGCCGTGTCGTGCTCGACGACGGGCGGCGCCTGCCGTACGACCGGCTGCTGCTGGCCGGGGGATGCCGCCCGCGCCGGCTGCCCGGCTTCGTGCCCGGCGGCCGGCTGTGCGAGGTCACCGGCATCGCCGACGTAGAGCGGATGCGGGCCTACCTGGGCGGCGGCGGCACGGCCCTGATCGTGGGGGCGGGGCTGATCGGCTCCGAGGTCGCCTCGACGCTGCTGGCGCTCGGCGTCGGCGTGACCGTCGTGGACCCCTCGCCGGCGCCGCTCGCCCGGGCCCTCGGCCCGATCGGCGACCAGGTGTGCGTCGACCGGCACCGCGCGAGCCCGCTGGCCCTGCGGCTCGGCGTCGCGGTGAGCGCGGCCGGCCAGGACGGCTCGCGGGCGTTCGTCGAACTGGCCACGGGCGAGACCCTGACAGCCGACGTCGTGGTGTCCTGCGTCGGCGTGACGCCCGACACGGACTGGATCCGCGCGTCCGGGCTGCCGGTGCTGTCCGACGGCGGAGTCGACTGCGACGAGCACCTGCTCGTGCGGGGCAGTCCGTCGATCGCCGCCGCCGGCGACGCCGCCTCCTGGGAGTCGCCCCGCGCCGGTCGCCAGGTCCGTGTCGAGCACTGGCTCACGGCGGTGGAGCAGGGCGGCGCCGCCGTGCGGAACCTGCTGGCCGAGCCCGGCGATCGGGTGCCCTTCGACGGCCTGCCCATGTTCTGGACCGAGCAGCACGGGCGGCTCGTGCACTTCGTCGGCTTCCAGCGGCCCGGCTGCTCCTGGGAGATCGTCGAGGGCTCCGTGGCGGAGGGCAGGCTGGTCGCCGCCTGCCCGGACGCCGCCGCCCCCACCGGCTACCTACTGATCGCCGCGGCGCACCGGCTGGCCCACTACCGCCGCGACCTGTCCCGGCGCACGATCGGGGCGGGTGCCGGATGACCCGGTGACCTGGGCATGAGAAGACAAGGAGATGCAAGTGAAGCTGGCGCGTGTGCTCGTGGACGGCTCGGCGGTGCTGGCCCGGCTGGACGGCGAGTTGCTCGTCCCGATCCATGCCGGACCCGGCCGGGAATGGCTCGCCTGGTCCAGTGAACAGGTGGCGGGGCGGGCGGCCATCGGGCCAGCCGTCCCACTGGACCGGGCGGTGTTCCTCCCGGCCGCCGACACACCAGAAAAGATCATCGCGGTCGGGCTGAACTACCACGACCACGCGCAGGAGTCCAGCTTGGAGCTGCCCTCGGCGCCGCTGCTGTTCACCAAGACCAACAACACCCTGCTCGGGCACGGCGCCACCATCCACTGCCCCTCGGACCTGACGACCGAGACCGACTACGAGGCCGAGCTCGCCCTCGTCATCGGCCGGCAGGCCTCCCGCGTGTCGAAGGCCGATGCCCTCGACCACGTCTTCGCCTACACGGTCGCCAACGACGTCAGCGCACGCGACGCCCAGTTCGCCGACGGCCAGTGGATGCGCGGGAAGAGCTTCGACACCTACTGCCCGATCGGCCCGTTCCTCACCCTGGCCGACACCGCACCGGACGTCACCGACCTGCGGATCACCACGCGCCTCAACGGCGTGGTCATGCAGGACGACACGACCCGGTCGATGATCTTCGACCCGGCGCACCTGGTGAGCTATATTTCCCGCTTCCTGACCCTGGTGCCCGGCGACGTCATCTTGACCGGCACGCCCTCGGGCGTCGGTTTCGCCCGCGACCCGGCGGTCTACCTCAAACACGACGACGTGATCGAAGTGGAGATCGAAGGGCTCGGCACGCTGCGCAACCCCGTGTCCACCGAGCCCGCCCTGCCCCCCGTGCGGGCGACCGGGCAGAGTGTGGTGCCATGAAACGACTGTTCGTGACACAGCGCCTGTTCGACGACAGCCTGGCGATCTTCGACGGCAGCGACGTCCACGTCGAGAGCCGCGACGCCGACGTGCCCCTGCCGCCCGCCGAGCTGGCCGAGCGGCTCCACGGCCACCACGCGATGATCTGCCAGCTGACCGACCGCGTCGGCCGGGACGTGCTGGAGGCCAACCCGCAACTGCAGGTCGTCGCCAACGTCGCCGTCGGATACGACAACATCGACGTGCCCACCGCCCGCCGGCTGGGCATCGTGGTGACCAACACGCCCGACGTCCTGACCGAGACCACGGCCGACCTGGCCATGGCCCTCATGCTCGCGGTGGCGCGCCGCATCCCCGAAGCCGACTCCTTCGTCCGCTCGGGCGCCTGGTCGCGCTGGAAGCTGCTGCCGGAGCAGGCCGGCCTCGACCTGCACGGAAAGAACCTCGGCCTGTTCGGCATGGGCCGCATCGGCCGGGCCGTGGCCCGCCGCGCCGTGCACGGCTTCGGCATGCGGCTGTGCTACACGAGCCGCGGCCCGCTGCCCGCCGCCGAAGAGGCCGCACTCGGCGCCCGCCGCGTCGACCTCGGCGAACTGCTGGCGTCGTCCGACGTGCTGAGCCTGCACGCGCCGCTGACCCCCGAGACCCGGCACGTGATCGGTGCGAAGGAGCTGGCGGCGATGCGCCCCTCGGCCATCCTCGTCAACACCGCGCGCGGCCCGCTGGTCGACGAGGCCGCGCTCGCCGAGGCGCTGGCCGCCGGGCGGCTGTGGGGGGCCGGGCTGGACGTGTTCGAGGAGGAGCCCCGCGTGTACCCCGCCCTGCTCGGGCTGCGGGAACGCGTGGTGCTCGCGCCGCACGTGGGCAGCGCCACCCTGGAGACCCGCCGCGAGATGGCGCGGGTCGCGGCGGCCAACGCGTTCGCCGTGCTGACCGGCGCCGAGCCCGCCAACCCCGTGACCTGATCGGCCCCCTGATCGGCCCGTCTGATCGGCCCGTGCCCCGGGCGGGCGTGTGCCGGACGGCACCGGCCCGCCCGCCACACGGAGCCACACGGTTCCACCCGCGCACCCACGCGCACCCACGGGGACCGGCACCGGCGGCACGGGCTCAGCGGGAGGTCAGCGGATCGCCCGGGAACGCCTCGGTGAACCCCAGCACACGGCCATCGCGCCGCACGATCTCCGCCGACCGGCCGGCCAGCGCGGCGAGATCGTCGTGCGCGTGCAGGAACCGGCCGGCCAGGGCGTCGAGCCTGCCCTCGGCGATGGCGGCCAGCCCGTCGACGGCGACCTCCATGGGCGTCCAGGGAGACGACGTGGCGCTCGCGCCCAGACCCGCGGTGAGGTCGGTGCGCACCCGGCCCGGGCTGTAGTCGAACACCAGCACCCCCGTGCCCCGCAGCCCGACGGCGGCCGACTCGGTCACCATGGCGAGGGCGCACTTGGACACGCCGTACGCCGTCTGGCCGCGCAGCGGCACCACGCCACGGCGGCTGTTCACGTTGATGATGCGGCCGCCGCCCCGGGCGATCATCCGCGGCGCGAGCGCACGGATGTACAGCACGGGGCCGAGCAGGTTCGTCGTGACGGTCCGCCACCATTCGTCCAGGTCGGCCTCCCAGACCGGGACGTCCCGCGACTCGGCCATGCCGGCGTTGTTGACCAGCAGGTCGACGGGGCCGAGGTCGCGCTCGGCCGCCTCGACGGTCGCGGCGACCGCCTCGGGGTCGGTGACGTCGCCGGGCAGGGCCAGCGCCCCGCCGGGCCGGCCCGTCTCCCGCAGCCGCGCCGCCAGCTCCTCCAGCGGCCCGGCGGACCGCCCGGTGAGGGCGACGTGCGCGCCCAGCTCGTGCAGGCGGGTGGCGACCGCCCGGCCGATGCCCCGCCCGGCCCCGGTCACGATCGCCACCGAACCGGTCAGCGGCCCGCCCGGCCGCGCTTCGGCCGTCACAGCAGCACCCCTGACGGCAGGGGCAGCCGGAGCAGCCAGTCGAAGACGCCGTACAGCGCCGCCCAGGCCACCGCGGCGTACAGGACGGCGGCCCACACGCGGGTCCGTCCCACCACCAGCAGGTAGGCGAGGGCGAACAGCGGAACGGTGACGAGCGTCCCGAACAGCCACAGGCAGGCGAAGAAGCCGCCGAACCAGGCGAGCGCCCGGCCCCAGGTCCGCGCGTCGGCCGACCACGGCGCGTCCTCGCCCGTCTCTCCCCCGTCGTGCTCGCCGCCGCCCGGAGGGTCGTTCGCGGCCGCTCCGGGCGGCCCGAACGCCTGCCGCAGCAGAAGCAGCACGCTCAGCACGCAGCCGATGCCGCACACCAGCCGCGGCACCAGCCCGGCCCTCGTGGGGAAGCCCAGGGCCTCAAGGAGCCCCCAGGCGAAGGCGACGAGCGCGCCGATGGCGATCAGCACGTCGGCGCGGACCGGCCGCACCCGGTGCGGCGCCCGGCCCGTCACGGCCGCCGCTCCCCGGCCGGGACCCGCTCATCGGGGGTCGGGGAGGCGGCCGCGCGGCGGCGCGCCTTGCGCCGTTGCCGCCACGGTGACACGAACGCGGTCAGCAGGACGAGAACGAACAACACGATCACCGTCGGATCCGTGAGCCAGGCCCACTCGTGCAGCGAGTAGGACAGGAAGAAGTAGCGCTCCACCAGGCCGCCCAGCACGATGCCGAGCAGCAGCGGCACCCTCGGCCAGTCCCAGCGCAGGGCGCCGAGCCCCACCGCCGTCGCGACCAGCATCACGATGATGTCGTTCATGCTGTTGGAGGCGGTGTAGGAGCCGAGCGCGAGCAGCACGACGAGGAACGGCACCAGCCAGGTCGTCGGCACGATGGTCAGCCGGGTCAGCACCCCGACCAGCGCCAGCACCGCGATCACCGCGATCACGTTGGCCAGCGCGATGATCCACACCATGGCGAACGTGACGTCGAGGTGCGTGGTCAGCATCTCCGAGCCCGGGGTCAGCCCGGCGATGAGGAACGCGCCGAGCAGGATGGCCGTGCTCACGCTGCCCGGAATGCCGAGGGACAGCGTCGGGATGAGCGCGCCGGCGTCCTTGGCGTTGTTGGTCGCCCCCGCCGCCACCAGCCCTTCCGGGCTGCCCCGGCCGAACTTCTCCGGATGCTTGGCCGTCTGCTGCGCGTGCCCGTACGCGATCCACTGCGACACCGAGCCGCCCATGCCGGGCACCACACCGAAACCGGCGCCGATGGCGCTGCTGCGAATGCCCAGCCAGCCCAGCCGCAACGCCTCCGTCATGCCGCGCAGCAGCCCCCGGTACGGGCTGGACCCCGGGGCGCCGCTCCTGGCGATGCTCGATTTCGTCAGCATCAACTGGATGACCTCGGCCCCGCCGAACAGCCCGACGACCACCGGGATGATGTTGATGCCGTCCCACAGGTACAGCCAGTCGAACGTGTAACGCTGCACCCCCTCCTGCGGGTCCAGGCCCACCAGCGACACCAGCAGCCCCAGGCAGGCCATGACGAAACCCTTGAGCAGGTTACGGCCGGCCAGCGAGACCACGAACGCCAGCCCGAGCAGCGTCAGCATCAGCAGTTGCGGCGGGCCGAGAGCCAGCACCGCCTGGCGCAGCACCGGCACCGACAGGGCGAGGAACACGACCCCGAACAGCCCGCCGATGGCGGAACTGCTGAGCACCAGCCCGAGGGCGCGGCCCGCCTGCCCCGCCCGCGTCATCGGATACCCGTCGAGGACGGTCGCCGCCGACGTCGCCTCGCCCGGGATGCCGAACAGCACGCTCGTCACGTCACCCGTCGTGCCGCACACCGCGTGCATGCCGAGCAGGAAGGCGAAGACCTGCACGGGTTCCATGCCGAACGTGAACGGCAGCATCAGCGCCAGCGCCACCGATCCGCCCAGGCCGGGCAGGATGCCCACCAGGAAGCCGATGACGATGCCGAGGCCCATCAGCGCGAGAGACTCGGGTTGCAGAACCAGAAGCAGCCCCTGGATCAGCCCGTCGAACATCGCGCCTCCCTCACCGATCGCCCGCCAGCAGCGGCCGTTTGCCGGCGAAGTACAGGTACGGGAAGCTGCGCTTGGCGGCCCGCTCGTACATGTAGCGGACGCCGAACGCGATCCGGACCATGACCGAGGGCCCGTCGCCGGTGTTGAAGTGCTGGTGGCGTGACTGCGGACCCGGAATCTGGATCGCCGAACCCGCCCGCCAGGGATGCCGCACCCCGTCGATCACGGTGTACCCCTCCCCCTGCAGCACATACAGGTGGGCCTCCATGTGGGCGTGATCGCCGCCCGCCGTGCCGGGCTCCTCGATCAGCAGCCCCGAGATCTCCACCGTGGTGGGGGCGAAGTCGTTCAGGTCGGTGCCGATGCGCATGAACCGGCGCACACGGTGGTGGTGCACGGTGCTGAACCGCTGCATGCCCTCGAAGTCGCCGATCACCAGTGCCTCGCCCGCCGGGGGCGGCACGCCCTGGCCGCCCTCGCCGGGCGTCACCTCGACGGCGTCGCCGGTCGGCAGCACGACCCGGCGGCCGTCCGCATCGTGGGTCGCCTCCACCAGCCCGGCCGGCGGGCCCGCCCCGATCGGCCCCCGCTCCTCCAGCTGCTCCATGCGGGCGATGCCGATGAAACGCTCCAGGTCGGGGGTCATGCAGGACAGGTAGCGGACCGGCTCGTCGCCCAGGTTGAAGTGCTGGTGCGCCGCGCCGAACGGGATCAGCAGCGTCGCGCCGGCCTCCCACGGGTATTTGCGGCCGTCCATGACCGTGCAGCCCCGGCCCGACACGATGTGCACGGCCTCCTCGCCGTGCCGGTGCAGGCCCGTCTTCGCCCCGACGGGGATCTCGGCGATGAGCGTCACCGTGCCCCAGGTGGCGAACCCGGTGCGGCGCGAGATGAGCTCCGCCGCCCAGGCGTCCTGCGGCGTGGCCACGCCGTCGAGCTCCTCGGCCGAGATGACCCGCCGCGCCTCGGCGCGCCTGCGTTCCGACTCGTCCCAGGCGCCCAGCCACTCGTCATAGAAGGTGCCGTCTGTCATCCGCGATCCTTCCGTCGGCCGGTCGGGCGGAGCCGCCCGACCGGCAGCTCGTCGAGACGTCACTGGGTCTTGCCGTAGATGCCTTGCAGGGTCTTCTGCAGCGGCCCCTGCCCAGCTCCGCCGATCACGTCCTTGACGACCTTCTCCACCTCCGGGCCCGTGAGCGGGTCCACCGGCCGCTGCGCCTGCTTCGCCTTGTCCAGGAACTCCTGGTCGGACATCGTGGCCGTGAAGGCGTCGCGCAGCACCTCCAGGCACGCCGGGCTGGTGCCGGGAGTCGCCGCGACCGCCCGGCCCACCTCGATCATCGACGTGAGCCCGGCGAGCGCCGCGCTGCCCTCATCGCTCAGCTTCTCCCCGTAGTCGGCCGGCGTGGGCACGTCGGGCAGCTCCTCGGCGCGCTTCGACGCGATCACCATCAGCGGCCGCACCTGGCCGTCCTTCACCAGAGGCAGCGTGGTGCCCATGCTCGCCTCGGTCAGCGCGACATCGCCGCGCAGCAGTCCCGCGACGATGTCGGAGGTGCCCTGGAAGCCCGTCGCGAGCGTGATCGGCGCGTGGAACGCGTCCTTCAGCACGGTGCCCTGGATGAAGTCCGAGCCGCCCGGCCCCGCCGAACCGAACTTCACCTCGCCGGTCGCGGCGGCCACATCGTCCCACGTGCGGTAACCGCTCTTGGCGCCGGTGAAGACCACCTCGGGCTCGGCGACGATGCGCCCCACCCAGGGCCATTTCGTCAGGTCGTACTGCACGCCCTCGCCGTGGCCGATCTGCGCGCCCACCGAGGAGAAACCTTCCATGAGCTGCAGGCGCGGTTTGTCGGCGGGCGTCGATTGATGCCGGTTGAGGGAAAGCAGCCCGCCCGCACCCGGCTCGTTGAGCACCACCACCGTCGCCCCGAGCCGCTTCTCCAGATGCGGCGCGATCATCCGTGCGTACTGATCGTAGCCACCGCCCGGGTCGTAGGGGACCGCGAAGTCGATGGTCTTGCCCTGGTAGTCGCAGCTCGTGCTTTCGTCGGCGACGCCGCCGTTGGCGCCGGTGTCGCATCCGCTGGTGATGGTCGTCGTGAGTGTTGCCAGGAGGAGCAGGGGGATGCAGCGGTGAGCTCTCACGGTGTTCCCTTTGGTATTACGAGTCGTATGCAGTCTTTAGCGATACTGCATACAATTCGGGAAATGTATGTCACCCGAGAGAGCATGTCAACGCTGCGGACGAGGCAGTTGAAGAGGAGAACAAGACCACCGGCCGGCGAGCCGTACGGGCCGGTGGGCGCGCCCTCGCACGGGCCGTGACCAGGCCGCCTGCGACCGGCCGAAGGAGACACGCGGCCGGGGCGGACACCCGGCCGGGGCGGGTGCCGATTGTGGGCCCGGCCGGCGCATCGGTAGATCGGTGGACGGTGACGCGCCGGCCGTACGCGATCAGGCCGCGGGGACGGGGCCGAACAGTTCGGTGAGCATGGCGGACCCCTCGGGCGGCACGCGCACCTCCAGGTGCACCGACGCCCCATCGAAATGCAGGCTGAAGTCGAAGAACGGGCAGCACCGCTGCTCGTCGGCGGCGAGGCCGGCGACCCGGGCGGCGTCGGCGGCGGGCAGCGTCAGCCGCAGCCCATCGGGAATCGGGACCCGCACGGCACCATCGGCCAGCTCGCGCCACTCGGCCACGCGCTCGGCCATGCCCGCGCCGTTCAGCGAGCAGGCCACCGGCGCGCTACGCCGGTCCCCGGCCTCCTGCCCGATGCCCTGACCGGCCGGGGAGAGCGCGACGTCACCGGGCCGGGCCGTGAAGCCCGCCGGCCGGGCGGTGAAACCGACGGGCCGGGAGGCGGTGCCGGCCGGCCCGTCGGTGGTGCCGGAAGCAGGCCCGGCGGGCAGGCCGCAGTGCTCGTCACAGCGCCCGTCCCGGTCGGGCAGCGCGTCCAGATGCGCGAGGGCCGTGCGCAGGACGGCGGTGAACTCCGCCTGCTCGGCGGCCCGCCGCTCCGCCTCGGCCAGGCGGGCGGCGACACGCGGCCGCAGGTCCGCCTTCACCTCGGCGCACGCCCCGCTCTCCCACACCGCGAGCAGCTCGCCGATCTCCTCCAGCGGCAGCCCGAGATGCTTGGCGGCCCCGATGAGTTCCAGCCGCTCGACCGCGTCCTCGCCGTACACGCGATAGCCGGAGGCCGTACGGCCGGCGGGCAGCAGCCCCGCACCCTCGTAGAACCGCAGGGTCGTCGCCGGCACGCCGCTGCGCTCGGCGAGCTGCGAAATCCGCATCAGGCTCATGTCATCGACGGTAAACCTTCGACCCGACTCGAAGGTCAAGCCACCCCAGGAGGCGAGACACGGCCCGAGATCACGCGAGCCGCCGACCGAATCCGCCGCCTGACGCGCGCACCCCACCTACCGGAGCCCTCGCGGCGGCCTCACCGTCACCGGACGGCCGATGCCGCCGTCAGCCTTCGTGCCGTCAGCCTTCGTGCCGACGGCCTCGGCGTCATAGGCCCGGCCGAGGTCACGCCGCGTCTTCCGCGAGAAGGGCGGTCAGCCGGCGGACCCGCGTGGCCAGTTCCGTCATGTTTCCGTCGGCGGCCGCGTCGCCGAGCAGGGGCGAGCCCATGCCGACCGCGACCGCACCCGCCTTCAGGTGGCCGGGCACGTCCTCGGGCCGCACTCCCCCGGTCGGCACGAGCGGCACGCCGGCGAGCGGCGCGAGGACGTCTTCGACGTATCGCGGACCGCCGACCGCGCTGATCGGGAACACCTTCACCATCGCGGCGCCGGCCCGCCACGCCCGCAGGATCTCGGTGGGCGTCAGCGCGCCCGGCAGGACGGGGACGCCGAGCCGTGTCCCTTCGGCGATGACCTCGGGCAGCACCGCGGGAGTGACGAGGTAGCGTGCGCCGGCCGCCACGGCCGCCCGGGCGTCGTCGGCCGTGAGCACCGTGCCCGCGCCGACGATCAGGTCCGGGAGACGGGTCCGCGTCGCCGAGGCGATCGCGTCGAGCGCGCCGGGCGTCGTCAGGGTGATCTCGGCCGCCCGGATGCCGTTGCCGGCCAGGGTCTCCAGCACGGCGGTCAGGTGGCGGGCGACCCCGGCCCGGACGATGGCGATGACCGGACAGGCCGTGAGGGCCGCCCGCAGCTGCGCCGCCGGGCCGCTCACCGCGCCCACCTCACGACCCGCTCGCCCACGCTCGGCTCACCGCCCTCCCCTGCCGCCCCGGACGATCGGAGCGCTCCATCCTACTGATCGCCGGCTTCCGCGCCGGGCCGCACCCCGACGGCGATCCGCGCGCGGCTCATCGCTCGGCCGCCCACGCTCGGCGGTCCGGCCGCCTGGATGCCGTCCTGAGCCGTCCGCATCTACGACGCCGCCCACATCCGGCCGCGTGAGACCGCCGCCCAGGTGGCCGCCGGGCCACCGGGGGTGTGTGCGCAGCAGCCCGGCTCGGACGAGACGGTCCCGTAGCGGCATAGGTACGACATATGTTTCCGGGCCGATGCCTGACAGGACGTGGTGGCCTCCCTGTTGACCTGGCGCACCCTGCGCGCGTGCCCCCGGCCGGGCCGGCGGAACCGTCCCCTTCGCCGGGCGGCCTTCGGACGTCTCGTCCTCCCCATCGGTCCGCGCTCTCACCTCTCAGTGCGAGCGCGGCATGTACGTTTCATTCGTATTCCCGGGATTCGCCGCCGCCCGTGGCGCCGCGGCGAGCAGAACGCGCCGCCTCCGGCGGCGGACTGCGCACAGAACCCGAGGTGACGGGCGACGCGGAGGGCCCGAAGGCCGGTCAGGGCGCGATGCGCCCAGCCCACGGCCGACGATAAGCATGCTTATTGTTCTTGACATCTTCGTGTCACCAGATCGTAATTGGTACTCAAGCGTTCCGAACACGCCTTTCGAGGCCCCCAGCGACAGTTCCGACTCGGGCGACGGAACTCAGCGAACGGCCGGCCACCCCAGGCCGTAGGGCTCTCGATGGCCAGAGCGGTGAGGACACCGTGCCGCTGATCCACATCAACGCCCGACACGGCGTGCCTCCACAGGCACCCCTTCAACCCGAGGGATCCCTGCCTCACTCCCGTTCGTCCTGCCGTCTCCCGGCGGGCACGGCCAGGGGCGAGGCCGCCGCTCGTGCCGGCTCATGGAGCGAAAACCCCCATCCCCGATCACATCTGACAGCCCAGGAAGGTGTGTAACGTGAGGCACAGATCCCTGTTCACCGCCGTCGCCACGGCGGCGCTGCTCGTCCTCGGAACGGCCGGCGCGGCGCTCGCCGGAACCTCCCCGCCCACGCGCAGCACCGTCGCGGCGGCGGCGACGTCCGGCTGCGGAAGTGCCCCGGCGCTGGCGAGCGGCACCCATAACATCGTGAGCAGCGGGCAGAACCGCAGCTACATCCTGCGCGTGCCCGCCAACTACGACATGAACCACCCCTACCGGCTGATCTTCGGATTCCACTGGCGGGGCGGCACCGCCAACGACGTCGACTCCGGCGGCACCGACGGGTACAACTGGTCGTACTACGGTCTCCGGCGGCTCGCCGACGCCAACAACAGCACGATCTTCGTCGCGCCCCAGGGCATCGGCAACGGCTGGGCCAACTCCGGCGGCCAGGACGTCACGTTCGTCGACGACATGCTCCGGCAGATCGAGGCCGGCCTGTGCGTCGACACGACACAGATCTTCTCGGCGGGCTTCAGCTACGGCGCCGCGATGTCGTACGCCCTCGCCTGCGCCCGGCCGTCGGTCTTCCGCGCGGTCGCCGTCTACTCCGGCGCGAACCTCAGCGGATGCAGCGGCGGCACCCAGCCCGTCGCCTACATCGGACTGCACGGCCTGAGGGACAACGTGCTGCCCATCGCGTCGGGCCGTTCGCTGCGCGACACGTTCGTCAGGAACAACGGCTGCACGCCGCAGAACCCGCCGGAGCCGGCCTACGGCAGCCTCACGCACATCGTCACCGCCTACTCCGGGTGCCGCGACGGATACCCGGTCGTCTGGGCCGCGTTCGACGGTGCGGGCCACGACCCGGGCCCGATCGACGGATGCACCTGCGGCGGCTGGCGGACCTGGACCTCCGGAGTGGTGTGGGACTTCTTCACCCAGTTCGAGAACGGCTCCTCCCCCTCGCCCTCCGTCACCCCGACCGTCACCCCGACGGGTCCGACCGGGACGACCGCGCTCCGGGGCGTGGGGTCGGGCCGGTGCCTGGACGTCACCGGGGTCTCCCAGACCAACGGCACCCAGGTGGAGATCTGGGACTGCAACGGCCAGTCCAACCAGCAGTGGACCGCCACCAG
>JBIQJI010000059.1:0-38341 GCA_044507605.1 Actinomycetales bacterium | reverse complement strand
CTCACGCCGCCCACCCCACGACCAGTGCCCCACGCGCCGCTGCAGCGGCGACGGGCAGGCGTACGGTCGCCCCATCGTGGCCATGAGCGACGACCGGACGCCTGTCGTCGTGGCGGCTCGGCGGACACCTATCGGCAACGCGGGCGGGGCGCTGCGTGCCCATCGCGCCGACGAGCTGGCCGCGCCCGTGCTGCGGGCCGTGCTCCGTGACGCCGGGCTCCTCGACGCCGGGCCGGCTGCCAGCAGGCCCGGCGGGGGGATGGCTCGGGGCGGTGTCGACGATGTCGTGTTGGGCAACGTGTTCGGGCCCGGGGGCAATCCGGCGCGGGTCGCGGCGCTGCGGGCCGGGCTGGGGGACGCGGTGCCGGGGGTGACGGTCGATCGGCAGTGCGCGAGCGGGCTGGCCGCGATCACGCTGGCGGCGGCTTTGATCCGGGCCGGGGAGGGCGAGGCGTACCTGGCGGGGGGCGTGGAGAGCGTGTCGACCGCGCCGGTGCGGGCGTGGCCGTCGCCGGACGGGACGCCGCGGCCGTACACGCGGGCGCCGTTCGCGCCGGTCGAGGTCGGGGACCCCGACATGGGCCCGGCCGCCGACCTGGTGGCGGCCGAGGCGGGGATCTCGCGGGAGCGGCAGGACGCGTTCGCGGCGCGCAGTCACGCGCGGGCGGTCGCGGCGCAGCGGGCGGGGCGGTTCGCGGCCGAGCTGGTGCCGATCGGCGGCGTCGATCGGGACGAGCGGCCCCGGGCCGGGTTCACGGCGCGGCGGCTGGCCCGGTTTCCGCCCGCTTTCACCCCGGACGGCACCGCCACGGCGGCCAACTCGTGCGGCATCAGCGACGGGGCGGCGGCCGTGCTGATCGTGAGCGAGGCGCTGCGCCGCCGCCTGGGCCTGCCGGGGCTGCGCCTGGTCGCTTCGGCCACCTCGGCCGTCGACCCGAACCGGCTCGGCCTCGGCGCGGTGCCCGCGATGCGCGACGTCCTGGCCCGGGCCCCGCACCCGCCGGACGTCGTGGAGTTCAACGAGGCGTTCGCCGGCCAGACCCTGGCGTGCCTGGACGCCGTCGGCATCGACGAGCACGACGCCTGCCCCGACGGCGGCGCCATCGCGCTCGGCCACCCGTGGGGGGCGTCGGGCGCCGTCCTTGTGGTCCGCCTGTTCACCACGTTGGTCCGCGCCGGCCGGGCCGGCACCGGCCTGGCCGCGCTGTCGGCGGGCGGCGGCGTCGGCGTGGCCACCGTGTGGGAGTACGTGCCGTGACGTGCCCCGGCACGATCGCCGGGGATTCGGCCTGTGCCGCCGCGTCGCGTGGCACCGCCGCCGTTTCCTGTTTCGCCGGGCCCAGCCCTCCGCCAGGCGGCCGGGGCTGAGGTTCCTCCGCGGGCGTTCCTCCTCTCCGCCCGGCGGGCGCCTCCCCTCTCCGCTCAGCGGACGCCTCCCTCTCGGCTCAGCGGATGCTTTCCCCTCCGCCCGGCGGGCGCACCCCGTCTCCACCCAGCGGACGCCTCCCCTCTCCGCCCATCGGGCGCACCCTCTCCCCACCCAGCGGCATACCGCGTGCGGCGGCGCCATTCCGGTCCTGCCGGGCGCCGCGTAGGCGCACGTCCCACGGGCGGACGTGCGGCGGCTTGGGACCGGCGCGCGCTCGCGATCGATCGGCTCAGCGGATGCGGCCCCTCGGGCGGGGCGGGCCTTCCCGCGAGGATAGGCTCGCCGTATGCCGATCCGCGCCGTCATCTTCGACTTTTTCGGCACGCTCACCCCGAGCACGCCCGCACACGTCTGGCACGGGCTCGCGGCCCGCACGGCCGCGGTGCTCGGCATTCCGGGGGAGGTGTGGCAGGCCGCGCTCAACGCGTCGTTCCAGGAGCGGGCGACGGGGGCGCTGGGCGACCTGCCGCAGACCATCCGGACCCTGGCCGTCCGGTGCGGGGTGGAGCCCAGTGAGGAGATGCTCGCGGAGGCGTGCGCGGTGCGCGCCCTCGGGCAGCGGGGGTTGTTCACCGTGCGCGATGACGCGCTGGACACGCTGGCCGGTGTCAGGGCGCGGGGCCTGCTTGTGGGCCTGCTGAGCGACTGCACGGTCGAGCTGGCCGACGCGTGGCCGGAGCTGCCGCAGGCCGCGCTGGTGGACGCCACGGTGTTCTCGTGCGACGTGGGGCGCTGTAAGCCCGACCCGGTGCTGTTCCGGCTCATCGCCGAGCGGCTGGGCGTGGCCCCCGCCGAGTGCCTGTACGTGGGCGACGGCGGCGGCCACGAGCTCACGGGCGCGACCCGGGCCGGCATGACGGCGTACATGCTCAAGACCGCCGACTGGGCCCACAACCACTTCCACTCTCGGGAGGACGACTGGGCGGGCCCGTTCCTGCCTTCGCTGTCGGCGGTGCTCGACCTGCTCGATCGGCTGCCCGGCGAGGATCGGGGGGCCGCCCCGGCGGTGTGATCGCTCAGCCGCCGAGCCGGGCGCGGGCGTGCGCGGCGCGCACGGCCGCCGTCAGGGCGGACAGGTCGTATGCGCCGTGGTGGCGCAGCCCGTTGACGAAGAACGTGGGCGTGCCCGACACGCCGCTGAGGTCGGCGGATTCGACGTCCTCGTCGATGCGGGAGGCGCCGCGGCCGGCTGTGAGGTCGGCGCGGAAGCGGTCGAGGTCCAGGCCGAGTTCTTCGGCGTAGTGGACCAGGTCGCGCACCGTGAGGGCGTCCTGGTGCTGCAACAGCAGGTCGTGCATCTGCCAGAACGCCCCCTGGGCGTGCGCGGCCTCGCTGGCCTCGGCGGCGAGCCGGGCCTGGGGGTGCACGTCGGTCAGGGGCAGGTGCCGCCAGACGTACCGGACGTCGCCGTGGTCGGCGAGCAGTTCTCTGATGGCGGGTTCGGCCTGGCCGCAGTAGGGGCATTCGAAGTCGCCGTACTCGACGACGGTCACGGGGGCGTCGGCGGGGCCGCGCAGGTGGTCGCGCTTGGGGTCGACGTCCACGGCGAGGTCGTTGATCGGCTCGATGGTGCCGGCGAGGGCCTTGACGCGCGGCCGGGGCGGCAGCAGCCTGATCGCGCGGAACAGCGCCCACGTCACGAGCGACGCGACGATGGCCCCGGTCAGCACGCCGAGTTTGGCCTCCCGCAGGTCGTCGCCGGTGAAGGCGATGCTGGAGATCAGCAGCGACACCGTGAACCCGATGCCGGCGATGGTGCCGGCCCCGGTCACCGCCGCCCAGCCCACCGGTGGCCGTAGCCGGCCCCGGCTCACCACCCGAAGCAGCCCCGACACGCCGGCGATGCCGAAGGGCTTGCCCACGACGTACCCGATGAGGATGCCCAGGGTGATCGGCGAGGTGAAGGCGCGGGCGAGGAAGGCGCCGTCGATGACGATGCCGGCGTTGGCCAGCGCGAACACCGGCACGATCACGTAGCCGGTCCAGGGGTGGAAGAGCCGTTGCAGCCGCGCGTTGGGCGACAGGGCGGAGAAGACCCCGGCCTTGGCGGTGTAGGCCAGTTCGGGGGTCGGCTGCTCGCGGAACAGGCGGAACAGGTTGGTCGCCCGTTCCAGGTCGGCCCGCGACGCGGGGTGGGCGTACGTCAGCAGTCCCAGCACGAGGCCGACGACGATGGGATCGACCCCCGAGTCGAACACCGCGATCCACATGGCGACGCCCAGCACCAGGTACACCAGGCCGTTTCTCACCCGCAGGGCCCGGGCGGCCA
Organism: Actinomycetales bacterium; assembly: GCA_044507605.1. GTDB lineage: Bacteria > Actinomycetota > Actinomycetes > Streptosporangiales > Streptosporangiaceae > Thermopolyspora. The sequence continues at coordinate 34,643 of JBIQJI010000059.1, read as the reverse complement.
GCATCAGGGCCAGGATGCCGGCCGCGGCCCACAGCGCCACGGGCACGATGTCGTCGCTGTAGGCGAACGCGATGACGCACAGCGCCGCCGCGTCGTCGACCACGGCGACGGTGAGCAGGAAGGCCCGTAGCCGTTCCGGCAGCTGCGGCCCGACGAGCGCCAGCATGCCGAGCGCGAACGCCGTGTCGGTGCTCATCGCGGCGCCCCAGCCCTGCCAGGAGGGCCGCCCGGCGTTCACGAGCAGGTAGATCAGGACGGGCACGAGCATGCCGCCGAGCCCGGCGAGCAGCGGCAGCACGATGCGCTGCCGCTGGCGCAGCTCGCCCATGTCGAACTCGCGGCGCGCCTCCAGCCCCACCACGAAGAAGAAGAACGCCATGAGCCCCGAGTTGACCCATTCGCGCAGGTTCGCGCCCAGCTCCCAATGGCCGAGGTGGAACGACAGGTCGGTGGCCCACACCCGCTCGTACGAGCCGGCGTCGATGTTGACCCACAGCAGCGCCGCCACCGTGAACACCAGCAGCACGGCGGCGCTGCCGGTCTCGGTGCGCAGGAACGCCCGCAGCGGCGCCTCCGGATCGCGCACCCAAGCGGTGCGGCCCGCCCCCGCAGGGCCGCCCGACGCCGCCGACCCCGTCATGTCCCACCTCCGGGTCCCGCCTCCCCCAGCCTTCCCGTCCCGCCCCCTATTCCCGTCCTGGCCGGGTTACGCCCCCTCGGCCGACCCCGAACGTCCGGCGGCGTCGCCTTCTCCCGGCGTCGAGCCGTCCCACGGCGGCGAGGGCATCGTGGTCATCACGGCCGCAGCACAGCGCCCCGCCGGGCGCCTCCCCGGTATCGTCAACGCTCAGAGCAGGCGGCGCTGGACGACGTCGGCGATGATCGTGGTGACGGTCCGGTGGACGGCGTCCTCCGGCGGCGCGGCCCGCCGATCGGCGAACAGCAGGTGGCCGGCGCCGATCAGCGCGAGCGCGAGCGAGTCGACGTCGGCGTCGGCCGCGATGCGGCCCAGCTCGCGCTCGTCGGCGAGGTAGGCGGCGAGCATGGCGGCGGCCTCCGTCAGGAGCGGGATGCCCGTCGGCGTGGTCTCGCGGAGCCGGGCGCGCAGGTCGTCGCGGAACGTGACGAGGCCGACGATGGCGACGGCGACCGGGCCGAACAGTTCCCGCAGGGCGCTGGTGAGGTTGCCGGCGACGGTGCCGGTGCCGGCGCAGTCGTGCAGGGCGGCGGCCTGGACGCCGACGCGGGCGATGCGGTCGCGGACGAGCTCGGCGAGGAAGGTGTCGAAGTCGGCGAAGTGCCGGTGCAGGACCCCTTTGGCGACGCCCGCCTCGGTGGTGACCGCCCGGCTCGTCAGCCCGGCCGGCCCGTCGAAGAGCAGGATGCGCTCCGCGGCTTCGAACAGCTGCGTGCGCGCGTCGCGGATGTGGACTCCTGTCGGCGACATGCGGCTCCCTTTCCTCGCGCGGCCCGGCGTTGCCAAGTGGGCGACCGCCCACTATGGTGGGCACATGCCCACTATACCGTCCGAACCTACACGTTCCGCCCAGGCCAAGCCGCATGAGCACCGGCAGATGGCGGAGTCCTTCGGCGTGGACGCCGGCCGTTACGACCGGGCCCGTCCCGCCTACCCCAGTGCCCTGGTGGACCGGCTCGTCGCCGCCGGGCCCGGGCCGTGCGTCCTCGACGTGGGCTGCGGCACCGGCATCGCGGCCCGCCAGTTCCAGGCGGCCGGCTGTGCGGTCCTCGGCGTGGAGCCCGACGCCCGCATGGCGGGCTTCGCCCGGGACACCGGCGTCGAGGTCGACGTGGCGACGTTCGAGGACTGGGATCCCGCGGGCCGGCAGTTCGACATCGTCATCTCCGCCACCGCCTGGCACTGGCTGGACCCGGTCGCCGCCCCCGCCAAGGCCGCGAGGGTGCTGCGGCCCGGCGGGCTGCTGGCGGTGTTCTCGCACGTCATCGAAGCGCCGCCCGCCGTGGCGGAGGCCTTCGCCACGGCCTACCGGCGGGTCGTGCCCGACTCTCCGTTCCCCGCGATGGCGCCGGGGCAGGTCAAGGCCGCCTACCAGGTGGGGTTCGGCACGTTCGCCGACGGCATACGCGAGGCGGGCGGGTTCGGCGAGCCCGAGCAGTGGCAGTACGACTGGGAGCGGTCCTACACCCGCGACGAGTGGCTGGACCTGCTGCCCACGACCGGCGGCCTCACCCGGCTCCCGGCCGACAGCCTCGCCGAGGTGCTGGCGGAGGTCGGGGCCGCCATCGACGCGATGGAGGGCTCGTTCACGATGCCCTACACCACGCTGGCGGTCACCGCCTCCCGCACCCCCGCCGCCTGACCACGCGGCGTCCTACCCGAACATGCCCGGCCGGTAGTCGCCGGCGGGCTGCTGGGTGATGACGTTCACCCGGTTGTAGGCGTTGATGAGGGCGATCGTGGCCACCAGGGCGGCGAGCTGGTCCTCGTCGTAGTGCTTGGCCGCGTTCGCCCAGACCTCGTCGCTGACACCGGTGGCGGCGTCGGCGAGGCGGGTGCCCTCCTCGGCGAGTGCGAGGGCTGCCCGCTCGGCCTCGGTGAAGACCTTCGCCTCCCGCCAGGCCGCGACCATGGCGAGGCGCTCCGCGGTCTCCCCGGCGTGCATGGCGTCTTTGATGTGCATGTCGAGGCAGAAGGCGCAGCCGTTGATCTGGCTGGCGCGGATCTTCACGAGTTCCTGCGTGGCGACCGGCAGCGTCGAGTCGCGCACGACCTTGCCCGCGGAGTTGACGTGCTTGATCAGCTTCGCCATGACCTGGTTGCCGAGCAGATCCAGCCGAGCTTCCATGTCGTTCTCCTTGTCGTGTTTCGCCCGTTTATACATCCATGACGGGACTGCCCGGCGAAACCTGACGGCCACGCGATATGACCTGGGTCACACCGCCCACCGGCGTGCGGGCACCTGCTCCGGCGCGGCCTTCAGGTGCCGAACCAGCCGGGGACGTCCAGGCGGAAGGGCTCGGCGGAGGTGACCGTGCGCAGGTCGGCCTCCAGGGCGCGGAGGCGGTCCGCGCCGAGGATCCGCGCCCAGCGGGCGCGCAGGTCGTCGAAGATGCGGGCCGAGCGGGTGAGCATGTCGACGCCCCTGGGGGTCAGCCGGACGATCTTGCGGCGGGCGTCCCGGGGGTCGGCGGCGCGTTCGACGTAGCCCAGGCGTTCCAGGGAGTCGACGGTCTTGCCGGCGGCCTGCTTGGAGACGCCGAGGCGGCGGCCCAGCTCGGCGGCGGTGGTGCCGTGGCGGCCGATGGCCTGGAAGACGAAGCCGTGCAGGGGACGGACATCGGGGTGGCCCTGGGCGGCGAGCTCGGCGTGCAGCTCGTCGATGAGCATGCGGAAGCCCATGAAGAGCCGGAGCGGCAGCTCGAAGCCGGGCGGTTCGCTTGACATATAAGACAACCTGGTTGACCATTTTAGACAACTACGTTGTCCAACTTAGGAGATCGGCCCCATGCCTGTCATCCGCCATGCCGAAACCCGCCGCACCGAGACCCCCAACGCCGTCATGACCACCCTCGCCTCCCCCACCCTGGGCGGCTCCCGCCACGCGGTCTGGCGCGTCGACATGCGCGCCGGGCAGCAGGGCCCCGCGCACACCGTCGACACCGAGCAGGTGTGGACCCTGCTCGACGGCGCCCTGACCGCCGAGGTCGGCGACGAGACGCTCGAAGCCGGCCGCGGCGACACCCTCGTCCTCCCCCCGGACCTCCCCCGCCGCATCACCGCACACGCCGAGACGGGCGTCACCGCGATCGTCGTCGCCCCCGCCGGCATGCGCGCCCGCGCCCCGCACCTCACCGTCGACCCCGGCTGCGCCGCCTCCGACGGAGACACGCTCGTCCCCGCCTGGGTGATCTGATTTCGGCCGCCCGCATCCTCCCCGCCCCATAAGCATGATCGGCGGTTTGCGCCGTTTTCTTGCCAGGGCCATGTCCTGATGGGACAGTGAACGTCGGCTCAACTGACGATTCCCGATCTGATGGGTAGGGGCATGCGGGTCATCGGGGCAGGGTTCGGGCGCACGGGGACACTTTCGCTGAAGCAGGCCTTGGAACGGCTGGGGTTCGGGCCGTGTCACCACATGATGGAGGTCATCGACACGCCGGGGCAGATCCACCAGTGGCTCGCCCTCGCCAAAGGACGACCCGTCTCCTTCGACGATCTGCTCGCGGGATACGAATCCTGCGTCGACTGGCCCGCCGCCGCGTACTGGCGCGAACTCGCCGACCACTACCCCGACGCGAAGGTCATTTTGACCGTGCGCGACCCCGAGGCGTGGCTCGCGAGCATGCAGGCGACCATCCTCAAGATGAGGCGCCGGTCGCCGCTGACGGCCGTACGCGACGCGCTGCTGGCCCTGACGCGCAGCGACCTCGCCGCGATGGTGAAAATGGGCCGGCTCACCGTCGACAAGCGGGTCTTCGGCGGCCGCATCAACGACCCCGACCGGGCGCTGCGGACCTTCACCGAGCACATCGACGAGGTGAAGGCCGCCATCGCCCCCGAACGGCTGCTCGTCTTCGACGTGCGGCAGGGCTGGGAGCCGCTCTGCGAGTTCCTGGCCGTGCCGGTGCCCGACGAACCCTTCCCGCGCGGCAACGACGCCGCCGCCTTCGCCGAGCACAACCGCACCAAGGTCGCGCCGCTGCTGCGGCGCCACACCCGCGGGGCCGCCGGGACCCGCTGAGCGGCGGCGGCGCGGGCGGGGTCAGGCCCTCAGGTCGCGGCGCAGCTCGTGGGGCAGGGCGAAACGCATGTGCTCGCTGACCGGCTCGACCTCGGTCACATCGGCGTAGCCTCGCTCGGCGAGCGCCGCCAGCACGCCGTCGACCAGCGCCTCGGGCACCGAGGCGCCGCTCGTCACGCCGACCGTGGTGACACCGTCGAACCACGCGTCGTCGATGTGCGAGGCGTCGTCGACGAGGTAGGCGGCGCCGGCGCCGGCGTCCTTGGCCACCTCGACGAGACGCTTGGAATTGGACGAGTTGGCGGAGCCGACGACGATCACGAGCTCGGAGTCGGCCGCGATCGCCTTCACCGCCGTCTGGCGGTTCTGCGTGGCGTAGCAGATGTCGTCGCTGGGCGGGTCGATGAGGTTGGGGAAGCGCTCGCGCAGCCGGGCCACGGTCTCGGTGGTCTCATCGACCGACAGCGTGGTCTGCGACAGCCACACCACCCGCTCGGGGTCGCGCACGGTCACGCCCTCGACGCCGTCCAGACCGTCGACCAGCTTGATGTGGGCCGGGGCCTCCCCCGAGGTGCCCTCGACCTCCTCGTGGCCGTCGTGGCCGATCAGCAGGATGTCGTAGTCCTTGGCCGCGAACCGTTTGGCCTCGTTATGTACCTTGGTGACGAGAGGGCAGGTGGCATCGATGGTCTTCAGCGACCGCCTGGCCGCCTCCTCGTGCACGGCGGGGGACACGCCATGGGCGGAGAACACGACGATGGCGCCCTCGGGCACCTCATCGGTCTTGTCGACGAAGATGGCGCCCTTTTGTTCCAGGGTGCGCACGACGTGGGTGTTGTGCACTATCTGCTTGCGTACGTAGATAGGCGCGCCATACTGCTGCAAAGCCTTCTCAACGGTTTCGACGGCACGGTCGACGCCCGCGCAGTATCCACGTGGCTTTGCCACGAGTACGCGTCGGATCCCGGGGCTCTGCATAGTCATGTTCCCTATGCTACGTGGAACCCCTGGCAGGGCCCCGCTATGCCCCTTGACCGCCCGTAGCTGCCGTTTGCCAGACTTACTGCCCGATACTTTCCCTAGGAGCAGCGATGTCCGTCCCCGAACTCGTCCGTTCTGTCCTCGAGATACCAATGTCCATCCTTCGGTCCCTAGGCGTGCTGTCCAGCGAGGAGGACAAGGAGGTCGAGCGGCGTGAGCGGCCGGGCGCGGACGACTCCGCGACGAAGGCGCCCCAGGCCGGAGACGACAAGCCCGCCCGTCGCGAGCCCGTCATCTTCTCCCCCCGCCCGTCCGCCAACGACAAGCCGAAGGACGACGAGGTGACGCCCGCCGCCGAGGCGAAGGACGCCGCCCCGGCCGAGCCGCAGACCCCGGCCGAGGCCGAGGACGCGACGAAGGACGCGGCGGCCGCGAGCGATGCCACGGCGCCGGAGCCGGCCGAGAGCGCCACGGTGAGCGAGCCCGCCGACGCGACGGCCGACGCGGCCGAGGCGACCACCACGCCCACCGCCACGGCGCCCGCCGCCGCCAACGACACCGGCAAGGCCGCCGACGACGACGCCTCGGGTGCGAGCGCCGAGAACGCCACCGCCGCGGCCGAGACCGCCGCTGCCGCGAAGGACGCGGCGAAGGCCGGGGCGGCCGAGGTCGCGTCGGCCACCGGGAGCCGCCCGGCCGGTGCGGAGAAGGCCGCCGAACCGGCCGCGGCGGGCGACGTCCCCGCCGAGCCCCTGCCCGGGTACGCCGAACTGTCGGTGGCCTCGCTGCGGGCCCGCATGCGCGGCAGGTCGGCCGAGCAGATCAAGGAGCTGCTCGCGTACGAGCAGGCGACGTCCGCCCGCGAGAACGTGATGAAGATGTACGAGAACCGGCTGGCGAAGCTGGCGGTCGGAGGCGACGCGTAAGCTGCCCCGCATGGCGGCGAAGACGACGGCGGAGCAGCCCCTGCCGATCCGCAGCGTGCTGCAGATGGTGGCCCAGTGGATCGGCAGGCTGGGCACGGTGTGGGCCGAGGGGCAGATCACCGAGCTGACGGCGCGCGGCGGCACGGTCTTCATGACGCTGCGCGACCCGGTGGCGCACGTGTCGGCCCGCGTGACGTGCGCGCGCAACGTGTACGAGGCGGCCCTGCCCCGCCCCACCGACGGCGCCAGGGTCGTCGTGCACGTCAAGCCCGACTTCTGGGTCAACCGGGGCTCGTTCGCGTTCACCGCGCTGGAGATCCGCCCGGTGGGCGTGGGCGAGCTGCTCGCCCGGCTGGAGCGGCTGCGCCAGGTGCTCGCCGCCGAAGGCCTGTTCAACGCCGACCGCAAGCGCCGGCCGCCGTTCCTGCCGGGCACGATCGGGCTGATCTGCGGTCGCAGGTCGGCCGCCGAGCGCGACGTGCTGGAGAACGCGCGGCGCCGCTGGCCGGCGGTGCGGTTCGAGGTGCGCGAGGTGGCCGTGCAGGGGCCGTACGCCGTCGGCGAGGTCACCGAGGCGCTGCGCGAGCTCGATGCCGACGGCGCGGTCGACGTCATCGTGATCGCCCGGGGCGGCGGGTCGCTGGAGGACCTGCTGCCGTTCTCCGACGAGTCGCTGCTGCGGGCGGTGGCGGCGTGCCGCACGCCGGTGGTGAGCGCCATCGGCCACGAGCAGGACGCGCCGCTGCTGGACCTCGTGGCCGACGTGCGGGCGTCCACGCCCACCGACGCCGCCAAGAAGATCGTGCCCGATGTGGGCGAGCAGCTCGCCCTGGTCCGGCAGTTGCGCGACCGGGGGCGGCGCACGATGCGCGGCTGGCTCGACCGCGAGCTGGCGTGGCTGGCGTCGGTGCGCAGCCGCCCGTCGCTCGCCGACCCGGTGCGCGAGATCGAGCGCCGCGCCGAGCAGGTCGACGCCCTGCGCCACCGGGCCCGCCGCTGCCTGGGGTCGTCGCTCGATCGCGCCGAGGACTCTCTGGGGCATCTGCGGGCCCGCCTCGTCGCCCTGTCCCCCGCCGCCACCCTCGAACGCGGCTACGCCATCGTGCAGTTCCCCTCGGGCGACGTGGTGCGGCGCGCCGCCGACGTCGCCCCCGGCGACGACCTGACCGTGCGCCTCCCCGACGACCGCATAGCCGTCACCGTGACCGGCACCGGCGCCTCCGCGCCCACCCCCACCGGCACCGCCGACGCAACCGGCGCCGCCGGCACCGTCCCGGCCGACGACGCCTGATCCGGGCGCTCGGCCGGGGGGCGCGAGCGGGTACGCCCACGCGCCCCCGCCCACCGTGTTTCCGGGGTCGTCGTTCGGCGCGGAATCGTCGGGGTGTGGCCGTAGGGTGGGCTGCGTGGCAGAGGACAAGACGCCGACGTACGAGCAGGCCCGCGAGGAGCTGACCGAGGTGGTCCGGCGGCTGGAGGGCGGCGGCCTGACCCTGGAGCAGTCGATCGAGCTGTGGGAGCGCGGCGAGCGGCTGGCCGAGGTGTGCGAGCAGTGGCTGCAGGGGGCCCGGGCGAAACTCGCCGACGCGATGGCCCGCCGCGAAGACACCAAGACCACCGAGGCCACCGAGGCCACCGACGCGGAGCAGTCCCCCTTCTGACCCGGCCCACCGGCCCGGCCTTTACTCACGAACGCGGCCTCGCCCCCGCCTGGGCCGCGCGGCCCGGCGTGCCGCGACGGCGAAGCACGCGCCGCCGGCTCCGCGTCTGCTGATCGTCACGCAGCGAGTTTCTGACGCGATATTGACCCTTCGCACCGGCAGGTCGCACCCTGTCGCGACATGGTGGCCACATACCGTGATGTCGCCGTTACGGAAACGGCCGATCCGTCGTCACCGGGGCGGTCGGCGGCGGTGATCCTGATCCCGCCCCGACGAGACTCCTGCACCGCCACGGCCGCGACACGCCGGACCACCTCCAGCGCGGAGCGATGACACCCGCCCTGGACGTGTCCCGATCGGCCGGCACGAACACTTCCACAGAGGGAGAAAGTCATGATCAAAAAGAGCTTCGGCAGGGCCAAGGGCGCCAAGGTCGCAGGGCTGGCGCTGAGCTTCGGGCTCGCCGCCGCGGCCGCTCCGCTCATGCTGCCGGCCGCCGCACAGGCCGCCGCCCCGGCGCCGGCGTGCGTCGACTCCACCAACAGCCACGCCAACAACACGCACGTGCGGCTGTGGAACTGCCTCGACCACCCCAACCAGGTGTGGGTCATCGACCGCGGGCACATCAAGCTCGACTCCACCATCGGCTCCGGCAACGAGGTGTGCCTCGACGCCACCAACTCCCGGGCCGACAACACGCAGATCCGGCTGTGGAACTGCCTCGACCACCCCAACCAGATGTGGGTGTTCACCAACGGCCACATCGTCTTGCGGGAGACGCTCGGCAGCAGCGCGCCGATGTGCCTCGACGCCACCAACAGCCGCGCCAACAACACCGTCCTGCGGCTGTGGCACTGCCTCAACCACCCCAACCAGAACTGGGTCGTCGACAACGGGCAGATCACCGTCGCCGACAGCATGTCCTGACGACCCTTCAGCCGCACGGGGCCGAGGCCGCGCCGACTCCTCGGCCCCGCGCGTTCCGCCGGGTCAGCCGGCGGGAGCGGGCGGCGGCGTGGCCGCGGACGAGGGCGCGGACGATGCCGCAGGCGAGGACGAGGGCGCGGGCGAGGACGAGGGCGCGGGCCCGGTGTGCAGGGAAGCGGCCAGGGCGGTGAGCTCGGGCCAGCCGGCCGAGCCGGTGACCACGACCGTGCTGCCGGGAAGCATCCGGATCAAGGTGCGCTGGCCCTTGTCGGAACGGAACCTCTTCTCCCAGGTCACCCCGCCCACCTGCACACTGCCCACGGAGGCGGCGATGCCGGCCATCCGGTCGGCGAACTCCGTGCCGGGCCGCTCGTCGCTCTGCGCCAGCATGGCGTGCTCGCGCTGCGCCGTCGCGAACCCCAGCCGCCACGTGACCGCGCCGTGCTCCTTGACCAGCCGCGAACTGGTGGGCACCCACTTCGGCGGCACGGTCGGCGCCCACACGTCGTACGACGCCATGCGCCGCGCGTTCGCCAGGTCGATCGAGTAGTCGACACTGGGAATGTGCTCGGCCCGGCTCTGCGGCGTGACCAGCAGGAACAGCCCCGCGCCGGCCAGGCACACCAGCACCGCGAACACATATCCGTAGAAGCCCTGAGTGAAGTGGCGCACGGAACAGGAGGCTACCCGCACCCACCCTCGGTCCCCGCCCCGCCGTACGGCACGGGCGGGGTGTCAGGCGCTGATGCGGCCGATGATGGCGATGGCCTGCTCGGCGAGCGCCCGGGCCGCCGGCTCGTCGTCGGAGAGCGACACCTCCTGGGCGACGGCGGCGAGGGCGCCGGTGATGACGACGGCCAAGGCGCCCTGATGGTCGTCGAACAGCAGGGCGTTGCGCTTGACCCACTGCCTGAGCCGGTCGCGCATCACGACCTCGAACCCGGGCGGCCCGTCGCCGCGCAGGAACAGCGCCGACAGCGCCCGCTCGGCCAGACAGCCCTCCAGGTAGGCGCGGGAGCCGGCGACGAGCAGACGCATCGGGTCGGTCTCGCCCGCCGCCCTGGCCTCCTGCACGGCCTGCTTGGTGCGCAGGGTCTGCCGCTCCTGAAAGTCGTCGAAGAGCGCCCGATAGAGATCGGCCTTGCCGGAGAAATGGTGATAGAGGCTACCGACGCTGGCGCCCGCACGGGCGACGATCTCGGTCACCCCGGCCTCGGCGAACCCGCTGGTGATGAACGTCTCTTTGGCCGCGTCGAGGAGCACGCCGCGTGTGGCCGCGCCCCGCTGCGACGTACGCGTCGTGACCGGCCGTTCCGTGTCGCTGCTCATGGTGGCGACATTATCCCCCGAGGCCGCTTCAGATGGGGCAACTACGATCGAGGTAGCCACTCACCGGGTACCAGTCATGAACCCGGTAAGCGCCCCCCGGCCGTCCTTGCCGTGTTCAGAACCGAGGGAGCTCAGCATGATGTCCCACCAGCCGTCCGTACCGCCTGCACTCGCCACCGGCGACCACGCCCCCGACCGCAACCTCGCGATGGAGCTGGTCCGCGTGACCGAGGCGGCGGCCATGGCGGGGGCCAGGTGGGTGGGCCGCGGCGACAAGAACGGCGCCGACGGGGCCGCCGTGAACGCCATGCGGCAACTGATCAACACCGTGTCGATGGACGGCGTCGTGGTCATCGGGGAAGGCGAAAAGGACAACGCCCCGATGCTGTACAACGGCGAGCGCGTGGGCGACGGCCAAGGCGCCGAATGCGACGTCGCCGTGGACCCCATCGACGGCACCCGGCTGACCGCGCTCGGCATGAGCAACGCGATCTCGGTCATCGCGGTGAGCGAACGCGGCTCGATGTACGACCCGTCCGCCGTGTTCTACATGGAGAAGCTGGTCACCGGCCCCGAGGCCGCCTCCGTCGTGAACATCGAAGCGCCCGTGGCCGACAACATCGCGGCGGTCGCGCGGGCCAAAGGCTGCTCGGCGGCCGACGTGACCGTGGTCGTACTCGACCGGCCCCGGCACGAGCGGATCGTCAAGGAGATCAGGGAGACCGGCGCCCGCATCAAGTTCATCACCGACGGCGACGTCGCCGGCGCGATCATGGCGGCCCGCCCCGACACGGGCATCGACCTGATGCTGGGCATCGGCGGCACCCCCGAAGGCATCATCGCCGCCTGCGCGCTGAAGTGCCTCGGCGGCGTCATCCAGGGCAGGCTGTGGCCCCGCGACGACGACGAGCGCCGCCGCGCCCTCGACGCCGGGCTGCAGCTCGACCAGGTGCTCACCACAGAGGACCTGGTGCGGTCGGACGACGTGTTCTTCGCCGCGACCGGCATCACCGACGGCGAACTGATGCACGGCGTGCGGTTCCGCGGCGACCGGGCCGTCACCCACTCCCTGGTCATGCGGAGCCGCTCCGGCACGATCCGCAAGATCGAGAGCGAGCACCAGCTGTGGAAGCTGCGCGCCTACAGCGCGATCAACTTCGACACCGCCGTCTGATCGCCGCCCGCCGTCCGATCATCGCCATGCCCGGCATCGCCACGCCCCGCATGGCCTTGGGCGGCATCGTCTCGCCCGGCATCGCCGCCGCCCGCTCCGAGCGCCCGGAACCGCGCGACGAGCCCGCCGTCCTCGGCCACGAGCGTCCCGTGATGCAGCGTGGCGATGTCCCGCGCGATGGCCAGCCCCAGGCCCGCCCCACCGGCGTCCCTGGCCCGTGCCTCGTCCAGCCGCGTGAACCGGTCGAAGACGGCCTCGCGGTGCTCCACCGGAATCCCGGGCCCGTCGTCGAGCACCTCCAGCACGGCGGTGTCCCCATCACGGCGCACCCGCACCCGGACCGTGGTGCGGGCATGCCGCACGGCGTTGTCGACCAGGTTGGTCACGAGCCTGCCGAGATGCCCGGCCGAGCCCCGCAGCACCACGTCGGGCTCGACCTCCAGCAGCAGCCGCACCTCCGGCCGGTGCCGTGCACGGCTACCGGCCGGTCCGCCCGCCCCGGGCGTCGCGCCGGCCGAGGGCGGGCGGACCAGGCGCAGTGACTCCTCGGCCGCGACCTGGCCCAAGTCCACGTCGTCGGCGAGAAGCGGCTCCCCCGCGTCCAGCTTCGCCAGCAGCAGCAGATCGGCGGCGAGCGACTCCAGGCGGGTCAGATCGGCGAGGGCCTCACGGGTGAGCTCGCTCGCCGGGGCCAGCTCCATGCGGGTGCGCAAAGTGGCGATGGGGCTGCGCAGCTCGTGCGCCGCATCGGCCACGAACCGCTTGTGCGTCTCGACCGCCGTCTCCAGACGGTCGATCGTGGCATTCACCGTCGTGGCCAAGGCCGCGATCTCGTCGCGCGACCGGGGAACCGGCACCCGCTGGTGCAGGTCACGGGCCGTGATATCGGCGACCTTCGCCCTGATCGCCGCCACCGGGGCCAGCGCACGCCCCACCGAGAACCACGTCATGCCCGCGACGATCAGCAGCAACGCGGGCACGCCCGGCAGCAGCACGTTCCGGAGCGACCCCAGCGCCCGCTGGACGCCCTCCAGGCTGGCCCGCGCCCAGACCGTCACCGGCCCCTCGGCCGTGGCCACCTTCAGGTAGGCCACGGCGTACTCGCCGGGCTGCGCCCACGACGTCTTCGCGCCGGCGGCGTCCTTGGTCACCATCACGTCCATGCCACGGGTCGGCACAAAGCCACCCCCGACCGTGTTCACCGGTCCGAGCCGCCCCGCCCCGGCACCGACCGTGAACTCCGGGCCGGGCTGCGCCGCCCCGGCACCGGCCGCAGACCCCGAACCAGGCTGCGCCCGCCCCGCACCGGCCGTAGATTCCGGATCGGGGTGCGCCCTCCGGGCATCGGCTGCGGAGGATTCACCCGCCTTCCCGGCCTGGCGGCCCTCTGCGGCCTGGCCGCCATCCACCGCTCGCCCGTCCACCAGGGCCGGGTCGTCCACCAGGGTCTGGCCGCCCTCCACGACCTGCCCGGTCACCAGGGCCTCGCCGCCCAGCTCGCCCAGGTACGGCACCGTGGCCTGGGCGCGTTCGAGGGCCTGGGCGCCCGCGCTGTCGACGAGGCTGCCCCGCAACGTCACCACCAGCACCAGGGCGGTCACGCCGAGCGCGACGGCGACCACGAGGGTCGCCGCGAGCGTGGCGCGCAGCCGTACCGAGGCGAGGCGCCACGGCACCGCGACCGCGTTCCCGATCCTCGCGAGCGCGCGGCGGGCCGCTGCCGCCGACCTCGCCGCGAGCCGCCTCATGCCGTCTCCAGCCGGTAGCCCGCGCCTCGCACGGTGACCAGCGTGGCGCGCCCGAACGGGTGGTCGATCTTGCGGCGGAGCGCGCTGATGTACACCTCGACGATGTTCGGGTCGCCGTCGTAGGTGAAGTCCCACGCCTCGGCGAGCAGCTCGCGTTTGGACACCACCTCGCCGGCGCGCCGCGCCAGCGCGTGCAGCACGGCGAACTCCTTCGGGGTGAGCGCGATGGCGGCGTCGCCCCTGCTGCAGCGCAGCGCCGCCGGGTCGACGACGAGATCGCCGACTTTGATCGCCACGGGGCGTTCCCTGCCGCCGCGCCGGACGAGCGCGCGCAGCCGGGCCAGCAGCACGACGTACGAGAACGGCTTGGCCAGGTAGTCGTCGGCGCCGTTGTCGAGGGCCTCGGCCTCGTCGTGGACTCCGTCCTTGGCGGTGAGCATCATGATCGGGGTCCAGTCGCCGGCCTCGCGCAGGCGCGCGCACAGCGTGTAGCCGTTCATTCTCGGCAGCATCACGTCCAGGACGATCACGTCGTAGCGGTTCTCGGTGGCCATCCACAGGCCGTCCCTGCCGTCGTACGCGACGTCGACCGCGAACCCTTCGCCGGCGAGGCCGCTTTTGACCAGGTCGGCCAGCCGCTGCTCGTCCTCCACCAGTAGCACTCGCACGGTGACAAGCGTGCCGCACCCAACCTAAAGCCAACCTGAAGATCATTTCGGCTCTCTTCAGGGTCGCTTCAGGTGCCGCGGGCCAGCCTCGATGGGTCCGACCCAGCACACCGACAAGGAGACAAGGTGTTCAAGCGACGTGTCACGATTTTCGGGGCGGCCGCCGTGCTGGCCCTGGCGGGCCTCACCGGCTCGGCCGCGGCCGACGGCGGCTCCGGCCGGACGGACGGGTCACCCGGCCACGCCGGCACCGTGGTCTGCACCACGAGCGATGGCCGGACCTTCACCCTCACCGAGGGCGTCGTCGGCCGCCCCGCCCCCGAAGACCCGTCCTGGCGGCACGCCGCCCCGAAGGCGGGCACGGCCGAGAAGGGCCGGGCACCCATCGCGAAGGCCCCGATCGTGCGGTACCACGCCCACGGGGAAGGCGTGCCGGGAGCCGAGGCGGCCGTGACGCCGGGCAAGCGGCTCGAACGCGGCGAGACGGTCCACCTCGAACGCGCCCAGGCCGGGCGTGCCCGCCCCGCCGAGCGGCTGGACGCCGACGAGCTCCCCGCCCCGCCGCAGCTCGACGGCAAGGACGGCAAGGACGCCAAGAAGGTCGTCACCATCGACTGCAGAGGGAACTGACCGGCCCGCGACCTGCTCCCGGCGGGCGGTGCCGCGCACCGCGCCGCCGGGGGCGTTCGCCCGCATCGGCCCGGCCGGTCGCGTTCGCGCGATCGCGCTGTCAGTCGCGGCGGAACAGCCGCCGCTTGGGGCGTTTGGGGGACTTGGCGACGATGCCGCCCGCCACCACCCGGCCGACGATCTCGATCACCGGCCCGTCGGGAGCGGCGGAGTCGGGGGTGCGCACCTGATTCTTCTTGCTCGCCAGCACGCCGTTGGCCGGCATGATCACGCGGACGCCCTCGGGCACGATCAGCACGAGCGTGCCGCCGATGATCGTGGCGTCGATCGTGACGTGGCTGGTCTGCAGCAGGGCCTCGCACAGGTCGAGCGTGACCGTGGTGCCGAGGGCCGTGACGGGGTAGCGCGACGGCACCACCCAGCGGCCCTCGCGCCTGTCGGCCCGGAACAGCGCCGACACCGGGCCCACGTCGGTGCGCACCGGCTGCAGGTGCTCGGGCAGCAGGTCGGTGGTGAGCCCGGACAGCTCGCCCAGGGTGCGGGCCTGGTAGGCCAGCCCGACCCGCTCCTCGTGCTCGGCGGGGGTGAGCCGCCCGTCGGCGACGGCCTCCTGCAGCACGGCCACGACCCGCTCACGGTCGGCGTCCGACGCCCGCAGCTCGCTCGGCGGCGTGGCGGGCGGGGCGGCGGACCGCCTGGTGTCCAGCATCTCCCACAGGGCGGACAGGGCGGCGGCGCCACGAGGGCGGGGCCGAGGATTGCTCTCCACGATTCGACAGTAAGCCACAGAAAGCCAGCTGTGCGCACCCGTCGTCCACAGCCTGTGGACGACGGCACATGAGCGACAAAGCGACAACACGAGCACGACAACACGTGGACGACGGCCCGGACGACGTCCCATGGACGACGACCCGTGGACGAGGGCACTGTTGACCGCGTGACCGCCTGGCCCTAGCCTGACGGCAAAACCTGAACCCCCCTCATGTTCCTCCCATCGGGAGGCCGCGTTGTCCCCCACCCCGTCCGCCGCTCCGGCCCCCGCAGGCTCCCTCACCCCGCGCGACCGGCGCAGCCGCCTCGCCGCCTTCGCCGTCTACTTCGTGCAGGGCCTGACCTTCGCCACCCTGCTCACCCAGGTGGCCGCGCTGCAGGACAAGCACGGCATCAGCGACGGGGAGCTGACGATCCTGCTGCTCATCGTGCCCGTCATCGCCGGCGCGGGCAGCGTCCTCGCCGGCGCCCTCGCCGCCCGCCACGGCAGCCGCCGGGTGCTGCGCCTGGCCCAGCCGCTCGCCTGCACCGCCGTGATCCTCGCCGGGCTCGCCCCCACCGTGCCGGCCCTGGTGGCGAGCAACGTGCTGTTCGGCCTGGGCCTCGGGGCCGTCGACGCCGGTATGAACATGCAGGGCGTGGCCGTCGAGCGGGCGTACGGACGGCCCATCCTGACCGGCTTCCACGCCCTGTGGAGCGCCGCGGCCGTCATCGGCGCCCTGTGGGCCTCGGCGGCGGGCGGCCTCGGCCTGGGCCTGCCGCCGACGTTCGCGATCGCCATGGTGCCCGGCATCGCCATCGCGGTCGTCGCGGCCCCGTCCCTGCGCGGCCCCGGCGAGGAACACGTCGAACCCGCCGACCCGGCCGCCGCGGCGGGCACCAGGGTCCCGTGGCGTCCCATCGTGCCGCTGTGCCTGGCCATGGCCTTCCTGTACGTCGGCGACGCGGCGATCTCCAACTTCGGCTCCGTCTACATGGACCAGGTGCTGTCCGCGTCGGCCGCCGTGATCCCGCTCGCCCTCGGCGCCTACCAGGCCACCACGTTCGTCGTACGGGTCGGCGGCGACCTCGCGGTCCGCCGCTACGGTCCGGCGGCGATCGTCCGTGTCGGCGGGCTGCTCGCGGCCCTCGGCCTGGCCGGTGTGGTCTTCGCCCCGAACGAGCCCGTGGCCATCGTCGCCTTCGGCCTGACCGGCGTCGGCCTGTCCGTGATCGCCCCCCAGTCCTTCTCGGCCGCCGGCCGTCTCGACCCGGCCGGCACGGGCGTGGCCATCGCCCGGGTCAACCTGTTCAACTACGTCGGCTTCATCGCCGGTGCGGCGCTGGTCGGCGGCGTGGCCGACGCCACCGACTACCGTGTGGCGTTCGCCTGCCCCCTCGTCCTGGCGGCGATCATCATCGCCCTGGCCCCCGGCTTCCAGCGCACCCCGTCGCCGGCCCTGCCGGCCTCCACCCACGTGCGCCCCTGACCCCCGGCGGCGCGCGCGAGCCGCATCTGCGGCGGCCGGGAAACGGGCGCCGCCGCCCCGGGATATGCTTATGCCGATCATCGCCATGACGCTGCGTGATCGGCCTTGTCCCGATAACGGAAGAAAACGCTGGTGCCCGCGACCCGAGCCCTCCGCTGGTCCCTTCCGGTCGTCCTGCTCCTGGTCTGGCTGGCCATCGGCGGCCTGGCCGGCCCGTACGCCGGCAAACTGAGCCAGGTCGCCGTCAACGACCAGTCGTCGTTCCTGCCCCGCAGCGCCGAGTCGACGCAGGTGCTCCAGCAGCAGAGCCGGTTCGAGCGGGGCCGCGCGATCCCGGCGATCGTCGTCTGGACCGCCCGCGAGGGCCGCGTCACGCCCGCCCAGAGCCAGACGGCCGACGCCGCGCTGGCCTCCCTGCGCGGCGTCCCCTTCATCGCGGGGCCCGCCTCCCCGGTCATGCCGTCGCGGGACGGCGCGGCCCTGAGCGGGGTGGTGCAGATCCGCGCCGACGCCGGCGAGCACACCTCCGGCACCGTGGAGCGCATCCGCGAGGCCGCCGAGCGGGTGCCGGGCACGCGGGCGTACGTGGGCGGGCCGGCCGCCACCCAGGCCGACCTGCGCGACGCGTTCGCCGGCATCGACACCCTGCTGCTCGGCGTCGCCGTCGGCGTCGTGCTGCTGATCCTGCTGCTCGTCTACCGCAGCCTGCTGCTGCCCCTGGTGATCATCATCAGTGCGGTGTTCGCGCTCGCGCTGGCCAGCGCCATCGTCTACTACCTGGCCGACCGAGGCGCGGCCATGGTCGACGGCCAGGTCCAGGGCATCTTGTCGATCCTCGTCATCGGCGCGGCCACCGACTACGCCCTCCTGCTGTCGGCGCGGTTCCGCGAGGAGATCGCCGCCGGCAGGCCGCGGCTGCCCGCGATGCGCGCCGCGTGGCGCGGGTCGGTGGGCGCCATCACCGCCAGCGCCGCCACCGTCGCGCTCGGCCTGGTCGCCCTGCTGCTCAGCGACCTGGCCAACACCCGGGCGCTCGGCCCGGTCGGGGCCATCGGCATCGGCTGCGCGCTGCTCGCCGCGCTCACCTTCCTGCCGGCGACCCTGGTCCTGCTCGGCCGCGCCGCCTACTGGCCCGCCCGGCCGCGCCCCGCCGGCGAAGGCGCCTCCGGGCAGGGCGTCTGGCGCCGCGTCGCCGCCCTCCTCGACCGCCATCCGCGCCGCGTCTGGGTGAGCACGCTGGTCGTCCTGGCCGCCTGCGCCGCGTTCATGCCGACGCTCCGCGCGCACGGAATGCCGCTCAGCGAGACGTTCGTCGGCGGAGCCCTCTCGGTGACCGCCCAGAGCGTCCTCGACCAGCACTATCCCGGCGGATCGGGCAACCCCGCCGTCGTCCTCACGAACTCGCCGGCGCTGTCCGAGGTCGTCGCCACCGCGTCCCGCACCGACGGCGTCTCCTCGGCCCGCCCCCGCACCACCGGCGACGCCCCGCTCATCGTCGACGGCCGCGCCCTGGTCGACGTCACGCTGAGCGACCCCGCAGACAGCGACGCCGCCCGCCAGACCGTCCACCGGCTGCGCGACAACCTGCACGCCGTGCCCGGCGCCGACGCCCTGGTCGGCGGCTACACCGCCCAGCAGTACGACACCCAGGCCACCGCCGAGCACGACCGGGCCATCATCATCCCCGTCGTGCTCGCCATCATCGTGGCCATCCTCGTCGTGCTGCTGCGCTCCCTGGTGATGCCGCTGCTCCTGGTGGCCACCGTCGCGCTCAACTACCTCGCGACCCTCGGCGTCTCCGCGCTGGTCTTCCAAGGCCTGCTCGGCTACAGCGGCACCGACGCCGCCGTGCCCCTGTACGGGTTCGTCTTCCTCGTCGCCCTGGGCGTCGACTACAACATCTTCCTGATGACCCGGGCCCGGGAGGAGTCGCTGCTGCACGGGCCCCGCCAGGGCGTGCTGAGAGGGCTCACCGCCACCGGCGGCGTCATCACATCGGCCGGCGTGGTCCTCGCGGCCACCTTCGCCGCCCTCGTGGTCATCCCGCTGGCCTTCCTCGTGCAGGTCGCCTTCATCGTCGCCTTCGGCGTCCTGCTCGACACCATCGTCGTCCGCTCCCTGCTGGTGCCGGCCATCGTCCGTGACGCCGGCCCGGCCGTGTGGTGGCCTGGCGTCCTGTCCCGCCGCCCCGCGACCCCCCGCACGTAGGGCACGACGCGCACAGGCCGGCCGCTCGTCAGGAAGCGGACGACCGTGCCGACGCCTGCCGGTCGGCGTAGGCGAGGCGGGCCGCCCGGATCTCGTCCGCGTGCTCCACGGTCCACTCCATCAACCGGCACACGGTCTCCAGCAGGGTGCGGCCGAGCGGCGTCAGCTCGTACTCCACGTGGGGAGGGATCACTGGGAAGACCGTCCGCGCCACCAGCCCGTCCTCCTCCAGGCCGCGCAGCGTCACGGTCAGCATCCGCTGGCTGATACCCGGAACCCCCCGGTGCAGTTCCATGAAGCGCCGTGCCCCCCACGCCAGCTGATGAATGACGGTGAGCGTCCACTTGTCGGCGATCCGGTCGAGGATCTCCCGGGAACCGCACAGCTGCTCGTGATGTTCGACCATCGACACTTCCTCAGAGGTAACCAACGCAGAAAAAGGTGCGATCTTCCGCAGGATCCCACAGTTACCCAAGATGGGGTTCATGACCACAAGTAGCCATGTCGATGCCCCGCCCCTCGATCCGAGCTTCGGCCAGGCCGCGTCGCCCGCCCGGCTGGAACGCGCAGCGCAAGCACTGCGCCGGAACGGGCACACCGTCCACATCGTGGCGGGAGCGAAAGAAGCACGTGCCCTGATCCCCACCCTGCTGCCGCCCGGCCAAGGGGTGCTCACGGCGTCGAGCGAGACCCTGCGGCTGAGCGGCATCACCGCCGACATCGACGACGCCGATCTGCGCCCCTCCGTTCGCCGCCAGGCCGCCGCACTCGACGGAGACATGCGGGCCCAGATCAAACTCGGCGCCGCGCCCGACGTCGTCATCGGCAGCGTCCACGCGGTCACCGAAGACGGCATCATGGTGGCCGCCTCGGCGACCGGCAGCCAGCTCGCCCCGTACGCCGCAGGCGCCGGTCAGGTCATCGTGGTCGCCGGCGCCCAGAAGGTCGTCCCCGACCTCGGCACCGCCCTGCGCCGCGTCCGCACGTACAGCCTGCCCAAAGAGTGGGAGCGCTGCCGGCAGGCCTACGGCCAGCCCTCGTTCATCGGCAAGATCCTCATCGTCGAACGCGAAGCCATGCCCGGCCGCAGCACCGTGATCCTGCTCCACGAGACCATCGGCTTCTGATCTTCACCGCGGCCCCGGTGTGCGCGCGGTGAGCGCGCGGTGAGCGGCCGGCGGCACCGTGAGACCCATCGCCGGATCCAGCCGGGACCGGCCACCACTCAAGGAGCACGCGATGGGCATGTTGACGGGCAGGACGGCGCTGGTGACGGGCGGATCGAGGGGCATCGGCCGGGCGGTCGCGCTCCGGCTGGCCGGCGAAGGCGCACTCGTCGCCGTCCACTACGGCAGCAATGGCGTTCGCCGTCCGCGCCGAATTCGGCACCGCCGGCGCGGTGGACCGGCTGTTCGAGGGCCTGATCACCGGCCTGGCCGGGCACCGGCTCGACATCCTGGTCAACAACGCCGGCATCGCCTCCGCCCACCCGATCACGCTGGTCACCCCCGAGGAGTTCGACCGGCTGCTCGCCATCAACGTGGCCGCGCCGTTCTTCGTGACCCAGCGCGCCCTGCCCCTGCTGAACGACGGCGGCCGCATCATCAACATGGGCTCCACGGCCAGCCGCATCGCGGTCACCATGCAGATCGGCTACACCGTCACAAAGGCGGCGTTGGAGTCGATGGCCCCCACGCTCGCCAACGACCTCGGCCGGCGCGGCATCACCGTCAACACCGTCGCCCCCGGCGTGGTGCGCACGGACATGACGGCAGGCTACTCGGCCATGCCCGAAATGATCACCGCGCTGGAGTCCATCACCGCGCTCGGGCGACTGGGCGAGGTCGAAGACGTCGCCGACGTGGTCGCCTTCCTGGCGAGCCCGCAGGCCCGCTGGATCACCGGCCAGACCATCGACGTCTCCGGCGGCACCTACCTGGGCCCCATATGATCTCGCCCGGCCCGCACAGCAGCGCACCACGGGCGGGGCGCCCCACGGGGGCCGCGGTCCCGCCGCGGCCCCCGTCATCACCGCGCTCCCACGCCGGAAACCCTGCCTCGGACGCTCCGGGCGACCCGACGGGAACCAAGTCGGCGTCTCCAGCGCCCGCTACCGCCCCAAACCGGCGATGGCCGCCTTGGTCGCGTCCGCGATGAGCGCGTTGTCCGACTTCGCGTCCACCCTGCCACGATCAGACAGAACGGCGATCACGATGGGAGCGCCGTGCGGCGCGCCGCCCGCACCCGCACCCTGATGGCCGAAAACCTCATCCGCCACCGCCTGGCCCCCGACTTCAGCTCGGACGCCGCAAAGTGGTCGTCGAAACGGGCACCCTGCTCAACCTCCGCCACGAAATCGGCGTGATCGAACACGACGACGGTGATACCTACGCTGTGGCCGCCCTCACCCAATCCACCGTCCCCGCCGCCACCCAACCCGCCGCCGAAGCCCTCATGGCCCAAGTGGCCCGCGCCCTCCACGACCACCTCCGCGACCGATAACGCCGACCGCCGGGAAATCCTGTTGCCGATGCGAAAGTTTCGATAGGCTACAACGTTTTGCACATTAATCGGCATCGGGAGAGACAGAGTGGACGGACAGTTCGACGAACTTGCTCGACGGTCCCAGAACTTCGGCTATCTGCTCCCGCGTGAACGCCTACTCGTCCTCGACGGAGCAGGCGCGGAAGCGGCGGTCTACTCCGATCCCGACGTGGCCATGTTCAAGGCCCGCCGGTTCACAGAGACGCTGGCCAGACTGCTGATCCACCTCACCCAGACGAGGGTCCACGGGAAAACCCAGGATGCGCGGATCAAGGCGCTCGCCGATGCCGGGGTGCTTGTTCCGTCGATCCGGCGCGCATTCGATAATGTGCGCCAATCGGGGAACAAGGCGGTGCACTCCCATTACGGAGATGTCCGCGAGGCGCTTTCTTGCGTCCGAATCTGTTTTGAGCTGGGCGTGTGGTTGGAACGTGCCCTCGGCGGAACTCCCCCGCCCGCGTTCGTACCGCCCCCAGAGCCGGAAACCCCGACCGTCCCCCGCACGGCGTCCGACGAGGCCGAGCGGGCGGAACTGCTCCGCGAGCTGGCCCGCTACCGCGAGCGTCTGGCCGAGGTCATGGTGCGCCGCGACGGCCAGCTGGACCAGGCGCAGGCGGAGGCCAGGGCCCGCCGCGACGCCGAGGAGCGGCTAGCCCAAGCCGTCGCCGACCGCGAACGCCTGAGGGCGCTGGCGGAGGAGGCCGAGCATCGGGCGGCAGAGGCCGAGGCCAGGTTCGCCGATGCGGTCGCCAAGAGGCGACGCGTCTCGGCCGGGCACCGCGACGCGTTCATCGAGAAGGCGCAGCGGGCCGCGCACGTGCCGCTCACCGAGGCGGAGGTGCGGGAGCGTGTCGACGAGATGCTGCTGCTCTCCGGCTGGATCGTGCAGGACACCCGCGACATCAACCTCTTCGCCGGCACCGGGGTCGCCGTACGGGAGGTGCGCACGGCGACCGGCCCCGCCGACTACCTGCTGTGGGTGAACGAGTCGCTGGTCGGGGTCATCGAGGCCAAGCGCGAAGGCACGATCCTCAGCCCGGTCGAGGCCCAGTCGGGCCGGTACGCCGAGAGCCTCACCGCCAGCCAGCAGCTCCAGGCGTGGCGGATACCGTTGCCGTTCAGGTACGAGACGACCGCCGCAGAGACCCACTTCACCAATCGGCTCGATCCCGCCCCGAGGTCGCGCGAGGTGTTCTCCTTCCACCGGCCAGAGACCCTGGCCCGCTGGATGCGCGAAACCGAAGCCGACGAGCATGCCCCCACGTTCCGCGCCCGCTTACGCCGCATGCCCGAGTTGGACGAGCGCGGCCTTCGCCCGGCACAAATCCGCGCGGTCAGGGGCACCGAGGAGTTCCTCGCCCAGGGCCACGACGACCGGGCACTGATACAGATGGCCACAGGCGCCGGCAAGACCTTCACCGCCGTCACCCAGTCGTACCGCCTGCTCAAGCACGCCCGCGCGCATCGCATCCTCTTCCTCGTCGATCGCAACAACCTGGGCAAGCAGGCCGACGCCGAATTCCGCAAGTACGTGACCCCCGACGACGGCCGCAAGTTCAGCGAGCTGTACGGCGTGCAGCGTCTCACCGGCGGCCCCATCGCCGGGTCCACCAAGGTCGTCATCTCGACCGTCCAGCGGCTGTTCGCGCGGCTGTGCGGCGAGGCCGTCGACCCGGACATCGAGGACGAAGCGCTCGACTCCTACGACGTGGACGGCGTAGTCGAGGTCTCCTACAACCCGGAAGTGCCGCCGGAGACGTTCGACCTGATCATCGTGGACGAGTGCCACCGGTCCATCTACGGCCGCTGGCGCCAGGTGCTGGAGTACTTCGACGCGACCCTGATCGGCCTGACCGCTACCCCCATCAAGCAGACCTTCGGCTTCTTCCACCAGAACCTGGTCAGCGAGTACACCTACCGCGAATCGGTGGCCGACGGCGTCAACGTCGACTTCGACGTGTTCCGCATCCGCACCGAGCAGACCGAGCGCGGCGCGCGCATCGAGAAGGGCATCGTGGTCCCGATCCTCAACCGGACCACCCGCCGCAGGCGCGTCCAGGAACTCGACGACGACTTCGAGTACACGGGCGCCCAGCTCGGCCGCAAGGTCATCAGCCAGGGGCGGCTCAAGCTGGTCCTGGAAACCTTCCGCGACCGACTGTTCACCGCGATCTTCCCCGGCCGTACGTACGTCCCCAAGACACTGATCTTCGCCGTCGACGACAACCACGCCGAGGAGATCGTGCAGATGGTACGACGCGTCTTCGGCAAGCCCAACGAGTTCTGCCAGAAGATCACCTACACGGCCGGGAACACCGACGCCCTGCTGGCAGAGTTCCGCAACGGCCCTAAGCTGCGCATCGCGGTGACCGTCGACATGATCGCCACCGGCACCGACGTACGCCCCCTCGAATGCGTGTTCTTCCTTCGCGACGTCCGCAGCTGGGCCTACTTCGAGCAGATGAAGGGCCGCGGCGCCCGCAGCCTGGACCCGGCCGAACTACACAAGGTCACCCCCGACGTCGCCGCCAAGGACCGCTTCGTCATCGTCGACGCGGTCGGCGTCACCGACTCCCCCAAGGTCGACGCCTCCCCCCTGATGACCGACGACGAGAAGAAGATCACCCTCAAGCAACTCCTGGACAAGGCCGGCCAGCTCATCATCACCCCCGACGAGGCCGGCACCCTCGCCGGTCGCCTGGCCCGGCTCAACAAACAGATCACCGACGACGAACGCACCGAACTGGAGACCCTCGCAGGCGCCCCGCTGGCCGAGGTCATCGCGTCGATATCCCGCTGCGCCGACCCCGATGCGCTCTCCGAGGCGATAAGCAAGGGGAGCGAGGCGGTTCGAGACCTCATCAAACAGGCCGTCCGCCCCCTCGCCGCCAACCCCGCCCTCCGCCAGCGCCTCCTAGAGATCCGCGCCGACCACGACATCGTGTACGACGAGGGCAACCAGGACAAACTCATCGAAGCCGCAGGAGTCGACCCGAGATTGCGCGCCCAGGAGACTGTGACCTCCTGGCGGGACTTCCTCGACCAGAACCGGGCCGAAATCACCGCCATCGAACTCGCCTATCGCAACGGCGCAAACCCCCGCACCACCTACGCGGCCCTCAAGGAACTCGCCGCCCGAATCGCCCGGCCACCCCACCACTGGACCCCCGAAGGCCTCTGGGAGGCCTACCGCCGCCTCGAACTGGCCGCCGCCGAACCCGGCCTCACTCACGGCCCCGTCGACCTCATCGGCCTGATCCGCTACGAACTCGGCCTCGACGCCAACCCGATCCCCCACCGAAAGGTCGTAGAGGAACGCTACGCTGCATGGCTTGTGAAGCAGCAGCAGGCAGGGGTCACATTCACGGAAGCCCAGATGTGGTGGCTCGACCACATCCGAGACGTGGCCATCACGAGCGCCGGCTTCCACCACACCGACCTCGACACCGTCCCCTTCACCGAACGCGGCGGCATAGACGGCTTCCTCACCACCTTCGGCGATGCCAACGCCGAACGACTACTTGATGACCTCAACTCAGGCCTAACGGCATGACCGGACTGTTCCCCATCCCAGATACATGGGCTTGGACAACGCTCGGAGAAATCGCCGATGTGGTTGGCGGCGTCACGAAGGACAGCAAGAAGCAACATGACCCTTCACTTCCGCTGGTCCCCTATCTACGTGTCGCCAATGTCCAAAGAGGCCACCTAGACCTCTCAAAAATCACTGAAATCAGAGTTCCCAAGCGAACCTTAGAAAAGCTACGACTTCAGGTCGGCGATGTCCTCCTCAACGAGGGTGGTGATCGAGACAAGATTGGACGAGGCTGGGTATGGAATGGAGAGATTCCTGACTGCATCCACCAGAATCATGTATTTCGCGCGCGCCTGGAACCAGGCATACTAGAGCCCAGGCTTCTGGCCTGGTATTCAAACGAATGCGCACGCAACTGGTTTGAGAAAAACGCCACCCAAAGTGTAAATCTTGCATCGATAAGCCTCTCAAAGATTAAACAACTACCGGTGCCCATCGCACCATTGACTGAGCAGCATCATCTCGTTGCTACACTTGAAACCTATCTGTCCCGCTTGCGAGAGGCCCAGAACACACTTGAAAGCACGCTTAAACGCTTAAGGATTCTAGCGAAACGTATAATAGTTGAGGCAGTGCCCATTCCTGGCCCCAGCGACTGGAAGACGGTTCCTGTCGGCGAAGCAGGGAAAGTCGAACTTGGGCGGCAGCGCCACCCCACCTGGCACACCGGCCCCAACATGCGGCCCTACCTCCGGGTTGCCAACGTTTTCGAAGACCGCATCGATACAAGCGACCTGATGGAGATGGACTTTCCACCAGATATATTCGACAAATTCAGGCTGAAAGAGGGTGACATCCTCCTCAATGAAGGTCAAAGCCCAGAGTATCTAGGCCGGCCCGCAATTTACCGAGGAGAGCCCGGAGAAGTCGCCTTCACCAACAGCTTACTACGCTTCACATGCGGCCCCGACGTGATTCCCGAATGGGCTCTTCTTGTGTTTCGCCGCCACATGCACGCCAGGCGATTTATACAGGAAGTCCGCATCACCACCAACATCGCACACCTTTCTGCCGGGCGACTCAAGTCTGTCGAATTCCCGATCCCTCCCATCACCAAACAGCAACAAATCGTTTCGGAGACCCGAGAACGCCTGGATAAAATCGATCTGCTTTCACAAAGCCTGTCTCGAGCGCTCGCGAGAGCAAGCAGTTTGCGCACATCCCTTCTCACACGAGCCTTTTCAGGTAATCTCACAGGCCAAAATTCAGCGGACGAATCGGTTAGTGTACTGCTGGATAGAATCAAAGCAGATAGGGTTTTGCCATCCCTAAGGACGGAATCAGAGCGAAAGACGCCGACCCGTACTCAATATGCCCGCAAGGCTCCGCCGCAGAAGGAGAAGTTGCTGTGAGCAGCCCCGAGACTCGGCGGTTGGTCGCAAAGTTGTGGAACTACTGTGACGTCCTGCGAGACGACGGTGTGTCCACGATCGACTATGTCGAGCAGTTGACGTATCTGCTGTTCCTCAAGATGGCTCACGAGCGGGCACATCGCGCGCTTGCCCCCGACACGTCGCTCGTGATCGTAGCCGACGCCTGGCAACGGCTGCTTGACCTCGACGGACAGGACCTGGAGGACGAGTACAACCACGTCCTTCGGGAGTTCGGGCAGCGCAAAGACACTTTGGGTGTCATCTTCAGGAAGGCGCAAAACCGCATTCAGGACCCGGCCAAGCTCAAGCGACTGGTCGTCGATCTGATCGACAAGGAACGCTGGTCCAGCCAGGGTGTAGACGTCAAGGGCGACGCCTATGAGGAGTTACTGGCCAAGGGAGCCGAGGACGTCAAGTCCGGGGCCGGGCAGTACTTCACGCCGCGTGCCCTCATCACGACCATGGTCGACTGCGTACAGCCGACGCCGGACGACACGATCTGCGACCCGGCCTGCGGCACTGGCGGGTTCCTCCTGGCGTCCGCCGAGTACCTACAGGATCACTACGGCTCATCGCTTACCCCGGAGCAGCGGGCCGGGCTCGCGTCTGGGGCGATCTCTGGCGTCGAACTGGTCGACGGCACCGCGCGACTGGCCGCGATGAACATGCTGCTACACGGCATCGGCCAGGCCAACGGCCCATCGTTGATCGAGGTACGGGACGCCTTGGCCGAGCCGCCGAAGCGCTATCCGAGCCTCGTGCTGGCCAATCCCCCGTTCGGTCGCAAGTCCTCGATCACCGTGGTCGGCGAGGGCGGCAAGGCCAACCGGGAGGATATTGAGTACAGCCGACAGGACTTCTGGCAGACGACCAAAAACAAGCAGCTCAACTTCGTCCAGCACATCGCCTCGATGCTGGGCATCCCCGGCCGGGCCGCCGTGGTCCTCCCGGACAACGTGCTTTTCGAGGGAGGCGCCGGCGAGACGATCCGCAGGCGGCTGCTCCAGCAGTTCGACGTGCACACCCTGCTCCGCCTGCCGACGGGCATCTTCTACGCAGGCGGTGTAAAGGCCAACGTCCTGTTCTTCGACAAGAAGCCGGCCCGTCCTGACGGCCCCTGGACCTCAACGCTCTGGGTGTACGACTTCCGCACCAACGAACACTTCACCCTGAAGCAGAACCGCCTCACCCGCGAACACCTCGACGACTTCGTCAAGTGCTACCGCCCCGGCGAGCCCCGAGAAAACCGCACCGAGACCGACCGCTTCCGCCCCTTCACCTACGAGGAGCTGACCGCCCGGGACAAGGTCAACCTGGACATCACCTGGCTCAAGGACAACAGCCTGGAGGACGCCGACAGCCGCCTACCCCCGGACGTGATCGCCCGCGAGATCGTCGAAGACCTCCAGGCCGCCCTCGACGAGTTCACCACCATCGCCGAAGCCCTCCAGCCCCCCGAGTAGCCTTGGCTCGTCGGCTGCCGGTAACGGTTCCTATGCCAGGTGCTTTCCCAGTCTGACTTCGGCCAGGAAGTCGATCCAGGTATCGCGGGGGAAGGTCAGAGAGACACCTGGATTCTTACTGTCACGGATGGCGACGGCACCTGCAGGGGCCTTGCCAACTTCAACACAATTCCCACCGTTCGCAGCGCTGTAGGAGCTCTTCCTCCAGACCTCTCGGCCGGAGTCGCCTCGAATCACGTCCGCAGCTTCCATTGCTCTCGTGCTTCCTTGATCTTGTCCAATGACTGCGTGCTTGATAGAGCCTCTGCGCGTAGTTTGTCATAGGCGCCCCAGATCATTAAAACGAAATCATGGTCAGCGGATACTTCCCCCTCGCCTGCTGATTCGACCGAAACGACAGTAGGAGCGTCCGGCATCTCCGCGATGATGAAGCCCGATGCAAGGCCTGCCGTACAAGGCGTGTCCCTCGGGATGACCTGCACGTTCACGTTCGGCCGCCCGGCCATCGTCAGCACATGATCAAGCTGCTTCATCATAGTTTCAGCTGTACCGATGAGTCGATAAAGGACACCTTCATCGAGGAGTACCCACAGTGAAGGTGGACGCTCGCCCGCAAAGACGATTTGGCGTCGCATCCGAGCGTCCACCCCATCCTCAACCTCCCGCTCCGTGCTGTCGACAAGACCGCCCCTCAAGAGGGCGCGTACATAGTCCTCAATCTGCAGGAGACCCGGAATGAGGAGGGGGTCCCAGCTCCGCAGGGCACGAGCATGCGGCTCGATCTCGGAGCTCCACCTGATGTACCAGCCTGGCCCCATCGGGGCATCGATGCTCCGGCACAGTCGCTTGAAGAAGTCGTCCGAGCCGAAGACCTCGTCGCAGCGCCGAGCGAGGTCCTCTCTCGGCGTGCGGTCGCCGATCTCGATGTGGCCGACGAGGGACTTGGAGATGCCGAGCCGCGCGGCGAGCGCGGACTGGGACAGGCCGCGTGCACGTCTGATCCGGGACAGTTCCCGGCCGAAGCGCTGAGTCGGCGTGAGTCGTGGATCAAGGTCATTGGTCATCTTCGCCCCCTGAAACGATCTACCCGCGATGACGAATTCTCTCCGGCTCCTCTGGACTCGGTGACCGGCGTACCCACAACAAGAAAATCTTTGGCACCGATTGTCGCCCTAGATCTCCTGGACCGCAACCGAAATGACAAGGCAGCCTAAGACGCCTAAGAACGTCCAGCCAATCGCAGCACATGCACAAATTGGACGTAATTAGGAAATAGCCGAATCGCGCATACATGCAGCCACAGAGCTCAGCGCACGTACGCGTGATCACAGAGACTCTGGGGGACCAATATGCGATCAACACAACCCAAGGTGCCTCGTCAGCGCACCGCTGACCCCGCTACCATCGTCGAACTCGAAGACGAAGCAGCCCAAGCCCCACGATCGCGCAACCGCCGGCTTCGCCCGGCCCTCACCCAGGCCGCCGAGAACGCCCGCCGAGCCCTGCTCTCCGGAACGATGACGATGCCCAAGGCGCTCACATGGATCCGATGACGCGCTATATCGAGGACCAGTTCATCAGCTCCGTCATCATCCCCGCCCTCGGCGAGTCGATATCCCTGGCTCGTCTACACACCCGAAACGTCCTGGAAAAATGGCACATGATGCCCCTGGTGGACGACGCAGAACTGATCGTGAGCGAGTTGGCGACGAACGGCGTGAAAGCCGTCAACGCCATGGCCACCGAACCATCCGACCCGTCGCCGCACAGACCCTTCGACGTGATCTGCCTGACCCTGCGGCTCTTCGCCCAGAAGCTCGCGACACCGGAACTCCTCATAGAGCTCTGGGACCCCACCCGCCGCCGCCCCCAACGCCGTGAGACCACCCTCGACGACGAAGGTGGCCGCGGCCTCTGGCTGGTCGAGGCTCTGGCCAAGGAATGGGGCACCCGCTGGCCCCCAACCGGCGGAAAGATCGTCTGGGCCCGCTGCACGTCACCACGGCCCATCCGACCCTTCGCAGATTGATACCGCCGACCTCGACGCGGACGATTGACCCAGAGAGTCGACTCGCCGACGAAGGGTGACCATGCGGTATCGGACCATCGTGGACGCCATGCTGATCCTCGTCCGTGAAGGCGAGGTGCTCTTGGCCCAACGCCAAGGCACCGGATACGCGGACGGACAGTGGAATGTCCCCAGCGGACACCTGGAGGAAGGCGAGACCATCGAACAGGCCGTCATCCGCGAAGCCCGCGAGGAGATCGGCATCACGCTAACGGGTGGCAACCTACGCTTCGTCCACCTATGCCACTTCCGCAACCCCGAAGGTCAGGCCCGCATAGGCGTGTTCTTCGAAGCGCAGACGTGGAACGGCGAGCCGACCAACGCCGAACCACATAAATGCGCCCAGATCGCTTGGTTTCCCCTCGATCAACTACCAGCTGGCACTTACCCATACACGGCCGAGGGGATCAAGCACTATCGCGAGGGTGTGCCCTACTCGGCTGTCTGGACGTCGCCCGAGAGCCATAGCGAATAGGGGAAGTCACCATGGAGTCCTATGGGCACAAAGGACTCGACTTGTTCAAATATGAGGACATACTTGCTGTTCCCATGCCAGATGGGTACAAAATAGCAATCGACAGATGGCAAGGTCTGCTGCACAGCCGTTAACCTTGGAGCGCTGCACTAGGAGTACGTCGTACGCACGGGTGCGGCGGGCTTACCAAAGTGCGAAGGCGCAACAGGGGCAATATGGACTTTAGTCAGCACGCAAACGCGGCAGTACCGCTCCAGGTTGAGCATGTCCGCACGGCTTTCCTGCGTAACTACGCCGGGTTGATCTACGACACCGACCTCAAGAAGTATGACCAAGCCGGCAAGGAGCAACGTTTCCTGTCGAGGGCTCTGGCAGCCGAAGCCGTACGCGTGCTGACCGACTGTGACTACGAGACCGCCGGCAAGGCTGTGATCGACGGCGACAGAGACCAGGGGATCGACGCCATCGCAGTTGGCGATAGCTCTCGCGACGTGTGGCTCGTGCAGGCGAAGTGGAGCGACAGGGGCAGAGCCAAGATCGACAAGGCGGAGGCGCTCAAGTTCGCGGACGGGGTGCGCCTTATCGCCAACCGTCAATTCGAGCCCTTCAATGAACGACTCGACCCGTTCAAGGGCGGGCTGGACGCTGCTTTGGGCGATGCCCGGCTACGCATCACCCTGGTCGTCGCCCTGATGGGCCCCGGCCCTCTTTTCGAGGGAGCCACCGAAGTACTGGATCGGCTCTGCGAAGACGCCGGGCCGCTGCTCCGGTACACCCTGCTGACCACTGCCGACTTCCATGAACGCCTGCGTCGGGACGTGGGTCCGGCCCCGGTGAATGTCACCACGACCTTGCGACACTGGCTTCGTCGGGACACTCCGTTCGAAGCGTGGCAAGGCACCGTGGCGGTCCGAGACATCGCACGCTGGTACGACGATCACGCCGACGCGCTGTATGAACAGAACGTGCGCAAGTCGCTCGGCATCACCCGGATCAACTCCGGTATCAAGGAGACCCTGCTCAAGGAGCCGGAGAACTTCTGGTACTTCAACAACGGCATCACGGTGCTCTGTGACCGCATCAAACCGCGCTACTTGGGTCGCCGCCACGGGGATGAGCCGGTCGAGTTACATCTACAGGGAATCAGCGTCGTCAACGGAGCACAGACCGTCACCGCGATTCATGAGGCCATGTCTCAGAACCCGGGCGCCGTTGAGGACGCCGACGTCACCATACGCGCCTTCTCCCTCGGGGCCGAACGAACCGCCTACGCGAAGCGGATCACTGAGACGACCAACACCCAGAACGATGTATCGCAGCGGGACTTCATCTCCTTGGACCCGGTGCAAGCCGCGATTCGGGAGGACTTCCTGCTGTCACTGGGGAAGACCTACGTCTTCAAACGGGGTGAGGCGGACCCCGCGCCGGACGCGGGATGCTCCGTAGTCCATGCGGCGGTCGCGCTGGCCTGCGCACACCGCAGTCCGGAGCTCGCCGTGCGGGCCGGCAAAGACACCGATCTCCTATGGGAGCGCGGCGACCGCGGCGCCTACCCTCGCCTCTTCGGGGAGGCACCGACTGCCTATCGGATTTGGCGCTCGATACAAGTACGCAGCGCTGTAGGCGCCGCGCTTGGGGCTGAGCGCAAGAAGCTCCATGGACGGGCGGCCGATATGGCCCGGCGCGGCGACCTGCTCATCGCCCACCTCGTCTTCCAGCTACTCGACCAGGACGAGGACGAACTGGACGACCCGAAGCTTGACTGGCAACCCGTCCTTGACCGGATCCCACAACTGACCGCCTCGGTGTTGTCGTGGTTGGTCTTCCACGTGGACTCCGAGTACGGCCCCAACTCGTTCCTGAGCAGCACGTTCAACGACGAGACCCGCTGTAGGCATCTCGCCAAGCTGATTCTGAGGGATGCGCCCCAGGACAAGATCGTCCCCAACTTGCCGGAGAACTATCAGGCCCCGGCCAAGCGCCCCCGCAGACCGCGTCGCCCCAATGCCGTGCCCACCTTGGTCAGCGCAGGTCGTCTCGCCAACGGCACCCCGCTGACCTTCCGACCCCAGAGCGAACAGGAGAAGTCGGCCATTAAGGACTGGCTCGCCGAGGATTCTCGGCGAAGCCGAGCCACTTGGGTGAACGACAGGGTCAGGTGCCTGCTGTGGGCGTACGACGAAAAGCAGTACTCCGCCAGCGGTCTCATCCACCGCATCTGGGAACTCGCCGGCTACGAAGACTCACCCGTCGCGGTGCAGGGGCCGCCTCGGTGGACGTTGGACGATGGCTCGTCACTGTGGGATCTCGCACTTCAACTGTTCGCCGAGGATACCGAAGAGGCTTGACCGTGGTCGCTCTCCACAGGCTATGGTGTCCACCTCTGAAATTTCGGTCATTAGCCTTTATAGTTCGCGTTCCTCCAGAGCATTGCGACGTGCTTGACACGTTCGAGATGCGAGGTGAGAGTGTAGGCAAAACAATCCGGGTGTATGCACTCTGGAGGCGGCCATGGCGCTGCGGTTCATCGGAATAGATCCTGATACGGCTGGTGGAAACTGCCCCTCTGTCTGGATCGATGAGGCTACCGGTGACCTCGTGCTTCAGGGGTCGGAGGTGACAGACCGCGCCATGTTGCTGGAGGTGGCGGCCAAGAGCCCGATTCCGGAGTACGAGAAGGTCATACGCCTGCCGGCACGCATGCGATCGATCCTCAAGGAGGCCTGTGGTGACGGAGCGGCCGACGTTTGAGGAGTTGTTCGCCGAATGCGAACGATCCGCCGTACATCTTGAGATGCGGGATATGTACACACCCGATGACCCCGTTTATCTCGACTGGCGTGCGGGACGTAAGATCGACGCGGCAGAGGCATGGCGCGACTGGTACGACCTGGTCACTGCGGTGGTCGCACGCGGGGTGGCTGTCCGGCGCGTTCGCATTGTGTCGGAGCCGATAACGGATTTCGTCCGGCATGAATACGACCTGACCAACGACCTGAACATACGTGCGGGTGAAAAGGTACGGTGGCTCCCCCGCAAGCAGGCGTCGACCCTCGCGTTGCCAGGTAACGATTTTTGGGTATTCGACGACCGGCTGGTGAGATTCGGCCATTTCGCGGGCGACGGGGCCTACCTGGGACAGGAGCTGATCGACGATCCCGACGTGGTGAGCTTCTGCCTGTCCTCCTTCGAGGCCGCCTGGAAACGCGCAATCGAGCACCGCGACTATCGACCCGTGTGATCTGACCGCCGACGTCGTCGAGGATGATTCGCTGACCGGCCCTGCCACTTCGATGCGCCGCCACCCCGCTGCCCGACGCGGCCGTCGGCACCATGGAGGAATGTGAGCGTTGGCTGCCGAACCAGGCTCTGCGAATGACTTTTCGGGCGAGGCCGAGGCCGTTCTTCAGGCGGGAGTCGTCCACGGAGACGTTCATATGCGCCCGGCTCGAAAGTCCGTTCCCGCGCCGCGGCAACTCCCACTGTGTCCCGTCGGCTTCGTCGATCGTGAGGTCCAGTTGCGGGAGCTGGACGATCTGGTCGGACGCGCGTCGGAACCGACCGGTACTCCGTCCTCCGTCGTGGTATCGGCGGTGGCAGGAGCGCCGGGTGTGGGAAAGACGGCGCTGGCCCTCTTCTGGGCGCATCGAGCGCGTTCCCGATTCCCGGACGGGGACCTGTACATCGACATGCACGGTTACGGCCCAGGACCGGCCCTCCCCCCTGCCCGTGCACTGGACGCATTCCTACGTGCCTTGGACGTGCCGACGGAAAGCATCCCGGAGGACGTGGACGAACGAGCGACGCTATTTCGATCGATGCTGAGCGGAAAGCGTGTTCTCGTCCTCATCGACAACGTGAACGTTTTTCATCCTCGGGCTGTTTCGAGGTTTTGCAGGACGGCGATGGCCT
>JBIQJI010000058.1:0-38692 GCA_044507605.1 Actinomycetales bacterium | reverse complement strand
GGCCTGCTCGCGCCGCCGCGACTCGTCCCGGCGCCCGAAGACGCGGCACCACGTGCCCAAGGAGACCCGATGACCCCGCCCGCCACCGCCGCACGCTCCGCCGCCCCACGGGCCGCCGCCGCGCCCGCCCCCAGGCACCGGCCGGCGGCGACCGGCCGGCGGGGCACGGCGATCGCCTCCGTGACCCCGATCCCGGTGACGCCCCCGCCCATCACGTGCGCCGGCCCCGCCCCGGCCGAGCCGGCGCCCCAGGCGTCGGCCGACATCGCCCTCTTCGACGATCCCGTCCTCGCCCACCCCTACGGCGCGTATCGCGAAATCCGCGACACGGCGCCCGCCGTGTACCTGCCCAGGTACGACGTGTGGGCCGTCGGCCGCTACCACGACGTGCGGCACGCCCTACGGCAGCACCTGCTGTTCTCCTCCGCCCAAGGCGTCGGCCTGCTCGACGTCTTCAACGCCTCCTGCCGAGGCTCGGTGCAGTCCAGCGACCCGCCCGGCCACCGGGCGCTGCGCGGCGTCCTCGCCGACCAGCTCGCCCCGCACGCCCTCGGCCGCTTCGAAGCCGACATCGTCAACCGGGCGGAACAACTCGTCGACCACCTGGTCGACCGCGGCCACTTCGACGCCGTCACCGACCTCGCCCGCCCCTTCCCCAGCGCCACCATCGGCGACCTCCTCGGCCTCGCCCCGGAAGCCCACGAAGATCTGCTGACCTGCGCCGAAACCTACTTCCAGGCCGGCGGCCCCATGAACGCCTACACCCGGCGCTCCCTGTTCGACCTGGAAGCCGTCTACACGTTCCTCACCACCGAGATGGCCCGCTCCCGGCTCCGCCCCGACGGCATGGCGGCCACGGTCTACGCCGCCGCCGACCAGGGCCGCGTCGACCCCGGCGCCATCACACACCTGCTCCGCGCCTTCGCGCTCCCGTCCGTCCACTCGATCGCCGCCGGCATCGGCAGCATGCTGTGGCTCCTCGCCACCCACCCGGAGGCCTGGCACGCCCTGCGCGCCAACCCCGGCCTCGTGGCCTCCGCCGTCGAAGAGTCCCTCCGCCTGGAGACCCCGATCCAGCTGTTCTGCCGCGTCACCACCCGCGACGTTCACATCGGCGACATTCTCGTCCCCGAAGGCCGCCGCGTCCTGCTCCTCATCGGATCCGCCAACCGCGACCCCGCCCGATGGCCCGACCCCGAAATCTTCGACGTCCGCCGCAACCCCATCGACCACCTGGGCTTCGGCTACGGCATCCACGCCTGCATAGGCCACGCCCTGGCCAAAATCCACCTCCGCGCCGTCCTCGGCGCCCTGGTCCACAAAGCGACCCGCCTCCACCTGGACGGCGCCCCCTGCCGCCAGATCAACAACACGGCCCGCTCCCTGGCCACCCTTCCCGTGGCCGTCACACGCTGGTAGACCCCCTAAACCCCACCCCCCTCCATGGCCCGCTGATAAGCGGCCCGGCTCCCCTCGTCATCACCCAGCTTCTCCATCAGATTGGCCGCCTCGTACAGGGCTTCCAGGTTCAACTGTGTCGGGGGCAACGCGCTCAGCAACTCTACGGCCGTCGTCACCTCGGCAGTCGCGTCCTGCGCCCGCCCCAGCCGCAGATACTCGTGACCCAGTGCCAGGTGGGCGTTGGCCTGAGCGTCCGCGTTCGACCGGCCCATCATCTCGAAGCCACGACGGGAGTACTCTGCCGCCGCTTCGACGTTCTGGAGTACGATCTCCGCCTTCGCCAGGTCGAAGAAGGAAAGCCCAAGATCCGCTGTGCTCGCCGACGATTTGAGTATCTCCTGCTGGCCCTGCAACAGAAGATCACGACAGAGCCGGGCGTCCTCAGGTCGGTAACGGAGCCTGGTGGCGGCGTACTGACAGCGAAGCCGAGCGAGATTCCGCGGTTCGCCGACTTCCTCCTGCGTAGTCAAAGCGCGTTCGAGTAGCAGCAGCGCCTCGTCACCTCGGCCCAGAATGTCGAAGTTGATGCCGGCATTCCAGTTCGCGGCCACGATGGCGCGTGGACTGCCGAGCTGATCGGCCGCCGTCAACAGTTCCGCTGCGAACTGCTCCGCCCGGAGCGTGTCACCCCGCTCCATGTAACAGCCGAGCAGCGTCGAGGCCAGCTCCATCAGGTCATCGGTCCACCCTTGCTCCCTCATCTCGGCCAGGGCGCCCTCGGCGAACTCGATGGCCGCCCCGAGATCATCGGCTGCGAGGCAGCGTGTCAGCGCGATGCACACGCCCACACGAAAACTCATCGTCATACCGCGTCCCGGCCGATCGAGAAGTCCTCTCAGGACCGGGATCGCTCCGCCGGAATCGCCGCTGGCTTCGACCGTCCTCGCCAGCCCGAACTCGGCCTCCTGCCGAAGCCCATCGAATCGCTGCACCGCATCGCTGGCCACCAAGGCGGTGAACCGACGCCGTGCCTGCTCGACATGCCCGTTTTCCAGCGCCATGCGAGCCTGCCGTATGTCCCCCTCCAGCTTCTGCACCTCGGCGTCGGTGACCCCGTGGATCAGATAGCCGACCGTGCACCCCAGCTTCGCGGCAAGCAACTCCAGCACAGCAGGAGTCGGGGCACGATGGCCGCTTTCAATGAGCGAGATGTAGCTGTCGGACAGCTCCGGCCGAGCAAGCTGCGCCTGAGACAGCCCACGCTCGAGGCGCTTCTCTCGGATTCGCGCGGAGATGGGTTGGGAACTAGACACGGCTGCTCCCATGCGAGGCACGGCCGGGAGATGTCCCTGCGTCCGTGTCCATTACCTTGCCTTGCTCGCTCATACCAGCCTCGATCAGTGGCCACTTCGTTCGTTACTGTCAACCGGAGTCTGAGTTGCTGCACTGCTTGGAATGGGCGTCATGCGAGCACCATCGGCTAGAGGCCCCCGCATTCCATGGCACGTTGGTAGGCGATGGCACTTGCCTCCTGATCGCCCAGTTGCTCAAGCGTGACCGCTGCTGTGATCCAACTCTCGGTATTGAAACGTGACGCGGGCTGTGTTTCCAGCCACTTCATCGCCTCATGTACTTCAATCGACGCCTCGGCTCGGCGGTCGAGGAGAAGGTTGGCGTGAGCCGTGATCAGGTGCAGTTCAGAGTTGAGATCGGACCTGGAGCCGCCGAGCAACCCCATCCCGGACGTGGCATGCTTCAGACATTGCTCCGCATGGCCGAGGGCCATCTCGGCGTGCGCCAGGTAGAGATGGCAGTGGGCTCGGTCGATCGTGCTCGCCGCAGATCGTCTAAGTTCTTCCTCGGCGTTCAGCAGGATGTCTCTGCACGTTGCGGCGTCGCTCGGGCGGTTCCGTAGACGAATGAATGCATACTCCACGCGCAGTCGGGCGAGGTTGCGGGGATCACCGGTCTCAGACTGCACTGCGAGTGCACGTTCGGCGAGGGGGACGGCCTCGTCGCCTCTGCCTGTCAAATCCGCAGCGGTCGCCGCATTCCAGTTCGCCGCGACGATCGCCCTGGGCGTGCCGAGAGCGTTCGCTGCGGAGAGTAGTTCGGCGGTGAAGTGGTGCGCCCTGAGTAGATCACCTCGCTCCAGATACGCGCCCAGGAGCGTCGCTCCCAACTCGACCAGTTCCTCCGTCCATCCTGACCAGCGTGGGCCTGCCATTTCGTCCATCATCTGCTCGGCTACCTGAACTGCTGCTTTCAGGTCGCCTTGTGCGATGTGACAGCGAGACAGGGCGATGCCGATAGCGATGTGGCGCTCGGTGGTGAGGGAGTCGCCGTCCCGTTCTCGTAATCGGTACAGCATACTGATCGCGCTGTCTACATCGCCGCATGCCTCCGCCGCGAGCGCCGCCCCATACGCGGCCTCGAGGCGGATCGAGGTCAAGCGCGCCGCATGTTCGTGATCAAGTAATTCTTCGTATCTTCGTCTGGCCTCTGACGTCTCGCCGTTCTCCAACGCAAGGCGTGCGTACTGAAGGTTGAGCTCAAGATCTTCCATCTCGGTTGCCGTGACGCCGTTGATCAAGTAGCTGACGGAGCAACCTAGCTTCGACGCGAGAAGTTCCAGGACGGCCGGTGTGGGCGTTCGCTGTCCACTCTCGATCAGTGAAATGTAACTGTCCGATAGCTCAGGGTGAGCAAGTTGGGACTGTGAGAGACCGCGCTCGCGACGAATCTCCTTGATTCTTTGGGAAATCGGGTTCTGGCTACCCACGTGCACCCCTAAACTTCTCCCGGAAGAATCCAATGTGACAGGAGACACTCATGCGCCGTCGCCTAGCCCTGTCCGTCATTGTGCTCCTAATCCCCATGGCTGTGCTTGTGGTCCATCTTACGAGTGAGAGCGATTCTGCGGCTGATTCGGCTTATCGAGTCCTCTGCTGCTGATCTGGACTAGGCGGATGGCGTGTGCTAATCGCCTAGTGTGATCTAGGGGGTCGGGGCTGGAGATGTTTTCGGCAGGACCGAAAAGGCGTGCGACGAACCTGGATCGTCGCACGCCTGCTCATTTCGGTCGATGGGCCTGGTGAATAATGGATACCCGAAAAGTTATTTAGGTATCGGGTGGCCGCCGTGGTCTGAGTGTTCGCGCTTCGCCGGCAGGTATCGCTCCAACGGAACGTGCGGATAGTCCGAAATGGGTGATATGTAGAGCATTAAGTTGTTTGTGGCGGGGCGGGGGCGAGTTTTTGCCCGAGGCTGCGCATGTTGGCGTTGCCGGTCCAGGGTTGGAGGCGCGGGCGGACCTGGCAAGTGAGACGGGCGTCAGCGGTTGGCGGCCGCCCGGCCGCCGGTGTGGCCGCTCACCGCCGCCGCCCAGTAGCTGATCTACGTTGTAAAGCCGGTGAGTCGGTGCTCATCGGTTTCGGTCGCGGCGGCAGTGGATGGCGACCTTGGACCGGGGGCCGAGGTGGTGGTCGGCTAGGGGAGAGGGCCCTGGGCGCCGGCTGTTACCAGGGGGCGTAGGTCTTCGGAGAGGCTTGCGGCGATTTTGTCCATGATGCCGCCTTGGGTGGCGTCCTTGGTGACTGACAGGACGACGCGGGCTATGTAGGCGGCCTTGGGTTCGTCCACGCCGGCCTTGGCGGCTACGCGGCGGATGAATTCGTCGCGGCCGAAACGCTCGCCGGAGCCCAGGCCGCCGTAGACCTCGGTGCGGCGGAGGTGTTCGCCGATCTCGTGGGGGAGCTGGGCCGCGAGGTTGTCGGCCAGGCCCTCGGGGATGCGTTCGCCCAGGGTCTCCAGGGTCGCCCTGCTGGCGCGTTCGGCGCGGCCTCTGCCCTCGAGCTGGGCGCGTGCCTGTACCTGTCCGATGAACTCTTCGTGATGCATGCTGCTCCTCCCCTCTCGCGTCCCGGGTGCCCTGGCGAGGTAGCGGCAAACGTCCGGGTTTGTTATGAGATGGGCCGATCGTGTGCCGGTGGCCGCCGGTCCCGCTGTCGTGGTGTGCGTCGTCGTTAGCGGGTGGGCTGCTCGGGTAAGGGGCTGCCGTAGAGATGGTCATAGGGAGTTTCAAGAGCGAAGTCCGATTCCGCCTGCTTAGGGATGGGGGAGGACGACATGAACGAACGCATACCGGAACCTGACCCCCATTCGACCTTCGAGGATGAGGGGATTCCGGACCTGGCGGCGGGTACGCCGCAGGCGCAGTGGGCCGTGGACCCGCAGGAGGAGCCCTTGCCGGGCGACCGGCCGCTCGCGGTCGACGAATTCGGCACGACGGCGGAAGAGCTGAGCCGGGGAGAGTCCCTGGACCTGCGGCTGGCCCGAGAGGAGCCGGAGGAGCAGGCCGACCTCGACCCGGAGGAGCCCTGGCACGTGCGGCGCGACCGGTTCGGTAGGGCCGAAGAGGTCGACGAGGCGGGGCTCACGGAGGACGAGGAGGCCGGCCTGGGCGGGAACGAGCCGCGTATCACCGATGAGGGCGGCCTCGGTGTGGGCTCCGACCTCAGCACCGACTACGAGTACGACGACACCCCGCCCCCGGGCTGGCCGGCCCAGCCGGAGGAGCCTTCGGGCGAGGTGTGGGAACTGCCGCGTCCGGCGGGCCGCATCGTGGCCCCGGACGAGGGGGTGCGCGAGGACGTCGAGCCCGACGAGGTGGCCGAGGAGGTCGGACCGGACGCCGGCGGCTACACGGCCGAGGAGGCCGCCATGCGGGTGGAGCCGGAGTGACCGGTCGCTCCGGTCGCGGACGCCGCCGGAGGGCTTCGGCGGCGTCCGCGACCGAAGGGGGAGGTCCCGGTGAGGGGTTTTCGGAGGCCTCCGGAGAAGGGGTTTGCGGTGTCGGGTCCGCGCGATCGGGGGCGCCTCGCGTGGCGGGGGCCGTTGGAGGAACGCCCGGCGGACGGGCTCTGGCGAAGGGGGCGAGGTGCGATGAACGGTGGCAGGGACGAAGGCGGGCCGCCCCGCCGCAGCGCCCGTCTCAGGCGCCGTACCGCCGACGAGGAACGGCGGCCGGAGGAGGACGTGACGGCGGCCGATGGCGGTGCGGACGAGATCGGCGAGGAGTGGGACTCGGACGAGCCCGGCCTTGACCGGCATGCCGCGCCGGTGCGCGATGCCGGGGGGCATGTGAGCGCGGACGTGGAGTGGGTGGCCTCGGACGAGGACGACCCCGACGGCGGGTCGGGACGCACCGACGCCGACGACGGGGGCTACCTGCCCGGGGAGGGCACCGGGCGGCCGTACTGATCAAGAGGCGTGTGACGGGCGGTCGTCGGTGGCACGGCGCCTGCGGAGGGGACGGATGATGGCTGGTCAGCGGGATCCGGACGTGGAACTGCTCTGGCAGGAGTTCCACGGCATCGTCAACATGACGTCGGAGGAGCTGCGGCAGTGGCTGCTCACCAGCGCTTCGGGCGAGACGGCGTTCCGCCCGGATCCGTCGCTGGGCGTGGACCGGCTCGGCCGCGGCGTGCTGCACATCCTCGCCAAGCGCAAGGGCGACCTGACCCGCGAAGACACCCGGACCATGCGCGAGGTGATCGATTTCGTCGCCGACCGGCTCGACGCGCCGCCGTCCGACGGCCCGGCGAACGACGAGTGGCGGCACGCCTTGATGTCGGTGGGCCACGACCCGCTGCGCGCCGCCGCCCGCGAAGAGCCCGAATAGCGCTGCGCGGCCGGCGCGGCTTTCGGCCGGCAGGCGACCGGGGCGCGTGCCGATGGACCTGTGACAGGGCACCGTTCCGGCGGACCGGCGACAGGGGGCGTTCAGCGGACCTGGCGCCGGGGCTGTTCCAATGAACCGGCGACGGGGGCCGATCCGGTGGACAGGCGACGGGGGCCGTTCCGGTGACGGGTGACGGGGGTCGTTCCGGTGGACGGGTGACGGGTGCGTACCGGTGGACCTGCGACAGGGGCGCGTTCCGGTGGTCCTGGCGACGGGTGGCCGTTTCGGTGAACTTGCGACAGGGGGCCATTCCGGCAGGCGACCGCGACCGGTTTCGGGGGATCGTCGGCGGTTCGGGGCGGGTGGGTCATTCGCCTCGGCGGGCCTGGCGGATCCGGTGGGCGAGGACGACCAGGTCGATTGCGGCGATGAGGGCGGCGAGGGCGGCTATGCCCGATTCGACCGCCCAGACCGTCGCGCCGGTCGTGGCGGCCTCGTAGCCGAAGTAGATGGCGGCGGCCAGCGCGATCGGCAGGATGATGGCCGACAGGGCGATCCTGGTGCGCAGCGGGCTGCGGGCGTTGCTGGGCTCGGTGCCGCGGCGGTCGGACGGCATGGGCTGACCCCCTGAACGGTCGGCGGCCGCCCCGGGCGGGCCGGGCCGGTGCGGGCTCGAT
Source organism: Actinomycetales bacterium (assembly GCA_044507605.1). GTDB lineage: Bacteria > Actinomycetota > Actinomycetes > Streptosporangiales > Streptosporangiaceae > Thermopolyspora. The sequence goes on along the minus strand of JBIQJI010000058.1, from coordinate 30,931 downwards.
TCCTGTCCCCTTCCCGTGCCTCATCGGGCAAACGCCCGGCCGCTGGGGCCGCCCGGTTGCGCACCGGCGAGTCCCGGGCCGGCGCGTGCCGCCGGGGGCGGGGGATGCCGGTCGCCGCGCGTGTCGCCGGCTCTCGTATCCCCGGGCCGTAATCGGGCAGGGGCACAGACGTACGGCGCCGGCCGGCCGGGGAGGGCGTCGGCGGCCGGATGGGAGGAGGCGCACATGGCTTCGCGGGAGACCGGCCCGCCGGTGGTGGTGGGGTACGACGGGTCCAAGCACGCCGAGCGGGCGTTGCGCTGGGCCGTGGCCGAGGCCAGGCACCGCTGGTCGGGGCTGGTGATCTGCCACGCCTGGAACTGGGGGTACCCCATGCCGCCCAGCACCGACATGCTGGAGACGATCCGGGAGCACGGCCGGCACGTGCTCGATCAGGGCGTCTATATCGCCACGGGTCTGGCGCCGGACCTGCCGGTGCGTACGCGGCTGCTTTCGGGGCCGGCCTCGGCGGCGCTGGTCAGCGAGTCGCGGGAGGCCAGGCTGGTCGTGCTGGGTTCGCGTGGGCTCGGCGGATTCACCGACCTGCGCGTGGGCGCGACCGCGGTCCAGGTGCCGTCGCATTCCGCCTGCCCGGTGATCGTCGTGGGCGGCGCGGCCCCCGACTGGCGCTCGCCGGGCCCGGTCGTGGTCGGCGTGGAGGGGTCGCCGGCGAGCGCCGTCGCGGTGGGGTTCGCCGCGGAGGAGGCGGCGCTGCGGGAGACCACGCTGCTCGCCGTCTGCGCGCTGAGCGACGAGGTGCGGCCGCCGCACGCGCCGCTGGACTCGTACCCGGATCGGAAGAGCCTGCGCGCCGGGCTCGAGGCGTCGGTGGAGTCGATCGTGGCGCTGTGGCGGGAGCGTTATCCGCGGGTGCGGATGGACACGTCGTTCGTGGCGGGGCCGCCACGCCGCGTCCTGCGGGAGGCGGCGGCCGACGCCGTTCTGCTGGTGGTGGGGGATCACGGTGTCGGCTGCGATCTGCCTGGGCTGGGCCCCGTCACGCAGGCGATGCTGAATCACGCGCCCTGCGCGGTGGCGGTCGTGCCCGGCGACCCGAATCGGATCGTCGCGTGACTCTCCGGCATCGGTCGCGGCGGTGGGGCGTGTTCAGCCGTGCACGATGCGGCGGCCGGTGATGCGGCTGGGGACGATGCGCATGAAGTGCTCGCGGGAGCCGCCGGCCCAGGACCGCAGGCCACAGGCGGCGACGCTGTCGAGTTCGCGGGGTGACACGTGGTGGGCGGGGCCGTGCACGACGACGCTCCAGCCTTCCTCGGTGGTCTCGTCGATCTGGTCGATCTCGAACGCGATCTTGAATTCGACGCCCTCGACTCCGGTGGTCAGCTCCTGGGCGAGCATGCCGCCGGCGGCGGTGCGGAACACGACGGCATCGCCGTGCAGCCGGTAGTTCACGGGCAGGACCATGGGGCCTTCGGGGGTGTTGAACGCCACCCGTCCGACGCCTCCGGGGGAGATGAGCCGCAGGCACTCGTCGCGATCCAGCTCCACGAGGCGGGGTTCTCCGGTACCGGGGCCGCCGTCGGCCGCAGTGCCGGACTCGTGCGCGTCTTCGGACATCGCGTGTCTCCCATGCTCGATCCGGCGCGGGGAGGGGCCCGGCCGGGGCCGGTGGAGAGCGGAGCCACGCCCCTCGCGTCTTACGGCTCCAGCCGGGAAATACCCGATATACGTGGTATACACGGGCGCTTCGGCGGTCGGTGGCGCAGGTGCCGCGCGATCGACGGCGTCAGGCGAGAATCGTCTCGTGCAGTTCGGAATCCTCGGGCCGGTGGAGGCGCGCACCCGGGAGGGGGAGCGGGTCGCGATCGGCGGTGCCCGGACCCGTGCCCTGCTCGCCCTGCTCCTGCTCGACCCGGGCCGGCCGGTGAGCGTCGACCGGCTGATCGAGGGCCAGTACGGCGACGACCCGCCCGCCGGCGCGGCCAACGCGGTGCAGGCCCAGGTGTCCCGGCTGCGCCGCGCCCTGCCCCCGGACGTCATCGAATTCATCGACGCCGGCTACCGGCTCGTGGCCGAGCCCGGCGACGTCGACGCGTGCCGGTTCGACCGGCTGGCCCGCGACGGCCGGGCCCTGCTGGCCGCCGGACGCGTCGAGGAGGCCGCGCGAACCCTGCGCGAGGCGCTCGGCCTGTGGCGGGGCGAGGCGCTGGCCGACGTGACGGGTGCGCCGTTCGCCGACGCGCAGCGCACCCGGCTGGAGGAGATCCGGATCTCGGCGCGCGAGGACCTGATCGAGGCCGAGCTGGCGCTGCCCGAGGGCACCTCGGTGGCCGAGCTGCGCCGGCTGGTCGCCGCGCATCCGCTGCGCGAGCGGCTCCGCGGCCAGCTCATGCGGGCGCTCGTCGCGGACGGCCGGCAGGCCGCCGCCCTCGCCGAGTTCGAGGAGGTGCGCCGCCTGCTGGCCGACGAGCTCGGCGCCGACCCCTCGCCCGAGCTCGCGGCCCTGCACGTAGCCATCCTGCGCGGGGATCGCGATGCCGTCTCGCGCGGCGGCCGGGACGCCGTCGCGCGGGCGGACCGCGGCTCCACCGTGCGCGGGGAAACCGCCGTCACCCCGGAGGGGGGTCAGGGTGCCGGAGTGCCCGGCGGTCGTGACGTCGTCGCGGGCGGCGATCGCCGCGATCCGGCCCGGGACGGCGTTCGTCGTGGCGCCGCCAGGCGCCGCCCGCCCGCCCAGCTCACGACGTTCGTCGGCCGGGAGGCGGAGCTGGCGCGGCTGGCGGCGCTGCGCGACGCCCGCCTGATCACGTTGACGGGGCCGGGCGGCACCGGCAAGACCCGCCTCGCGATCGAGGCGGCCGGACGTCAGGGGCGGGAGGTCTGCTTCGCCGACCTGTCCACCATCGCCCCCGGCCCCGCCGCCGAGCCCGGTGCCGCCGCGGACGACGACGTGCAGGTGCCCCTGGCCGTGCTGGGCGCGCTGGGCCTGCGCGAGACCGGTCTGTCGTCGTCGGCGCTCGACCCGGCCGGCCCGGCCGACCGGCTGGTGGCCGCACTGGCCGACCAGGAGCTGCTGCTCATCCTGGACAACTGCGAGCACGTGATCGCCGCCGCCGCACGGCTGGCCCGCCGCCTGCTCGGCGACTGCCCCCGGCTGAGCGTGCTGGCCACCAGCCGCGAGCCGCTCGGGCTGACCGGGGAGACGCTGGTGCCGCTGGCGCCGCTGGCGGTGCCGCCTCCCGGCACCGCCCCGGCGGAGGCGCTCGGCTACCCGGCGGCGCGGCTGTTCGCCGACCGGGCGGCCGCGGTGCGGCCGGGCTTCGAGCCGGGCGCCGAGGTCGCCGAGATCTGCGCGGCGCTCGACGGCGTGCCGCTGGCCATCGAGCTTGCGGCGGCCCGGCTGCGGTCGTTCACCCCGGCGCAGATCGCCGAGCGGCTCGGCGAGCAGGGCCGGTTCACGCTGCTGTCGCGCGGCGACCGCACGGCGGCGGCCCGGCATCGCACGCTGCGCGGGGTGGTGGAGTGGAGCTGGCGGCTGCTCGATCCGCAGGAGCAGGAGCTGGCGGGGCGGTTCTCGGTGTTCTCCGGCGCCACGTCGCTGGAGGCGGCGGAGCGGGTGTGCGGGCCGGGTGAGGTGCTGGCCGACCTGGTGGACAAGTCGTTCGTCGAGCGGCACGGCGGGCACTACCGGATGCTGGAGACGATCCGCCTGTTCTGCGCGGAGCGGCTCGCCGAGTCGGGCGACCCCGGCCGCGTACGGGACGAGCACGCCGCCTGCTACCTGGCGCTGGCCCGGCGGGCCGACCCGTGGCTGCGGCGCGCCGAGCAGCTCGACTGGCTGGCCCGGCTCGCCGCCGAGGACGGCAACCTGCGGGCCGCGTTGCGGCACACCGCCGAGACCGATCCGGAGACGGGGCTGCGGCTGGTGGCGGCGCTGGCGACGTACTGGTGGCTGAGCGGAGGGCGCGACCAGGCGGCGGTGTGGGCGCGCCGGGTGCTGGACCGGGTCGGCCCGGTGGCGCCGGAAGGGCTGGAGGAGGAGTACGCCTTGTGCGTGGTGCAGGCGGCGCCCGACGTCTCGGCGGGGGAGTGGGAGCAGGCCTGGCGGTTCACCCGTTCGATGGCGGGGCCGGTGCGCCATCCGATCATCGTGCTGTTGTGGGGGATGGCGGTGGGGCCGCCGGACCCGCAGGGCGGGCCGGACTGGCGGCGGGTTCTCGGCACCGACACCTGGTCCCGGGCCACGGGTGTCCTGGGCGATGCGCTGATGGCCCTGCTCGACGGCCGGATGGCCGACGCGGAGGGCGGACTCACCGAGGCGCTGGCGGCTTTCGGCGCGCTCGGCGAGCGGTGGGGGACGGCCCAGGCGCACGAGTGGCTGGCCCTGATCGCGAGTTACCGGGGCGACTGGCGGCGGGCGAGGCTGTCGTGGGAGCGGGCGCTGGAGCTGCACGATCAGCTCGGCGCGTGGCACGAGATGGTGGACGTGCTCTGCCGCCGGGCCGCGGGCCTGCTGCGGGAGGGCGACGCCGAGGCGGCCCGCGCCGACCTCGACCGGGCCGGTGCGCTGGCCGCGCGCGGCGGGGGCCGCCGGTCGCCGGTGATCGAGTACGGCCGGGGCGAGCTGGCCCGCTGGTGCGGCGATCTCGACGCGGCGCGCCGTCACCACACGGCAGCGTACGACGCCACCGCCTCCGGCGCCCTTGGCACCGAAGACCTGCGGCCGCTCGTGCTCACCGCGCTCGGCCGGATCGCCCAGGCGGAGGGCGACGTCGCGGAGGCCGCGCGCCTGCACGGTGAGGCGCTGGCCCGAGCCCGGGCGTCCCGGCCGTTGTCGATGGACCTCGCGTGCGTGGCCGAGGGCTGCGCGGGGGCGGCCCTGCTCGACGGCTCGGCGAGCCGGGCGGCGTTCCTGCTCGGTGTCGCGGTGGCGCTGCGCGGCACCACCGTCGCCGGTGACCGGGACGTGGCGGGGGTCGCCGAGGCCGCCACCCGGATCCTCGGCGGCGACGGTTTCGCCGCCGAGTACGCCAGGGGCGCCGCGCTGGCCCCGGAGACGGCCCGGCGGGAGGCGCTGACAGCCCTGCCGTGAGCCGTCAGCGGGCCGTCAGCGGCGTGTCGGCGCGGTCCGCGATCGTCGGGACATGCGAAACAACAAGATCCTCATCTCCGGCGTCGGCATCGGCGGACCCGCTCTCGCCTACTGGCTGCACCGCTACGGCTGCGACGTGACCATCGTGGAGAAGGCGCGGGCGGTCCGCCCGGGCGGTCAGGCCATCGACTTCAAGGGCGAGATCCACACGACGGTGCTCGACCGCATGGGCATCCACGACGATGTGCGCAGGCTGCAGACCGGCGGCAACGACATCGAGATCGTCGACTCGGCCGGCAGGCGGATCGCCGTCATGCCCGGCGAGTTCACCGGCGGCGAGGTCGAGATCGCGCGCGGCGACCTGGCCCGGCTGCTCTATGAGCGCACGGCGGACCGCTGCGAGTACGTCTTCGGCGACTCCATCACCTCGATCACCGAGACGGGCGGCGGCGTCCACGTGACGTTCGAACGCGGCGTGCCCCGCACCTTCGACCTGGTGATCGGGGCGGACGGCATCCACTCCAACGTCCGCCGCCTCGTCTTCGGCCCCGAATCCGACTATGTCCGCCACCTCGGCCACTACTACGCCCTCGCCGACATTCCCGAGGAGCTCGCGGGCCGCGGGAAGATGTACAACGAGCCGGGCCGCATGGTCAGCACGGGCGGCCCCAAGGCCGCGGCGTTCTTCGTGTTCGCCTCGCCGCGGCTGGAGTTCGACCGCTACGACCCGGCCGAGATGAAGCGGATCGTGAGCCGCGTCTACGCCGGGATGGGCTGGCGCACCGCCGACATCATCGACGCCGCCTGCCGGTCCGACGACCTCTACCTCGACTCGATCAGCCAGGTCACCATGCCGGCGTACACGAAGGGCCGGGTGGCGCTGATCGGCGACGCGGCGTACGGCAACACCCTCGGCGGTTTCGGCAGCGGCCTGGCCATGGTCGCGGGGTACGTGCTGGCGGGCGAGCTCGCGGCTGCGGGCGGCGACCACCGGGTGGCCTTCCGGCGGTACGAGGAGGACTTCCGCGACTACGCCAAAATTTCCCGCAACGCCAACGCCGGGCGGTTCCTCGCGCCCCGCACCGCCCGCGGCATCTGGATGCGCAACCGGGTGTTCACCAGCGGCCTGATCATGAAGATGATGACGAAGATGGGCGACTCGTACGCCAGCGACATCACCCTCAGGGACTATTCGGCCTTCCTGCGCCGATGAGCCCGGCATGCGGGACGGCCCGTCAACGGTCCGCCACGGCGGGATATCGTGACTGCCATGTCGGGACGTGGTGGCCGGTGGGCCGGGGCGGGACGGGCCGGGTGATCGAGTTCCAGGGCGTCGGCCACAGCTACGGCGAGCGGGTGGTGCTGACCGGCGTCGACCTGCGGCTGACCGAGCGGAGGGTGGCGTTCGTGGGCGCCAACGGCTCCGGCAAGTCCACGCTCGCCCGCATGATCAACGGCCTGGTCCTGCCGGAGACCGGGCGGGTGCTCGTCGACGGGCTCGACCCGGCCCGCCAGGGCCGCGAGGTGCGGCGGCGGGTGGGGTTCGTGTTCACCAACCCCGACAGCCAGATCGTCATGCCGACCGCCGGGGAGGACGTGGCGTTCTCGCTGCGGCGCAGCGGCCTGCCGCGGGCCCGCCGCGCCGAGCGGGCCGCCGAGATCCTCGCCGAGTACGGCCTCGCCGGGTACGCCGACCATCCGGCCCACCAGCTGTCCGGCGGCCAGAAGCAGCTGCTCGCGCTGTGCGCGATGCTGGTGCTGGACCCCGACGTGCTCGTCTGCGACGAGCCGACCACGCTGCTCGACCTGCGCAACAAGCGCCGTTTCGTGGACCTGCTCGGCGGCCTGCGCCAGCAGGTCGTGCTGGTGACCCACGACCTGGATCTGCTCGGCGGCTTCGACCGGGTCGTCGTGCTCGACGCGGGCCGTGTCGTGGCCGACGGCGAGCCCCGCTCCGCTGTCCGCCGCTACCGCGAGCTGATCGCGTGACCGTCGGCGGATGGTACGAGCCGCGCGGCGGCCCGCTGCATCGCGTCCCGGCGGGCTGGAAGCTGCTCGGCCTGCTGTGCCTGGCGGTGGCGGTGATCGTGCTGCGGTCCCCGGTCTGGCTCGGCGCCGTCTGCGCCGCCGTGGTGGTGGCGTACGGGGTGGCGCGGGTGCCGGTGCGGCGGTGCCTGCTGGTGGCGCGCACGTTCGTGGTGCTCGTGGCCGCGGTGTTCGCGGTGCAGTGGTGGCTGCTCGGCGCCGGCTCGGCACTGGTGGTCTGCCTGCGGATCGTGGCCGCGCTCGCCGCCGCGTACCTGTTCACGATCACGACGCGGGTGGACGACGTGGTGGCGGCCGTGGAACGCGGCCTCGGCCCGGCCCGGCGGTTCGGGCTGCGACCGGACCGGCTCGGGCTGCTCGCCGGGCTCACCCTGCAGGCGGTGGCGACGCTGTCGGGCATCGCCGCCGAGGTGCGCGAGGCGGCGCGGGCGCGCGGGGCGCAGCGCTCGGTCACGGCGTTCGCCGTGCCGTTCCTGGTGCGCACCCTGCGTCACGCCGACGAGCTGGGCGAGGCGCTGGCGGCGCGCGGCGAGGGCGACGCCTGAGCCTCAGCGGCCGCGCGGGCCGGTGGTGTCGCGGCGCGTCACCTTGGGCAGGTCGGGCACCGCGGGCAGGCCGTGCCTGGCGCGCAGGAACATCCAGAACAGCGGGGCCGCCACCAGCACCGCGAGCAGCACCCAGACGGTCAGGGCGGTGCCGGCGCCGAACATCTTCAGCGCCGAGGCCAGCAGCACGAACGCCAGCACCCGCCGCACCAGGCCGCCCGGCGCGTACGCGGAGATGCGCGAGCCGAGGTACACGCCGGGGATGGAGCCGACCAGCAGGGCCAGCGTGACGGACATGTGGAATTCGCCGAACAGCAGGTGCCCGAGGGCCGCCGACAGCACGAGCGGGATCGCCTGCACCAGGTCGGTGCCGACGAGCTGGTTCGCCTTCAGCGCGGGATACAGCCCGAGCAGCGCCACGATGATCAGCGAGCCGGAACCCACGCTGGTCAGCCCCACCACCAGGCCCCCGACGACCCCGACCAGCACCGTCGGCAGCGGGCGGACGACGATCTGGGGCGGCTCCGTCGCCGCGGGCTCCCCCGGGGAGGCGGTGCGGCGGCCGGTGGCGGGGGTGCGGCCCTCGGCCCGGTCGCGCAGCGCCATGTAGCCGCGGATCGCGAGCCCGCCGGCCGCGATCAGCAGCGCGCCGCCGAGGGCCAGCTGGATGACGTGCTCCACCTGCCGGCCGTCGCCGAGGGCCCGGGCGATCAGTACGCCGCAGAACGCCGCAGGCACCGATCCCGCGCACAGCCAGCCCACGAGCCTGCCGCTGACGGTGCCCCGGCGCAGGTGGACGATGCCCCCGATCGGCTTCATCACGGCCGCCGCGACCAGGTCGCTGGACACGGCGGCCAGCGGCGGCACCCCGAAGAACGTGACCAGCATGGGGGTCATGAGCGCCCCGCCGCCCATGCCCGTCAGCCCGACGACGATCGCGACGAGGAACGACCCGATGGCCATGGTGACGTCGAAGTCCACCCCCGTACCCTACCAAATCCGTCGGAAAAGTCGACTAAGTCGGTTATCCGACAACCGGATGAACTACCCTCGCGGCGGCGTTGCATCCTGACATGGCAGATCGATTCGCGGACCCCGGCGTCATCACCAGACTGCTCGCCGACTCACGCACCTGGGCCCTCGTCGGGCTCTCCGGCAACCCCCACCGCATCGTCTACCGGATGGCCGGCCTCCTCCAGCAGCGCGGCAAGACCATCATCCCCGTGCATCCGGACGCCCCGACCGTGCTGGGCGAGGCCGGCCACGCCTCCCTCGCCGACGTGCCCGGCCACATCGACGTGGTCGGCGTCTACCGCCGGTCCGAGTCGGCCGGGGAGACGGTCGACGCAGCCATCGCCGCCGGCGCCGGCGCCGTCTGGCTCCCCCTCGACGTCATCGACGTGCCCGCCGCCGAACGTGCGCTGGCGGCCGGACTCGACGTGGTGATGAACCGCTGCCCCGCCGTCGAATGGGCCGCCCGCCACCCGGGAACCTGATCCGCCGGTGCGCCAGGGCCCAGGCCCGCCCCTGCACCCGGAGGCCGCGAAGTACACCAGAATCGAACGGTGCGGGTTGAGATTCTGGGGCCGCTCCGGGTGACGGGCGGCCCGCCGGGAGGAGTCCGGGGCGGCGCTCCGCGAAGCGCTCCCGGAAGCACGGTCGGGGGCACGGTCGGGGGCGCCCGGCTGCGCGCCCTGATGGTGCGGCTGGCACTCGACGCCGGGCATGTCGTCACCACCGAGCGGCTGATCGGCGACCTGTGGGAGGACGATCCGCCGGTCAACCCCACCGCCGCGCTCCAGTCACTGGTGTCCCGGCTCAGGCGGCAGGTCGGCGACGCGATCGTCTCCTCGCCCGCCGGGTATCTGCTGGCCGCCGACGTCGACGCCCACGAGTTCGAGGCCCTGGCCGCCCAGGGCGGCCGGGCGCTGCGCTCCGGCGACCCGGCCCACGCCGCCGAACTGCTCAAGCGGGCGCTCGCCCTGTGGCGGGGCGAGGCGCTGGCCGACGCGGCCGGACTGTCGTTCGCCATCGCCCCGGCGGCCGGCCTGGAGGAGGCCCGGCTCCGCGCCATCGGCGACCGGATCGCGGCCGACCTGGCGCTCGGCAGCCCTCCCGACGCCCTCGTCACCGAACTCAGCGACCTGGTCGCGGCCCACCCGCTGCGCGAGCCGTTCCACACGCTGCTGATCCGCGCGCTGCTCGCCGCCGGCCGCCGCGCCGACGCCCTCGCCGCCTACGAGAAGGTACGCCGCCTGCTGGCCGACGAACTCGGCACGGACCCCGGACCGGACCTGCGCGCCGCCCACCTGGCCGCCCTCGGCGACGACGCCCCGCCCCGCCGGGGCAACCTGCCGGCGTCACGCACCACGTTCGTCGGCCGCGACGACGACGTCCGGCGCCTCACGGCCCTGTTCGCCCGCGAACGCCTGATCACCCTCACCGGTCCCGGCGGCGTGGGCAAGACCCGCCTGGCGATCGAGGTCGCGACCGCCCTCACCACCCGCCCGGCCCGCGACGTCCCGGGCCCCGTGGACAACACGCCGGAGGAGGCGCGGCGGACGGAGCCCGGGCCCGTATGGCCCGGGGCGACGGCCGGCGAGGCGCGGCGTATGGAGCCGGGGCCTGTCTCGATCGAGGGGACGGCCGGCGAGGCGCGGCGGATGGGGCCCGGGCCCGTGTCGTCCGAGGGGACGGCCGGCGAGGCCGGGCGGGTGGAGCCGCGGCCCGTCCCGGCCGGCGGGGTGGTCGAGGAGGCGTGGCTGGTCGAGCTGGCGCCCGTCGCCGCCGACGGGGTGGCCGCAGTCGTGCGGAACACGGTCGGGCCCATCGACGAGCTGGCCGGCCGCAGGCTGCTGATCGTGCTCGACAACTGCGAACACGTCATCGAGGCCGCGGCCGAGCTGGCCGAGAGAATCCTCGCCGCCGCGCCCGGCGTGCGGATCCTCGCCACCAGTAGAGAGCCGCTCGACCTGCCGGGCGAGGCGCTGCACCCGGTGCGTCCCCTCGGGGCCCGGCAGGCGATGACGCTGTTCGCCGACCGCGCCGCCGCAGGCAGCCCGGGGTTCCGGCTCGACGAGACGACCTCGCCCGAGGTCGCGGCGATCTGCGCCCGGCTCGACGGGGTGCCCCTCGCCATCGAGCTGACCGCCGCCCGGCTCCGCTCCCTGCCGCTGCGCGACCTCGCCGCCCTGCTCGAGACGAGCCTGCTGGACCGGAGCGCCCGCACCGCCCAGCGGCGGCACCGGACGCTGCGAGCGGTCATCGACTGGAGCTGGGAGCTGCTCGGCGACGAGGAGCGGACCCTGCTGGCCCGCATGTCGGTGTTCGCGGGCGGTGCCACCGCGGCGGCCGTCGAGCGGGTCTGCGGAGCCGACACGGAGACGCTCCTGTCGCTGGTCGACAAGTCCCTGGTACAGGCCGCCGACGGCCGCTACCGGCTGCTGGAGACCGTGCGCAGGTTCGCCGCCGAGAAGCTCACCGACCCCGGCCCGGTGCGAAACGCCCACCTGGCGTGGTGCGTCGACCTCGCCGAGCGCCTCGATCCGCAGCTCCGCACCGCCGCCCAGCCCGACGCCCTCGCCGTCGCCGACGCCGAAAACGGCAACCTGGACGCCGCCCTCACCTACGCCATCCACCTCGCCCAGAGCACCGGCCGCCTGCCCGTTCCGCCCGGCACTCCGGACAGGTGGCCGGCCTGGTGGGCCGGCCCCCCGACCGGGCAACGCCGGCCCCCTCTGCCCGGCGACGGCGAACCCGCTGGACCAGGTGATGGAGAACCCGTCGGGTCCGGTGGCGGCGAGCCCGTCCGGCCCGGCGACGGCGAACCCGTTGGGCCTGGTGGTGGCGAGCCCGTTGGGTCCGGTGGTGGAGTGGGCGGCCCGCTCGGCCGCACCGGCGGCGATCGCGTACGCGCGGCCGGTGAGCAGGCGGGGGAGCGGCCGGACGGGCCGGCCGCCTGTCCTGGCGGGGCCCGCGTCGCGGCGGGGCGGCGGCGCGACGACTCGGTGGCGCGGGCGGCGAATCCCGCGCGCCCGGATGCCGACCCGGTCGGCGGCGGTGAGGAGGACAAGGACGGCGAGCGCGCCCATGTGGCGGCGCTGCGGTTGTTCGCGGCGCGCTTGTGGTCCTGGGTGATGCGGGGACGGCATGCCGAGGCGGCGGGCTGGGCGTCGGCGCTGGCCGGGGGAGTGCCGCCGGAGGGCATGGAGTTCGAGCACGCCCTGTGCGTGGTGGTGGCGCACGCGCCCGGCCTGGAGCGGGCGATGGCCGTGCTGGCCGGGTCGGACCGGCCGGTCGCCCTGGTGGCCTGGTCGCTCGTGGGCGGCTACGTGGCGGAGGTCGACGTGGCCGAGCCGATGCGGGCGGTGGGGCGCTTCGCCGACCACCCGGACCCGTGGGCGCGGGCCACGGCGCTGCTGACGCGCGCCCTGTTCCTGTTCGAGTTCACGCCCGGGGGCGCGGTGGCCGCCGAAGAGCTGCTCAACGAGGCACTGGCCCGCTACGCCGAGATCGGCGAGCACTGGGGGCTCGCCATGACCCGCTACTGGCTGTCGCTCGCCCTGGAGAACAGGGGCGACGCCGCCGGGGCGCTGGCCGTGCTGGAGCAGGCGGCGGCCGACGCCACGCGTATCGGCGCGATCCAGGCGCTGCCAGCGCAGGGCATGCTCGCCGTGTCGCTGGCGCAGCTGCGCGGCCGCACCGGCGACCTCGCGGGGGCGCGGACGGCGCTGATCGCGGCCCGCGACGCCGCGGAGCGATCCGGCGATCGCATCGCCCTGGCCCGGGCCGAGCGCGGCCTGGGCGAGCTGGCCCGCCGCGCCGGCGACCACGCCGAGGCGCTGCGGCACCTGACCCTGGCGGCCGACCTGGTGGCTGGACGCCCGGCATCGCAGCAGTTCCGTGCCCTGCTGGAGGTCGAGCTGTCGCGCGTGCTCGCCCCCGAGGACGGCCGCGCGCCGCTGCGCCGGGCCCTCGACCGCGAGTTCGACGACGACGTGGCCAGGGCCACGGTGCTGGAGGGCGCCGCCGAATGGTGCCTGCGGGTGGGCGATCCCCGCCGCGCCGCGACCCTGCTCGGCACCGCCAGACGCCTGCGCGGCCTCGAACACACCGCCGACCCGGCCGTCAACGCCCTCGCCGAGCAATGCGCCGCCGCCCTCGGCCCCGCGGAGTTCGCCGCGGCCTGGACAGCCCCCCTCACCCCGCCGGGCGGCGCGTTCCTGGACTGGCCCGGCCATTGAGCGGCGGGCATCCACCCGCCGTCGGTGACGACCCTGGCCGGCCCGGTCGCCTGGCCGGTGTGTCGGGCCAGACCGATCGCCCGGCCGGCGTGTCCGGCCAGTTCGGTCGCCTGGCCGGCGTGTCCGGGCAGTCTGGTCGCCTGGCCGGCGTGTCCGGGCAGTCTGGTCGCCTGGCCGGCGTGTCCGAGCAGACCGGGCCCTGGCCGGTGTGTCCATCCGCCCGGTACGGCCTGCCGCGGGCAGGCGTCGTGCCCGTCGGCAGCGGGTCCGTCTGTGTCTGTGGGTCGTTGCCGGGGAGCCCGGACGGTCATCGCCGGTGGGTTGCGGGTCCTCACACTTTGGCCAGGTAGGCCGTGAGGTCGGCGGGGGAGGAGGTGGCGATGCCGATGTAGCCGTCGGGGCGGACCAGGACGTAGCGCTCGTCGCCGTACGGTTCGGCCAGTTCGTGCACGTGGACGTCGGGGCGGCCGGGGAGCGCCGGGGCCGGGCCGGTCGACAGCAGGGTGAAGTGGGGGCCCCGGAGCAGGTCGAACACGCGTACCCGGGTGCCGTCGGCGAGGCGGAGGCGGGCGTCCGGCACGCGGTCGCCGCCCTGGCGGGCCAGGGAGCCGCCGCGGTAGGTGAGCTGGAGCTGTTTGGTGTTCGTGCCGCGCTTGACGGTGCCCTTGTCGAGCAGGTCGGTGCTGAGGCCGAGGATGTGGGCGGCCACGGGCAGCCGTTCCTCCTCGTAGGTGTCCAGCAGCTCTTCCGGTGCCCCGGCGAGCACGCGGGCGAGTTTCCAGCCCAGGTTGTAGGCGTCCTGCACGCCGGTGTTGAGCCCTTGGCCGCCGGCCGGCGAGTGCACGTGGGCGGCGTCGCCGGCGAGGAAGACCCGTCCCACCCGGAACCGCTCGGCCATGCGGATGTTCACCCGGTACAGCGACGCCCACGACACCTCGGTGACCCGCAGGCGACGCAGCATGGACCGTTCGGCGACGAGCCGCCGGAACCCGGCGAGCGTGAGGTCGGGCTCGTCGTTGGGCCGCAGCGAGGCCATGAGCTGGAACGTGTCGGTGCCGGCCATCGGGAACAGCGACAGCATGCCCTTGCCGGGCCGGACCCAGACGTGGATCCGGTCGCGGTCGACCCCCGTCATCCGCACGTCCCCGAGCTGCATCCGCTGCCCTTCCCGGGTCTCCCCGGCGAAGGTCACCCCGAGCGCCTTGCGTGTGCTGCTGCGGCCGCCGTCGGCGGCGACCAGGTAGTCGGCCCGGACGACCTCGCCGGTGGCGAGGGTGGCGGTGACGCCTTTGGCGTCCTGCTCGAACCCGGTCAGCCCGGCCCCGAACTCGACCATGCCCCCGAGCTCGGCCAGCCGGTCCCGCAGCACCTGTTCGGTGCGCCACTGCGGGTGCATGATCACCATGGGGTACGGCACGGCTTCACTGGCGGCGGTGAGCTTGTGCATGCGCCCCCGCCACACGGGTACGGCCCCTATGCGCACCCGCAGCGGCGGATAGATGTTCCCGGTGGCCAGCACCCGGTCGACGACCCCGAGGTCGTCGAAGACCTCCAGTGTCCGGGGCTGCAGCCCTTTGCCTTTGGCTCCGCCGGAAGGCTCCGTGGCCTGGTCGACGATCCGGAACGTGACGCCGCGTCTGGCGAGGTCGACGGCCAGGGTGAGCCCGGTCGGCCCGGCACCGACGATGAGCACGTTGATGTTCTCGGTCATGGCTCGACCATGCCGGGGCCCGCTGCCAGATCGCTGTCACGTCCGCGCACCGTTGACAGCGCTCGGCGGCGCCCCCACCGCCTCGCCCCCACGCGGGGCCCGCCCGGAACCGATGACTGTGTGCCGGGCGGATCGCCGGACCGGAAACCCGCAGAACGGCGGCGCGGCCGATTCCATCGTCGTCGCCGGTTCGTTCGCGGCGGGCTCTGGAAGCGGTGCGGCGGCCGGACGGCGAAGGCCGGGGTCAGGCCGGTCGGAACGTGTCAGCGAAAACCTTCTGCAGGCGCAGGTCCTCGTCCCAGTCCGCGAGCGGAGTCTGCCAGTACATCGCGTACGGCCGGCCCTCGGCGGTGCGGAAGCCGATGTCCAGAACGCGTACCTTCCGCCCCGACGGGGGCGTCCAGGTGAACGACCAGGCCGCCGCCGGCCGGTCGAGAAACGTCGTGGCCTCGATGGCGATGCGGTGATAGCCGCGGAAGGTGCCTTCCGCGATGACGCGCCGTTCCAGCGCCAGGAACGACTTGACCGGATCGGTCAGCCGCTCCTCCGGGACGGTCCAGTCGATGTGCAGGTAGCCCTTGGAGCCCGGGCCGTGGAACTTCACCGAGGTGGATTTGCGGTCGAACGCGGTCCAGCCGGGCGGCAGGGCGATCGTGAAACCGGCCGGGTCCCGGTGCCGTAGCCATTCCCCGGGCTTGTTCGCGTCGGTGGCGGGCCGCACGGAGGGCATCGGCGTCGGGTCGGAGGCGGGCGGCTCGGACGGGCGGGCCGTGCGGCTCTTGTGCGACGTGCGAACGGGGGCGGGGCCGGGCGTTCCGGTGGCCGCCGGGCCGGGTGTGCCGGTGGTGGAGGCGGCCGCGTCCGACGGGACGGGGCCGCGGGGCTGGATGTACCAGTAGAGCGCCCCGGCCGCGAGGATCAGCGGGACGAGCACCGCGATCGCCACCATCGGCGTCCTGCGGGAGGACGGCGGGCGCGCCCCGGCCGGGTGGCCGCTCGGCTGCGTGTCGCTCGGGGCCGGGTCGCCCGCGGCGATGCGGGCCAGCCGCTCGGCGGCCTCGGCGGCGCTCATGCGTTGCGCCGGGTCCTTGCGCATCAGTCCTTCGACCACCGGCTCCAGCGGACCGGCGTTCCGCATGGGCGCGGCGTCATCGTTCAGGATCGCCACCATCGTCGGCACCGGGGCGCCCCGGTCGAACGGGGGGCGGCCCTCCACCGCCGCGTACAGGGTCGCCCCGAGCGACCACAGGTCCGACTCGGGCGTCGCCGGCAGGCCGTTCAGCCGCTCCGGCGGTAGGAACGCCGGGGTGCCCGTGACCACCCCGGACATGGTGAGCGCCGTCTCCTGGGTCATGGTGGCGATGCCGAAGTCGGTCAGGACGACCCGCCCGCCGGGGCCGAGCAGGACGTTTTCGGGTTTGACGTCGCGGTGCATCACGCCGGCGGCGTGCGCGGTGCGCAGCGCGTCGAGCACCTCGGCCCCGATGGCCGCCACCTGCTCCGGCGGCAGCGCCCCCGCCTCCTTGAGCACATCGCCGAGGGACCTGGAGTCGACGAGCTGCATGACGATCCAGGGCCGGCCGTCCTCCTCGATCACGTCGTGAACGACGACCACGTTCGGATGGGTGAGCCGCCCGGCGGCGCGGGCCTCGCGAATGGTGCGCGCGTTGAAGGCCGCCCGATCCGGCTCGCCCAGGGCGTGATACCGGACCTCCTTGACCGCCACCGCGCGGTCGAGCAGCTCGTCATGGGCGCGCCACACCACGCCCATGCCGCCCCGGCCGATCGGCTCGATCAGGTGATACCTGCCGGCGATCCGGCGGTGTGCCTCCGCATGCACGCGGCCCCCTCTCGCCAAACCCCTGTATGGTCCCACGATCACGACGCCGTGGAAGTTTCCCGGAAACGGCGCGAGCGGCCCTGATTCGGCCTACTTCGCCGGTCGGAAACTGGAGGTGAAAGTGTCGAAGTAGTGCTTGTCCTTCTTCCAGCGCTTCTCGGGAGCGCTGAAGTAGATCGCGTAACCGTGGTGCTTGCTCGTCACGAACCCGCGGTTGATCACATGGGTCCGGCCGCCGCTCGACCGGTAGGTGAACTCCCAGTCGGCGGCGGTGATGTAGTAGTCGACCGACTTGATGCGCACCCTCTTGTAGCCGGGGAAGGTGTGCTTCCGGTCCTTCTCCTGAACCTCCCAGTCCGCCTTGGCGTCCTTCTTCGGGCTGCTGGTCTGGTCGATCAGCACGAACGTCCCGTGCGGGCCGCTGAACCACACCGCGAGCCCCCGCCGCCGTGTCTTGTGCCACCCGTCCGGCAGCCCGATCGAGAACCCCGTCCGGTCCTTGTACCTGTGCCAGCCCTCCGGCAGACCGTCCTTGGCCACCACAGGCGACACGGCGGGAGTATGCGAGGGCGCGGCCGACGCCACGGCGGACGAGGTCGCCGCGACCGGAGACGCGGACCCGGCCGAGGCGGGACTGGCAGACCCCTCGGCGGAGGTCGGCGTGCTCGCCGACGGAGTGGGGGCGGGCGGCTGTGGCGTCTGCCTGCTCTGGGCGTCGCTCATGCCGAGCTTCAACGCGACCACCGCGATGATGATCAGGGCCGGCACCGAGATCAGGATCGCCTTGGTCAACGGCCGCGACAGGACGTCCCGCAGCGTGGACGGCGGCACCGCAGGCCCCCACGAGCCGCCCGAGCCGGCGGAACCGCCCGGGAAACCGGCGGAGCCGCCCGGGAAATCCGTGGAGCGGGTGAAGTCAGCGTGTCTGCTCGGCTGCGTCGCCAGCGAAGCCGGCACGCCCGTCCCCCGCCCCTCGGCCGCCTTCGGCGCCGACACGGGGGGCGGCAGCAGCGGCGCAGGAGCGTGATGCCGCGGCGAGCCATGCGTCGAGGAGCCGCCACCGGCCGAGCGCCCACCGGCCGTCCCGGAGCCCACGCCGCCCGGACCGCCCGTCTTCGTGCCCGAGCCGGACCGCCCGCTCGAGCCGGAGTCCGCGGCGGTCCTCCCGGAGTCGTCCCCGCCCACGGGGCCGTACGGGGCGCGGCCGGCCCTGCGGGGCCCGCCGGCCCCACCGCCCCGCCGCTCGTCCTCACCCTCGGCAGGGGCGCCTCTATCGGTGGAGGCGTCCGCGCCGGCAGGGGAGTCCACGTCGGTACGGGCATCGTCGGCACGGGCGTTACCGGCGGTACGGCCAGGGCCGTCCGAGGCCCCCGCCCATGCGGCGCCGCCCTGCCCCGAGGCACGGCCGGCCGCTGAGGCGCGGCCCGTCCCGGCGTCGCCGCGTCCGGCATCGTCCTCGGGCTCAACCGGCTCGCCGGCGTCGTCCTCGCCGGAGGCATCGACCAGGCCGCGCAGGGCCGCCTCAAGCTCGTCAGGGTCGAATCGGCGCGTCCCCGACGCCTGCTCGGGAGCGTTCCGGCGGGCGCCGGACGCGCGCCCCCGGCCTGTATCGGGCCGCCCCGCCGTTCCCACGCCCGGCCGGGCCTCGGCCGGATCCGCCGCGTCACCCGAAGCGGAGGCGTGCCCGGCCCCGCTCGTCCCACGCTCGCCGGTCGCCGTTCCGGCCCCTGGGGACCCGCCCGACTCGAAGCGCCGCCCGTCCGCACCACGGGAACCCGGCGTGTCCGCCCCCTCGGATGCCGCGCCGCCCGAGGCGAGGCCCACCTCGCCGGATCCGGAGGCACCGGACCCGCCGGGGGACTCGCTCGACCCGGAAGCGCCGGACCCGGAGGTGCCGGATCCCGAGGCGCCGGACCGGGACCCGCCGGACGCGGAGGAGCCGGACCGGGACCCGCCCGACGCGGAGGAGCCGGACCGGGACGTCTCGGACCAGGATGCGTCGGATTCGGAGGTGCCGGACGGGGCGCCGGACCCGGAAGCGCCGGATCGGGACGCTCCGGACCCCGAGATGCCGGACTCGGCTCTGGACCCGGAGGTGCCGGACCCTGAGCCGTGGGCGTCCGCGCCGGGGGAGCCGGAGTCGCCGGACCGGGAATCCTCGGACCGGGAATCGCCGGCCTCCGGGGTGCCGGTCACGGGGGCGCCGGACCTTGTGCGGTACTTGGTCGTGCGCGGCTCGGCCGTGTCCGGCGTCGCGGTGGAGGCGGACGAGGAGGCGCCCGGACGCCGGGGGGCCGCTGCGGCGCCGTCCTCGCCGCCGCCCGATCGTCCCGCGCCGTCCTGTTCCGTGCCGTCCTGTTCCGTGCCTTCCTGTTCCGCGCCGTCCCGTCCGGTGCCGTCGTGTGCGGTGGCGTCCGGTTCCCGGTCGCCGGGGCGGTCGGTGGCGGCGGGCTCGCCGGCGTCCTGCGGCTCGCGGTCGGCGGTGCGCCGCTCGGTGCCGGCCCGCCCGGCGGACCCCGCGGTGGCGGCTTTCCCGCCGGCGCGTTGCTTCTTACCCTTCTTCGTCTTCGGCCGGCCGGACGCGGGCTCCGCCGGGCGCTCGGCGTCCGGTTCGGGGCCGGCCGCCGCGGGGTGCACGGAGCCGGTCTCGGGTGGCCCCGCGGCGGGCCGCTCGGCCCCCGGGGGCTTGGTCGACGGACGGGTGCCGGGCCGGGCCGAAGGCGGCATCGGGGTGGGCCGGGGGCGCGGCAGCGCCGGGGTGGCCGAGACGCCGGGGTCCATGGGACGCACCGCCCCCGCTGCGTCGCCCTCCTTGTCCCTGGGACGCCCTGCCGCCGGTGCGCCGGGGACGGCCTCAGGGGCCGCCAGGGCGCCCGGTAAGGACGCCTCCGGGGCGTCGGCGGGCCGGGCGAGGGACTGTGCCGGTTCGGGGCGCAGGGCGCGGCGCAGCAGCCGCTCGGCCTCGCCGTAGCCGGGCCGTTCGGCGGGGTCTTTGCGCAGGAGGGCCTCGATCGCGGGGCGCAGGCCGCCCGCGTGCACGGGCGGGTCGGGCTCGTCCATCAGCACCGCGTGCATGGTCGGCAGCGGCGCCCCCTTGTCGTGCGGGGGACGACCTTCCACGGCGGCGTACAGGGTGGCGCCGAGCGCCCACAGGTCGGACTCGCGCTGGGCCTTGGCGCCGCGCAGCCGCTCCGGCGGGATGAACGCGGGCGTGCCCATGAGCCCGGTGCGGGTCATGGTGCTGTCGGTCTCGACGCGGGCGATGCCGAAGTCGGTCAGTACCACCCGGCCGTCGTCGGCGAGCAGCACGTTCTCGGGCTTGACGTCACGGTGCAGCACGCCTTGGCCGTGGGCGCTGCGCAGCGCCTTGAGGATCTCCAGGCCGATCTCGGCGGCCCGCTCGGGCCGCACCGGCCCGTCTTGGCGCAGCACCTGGCCGAGGGACCTGGAGTTGACGAGCTGCATGACGATCCAGGGCCGGCCGTCTTCCTCGATGACGTCGTGGACGACGACCACGTTGGGATGGGTGAGCCGCCCGGCGGCGCGCGCCTCCCGCATGGTGCGGCGGTTGAGCTCGGCCAGTTCGTCGCCGTAGGCGTCGTTGTAGCGGACTTCCTTGACCGCGACGTCGCGGTCCAGCAGTTCGTCGTGGGCCCGCCACACGATGCCCATGCCGCCCCGGCCGATGGGTTCGATCAGGTGGTATCTGCGCCCGATCCGGCGTCCCGGCACCGCTTCGGCCATCACCCCTGCGAACCCCTTTCTCGAAACCCGTGAATCTTCCCATAGCTTCGCAAAGAAACGGCCATCGTACGCGCCAGGTTTGTCGCCCCCTGCCCCGGCGGCGACGGCTCCAGACCCCTGTGTCCCGGTATGCGTACACAGAATGTCGCGCAATTTGTGTCACAACCGGCGCGCCACGCTCGATCGAAGGTGGCCCGGAGGGTCCCGGGCGCAGGGCGGCCGGGCAGGGGCTCCGGGCGTGCGGGTGAGGCGGCCGGGCGGGTGAGAGGGCCGGGCGGGTGAGGCGGTCAGCCGGAGTGCGACCGGGTGCGCGGGCCCGCGTCGTCGCCGGAGGTCGCCGGCCCGTCGTCCGGCCCGTCGTCCGGGCCGTCGTCCGGGCCGGCTTCGGGGCGGGCGTCGCGGCCGCCGTCTTCGCCCGCGTCGCGGCGGATGCGACCGTCTTCGCGGCCCGTGCCGTCCGTGCCGTCCGCGTCGGCGTCATCGCCATCGTGATGGCGGTGGCGGTGGCGGGCGTCGGGGTCGTCGCGGTCCTCCTCCTTGAGGCCCGGGGTGTGGCCGCCGCCGAAGCGGGACATGTCGGGGGCGACGAAGGGGGTGGGCGGGGTGTCGCGCAGGGCGGCGCTCATCGAGTCGAGCCAGATGGGGCCGGGCAGGGAGGCGCCCTGCACCGAGCCGTAGCCCACGCCGCCGATCGTGACGCCGATCAGCGGGTAGCGGTAGGCGCCGCGGATGTCGCCGACGGCGACGGCGGCGGCCAGGTCGGGGGTGTATCCGGCGAACCAGGCGGCCGTGTAGCCGTTGTTGGTGCCGGTCTTGCCGGCGGCGGGACGGTCCAGGCTCTGGCCTTTCATGGTGCCCTTGTCGAACACCCCGGTCAGCACGTGGCTGACGGCGTCGGCCACCTCCTTGTCCAGCGGGTGTGAGCAGCTCGGGCCGATGCGCACGTGGTGCCCGTCGCGGTCGGTGATGCCGGTGATGGCCATGGGGCGGCAGTAGCGGCCGCGCGCCGCGAACGCCGCGAACGAGGCGGCCACGGTCACCGGGTCGACCTCGTTGACGCCGAGCGTGAAGGTCGGGACCTCGCTCAGCGGCTTGCCGTCGGCGCGGCGGATGCCGAGGGAGCGGGCCATGCGCACCACGTCGCACAGGCCCACTTTGCGTTCCAGCATCATGTAGAAGATGTTGACCGAGTGCCAGGTGCCGGTGGACAGGCTGTAGGGGCCGCTCTCGCCCTCGCCGCCGGCGTTGTGGATCACGGTGTTCTCGTCGTTGACCCGGTTGCCCGCGCAGTCGGTGTAGCCGGACGAGGGGCTGAAGCTGGACGGCGTGTCGTAGCCCTGGTCGAAGCGCCAGCCCTCGTTGAGGGCCGTGGCCAGGGTGAAGACCTTGAACGTCGAGCCGGCCTGCAGGCCCAGGCCGCCGCCGTGCGCGACGTCGGCCGCCAGGTTGTACGTCGTGTTGGGGCCTTTGCCGGAGGCCGGCCCCGGCCCGTACCGCTTGCTGACGGAGATCGCGAGGATCTTGCCGGTGCCCGGCTCGATCATGGCCTCGGACGCCACCTGCGTGTCGGCCGGATGCACCCGGGCCCTGATCGCGCGGTCGGCGGCGCGCTGCTTGGCCGGGGCGAGCGTGGTGCGGACGGTCAGGCCGCCCCGCTGGAAGCGGCGCTTGCGCTCGGCGGCGGTGGGCCCGAACGCCGGGTTGATCAGCATCTCCTGGTAGACGTATCGGCAGAAGAAGGGGTATTTGCTCGCGGCGCAGCCACCGGGCTCGGACGTCATGTGCAGCCCGAGGGAGGTCCGCTTCGCGGCGTCGGCCGTCGCCCTCGGCACCATCTTCAGCTCGGCCATGCGGTCGAGCACCAGGTCGCGGCGGTCGCGCAGCCGGGCCCGCTGCCGTTTCCCCACCGCGGGGTCGGTGGCCGAGGGGGTGCGCACGGCCCCGGCCAGCGTGGCCGCCTGCGTCAGGGTCAGCTCGTCGGCGTGCACGCCGAAGAACCGCCGGGCGGCCGCCTCGACGCCGAAGGCGCCCGAGCCGAAGTAGGCGATGTTGAGGTACTGCTCCAGGATCTGGTCCTTGGTGTACTCCTGTTCCAGGGCCAGGGCGTAGCGCAGCTCGGTGATCTTACGCTGGATGCTGGGGGCGCGGGCCCTGGCCCGCTCGGCGTCGGTCTCGGCGTTCTCGACCAGGATGTTCTTGACGAGCTGCTGGGTGAGCGACGAGCCGCCCTGCTGGATCTCCCCGGCCTGCGAGTTGGCGATGAGGGCGCGCAGCGTGCCCCACACGTCGATGGCGCCGTGCTCGTAGAACCGGGCGTCCTCGATCGCCACCATGGCCTGCCGCATCACGGGCGCGACCCGCGAGAGCGGCACCGACACGCGGTTGTCGAGGTAGAACTGGGCGAACTGTTTGCCGTTGCGGTCGAGCAGCCGCACCCGCTCGGGCAGGGGGTCCATCGGCGGTGGGCGCACTCCGCGCACCAGCGACTCGGCGCCGTCCCTCGCCGCCAGCGCCATGCCGCCCACCGTGGGCAGCAGCACGGCGGCGGCCAGCACCCCGCCGGCCGCACCGGCCAGGGCGAGCGCGCCCAGGGCCTTTCCGTACGTCACATGACTAGAAGTGCGGCCGGACGATAACCGGCAAACGGGGACGGCGTCGTGTTTTACCTTATCCTGCTGATCTTCAACCCGAGTGAGGTGAACTGCTCGTACACCCGGTGGTATCCGCGCTCGATGTGGTTGACGCCGCGCAGCGTCGACGGCCCGTCGGCCACCGCGGCGGCGAGCACCGCCGAGAACCCGGCCCGGATGTCGGGCAGCGTCACGTCGGCCCCGCGCAGCTTCGACACGCCCCGCACCACCGCCGAGTGCTTGGCGTTGGTGTCGTGGTAGCGGCACGCCGGCCCGCCCAGGCACACGTCGAACACCTCGATCTCGCAGCCCATGCGCTGCAGCGCCGGAACGTACACCAGGCGGTACTCGAACACCGTCTCGTGCAGCACCGACATGCCCTCGGCCTGCGTGAACAGCACCATCAGCGGAGTCTGCCAGTCGGTCATGAACCCCGGGTGGGTGTCGGTCTGCACCGCCGCCGCGCGCAGCCCGTCGGGCGCCGACGCCGTGAGCCAGTCGTCGGTGATCTCGAACTGGGCGCCCATGCGGGCCAGCGTGGTGATCGCCGTGACCAGGCGGTCCTGCGGGCAGCCGTGCACGCGCACCTCGCCACCGGTGATCAGCCCCGCCACCAGGTAGGAGAACGCCTCGATGCGATCGCCGGCCAGCCACATCGACGCCCCGCGCAGCCGGTCGACGCCCTCGATGACGATGCGCCGGTCGGGGCTCAGCTCGATGCGGGCGCCCATGCGCTGCAGGAACAGCGCCAGCTCGACCACCTCGGGCTCGGTGGCCGCGCCCTTGATCACGGTTTTGCCCTCGGCCAGCACCGACGACAGCAGGATGGTCTCGGTGGCGCCGACACTGGGGTACGGCAGCTCGATGCGCGCCCCCCGCAGCCGGGTCGCCTTGGCGGAGATGCCGTTCTCGCCGACCTCCACCTCGGCCCCGAGCGCGCGCAGCGCCTCGACGTGGAAGTTGACCGGCCGCCGCCCGATCGGGTCGCCCCCGACGAGCGGCACGAACGCCTCACCGGCCAGGTGCAGCAGCGGCCCGAGCATGAGGATGGGAATGCGGTTGAGCCCCGTGAACGCCTCGGGGACACGGGGCCGGATCTCGCTTCCCCGCTCCAGCCGGATCTCCTGGCCGCTGATCTCGACGTTGATGCCGAGCGCTTCGAGCATGGCCGCGGTGATGCCGACCTCGCCCACCTCGGGGGCGTTGAGCAGAATGCTCGGCCCGTTGCCGAGCATCGCGGCCACCATGTGTTTGGAGACAGCGTTTTTGGACCCCCGGACCTCGACGTCACCACGCAGCGGCCCGGACGGTTCGATACCCCATACCTCATCGTTCACTGGGCCAGCCTAACGGTGTCGGCGCCGCCCCCGGACGTGTCGAGCGGCCGCCCGCCCGCCTCGTGACGCCCGCCCGTCCGCGCTCGCCGCGGCCCTGCCCGGTGCCCGCCGAAACCACGCCCATACCGGCCATCCGGCTCGAATGGAGCGGTCCCGGACGGTCCCGCGAAGTTGCACCCGGCGGCAGATGGGGATGAGTAGCATCGGGCGGCGACAACCGGAGCCGAGCCGATGGCGGTGGCCGATACCTGTGCCGGGTACAGGGCCTGGCGGATTGGGGTGACGACGGCGTGCGTCGGATGCGGGAGCCGCTGGTCGACGTCCTCGCCACGGTCGCGGTCCTGGCGGCGCTGGGCATCGTCGCAGGGCGGCTCTGGTCGATGGTGGCCCCGCGCACCCCCTACCTCGGCACCCCGGAAGGGCTGCGCCTGGCCGACCCCGTCACCCAGGCGCTGATCGCCGCGGACGGCTGGTTCGTGGTGATCACGGGCGGCGCCGGGCTGCTGTGCGGGATCGCGGCGTTCGTCTTCGCCCGGCGCGTGGGCGTCCTGTGCGGCCTGTGCGCGGGCGGCCTGCTGGCCGCCGTCATCGCCCGGTGGTCCGGCACGGACCTGCGGGGCTGGGCGCCGGTCGGCCGGGCGGCGGCCGACGCGCTGCCCAAGCTGGACGGGCTCGGCGTGACGGCCCAGGGGGCGCTGCTGGCGTGGGCGCTGGCCGCCGTGGCCGCCTTCGGGGCGCTGGAGACGGTCGCGGGGGCGATGCCGTACCTGCCCCGGCACGGGTTCGGCCGGCGCGGGGCTATGGGACGGGCGACGGCCGCCGGGCACCCTGGCCGCTGGCCAGCTCCACGGCATGGGCCGCCGAAAGCACCCGTGCGTCTGACCAAGGTGGTCCGACGATCTGCGCACCGACGGGGAGACCTCGGGCTGTGAACCCGCACGGCACCGACGCGGCCGGCGAGTGCAGCACGCTGATCCAGTACGCCGAACGCATCCACGCCAGGTAGTCGGGCATGGGCTGCCCGGCGACCTCGGTGACGTACGGCTGCTCCACCGGGAACGGCGGCACCTGGCTGACCGGGCAGACCAGCAGGTCGTATCGTTCGAAGAAGCCGCGCATGCGCTGGAACAGCCCGCTGCGCAGCCGCTCGGCCCGCGCCAGGTCGGCGCCGGTGAGGGCGCGGCCGGCCTCGACGTTCCACGCGACGTTCGGCCCGAGCAGCGCGCTCTCCTTCTCCGGCAGGTCGCCGAAGGTCAGGGCGTAGTACCAGGCGCGATAGATCCGGAAGGCGTCCTCGGCGTCGGACAGGTCCAGGTCGACCTGCTCCACCTCGGCGCCGAGCTCGGCCATCAGACCGGGGGCGAGGGCGGTGACCTCGGCCGTCTCGGGGTCGACGGGCAGCCCGCCGAGGTCGGGGCTGAACGCCACCCGCAGGCCGCGCAGGCCGGGCTCGGCCGGCATCGGGGCGGCGAAGGCCGAGCCGTCCTCCCTGATCGCGTACGGCGAGCCCGGGTCGAACCCGGCGATCACGCTCATCAGCAGCGCCGCGTCGGCGGCCGTGCGCGCCATCGGCCCGGGCACCGACAGTGTGAACCAGGCGGCCTGGTCCGAGATGGACGGCACCCGTCCCGGCGTCGGCCGCAGCCCGACCACGTTGCAGAACGACGCGGGGTTGCGCAGCGACCCGCCCATGTCGGAGCCGTCGGCCAGCGGCACCATGCCGCAGGCCAGCGCGGCGGCGGCGCCTCCGCTGCTGCCGCCGGCGCTGCGGGTCAGGTCGTAGGGGTTGCGGGTGGCCCCGAACACCTCGTTGACCGTGTGCGATCCGGTGCCGAACTCGGGGGTGTTGGTCTTGCCGATCGTGATCGCCCCGGCGGCGCGCATGCGCCGCACGATCAGGTCGTCCTCGGCGGGCACGTGGCCGGCGAAGATCGGCGACCCGTACGTCGTGCGGATGCCGGCCGTGTCGACCAGGTCCTTGTGGGCGACCGGCAGCCCGTGCAGGGGCCCGCGCCACCGCCCCCGCGCGAGGTCGTCGTCGGCGGCCCGCGCCTGGTCCATGGCCTGCTCGGCCACCAGCGTCACGATGGCGTTGACCCGGCCGTTGACCTCCTCGATGCGGCGCAGGTGCGCCTCCATCAGCTCGGCGGCGCCGATCTCGCGGCGCCGCAGCAGCGCGAGCAGCTCCGTCGCGGACAGATAGTGGAGTTCCGGCATCGTGCCCTCCCCGGCTCAGCCGGTCCTGGTGATGGGGGCGGTGACGGCGCCGGTGAGCCGCACCAGCTCGGCCGGGGCGGTCTCGATCTGCAGGCCGCGGCGCCCGGCGGAGAAGTAGATGGTCTCGAACTCCAGCGCCGACTCGTCGACCACGGTCGGCAGCCGCTTGCGCTGCCCGAGCGGGCTGATGCCGCCGACCACGTAGCCGGTGACCCGCTCCGCCTTCGCGGCGTCGGCGAGCGCGGCCCGCTTGCCTTTCAGGGCGGCGGCGAACGCCTTGAGGTCCAGCCTGCCGGCCACCGGCACCACGGCGACGGCGAGCCCGGTCTCCACCTCGGCCACCAGCGTTTTGAAGATCCGCCCGTACGGCACGCCGAGCGCGTCGGCCGCCTCCTCGCCGTACACCTGGGCGCTGGGATCGTGGTCGTAGGGGTGCAGCGTGAACTTCACCCCGGCCCGGGTCAGCGCGACGGTCGCGGGGGTGCCCTGGCCGCCCTTGCTCCTGGTCTTGCTCACGCGCGCCAGCGTAGCGTCCGGCGACACGCGGTCCGCATGCTGGACAGGGCGGGAACGGGCGGCCGAGGTCCGTAGACTTGGCCGGGTGATATCCCGTATCGACCTGCGCGGGTCGTTGCCGTCGGACCTGCGCGCCGTGCTGCCCCGAGCCGAGCTCGACGTCGAGGCGGCCCTTGCGGCCGTCCGCCCCATCTGCGCGGACGTCCATCATCGCGGCGTCGCGGCGGTCCGGGAGCTGACCGCCAGGTTCGACGGCGTCGAGCTGGCCTCCACCCGGGTGCCCGCGAGCGCCATCGAGGCGGCCCTGGCCGGACTCGACCCGGCGGTGCGCGAGGCGCTGGAGGAGGCGATCCGCCGCACCCGGCTGGTGCACCGCGCGCAGCGCCGCGCCGACGTGGTGACCGAGGTCGTGCCCGGCGGCACCGTCACCGAGCGGTGGGTCCCGGTCGGCCGGGTCGGCCTGTACGTCCCGGGCGGGCGGGCCGTCTACCCGTCCAGCGTGGTCATGAACGTGGTCCCGGCCCAGGAGGCCGGGGTGCCGTCGCTCGCCGTCACCTCACCCGCCCAGGCCGCCTTCGGCGGGTCGCCGCACCCGGCGATCCTGGCCGCGTGCGCGCTGCTGGGCGTCGACGAGGTGTACGCCGTGGGCGGGGCCCAGGCCATCGCGATGTTCGCCTACGGCACCGAGGAGTGCCCCCGGGCCGACATGGTGACCGGCCCCGGCAACATCTACGTGGCGGCCGCCAAGCGGCTGCTGAAGGGCGTCATCGGCATCGACGCCGAGGCCGGGCCCACCGAGATCGCGATCCTCGCCGACGAGACCGCCGACCCGGTCCACGTGGCCGCCGACCTGATCAGCCAGGCCGAGCACGACGTGATCGCGGCCTCGGTGCTGGTGACCGACTCGCCCGCCCTCGCCGACGCCGTGGAGAAGGAGCTGCCCGGCCAGGTCGCCGCGACCCGCCACTCCGAGCGCATCACCGAGGCGCTGTCGGGCGCCCAGTCGGGCATCGTGCTGGTGTCGTCGATCGACGACGGGCTCAAGGTCGTCGACGCCTACGCCGCCGAGCACCTGGAGATCCAGACAGCCGACGCCCGCGCGGTCGCCGCCCGGGTCCGCAACGCCGGCGCCATCTTCATCGGGCCGCACTCCCCGGTGTCGCTCGGCGACTACCTCGCCGGGTCCAACCACGTGCTGCCCACCGGCGGCTGCGCCTGCCACTCCGGCGGCCTGTCGACGCAGACGTTCCTGCGCGGCATCCACGTCGTCGACTACGGCCGCGACGCGCTCGCCGACGCCGCCGCCCGGGTGTGCGCGCTCGCCGACGCCGAGGACCTGCCCGCCCACGGGGCCGCCGTGCGGGCCCGGTTCGACTGGGGGATCCCGCAGTGAAGCCGGCCGCCGACCAGACCACCACCGACCAGACCAGCACCGACCCGGCCGTGACCGGCCAGACCGTGACCGACCCGGCCGTGACCGGCCCGGCCGCCGCCGAGCGCACCGGGTCACCGCGGTCCGGCACCGGAAAGGGCGCCATGACCACGCTCGACGACCTGCCGATCCGCGACGACCTGCGCGGCCGGGTGCCGTACGGCGCGCCGCAGATCGACGTGCCGGTGCGGCTCAACACCAACGAGAACCCCTATCCGCCGTCGGCGTCGCTGATCGACGACCTCGCGGCGGCCGTGCGCGAGTCGGCGGGCGGCCTGAACCGCTACCCCGACCGCGACGCGCTCGCGCTGCGGGCCGACCTCGCGGCGTACCTCGGCCACGGCCTCACCGCCGAGCGGGTGTGGGCGGCCAACGGCTCCAACGAGGTGCTCCAGCAGATCCTGCAGGCGTTCGGCGGGCCGGGGCGCACGGCCATGGGCTTCGAGCCGTCCTACTCGATGCATCCGATCATCGCCACGGGCACGGCCACCGAGTGGATCGACGGCGCACGCGAGGAGGACTTCGGGCTCGACCCGGGCAAGGCGGTCGCCGCGATCGAGGAGCACCGGCCCGACGTGGTGTTCCTGACCTCGCCCAACAACCCCACCGGCACCGCGCTGCCCCTCGACGTCATCGAGCGGGTCGTGCGGGCGGCGCCGGGCGTGGTCGTCGTCGACGAGGCCTACGCCGAGTTCGCCCGCGCGGGCACGCCGAGCGCGCTGACCCTGCTGCCGGGCAACCCGCGGCTGATCGTCACGCGCACCATGTCCAAGGCGTTCGCCATGGCCGGCACGCGGCTCGGCTACCTGGCCGCCGACCCGGCGGTCATCGACGCGCTGCTGCTGGTGCGGCTGCCGTACCATTTGTCGACGTTGACGCAGGCCGCCGCCCGGGTGGCGCTGGCGCACCGCGACGAGCTGCTCGCGACGGTCGGCGAGCTGCGGGCCGAGCGCGACGCGACGGTGGAGTGGCTGCGCGGCCGCGGCCTGTCGGTGGCCGACTCCGACGCGAACTTCGTGATGTTCGGCGTCTTTCCCGACCGCAGGCGGGTGTGGGAGGGACTGCTGGAGCGCGGCGTGCTGATCCGTGAGCCGGGCCCGCCGCGGTGGCTGCGCGTGTCGATCGGCACGCGCGAGGAGATGGCGGCCTTCCGGGCCGCGCTGGAGGAGGTCCTGTGACCAGGGTTGGCCGTGTCGAGCGCGTCACCGGGGAGACGTCGGTGCTGGTCGAGGTGGACCTCGACGGCACGGGCCGGCACGACGTCGCGACCGGGGTCGGGTTCTTCGACCACATGCTGGCGCAGCTCGCCAGGCACGGGCTGTTCGACCTCACCGTGAAGACCGAGGGCGATCTGCACATCGACTCGCACCACACGATCGAGGACACCTCGCTCGCGCTGGGCGCGGCGTTCCGCGAGGCGCTGGGCGACAAGTCCGGCATCAGGCGGTTCGGCAACGCGGCGTGCCCGCTGGACGAGTCGCTGGCCGAGGTCGCCGTCGACCTGTCCGGCCGGCCGTACCTCATCCACACCGAGCCCGAGGGCATGGCCCCGATGATCGGCCCCGACTACGACACCACGATGACCCGCCACATCCTGGAGTCGTTCGTCGCCCAGGCCGCGGTCTGCCTGCACGTGCGCGTGCCGTACGGCCGCAACGCCCACCACATCGTCGAGGCCCAGTTCAAGGCGCTGGCCCGGGCCCTGCGGGCCGCCTGCGAGCCCGACCCCCGCTCCTCGGGGGTGCCCAGCACCAAAGGCGTGCTGTGACCGGCAACTGGGTCGCCCTGGCGATGATCGTCGTCGCGCTGTTCCTGGCCGGCGGGGTCTTCTCCTTCGTCCGGCAAGGGCTCCGCGCCGCCGCCGTGGTGCTCGGCCTCGCGGCGGCGCTGGCGGCCACGGCGGGAGTGATGTGGTGGTGAGGCGCACATGAAGATCGTCATCCTCGACTACGGGTCGGGCAACCTGCGCTCGGCCGAGCGGGCCGTCGCCCGCGTCGGCGGCGACGTCACGGTGACGGCCGACTTCGACGCCGCGCTGAACGCCGACGGCCTCGTGGTGCCCGGCGTCGGCGCGTTCGCCGCGTGCATGGCCGGGCTGCGGGCGGTGCGCGGCGAGCAGGTCATCGGCCGCCGCCTGGCCGGCGGGCGGCCCGTGCTCGGCATCTGCGTCGGCATGCAGATCCTGTTCGAGCGGGGCATCGAGCACGGCATCGAGACCGAGGGCTGCGGCGAGTGGCCCGGCGTCGTCGAGCGCCTCGACGCCCCCGTCCTGCCCCACATGGGGTGGAACACCGTGCGGGCCGCCGACGACTCGGTGCTGTTCCGGGGCCTCGACCCCGGCACCAGGTTCTACTTCGTGCACTCCTACGGCGTGCGCAAGTGGGAGCTCGACGGCGCCCTCGGCGGCACCGCGCCGAAGGTCACCTGGGCCGAGCACGGCGTGCCGTTCGTGGCGGCCGCCGAGAACGGCCCGCTGATGGCCACCCAGTTCCACCCCGAGAAGTCCGGCGACGCGGGCGCCGCCCTGCTGAGCAACTGGCTCGGAACCCTGCGGTGAGCAAGGAGCGGGCGAGGCGGC
>JBIQJI010000057.1:0-40138 GCA_044507605.1 Actinomycetales bacterium | reverse complement strand
CACGATCACGCCGGACGAGGCGCGGGTCGAGGAGTTCGGCCTGAAGAAGATGTGGCGGTCGCCGAACGGCACGATCCGCAACATTCTGGGCGGTGTGGTGTTCCGCGAGCCGATCATCGCGTCGAACATCCCCCGGCTCGTCCCCGGCTGGACCAAGCCCATCATCATCGGCCGTCACGCCCACGGCGACCAGTACCGCGCGTCCGACTTCGTCGTGCCCGGCCCCGGCACGGTGACGATCTCGTACGTCCCCGAGGACGGCGGCCGGCCGATCGAGATGGAAGTGGCGAAGTTCTCCGGCGGCGGCGTCGCCATGGGCATGTACAACTACGACGAGTCGATTCGCGACTTCGCCCGCGCCACCATGCGCTACGCCCTCGACCGCGGCCTGCCGCTCTACCTGTCGACCAAGAACACCATCCTCAAGGCCTACGACGGCAGGTTCAAGGACCTGTTCGCGGAGATCTTCGAGAGCGAGTTCAAGGCGGAGTTCGAGAAGGCCGGCATCACCTACGAGCACCGCCTCATCGACGACATGGTCGCCCAGGTCCTCAAGTGGGACGGCGGAGTCGTGTGGGCCTGCAAGAACTACGACGGTGACGTGCAGTCCGACGTCGTCGCGCAGGGCTTCGGCTCGCTCGGCCTGATGACCAGCGTGCTGATGACCCCCGACGGCCGCACCGTCGAGGCCGAGGCGGCGCACGGCACCGTCACCCGGCACTACCGCCAGCACCAGCAGGGCAAGCCCACCTCGACCAACCCCATCGCGTCGATCTTCGCGTGGACCCGCGGCCTGGCGCACCGGGGCAAGCTCGACAACACCCCCAAGGTGACCGAGTTCGCCAACACCCTGGAGCGGGTGTGCGTCGAGACCGTCGAAGGCGGTCAGATGACCAAGGACCTGGCGCTGCTGGTCGGCCCCGACACCCCGTGGCTGAACACCCAGGACTTCCTCGGCGCCCTCGACGAGAACCTCAAGCGCGCCATGTCGGCCTGACCCCTGCCGTTCCCTGACGCGGGGCCGGCCCGGCTCGATCGGGCCACCGGCCTGACCCGGGCCGTCCTCCGGCCCGCCGACCGGCCCCACGTCGTTCCCTGACGCGGGGCCGGACCGTCGACCGGCCCCGCGGCGGCGTCTCCCCGACGCTCCGGGCCGTAAAGTCTTTCTCTCGGCACCGTTACGCGTGGGGGATGTGTGATGCCGCTCATTGCGCCGCTGATGGCGGACGATCCGCGCCAGGTGGGTCCGTTCGCGCTGTCCGGGCGTCTCGGCGTGGGCGGGCAGGGCACGGTGTACCTCGGCGTGACCGCCGCCGGCGAGCGCGCCGCCGTCAAGGTGCTGCACGTCAGGTTCACCGGCGACACCACGGCCAGGTCGCGGTTCGCGCGTGAGGCGCGCGCCGCCGCGCGGGTCGCGCCGTTCTGCACGGCCAGGGTCATCGCCGCCGACCTGGCGGGCGACATGCCGTACATCGCGAGCGAGTACATCGACGGCCGGTCCCTGCGCGAGGTCGTCGAGAGCGACGGCGTGCTGCGCGGCGCCGACCTGGACCGGCTGGCCATCGGCACGGCCACCGCGCTCACCGCCATCCACCAGGCCGGCATCGTGCACCGCGACCTCAAACCCGACAACGTGCTGCTCGCCGCCGACGGCCCCCGGGTGGTCGACTTCGGCATCGCGCGCATCCTCGACTCCACCGGCACGATCACCAGCCGGGCCGTCGGCACCCCGGCGTTCATGGCGCCCGAGCAGGTCTCCGGTGGCGACATCGGCCCGCACACCGACGTCTTCTCCTGGGGATCGACGATCGCCTTCGCGGCGACCGGTGCCTCGCTGTTCGCCGGCGGCTCGATGGCCGCCGTGCTCAACCGCATCCTCAACCTGGAGCCCGACCTCGGCCCCCTGCCCGAGCCGCTGCGCGGCCTGGTGGCCGACTGCCTGCGCAAGGCGACCGCCGACCGTCCCAGCGCCGAGCACGTCCTGCTGCGCCTGCTCGGTCACCCCGAGACCGGCCCCGTGGGCACGTCCCTGCTCGCGCAGGGGGTGCGCGTCGCCGGCCCCGAGGGCACCCGGCCGATCCCCCTCGCGGCGATCCGCGAGGCCCGGGCGCGGGGCGGGGCGCCCGAGACCGCCGGACGGCACGCCGCCCGCCCCTGGCCGGCCACCGGCCGCCCGCCCCACCGACCGGCCGCGAGAACCCGCGACGGCGGCGGGCTCCGGGCCGGACCCGCTGAGCGGCCCGCGCCGCCCACCCGGGTCGCCGGGGCGGCCACAGCCGCGGCCACGGCCGGCCCCACCAGGGCACCGGTCCCGGCGTCGCCTCAGCCGGACACCCGGACGGGCAGCCGGAAAGGCACCCAGGCGGGCGACCCATCGGCCACCCAGGCGGGCGCCCGGACAGGCACTCAGGCGGGCGACCCATGGACCACCCGCCCGCGGGGGCGGAGCCGGCGCGGCGGCCATCCCATCGCGGTGGTCCTCGCCGCCCTCGCGTTGCTCGCCGGGCTGGGCGTCGTCGTCTACGCGCAGCTGCGCTAGGCCGGACCGCCGCCGTCCGTCGTGGCCCCGTACCCTCGGCGTTCCGGGGAGGCGCGGGCCGATAGGCTCGCGCTGGAAGATGTCGAATCGCTCGCTAGTTGGGGGAAGGTCATGGCCCAGACTCCCGTGAAGGTCACCATCACCGGCGCGGCCGGTCAGATCGGCTACGCTCTGCTGTTTCGCGTCGCGTCGGGGCAGCTGCTCGGCGCCGACGTGCCGGTGAAGCTGAGCCTGCTGGAGATCACGCCGGCGCTGAAGGCCGCCGAGGGCACCGCCATGGAGCTCGACGACTGCGCGTTCCCCCTGCTGCGCGGCATCGAGATCACCGACGACCCCGCCGTCGCGTTCGACGGCGTCAACGTGGCCCTGCTGGTGGGCGCCCGGCCGCGCACCAAGGGCATGGAGCGCGGTGACCTGCTCGAGGCCAACGGCGGCATCTTCGGCCCCCAGGGCAAGGCCATCAACGACCACGCGGCCGACGACGTGCGCGTCCTGGTCGTGGGCAACCCCGCCAACACCAACGCCCTGATCGCCCGCTCCGCCGCCCCCGACGTGCCGGCCGACCGGTTCACCGCGATGACCCGGCTCGACCACAACCGGGCCCTGTCGCAGCTCGCCAAGAAGCTCGGCGTGGCCGTCACCGACATCCGCAAGATGACGATCTGGGGCAACCACTCGGCCACGCAGTACCCCGACCTGTTCCACGCCGAGGTCGGCGGGAAGATCGCCGCCGAGCTGGTCGACGAGGCCTGGCTGCGCGACACCTTCATCCCCACCGTCGCCAAGCGCGGCGCGGCCATCATCGAGGCGCGCGGCGCGTCGTCGGCGGCCTCCGCGGCCAACGCCGCCATCGACCACGTGTACACGTGGCTCCACGGCACCCCCGACGGCGACTGGACCTCGGCCGGGGTGGTCTCCGACGGGTCGTACGGCGTGCCCGAGGGGCTGGTCTCGTCGTTCCCCGTCGTCGCCAAGGACGGCCGCTTCGAGATCGTGCAGGGGCTCGACATCGACCCGTTCTCGCGCGAGCGCATCGACGCCTCGGTGCGTGAGCTCGCCGAGGAACGCGACGCCGTGCGCGCTCTCGGCCTCATCTGAGGGTCGTGGACGTCTCCGGTCTGCTGGCGCTGGACCGGGCCCACGTCTGGCACCCGTACGCCCCGATGCCGGGCACCGAGGCCCCGCTGCTGGTCGAGTCGGCCTCGGGCGTGCGGCTGCGTCTCGCCGAGCCCGTCGACGGCCACATCGAGCTGGTCGACGCCATGGCGTCGTGGTGGTCCGCCATCCACGGCTACCGCCACCCGGTGCTTGACGCGGCGGCGCGCGACCAGCTCGGCCGCATGAGCCACGTCATGTTCGGCGGGCTGACCCACGAGCCGGCGATCAGGCTGGCCGCCCGGCTCGTGGAGATCACTCCCGGGCCGCTGCGGCACGTCTTCTTCGCCGACTCCGGTTCGGTGTCGGTCGAGGTGGCGATCAAGATGTGCCTGCAGTACTGGCGGTCGGCGGGGCGGCCGGGCAAGTGCCGGCTGCTCACCTGGCGCGGCGGCTACCACGGAGACACCTTTCACCCCATGTCGGTGTGCGACCCACAGGGCGGCATGCACGCCCTGTGGGCGGGGGTGCTGCCCGAGCAGGTCTTCGCCGACCGGCCGCCCGCGGGCTACGACGCCGAGCCCGACCCGGCGTACCTCGCGCGGCTGGCCGAGCTGGTCGAGCGGCACGCCGGCGAACTGGCGGCCGTCATCGTCGAGCCCGTCGTGCAGAACGCCGGCGGCATGCGCTTTCACGCGCCCGGCTACCTGCGGGCGCTGCGCGAGCTGTGCGACGCGCACGGGGTGCTGCTGGTGTTCGACGAGATCGCCACCGGGTTCGGCCGCACGGGCACGCTGTTCGCCGCGGAACACGCGGGGGTCGCGCCGGACGTGATGTGCGTCGGCAAGGCGCTCACCGGCGGCTACCTCACGATGGCGGCCACGCTGTGCACCGAGGAGGTGGCGCGCGGCATCGGCGGCGGGAAGCACCCCGTGCTGGCGCACGGGCCCACGTTCATGGCCAACCCGCTGGCCGCCGCCGTCGCGGGCGCCTCCCTCGACGTGCTGCTCGGCCACGACTGGCGCGGGGAGATCGCCCGGATCGAGGCGGCGCTGCGCGCCGGGCTGGCCCCGGCCGCCGGCCTGCCGGGGGTCCGCGACGTGCGGGTGCTCGGGGCGATCGGGGTGATCCAGCTCGACCACGCGGCCGACCGGGCGGCGGCGACCCGCGCCGCCGTGCGCGAGGGGGTCTGGATCCGCCCGTTCGGCGACCTCGTCTACACCATGCCGCCGTACGTCACCGGCGACGCCGACCTGGCCCGCATCGCCGGCGCCCTCATCGCGGCCGCCCGCGCCGGCTGACTCCGCCGGCGGCACGGCCGCGGGCGAGGCCGGAGGGCGGGGCCGGACCTCGACCGGAGCCACCAGGCCGTGATCGGGGCGGATCGCGTCCCGGACCGGAGCGGCCCCGCCTTGACCGGGGCGAGGGCCACGTCTTGGCCGGGCAGGGCTAGGTCTTGGGCGGGCAGAGGGTGGGCCCGGGTTGGGGGGAGGGGGAGAGTTCTGGGGGGGGAGGGGGGGGGGGGGGGGGGGGGGCGGCTCGGGGGCCGACGTGGCGAAGACCACCCCGGCCGCCGCGACGAGGCTGGCGAGCACGATCAGCGTCGCGAGCACGCCGCCGAGCGCCCAGCGCGGCAGCCGGAAGAGCTGCAGGTGTGGTGACCGGCCCGGAAGCCGGCCTCTCCGAGTCACCCCACGATCACACCATAAGATCACCGGCCGAATCTGCATTTTTGCAGAATGTAACCTACTGCTTTTCAGAGGGCCGCCCACGCGTCCTCGATCATCGTGCGCAGCGCCGAGCGTTCGGGCCGCCAGCCGAGCTCTCGCGCGATCAGGTCGGACGAGGCGACGAGCACGGCGGGGTCGCCGGGGCGGCGCGCGCACACGGCCGCCGGAATGTCGTGCCCGGTGACCTCCCGGCACGCCTCGATGACCTCGTGCACCGAGAAGCCGGTGCCGCTGCCCAGGTTGTAGATGCGGTGCGTGGCCGGGCGGCACGCTTCCAGCGCGAGCAGGTGGGCGCGGGCCAGGTCGGCGACGTGGATGTAGTCGCGCACGCAGGTGCCATCGGGGGTGGGGTAGTCGGTGCCGAAGATCTTCGCCTGCTCGCCCCGGCCGCGCGCGACGGCCAGCAGGTTCGGGATCAGGTGGGTCTCGGTGGTGTGCCGCTCGCGGTAGACGGCTCCGTCGCGGCCGGTGTAGGCGCCGGCGACGTTGAAGTAGCGCAGGCTGACCGCGCCGATGCCGTGCAGCTCGGCGCACGCGGTGAGGGTGGTGTCGATGGCGAGTTTGGAGGCTCCGTAGGGGCTGGTGGGCCGGGTCGGGTCGGTCTCCAGGATGGGGGTGCGCTCGGGTTCGCCGTAGGTCGCGGCGGTCGAGGAGAACACGATGCGGGTGACGGCGGCCTGGCGCATGGCCTCCAGCAGCGCGAGGGTGGCGCCGAGGTTGGCCGACCAGTACAGCCCCGGGTTGGCCACCGACTCGCCGACCAGGGACTTGGCGGCGAAGTGCAGCACGCCGTCGAACTCGCCGCCGCACAGCACCGGGGCGGCCTGCGTGATGGACGCTTCGACGAAGGCCGCGCCGGCCGGCACGGCGTCACGGTGCCCGGTGGACAGGTCGTCGAGCACCGTGACCTCGTGGCCGGCCTCGATGAGCTGCGCCGCGACCACGCTTCCGATGTAGCCGGCGCCTCCGGTGACCAGCAGCTTCACCTTGCGATCCCTCCGTTGAGAAATGTGCTGTTACATTCTATTTTGTTGGATTTTGTAGGGTCGGTCTTTAGCTTACGCCCTTCCCGGAGTGCCAGGATGTACGCTGACAGCTCCGACCACCGAGCCGACCACGTGAAACGGACACCCAGGTGGGCAACGTCGCGGCGAACATCGCCCTAGTCCTGCTCTTCATCTTGATCGGTGGGTTCTTCGCGGCCGCGGAGATAGCGCTGGTGTCGCTGCGGGACGGCCAGGTGCGGCGGCTCGCCGAGCGCGGCAGGCGCGGTGCCCGGGTCGCCAAGCTGGCCCGTGACCCCAACCGCTTCCTGTCCGCCGTGCAGATCGGCATCACGGTGGCGACCATGCTGTCGGCCGCGTTCGGCGCCGACACCCTCGCCGCGCAGTTCGCGCCCGTGCTCGTCGGCTGGGGGCTGCCGCAGGGGGTGTCGGGCATCGCCGCCCTGGTGCTGGTCACCCTGCTGATCTCGTACGCCTCGCTGGTGCTCGGCGAGCTCGCGCCCAAGCGGCTCGCCTTGCAGCGCTCCGAAGGGCTGGCGCTGCTGGTGGCGCCGTTCCTGGATCGGCTCGCCATGCTGTCGCGGCCGGTCATCTGGCTGCTCGGCACGTCGTCCGACGCGATCGTCCGGCTGCTCGGCGGCAACCCCGAGGCGCGGCGTGAGGCCGTGACCACCGAGGAGCTGCGCGACATGGTGGTGGGCCATCAGGAGCTGACGAAGGACGAGCGCGACCTCATCGGCGAGGTGTTCGCCGCCGGCAAGAGGCAGCTCCGCGAGGTGCTGCTGCCGCGCACCGAGGTGGAGTTCATGTCGGCCGGCACTCCGCTCTGCGAGGCCGCCGTGATCGCCGCGTCCTCGCCGCACTCCCGCTTCCCCGTCTACCGCGACTCCTACGACGACATCATCGGCTTCGTGCACGTGCGCGACCTGCTGGATCCCGTGCTGGCGGGGCGTGCCGAGCCGATCGCCGAGCTGGTGCCGGTGCGCCCCGTGAAGTTCCTGCCCGGCACCAAGCGGGTGCTCGCCACCCTCTCCGAGATGCGCGACGAGGGCGCCCATCTCGCGATCGTGGTCGACGAGTACGGCGGCACCAACGGCATCGTCACCATGGAGGACCTGGTCGAGGAGCTCGTCGGCGACATCCGCGACGAGTACGACGAGGACGAGCAGGCGGTGCGTCTCGTCGCCGGCGAGATCGAGGTCGAGGGCCTGGTCAACCTGGACCAGTTCGCCGCCGAGACCGGCATCAGGCTGCCCGACGGGCCCTACGAGACGCTGGGCGGCTACGTCATGGCCGTGCTGGGGCATCTGCCGCAGACCGGCGACGCGGTGGAGGTGCCCGGCTTCATCCTGACGGTCATCGAGATGGACGGCCGCCGGGTGGCGCACGTCCGGGTCGAGCAGCGTCCCGCCGACGCCGCACCGGAAGTCGCCCAAGCCCCCGAGTCCTGACAGAATGAACGGCTATGGCCAGACCTCGTGTTCTCTCCGGAATCCAGCCCACAGCCGACTCGTTCCACCTCGGCAACTACCTGGGCGCGGTGCGGCAATGGGTCGCCATGCAGGAGACTCACGACGCGTTCTACTTCATCGCCGACCTGCACGCGATCACGGTCAACCCCGACCCGGCCGAGCTGCGCCGCCGCACCCGCGTGTCGGCCGCGCAGCTGTTCGCCGCGGGCATCGACCCCGAGCGCAGCACGCTGTTCGTGCAGAGCCACGTGCGCGAGCACACCGAGCTCGCCTGGATCCTGATCTGCAACACCGGCATGGGCGAGGCCGGGCGCATGACCCAGTTCAAGGACAAGGCCGCCAAGTTCGGGGAGAGCTCGGCCAGCGTCGGTCTGTTCGCCTACCCTGTGCTGCAGGCCGCCGACATCCTCATCTACCAGGCCAACTACGTGCCGGTGGGCGCCGACCAGAAGCAGCACCTGGAGCTCACCCGCGACCTCGCGCAGCGGTTCAACGGCCGTTACGGGCAGACGTTCACCGTGCCCGAGCCGCACATCCTGAAGGCCGTCGAGAAGATCACCGACCTGCAGGTGCCGACGGCGAAGATGTCCAAGTCGTCGTCGAGCCCGCAGGGCATCCTCGACCTGCTGGAGCAGCCGGGCGCGCTGCGCAAGAAGGTGATGCGCGCCGTCACCGACACCGGCACCGAGGTGCGCGCCGACGAGGAGAACAAGCCGGGCATCACGAACCTGCTGCGCATCCACTCGGCGCTGTCGGGCGTCCCGATTCCGGAGCTGGAGGCCAGGTTCGCCGGGCAGGGCTACGGCACCTTCAAGAAGGAGGTCGCCGAGGCCGTGCTGGAGACGTTCACCCCGATCCGTGAGCGCACCGAGCGGCTGCTCGCCGACGAGGCGGAGCTGGACAAGCTGCTCGCCGTGGGCGCCGAGCGGGCCCGGGCGGTGGCGCAGCAGACCATGGAGATGGTGCGCGACCGCATCGGCCTCCTCCCGATGGGCTGACCGCCCGCGCCATCCGCGCTACCCGGGTTGCCCGCCCGCCCGCGTCGCCCGCGGCATCTTCGCCTGTCTCGCGGGTACGGGTGGGCAGTGGCGTCCTTGCTCGAAACGGTCCGGCACTGGATCACGGTCGTGCGGGCGTGGGGCCGGTGCGCCATCGAGCGGGCCCGCATCAGGTTCGGGTGGCTCGACCACCTGATCCGCATGTTCCATCGGTACCAGGTGCAGCAGGGCAACCGGCTGGCCGGGGCGGTGACGTACTTCACGTTCCTGTCGCTGTTCCCGATCATCGCGCTGGCGTTCGCGGTCTTCGGGTTCTTCCTGTCGGTGCGTCCCGACGCTATCCAGACGCTCACCCGGGCCATCGACGAGCAGCTGCCCGGGCTCGCCGGGCGGCTGCGGCTGGATCAGCTCGCGGGGGCCCGCGCCCAGTTCGGCGTCATCGGCCTGCTGGGCCTGCTCTACTCGGGGCTCGGCGCGGTCGACGCGCTGCGCAAGGCGCTGCGCGACATCTGGCTGACGTGCGTGCCCCCGCACAACTTCCTGCTGGCCAAGCTGCGCGACCTGGTCGCGCTGATCTTGATCGGGCTGACGATGGTGATCTCGGTCGTGGTCGGCGGGTTCGCGACCACGGCGTCGGGCACCGTGGCGGGCTGGCTCGGCATCACGAAGTCGCCGATCGGCGTCGACGTGGTGGGCCTGGCCGGCATCCTGGTCGCCCTCGCCGCCGACATGGTCATCTTCGTCATCATCCTGGGCTGGCTGATAAAGCCCGCGAAGTCCAAGGGCACCGTGCTGAGGGGGGCGCTGCTCGGCGCGATCGGGTTCGCGGTGCTCAAGCAGCTCGCGACACTGCTGCTGTCGCACACGTTGCACAACCCGGTCTACGGCACGCTGGCCGTGGTGGTCGGCCTGCTGGTGTGGATCAACCTCGCGAGCAGGCTCATCCTGTACGTCGCCGCCTGGACCGCCACGGCCGAGCTGGGCCCGCCGCCCGAGCCGACCCCGATGCCGCGCGCTCAGCGCGCCCGCGCGCGGCGCCGCAGCCCGTAGCCGGCCCCGGCGGCGCCGGCGAGCACGCCGCCTCCGATCAGCAGCGGCAGCAGGTTCCGGTCGTCGGATTCGGGCGTCTCGCCGGAGACCTTGCGGGCGGGGGCCGCGGCGGCCGCGCCGGGGTCGCCGACGGGCCTGGTGGCCTCGGGCAGCGGGTCGACGAGCCGCCCCACCGGTTGGGCGGTGGCGCGCACCGCGAAGCCCCAGTCGAGCAGGTCGCGCACCTCGTTCCAGAACGACCCTTCGTGGTGCATGACCACGACGATGATGGTGTGCCCGTTGCGTTTGGCCGCGCCGACGAAGCTGCCGAGCGCCTTGGAGGTCCACCCGTTCTTGACGCCGATCATGCCCTTGTAGCGCCAGAGCAGCTTGTTGTGGTTCTGGATCTGGTAGGTCGTGTGCTTCGGCGCCGGGAAGTCGGCCACCTTCGTGGCGACATAGCGCCGGAAGTCGGCTTTGGCCAGCCCGGCCCGGGCGATCAGCGCCAGGTCGTACGCCGAGCTGTGCTGCCCCGGTTTGTCGAGCCCGTTCGGGGTCTTGGCGACGGTGTCGTCGGCCTGCAGCCGGTGGGCCTCGGCGTTCATCTCCCGCAGGGTCGCGGCGACGCCGCCGTTGGCCTCGGCCAGCGCGACCGCGGCGTCGTTGCCCGACACCATGAGCAGCGCGCGGAACAGGTCGTCGACGGTGTAGATGCGCTTCGGTTTGAGGCCGACGGCGCTGCCCTCCTGGTTGCACGCGTCGCGGCTGGGCTTGACCTTCTGGTTCTTGTCCAGTTTGCCGATGAGGGTGACGGCGGTGAGGGTCTTGAGCGTGCTCGCCGGGCGGTAGCGCCCGTGGGGGTCC
Source organism: Actinomycetales bacterium (assembly GCA_044507605.1). Classification (GTDB taxonomy): domain Bacteria; phylum Actinomycetota; class Actinomycetes; order Streptosporangiales; family Streptosporangiaceae; genus Thermopolyspora. The sequence goes on along the minus strand of JBIQJI010000057.1, from coordinate 29,407 downwards.
TTGGCGGCGAGCACCTGGCCGGTGTCGGCGTCGGCCACGACGTACGCCGACGCCTGGGTCTTCGGCGGCGCCTTGACCCCGGTAGGGGCGATGACGCCGTGGCTCGCGAGCAGGTCGCCGCCGATGGTGGAGCCCTGCGCGGCGGCGGGCGCAGGCGAGTGGGCGGGGCGGGGCCGGGCGACGGCGGGGCCGGGCGCGAGGAGAACCAGGCACGTACCGCCCATCAGGGCCGCGACAGGGCGGCTGAGGCGGCCCCGGGTGATCTTGCGCATATCGACCTCAGCGTATCCTCGTCGGTCTTCCCATGTAAGCGGCCGTGAAAGTACGGGGTGACCTGCCCGGGTTTGTTCCTGGGTACGCTTGAGGATCATTCACGATACGACAGGAGGTGCCGACGGCGTGTCACGACGTGTGTCCGGCTTTCTCATTGTCCTGGCCGCTTTCATGATCTTCGAATGGATCAATCTGGGGTTCAACCTGGGCGACGGCCACCCCACCTCGTTCTACGTGGTCCATTCGATCCTGATCGTGGTCAACCTCATGCTGGCGATCGTGCTCGGGTCCATCGGAATCCGCGCCTGGCGGGCGCGGCGGGAGTGAGGGTGCCGGGAGTGAGGCGTTAGGGCCACATCTTGCCGCCACGCCGGTGACGGGACATCACATCACGCGCATCATCGAAATTGGTCGATATCCGGATATGTCCCGAATACGGAGGTTTCGTGGTGGCGATCCAGTTCAACCCCTCCCGTGGGCCGAGCCTCGGCGTCGAGTGGGAACTGCAGCTCGTCGACCGCAACACACGCCGTCTGCGCCAGGACGCCGGAGAGGTGCTCGCCGCCGTGCGGGACCTGAGCGAGAGTCCCCGCCCCAAGGCGATGCACGAGCTCATGCAGTCGCAGATCGAGATCGTCACCGGCATCTGTGACACCGCGGGGGAGGCCGTACAGGATCTGGCGGGTAGTATCGAACGTATCCGCCAGGTTGTGGAGCCGCGGGGCACCGGGCTCGCGTGCACCGGCACCCACGCCATCAGCGATTGGCGTGAGGCCGTCTACGCGCCCGTCCAGCGTTACACCGAGCTGGTGGAGGAGATGCAGTGGCTGGCGTGGCGCATACAAACATTTGGCGTACATGTCCACGTGGGAGTGCGCGAACGAGATAAGGTCATTCCCATCGTCAACGCACTTGCGGCCTACCTGCCGCATTTCCTGGCGTTGACGGCATCGAGCCCGTTCTGGGGCGGTCAAGACACCGGACTCGCCTCGAGCCGGGCCATCGTCTTCGGGGCGCTGCCCACTGCCGGTCCGCCGCATCTGCTGGCCGACTGGGCGCAGTTCGAGGAGTACATGGACACCCTGATGCGTGCCGGAACCATCAGAAGCATCAAGGAGGTGTGGTGGGACATCCGCCCACACCCCAACTTCGGCACGATCGAAATACGCATGTTCGACGGCATCCCCACCCTTCGGGAGGTCGGCATGGTGACCGCGCTGTGCCAGTGCCTGGTGCACCAGTTCGACCAGCAGCTCGACCGCGGTTACACGCTGCCGTGTCAGCCCTCCTGGGTCGTGCGCGACAACAAGTGGCGCGCCACCAGGTACGGCATGGACGCCGAGGTCATCACCGACGACCGCGGCCGCACCGCCCCGGTGCGCGACCTGCTGTACGAGCTGCGCCGTGACCTCGCCCCGGCGGCCGAGCGGCTCGGCTGCGCCGACGAGCTCGACGTCATCTCCGACGTGCTGGAGCACGGCGGCTCCGCCGAGCGGCAGCGGGCCATCATCGACGCCGGTGGCGCGCTGGAGGACGTCGTCGACGCCGCGCTCACCGAGCTCGCCGAGGATCGCTTCGTCGTCTCGGGGCAGACGTCGGGTAGGGCGTCCGTCGCGGCGGCCACGGCGACGGACATGGCAACAGAAACCACAAGAGGACCAAACGGAGCGGTGGATCATGCAGGGACGTGAGCTACAGGGGGAACTGGATACGTTCCTGGAGGAGCACGAGCGGGAGCTGATCGCGTTCCGGCGTGATGTGCACGCTCACCCCGAGCTCGGGTTCGCCGAACACCGCACCACCGCGCGCATCATCGAGCGCCTGGCGGCGGCGGGCCTGGAGCCCGTCAGGCTGCCCCGGGGCACCGGGCTGATCTGCGACGTCGGCAGCGGCGACGGCCCCACCGTCGCGCTGCGCGCCGACATCGACGCGCTGCCGCTGCCCGACGAGAAGGCCGTCCCCTACCGCTCGACCGTGCAGGGCGTCTGCCACGCCTGCGGGCACGACGTGCACACCGCGGTGCTGCTCGGCGCCGGGCTGTTCCTGGGCCGGCAGGCGGCGGCCGGGCTGCTGCCCGGCCGGGTGCGGCTGGTGTTCCAGCCGGCCGAGGAGGTGCCGGGCGGCGCGCTGAAGGTGCTGGAGGCCGGCGGCATCAGCGGCGTCGACCGCATCTTCGCGCTGCACTGCGACCCGAAGATCGACGTCGGCACGGTGGGGCTGCGCACGGGCGCCATCACGGCCGCCTGCGACAAGGTGACCGTGCGGGTCAGCGGGCCCGGCGGGCACACGGCCCGGCCGCACCTGACCGCCGACCTCGTCTACGCCCTCTCCAAGATCATCACTGAGCTGCCGGCCGCGCTGTCGCGCCGGGTCGACCCGCGCTCGTCGCTGTCGCTGGTGTGGGGCCGGGTGCAGGCCGGCTCGGTGGCCAACGCGATCCCCGACGACGGCATCGCCGAGGGCACCGTGCGCACGCTCGACGAGCAGGCCTGGCACGACGCGCCCGACCTGGTCAAGGCGCTGCTCGACTCGGTCGCCGCGGCGTACGGCGTCGAGGCCGAGATGACCTACGCCCGCGGTGTGCCGCCGACCGTCAACGAGCCGACGAGCGTGCAGATGCTGCGCGACGCCGTCGGCCAGGTGCTCGGCCCGGAGGCGGCGCTGCCGACCCCGCAGTCGCTGGGCGGCGAGGACTTCGGCTGGTACCTCGAGTCGATCCAGGGCGCGATGGCCAGGCTGGGGGTCCGCACGCCGGGCGACACCGCCGAGGCCGACATCCATCAGGGCACCTTCGACGTCGACGAGCGCTGCATCGGCGTCGGCGTGCGGGTCATGGCCGCGACCGCGCTCACCGCCCTGTGGGAGGGGCGCCGCCCGAGCGCCGAGGACGCCACCGCGGCGGCGGTGATCGCCTGACCCGCGGCGCCTTGCCCGCATCCCCGTGCCGGGCGGCTCAACGGGCCGCCGCGTGGGACACGGCGCCGTGATGTTCGGTCACGAGGCGGCGTGAGCTGAATAACGCTCCTATTGCGGACCTATGCGACGTCTGGGTCCACGCAGGGTGACGAACTATCTTCCGTGCAGGGTCGCCGCGCAGTCCCGCGTGTGTGCGACGTGAGCCCGGGCCTGTGGGAGTCGCCTTGCCACACCTTCGATTCAGCAGACTCGCCGCCGTCGTGGTGGCGGGCGTCATGGTCACCATGGGCGCCGCCGCCTGCGGCGGTGACGATTCGGCCCAGCCGGACACCGGTGGTGCCTCGTCGGCGGCCGCGTCCGGGCCCAAGGTGGGGCTGGCGTACGACATCGGCGGACGCGGCGACCAGTCGTTCAACGACGCGGCCGCGGCCGGGCTCGACAAGGCCAAGGCCGAGCTGAAGGTGACCGCCAAGGAGCTGTCGGCCACCCCCGGTGAGAACGAGTCGGCCAAGGAGGAGCGGCTGCGGCTGCTCGCGAGCGGCGGCTTCGACCCGGTGATCGCGGTCGGCTTCGCCTACTCGGCGGCGACGGCCAAGGTCGCCAAGGAGTTCCCCGACGTCAAGTTCGCCATCATCGACGACACCGACGCCAAGGCCGGCAACATCACCAACCTGGTGTTCGCCGAGAACGAGGGCTCGTTCCTCGTCGGCGCCGCCGCCGCGCTCAAGTCCGAGAAGAACAACATCGGCTTCGTCGGCGGCGTGCAGACCCCGCTGATCGAGAAGTTCCAGGCCGGTTACGAGGCGGGCGCCAAGACCGTGAAGCCGGACATCGAGCTCCAGGCCAAGTACCTCTCCGTGCCCCCGGAGTTCTCCGGCTTCAACGACCCCGCCAAGGGCAAGGCCGCGGCCGCCGGCATGTTCGACTCCGGCGCCGACATCGTCTACCAGGCGGCCGGTGGCTCGGGCTCCGGCGTGTTCGAGGCGGCCAAGGCGGCCGGCGAACTCGCCATCGGCGTCGACTCCGACCAGGCCAAGACCGCCGACCCCTCGGTCCGCGACGTGATCATGACCTCGATGATCAAGAAGGTGGACGTCGCCGTCTTCGACTTCATCAAGAGCTACATCGACGGCAACGTCCAGGCCGGCCCGAAGACCTACGACCTGAAGGCCGGCGGCGTCGACTACTCGACCACCGGCGGACAGGTCGACGACATCAAGAGCAAGCTCGACGAGTTCAAGCAGAAGATCATCAGCGGGGAGATCACCGTCCCCACCACGATGTCCTGACCCGAACAGTGTCTGACCCTGAACGTCCCGGCCTGACCGGAGGGACGCGGGAGGCGGCCATCACCAGCTCGACACCCTCCCCCGCCGAACAGGGCGCCACGGCGGCACCGGCCGTGGCGCTCACGGGGATCACCAAGCGGTTTCCGGGGGTCGTCGCCAACCACGACGTCCGGCTCACCGTCCAGCGGGGGCAGGTGCACGCGATCGTGGGCGAGAACGGCGCCGGCAAGTCCACGCTCATGAAGATCCTCTACGGCATGCAGACGCCGGACGAGGGCGAGATCAGGATCGACGGCGAGCGGGTGCGGTTCCACGGCCCGGCCGACGCGATCGCCGCCGGCATCGGCATGGTCCACCAGCACTTCATGCTCGCCGACAACCTCACCGTGCTGGAGAACGTGATCCTCGGCAGCGAGCCCCGCCGCGGCGGCCTCGCCATCGACTTCCGCGCCGCCCGCCGCCGCATCGCGCAGATCTCCGACACCTACGGCCTCGGCGTCCGCCCCGACGTGCCGGTGAGCGAGCTCGGAGTCGGCGAGCGGCAACGGGTGGAGATCCTCAAAGTGCTCTACCGGGGCGCCCGCATCCTCATCCTCGACGAGCCCACGGCGGTGCTCGTGCCGCAGGAGGTCACCGAGCTGTTCGGCAACCTGCGCGACCTGGTGCGCGAAGGGCTCACCATCATCTTCATCTCGCACAAGCTCGACGAGGTGCTCTCGGTCGCCGACGCCATCACCGTGATACGCCGCGGCACCACCGTCGCCGAGGCCGACCCGAAGGAGGTCACCGCGCGGCGGCTCGCCGAGCTCATGGTCGGCAGCGAACTGCCCACACCCGAAACCCGCGAGTCCACCGTCACCGACACGGTGGCGCTGTCGGTGCGCGGCCTCACCGTGCGCACCCCCGAAGGGCGCACGATCGTCGACGACGTGTCCTTCGACATCCGCAAGGGCGAGGTCCTCGGCATCGCCGGGGTCGAAGGCAACGGCCAGGCCGAGCTCGTCGAGGCCATCATGGGCCTGCGCCCCGCCGAGGGCGTCGTCGAGGTCGGCGGCCGGGACGTGTCCGGGCTGCCCACCCTGCGCCGCAGAGAGCGGGGCATGGCGTACATCCCCGAGGACCGGCACCGGCACGGGCTGCTGCTGGAGGCCCCGCTCTGGGAGAACCGCATCCTGGGCCACCAGACCCAGCCGCCCAACGCCCGCGGCGTGTGGATCAACCGGTCCGGCGCCCGCGCCGACACACGGCGCATCGTCGAAGAGTACGACGTGCGCACCCCCGGCATCGACGTCGACGCCGCCGCGCTGTCGGGCGGCAACCAGCAGAAGCTCATCGTGGGCCGGGAGATGAGCGGCGACCCCGCCGTGCTCATCGCGTCGCACCCCACCCGGGGCGTCGACGTCGGCGCGCAGGCCGCCATCTGGGACCACCTGCGGGCCGCCCGCGCCCGAGGACTCGCCGTGCTGCTGATCTCGGCCGACCTGGACGAGCTGATCGGCCTGTCCGACACGCTGAAGGTGATCCTGCGCGGCAGGATCGTCCAGGACGTCGACCCCCGCGAGGTGACGCCCGAACGGCTCGGCTCGGCGATGACCGGGGCGGGGGAGCCATGACCGGGCCCCGCGCACCGCGGCCCGGCGGGTTCCTGGACCGGCTGTTCGGCCGGACGGGCCCCACGGGATGGGCGGCGGTCGCCGCGCCGGTGCTCGCCGTCGCGCTGGCCGCGCTGATCACCTCCGTCGTGCTGCTCGTCACCGGGAACGCGCCCGTCGCGACCCTGCGCTCGATGCTCGACTACGGCTCCCAGCCGCGCACGATCGTCCTCACCCTGAACAACGCCACGACCTACTACATCTCGGCGCTCGCGGTCGCCATCGGGTTCCGGATGAACCTGTTCAACATCGGCGTCGAAGGGCAGTACCGGCTCGCCGCGCTGGCCGCGGCCGGGGTCGGCGGCGCGGTGGTGCTGCCCGCGCCGCTGCACATCGCGCTCATCCTGGTGGTCGCGGTCGCCGTCGGGGCGCTGTGGGCGTCCATCGCCGCCGTGCTACGGGCCGCCCGGGGCGTCAGCGAGGTCATCTCCACGATCATGCTGAACGCCATCGCGACCGGCCTCGGCGGCTGGCTGCTCGAACGGATCGCGGTGCCCGTCACCGGCAGCAACAACCTCGGCACCCGGCCGCTCCCGCCGTCGGGCCGCCTACCCGGCATCGGGCTGGTGCCGGGCACGCAGGTCAAGGTGTACGGCTTCATCGCGGCGGCCGTGCTGCTCGGCATCGGCTACCACGTGCTGCTCAACCGCACCAGGTTCGGGTTCGGCCTGCGCGCCACCGGCATGTCGGAGCCGGCCGCGGCAGCCGGCGGCGTCGACGTGCGGCGCATGATCGTCGCCGCCATGGTCGTCTCGGGCGCGGTGGCCGGGCTCGTCGGCATGCCGCTGCTGCTCGGCGAGTACTACTCCTACGGCAACATCTTCCAGGCCGGTCTCGGCTTCACCGGCATCGCCATCGCGCTGCTCGGCCGCAACAACCCGATCGGGATCGCCTTCGGGGCCCTGCTGTGGGGCTTCCTCGACAGCTCCTCGCAGATCCTCGACCTGCAAGACATCCCCAAGGAGATCGTGCTCATCATGCAGGGCACCATCGTGCTGTCGGTCATCATCGCGTACGAGCTGGTCCACCGGTACCGCCTGGCCGCCGAGCAGCGCAGAGTGGGCCGCCAGCTGGCCGCCGCACCGGCAGGGGCGCAGCCGGGGACGGCGCAGAAGGGGGCGGCGGCGTGAGCATGACCGGCACGGCGTCCCAGGCGCCGGTCACACCGGCGACCCGGCCGGCCTGGCCGCTGTGGAAAACCCTGCTGCTCGCCCTGCTCGGCCTCGTCGTGCTGCTGTCGATCACCCGGGTCGTGACCCGCGCCGACGACATCACCTCCGGCGGCGCCATCCGCACCGCCATCGAGTTCGCCGTCCCGATCGGCCTCGCGGGTCTCGGCGGGCTGTGGTCGGAGCGCGCGGGAGTCGTCAACATCGGCCTCGAAGGCATGCTGATCCTCGGCACCTGGTTCGGCGCCTGGGGCGCCCTCCAGTTCCACAACCCGTGGGCGGGCGTGGTGGCCGGGGCCATCGGCGGGGCGCTCGGCGGCCTGCTGCACGCCATCGCCACCGTCACGTTCGGGGTCGACCACATCATCTCCGGCGTCGCGATCGTCATGCTGGGCCAGGGCGCCACCCAGTACCTCTCCCGGCTGGTGTTCGTCGGCATGCCGGGCGGCGGCGAAACGCAGTCGCCCCGGCTGCCTGCCGTCGACCGCATCGGCGTCCCCGGCCTCGGCGGCCCCCTGGAGGCCCTGGAAGGCAAGCACTGGTTCCTGCTGTCCGACCTCGCCGGGGTGCTGCGCGGCCTCACCGAAAGCGTCTCGCTGTTCACCATCGTCGCCGTGCTGCTGGTGCCGCTGTCGTTCTACGTCCTGTGGCGCACCGCGTTCGGGCTGCGGCTGCGCTCCTGCGGCGAACGGCCCGTCGCCGCCGAATCGCTCGGCGTCAACGTCTACCTGTACAAGTACATCGCCGTCATCATGTCCGGCGTGCTCGCCGGCCTCGGCGGGGCGTTCCTGTCGATCGTCGCGGCCGGCATCTACCGCGAAGGCCAGACCGGCGGCCGCGGCTTCATCGGCCTCGCCGCCATGATCTTCGGGAACTGGCGGCCCGGCGGGCTCGCCGGAGGAGCACTGCTGTTCGGCTACACCGACGCGCTGCAGCTGCGGCAGGGCGGCACCTCGGTGCACGCGCTGCTGCTCACGGTCGCGCTGCTGCTCGTCGCGTTCGCCGTCTACCAGTTCGTCCGGCAGGAACGCCACCAGGCGGCACTGATCACCGGGGCGTGTGCGATCGTGGTATTCGTGGTGTTCGCGGTGACCGACACGGTCCCCGACCAATTCACCTCGTTCACCCCCCACCTGGCCACGCTGCTGGTGCTGTCCTTGGCCGCACAGCGGCTGCGCATGCCGGCGGCCGACGGGCTGCCGTACCGGAAGGGGATGGCCACGTGAGCGCCGGAGCCGTCGACTGGGTGCTGCTGCGGGAGCGGGCCGTGGCCGTCATGGGCCACGCCTACGCGCCCTACTCCCACTTTCCCGTCGGTGCCGCCGCCCTCGTCGACGACGGACGGGTCGTCGTCGGGTGCAACGTCGAGAACGCGTCCTACGGGGTGAGCCTGTGCGCCGAATGCGGCCTGGTGTCCGCCCTCCACGCGACCGGCGGCGGCCGGCTCGTCGCGTTCACCTGCGTCGACGGCCACGGCGAGACGCTGATGCCGTGCGGCCGGTGCCGGCAGCTCCTGCTCGAACACGGCGGCCCCGAACTCCTCGTCGAGACCCCCGACGGCCCGTGGCGGCTGGCCGACCTGCTGCCGCACGCCTTCGGCCCCGACGACCTGTCCCGCTAGGCGGGGCCCGATGGACGCCGGCCGGGCGGGCGGGGCCGCGTGCATGATCCGCAGGACACCACATGGGCCTAGGGTGCTGATATGAGCTTCGACGCGGTCGACGTCATCGTCGCCAAACGCGATGGCCGGGAACTGACCCCGGCCCAGATCGACTGGGTGATCGACGCCTACACGCGGGGCGACATCGCCGACGAGCAGATGTCGGCGCTCGCCATGGCGATCGTGCTCAACGGCATGAGCCGCGCCGAGATCGCCCGCTGGACCGACGCGATGGTGCGCTCCGGCAGCCGCATGGACTGGTCGTCGCTCGGCGGCCCCACCACCGACAAGCACTCCACGGGCGGCGTGGGAGACAAGATCACCCTGCCGCTGGCGCCGCTGGTGGCCGCGTGCGGGGCGTACGTCCCCCAGCTGTCCGGGCGCGGCCTCGGCCACACCGGCGGCACCCTCGACAAGCTGGAGTCGATTCCCGGCTGGCGGGCCGCACTGCCGGCGGAGGAGATGCTGTCGGTGGTCCGCGACGTGGGCGCCGTCGTGTGCGCCGCGGGGTCCGGGCTCGCCCCCGCCGACCGCAAACTCTACGCACTGCGCGACGTCACCGGCACCGTCGAGTCGATCCCCCTGATCGCCTCGTCGATCATGTCGAAGAAGATCGCCGAGGGCACCGGCGCGCTCGTCCTCGACGTCAAGGTCGGCTCCGGCGCCTTCATGAAGGACGTGGCCACCGCGCGCGAACTCGCCGAGACGATGGTCGCCCTCGGCGCCGACGCCGGCGTGCGCACCGCCGCCCTGCTGACCGCGATGGACCGCCCCCTCGGCCGCGCCGTCGGCCACTCCCTCGAAGTCGCCGAGGCCGTCGAAGTGCTGTCGGGCGGCGGGCCGCCCGACGTGGTCGAGCTCACCCTGCGGCTCGCCCGCGAAATGCTCGCCCTCGCCGGCATCGACGCCGACCCCGCCCGGGCGCTCGCGAACGGTTCCGCGATGGACACCTGGCGCCGCATGATCACCGCCCAGGGCGGCGACCCCGACGCCCCCCTGCCACGCGCCGCCGAGACCATGGACGTCCCCAGCCCCGAGACGGGCGTCCTGCGCCGCCTCGACGCCTACGCCGTCGGCGTCGCCTCCTGGCGCCTCGGCGCCGGCCGCACCCGCAAGGAGGACCCCGTCTCCTTCGGCGCCGGCGTCACCCTCCACGCCAAACCCGGCGACCACGTCACCAAGGGCCACCCCCTCCTCACCCTCCACACCGACGACCCCACCCGCTTCCCCCGAGCCCTGGCGGCCCTGGACTCCGCCTACGAGATCGGCTCCACCCCATCCCCCGACCTGCTCCCCCTCATCATCGACCGGGTGGGCCAGCCCGAACCTTCACCCTAAGTGAAGAAAGTTGAACAGTATGTGGTGTATGACGCTGTGGAGGTCCTGTCCCCCACTGGAGCTGGGTGCTGTTTGATATCTCGGACATCGAATGGGATGAGAACAACGAGCGACATGCGGCGCGGCATGGAGTCAGCGCCGATGAGATCGAGCAGATGCTTCGCAACGGCCCGATCTTTCGCAGGAACAGGAAGGGCCTCGGGTGATCTCCAAGCGATCGGCAGGACCGATGGAGGACGTCATGTCCTCGCAATCGTGGCATGGCGCTCGGAAACGCGGGTGATCCGGCCCATAACCGCATGGGAGCTGTCATGAAGGATCTCGATGACATGACCGAGGCGGAGCTCGCCGAGTACTACTACGCCATGCGCGATGAGCCTGATTTCCTCGGTGAAGAGGTGGGCCAGGCCGAGCCCGCCAAACTGTCGACCATGGTCTCGGTGCGTTTCACGCCGGAAGAGGCGGCGAAGCTGCGTCAGGCCGCTGCCGAGGCCGACATGACCCTCTCGGCCTATTTGCGGCAGTGCGCTCTGACCGCCTCTGAACGACCGGTCGACATCGACCGTCTCCGTCGTGACGTGCAGGAGGAGGGCGTGCGACTGTTCGACGCCATGCGGGTCCTGCGCGTGTGCGAGGCGGGTTGACCGCCGTGGCAGACTGAGGCGATGGTGCGCAAGCTGGAGTCCGCCACGCGTGTTCCGGTGCCGGGCGGCAAGATCATCGATGAGTACGTCGGGCGGGTCAACAGTGCCGACGACGGGGTGTCGATCGCTCATATGGTGGCCCCGGCCGGGTGGAGCGAGCCGCCGCAGACTCCCGAGTTCGCCGAGTACACCCTCGTGCTGCGCGGCACCCTCATCGTCGAGCACAAGGGCGGGGTCACCGAGGTCTTCGAAAGCCAGGCCGTGGTGACCGAGCCGGGCGAGACGATCCGCTACAGCACCGGCTCCGAGGGCGCCGAGTACGTCGCCGTCTGCGTGCCCGCCTTCTCGCCCGAAACGGCCCATCGCGAAGAGTAGCCGGGCCGGGCGTGCCGGGCCGCCCGGGTGGGTTCGCAGTACCATGGGGCGATGAGTGAGCTGCCTGGAATCGAGGAGATCAGACGGGCTCCCAAGGTGCTTTTGCACGATCATCTCGATGGCGGGCTGCGGCCACGCACGGTGGTCGAGCTGGCTCGTCAGGCGGGCTACGACCGGTTGCCCACCACCGATGTCGATGAGCTGACGCGGTGGTTCCGTGCGGCGGCCGACTCCGGATCGCTGGAGCGGTACCTGGAGACGTTCGCGCACACCGTGGGGGTGATGCAGACCCGCGAGGCGCTCACGCGGGTCGCCGCCGAGTGCGCCGAGGACCTCGCCGCCGACGGGGTGGTGTACGCCGAGGTGCGGTTCGCGCCCGAGCAGCACACCACCCGGGGGCTGGCGCTGGACGATGTCGTGCAGGCGGTGCTGGAGGGGTTCCGGCAGGGGTCCGAGGGGCGGGGCGTGCGGGTGGGCACGCTGCTGACCGCGATGCGGCACCAGGCGAGGTCCAGGGAGATCGCCGAGCTGGCCGTGCGCTACCGCGATCTCGGTGTGGTGGGGTTCGACATCGCGGGGGCCGAGGCCGGCTATCCGCCCACCCGGCACCTCGACGCGTTCGAGTACCTCCAGCGGGAGAACGCCCACTTCACCATCCACGCCGGAGAGGGCTTCGGGCTGCCCTCGATCTGGCAGGCCATCCAGTGGTGCGGGGCCGACCGGCTGGGCCACGGGGTGCGCATCATCGACGACATCCAGGTCGCCTCCGACGGCACGCCGAAGCTCGGCAGGCTGGCGGCGTACGTGCGCGACAAGCGCATCCCGCTGGAGATGTGCCCCACCTCGAACCTGCAGACGGGTGCGGCGGCGTCGATCGCCGAGCATCCGATCGGCCTGCTGAGGCGGCTGCACTTCCGGGTGACGGTCAACACCGACAACCGGCTGATGAGCGGCACGAACGTGTCGCAGGAGTTCGCCAGGCTGGTGGAGGCGTTCGGCTACGGGTGGGACGACCTGCAATGGTTCACGGTGAACGCGATGAAGTCGGCGTTCATCCCGTTCGACGAGCGGCTGTCGTTCATCAACGGCGTGATCAAGCCGGGTTTCGCCCAGCTGAAGTGGCAGGCGTGACGGGCGCGAAGGCCATCGGAGGGCGTTGATGCAACCACGGGTGTTCCGGTCGAAGGCCGCGTGGGTCCTGGGCTGGATCTGGGTCGTGTTCGCGGCGTTCAACACCGTGGACCTGATCGTGCGGGGGCGGCTGCCGTCTGCGCTCGTGGCGGGCGCCGTGCTGGGCGTGCTCACCGCGATCATCTTCATCACGTGCCTGCGGCCGTGCGTGCTGATGCGCGACGACGGCGTGCTGGTGCGCAACCCGCTGCGCGACGCGTTCGTGCCCTGGCGGGCGCTGGACGGCGTACGCGTGGCCCAGGCGATCATCATCGATGCCGGCGAACGGAGTGTCCGCTGCTGGACCCCCCAGTCGTCGGCCCGTGAGCGGGCCAAGGCGGTGCGCCGCGGCGAAGCCCTCGTCGGTGGTCGCCAGGGCCGCTGGCCCAGCGCCCAGCCCCGGCTGCCGAAGTCGCAGCAGGCGGCGGCGACGGCGTTCGCCGGTCGTACCCACGCCGACTGGGTGGCCGAGCAGATCAGCGAGACGGCGCGGGAACGGTCGCGCGACCTGGCGCGCAAGGCGGGTCGGACCGGGGAGACGGGCACGGTGGGGGAGGCCGTGGGCGGAGACGCCGCGGCCGCCGCGACGTCGTCGACGGTGACGACGGTGACCTGGTCGTGGTCGGCTCTGGTGGCGGTGGGGACGGCGATCGTCCTGGTGGTCGCGGCGGTGCTGAGCTCACTGTGAGCGGCCGGCTGGTCGGCAGGCCGATCCGCCCGGATCTCGCGTCCGCCGGCGGTCGGGGGCCGCGCCGCCGGCCGGTGTGGGCTCGGCGGCGCAGCTTGACACGATGGGCTCGATCGGCGGACGGCCTCAGTTCACGTAGACGCTGAAGCCGATGGGCGCGGCGGCTTCCTGGCCCGGGGACACGACCTGGGTGAGCGCGCCGGTGCAGTTGGGCCCGGAGAAGACGAGGACCATCTGGTCGGTGTTGTTGCTGATGTAGACCGGCCGCTGGCTTGTGGCGTAGCAGCCGGACGGGTCGGCGTAGGACGCCTGGTCGATGGTCAGCAGACCGTCCGAGGCGGACGCGGTGCCGGGAACGGCGAGAGTCAGCGTGCCGACGGCGCAGAGCGCGCCCAGCGCATAGGTGACGCGTCGCATAAGGGTACCTCCGGTGTGTTCTAGGGTCACCGACCGCGACCCTGGTAGATACATAGAGTAAGGATCGATGTGCGCATGGTCACCGTATGTTGCGAGCGGCCGATTCGTGTCGCCTGCGGCCTGTCAGAGCGCGGCTTTCCGCGCATGACCGGCGCGATCGCCGCCCTTGAGGGCGTGTCCGGGCGGCCGGATGGCCTCGTCGTCCCTATGATGGGAGTCCGGTGATGGGCGAGCCCGTTCACGCCCGCCCGCCCGCTCCTCTCCCGAGCCGTGGCGGCGACCCCGTTCCGCGTGCTGGGTGTGCGGGACGGCGATGCATGATGTGAGCGTTAACAGTCACGGAGGACGCCGGTTCGGTAATGGGCACCATATAATGTTGCTGATAGAGACGGTATGCGCTATGAGCGCCTCCTGGGTGTGGGCGCCGCGCCTGTTAGCGTTATCACCGAGGGGGTGAGCCGCATGTCGGCCAGATCGGGGGACGAACGGTCGCGTGCCCGGCCGGCGGTGCTCGGAGACGTCGCGGCCCTGGCCGGAGTGTCCGCCATGACCGTCTCCCGAGTGCTCAACGCGCCCAACCGGGTCCGGGCCCAGACCCGTGAACGGGTACTCGCCGCGGTACGCGAACTCGACTACCGGCCCAACTCCGCCGCCCGCCAGCTCGTCACCGGCCGGTCCGGCGTCCTCGGCGTGGTGAGCATCGACACCACCCTGTACGGCCCCGCCTCCACCCTCTACGGCATCGAGCAGGCCGCGCGGCTCAGCGGCTACACCGTCAGCATCGCCAGCCTCAGCACCCTCAACCGCCACTCCATCGAAGAAGGCGTCCGCCGCCTGCGGTCCCAGTCGGTCGACGGCGTCGTCATCGTCGCACCACACGAGTCCGCCACCGAAGGGCTCGCGAACCTGCCGTTCGGCACCCCCGCCGTCGCCGTCGACGCGGGCGACGACGTGCCCGTCCCCGTCGTCATGGTCGACCAGGCGGCCGGCGCCGGGCGGGCCACCAGGCACCTGCTCAGCCTCGGCCACGAGACCGTCTGGCACCTCGCCGGGCCCGCCGACTGGATCGACGCCAACGGACGCATCACCGGATGGCGGGCCGCGCTGGAAGCCGAAGGACGGCCGGTGCCCGAGCCGCTGCGAGGCGACTGGAGCCCCCGCGCCGGCTACCAGCTCGGCCGCCGGCTCGCCGCCGACCCGTCCGTCACCGCCGTCTTCGTCGCCAACGACCAGATGGCCCTCGGCGTGCTGCGCGCACTGCGCGAGGTCGGGCGCCGCATCCCCCAGGACGTGAGCGTGGTCGGCTTCGACGACGTGCCCGAGTCCGCCTACTTCTGGCCGCCCCTCACCACGGTGCGCCAGGACTTCGGCGAAGTGGGCCGGCACGCCTTCCACCTGCTCCTCGACCTGATGGCCGGCTCCGACGGCCCGGCCCGGCACCTGGTCGAGCCCGAACTCGTGGTCCGCGAGAGCACCGGCCCCGCCCCCGACCGTCACTAGGCCCGCCCTCCCCAGGTCCGGTCGGGCGCCGTAATCTCTGGCGCCGAATTCTCGCCGACCCGCTTCCCGCCGTTTCGGCGCATTGGTTGCTTTGGGGGAGTGTTTGCTCTGGCGCTCGGGGTGAGGGTGTCGGTCGGCCCTGGTGCTGGGCCGGGTGCTGGGTGATCGTCAAAGCCACCCCTACCGAAGCGGCCACCCGGACACCGGACGACGACCCGCAGAGCGGGGTCAGGCGAGGTGGATGACGTTCCAGGAGACCGGGGGGAGGGTGAGGGTGGTGCCCTCGGCTGGCAGGGGGCGGGGGGTGACGCGGTCGGGGGCGTCGGCGGTGTTGGTGGCGTAGGGGTCGGGGTCGGTGAGGGTGGTGGCCGCGGTCACTCTCACGTCGTTGCCGAGGGCGCGGGTGTCGATGGTGAGGCGGATCGGGGTGTCGGGGGAGCGGTTGACGGCGAAGACGACGGTGCCCTCGGGGGAGTGGGTGGCCACGGAGTGGAGCACGGGAACGTCGCCGTGCTCGGCCGTGTGGTGGGTGGGGGAGTCGGGCTCGACGCGCAGCACGTCGCCGGCCGCGTAGCGGGACGCCTGGGCGAAGGGGTGGAAGGTGGTCTGCCGCCAGGCGCGGCCGCCCGGCTCGGTCATGATGGGGGCGATCACGTTGACGAGCTGGGCCAGCGAGGCCGCGGTGACGCGGTCGCTGTTGCGCAGCAGGGTGATGAGCAGGCCGCCGAAGGCCACCGCGTCGGCCAGGTGGTAGTGGTCCTCGAGCAGCGGCGGCGCCACCGGCCAGTCCTGGGGCGGCTCGGCGGACTGGTGGCGGCTGATGTACCAGATGTTCCACTCGTCGAACGAGATGTTGATCCGCTTGCGGGACTTGAGCCGCGCCCCGACGTGGTCGGCGGTGGCCACGACCGATGAGATGAAGTACTCCATGTCGGTGGAGCAGGCGAGGAAGCTCGCGAGGTCGCCGTCCTTCTCCTCGTAGTAGGCGTGGCAGGAGATGTAGTCGACCACGTCGTAGGTTTCGGCGAGCACCGTCGCCTCCCATTCGCCGAAGGTCGGCATGGAGGAGCCGGAGCTGCCGCAGACCACGAGTTCCAGGCCGGGGTCGACCATGCGCATCGCGCGGGCGGTCGCGGCGGCGAGCCGGCCGTATTCCGCGGCGGTCTTGTGGCCGATCTGCCAGGTGCCGTCCATCTCGTTGCCGAGGCACCACATGCGGATTCCGTGCGGCTGCTTGGCGCCGTTGGCGACGCGCAGGTCGGACAGGGCGGTGCCGGAGGGGATGTTGCAGTATTCGAGCAGGTCGAGGGCCTCGGCGATGCCGCGGGTGCCGAGGTTGACGGCCATCATCGGCTCGACGCCGGCCTTGCCCGCCCAGCGCATGAACTCGTCGACGCCGACTTCGTTGGTCTCGGTGGAGTGCCAGGCGAGGTCGAGCCGGCGGGGGCGCCGCTCGACGGGGCCGATGCCGTCTTCCCAGCGGTAGCCGGACACGAAGTTGCCGCCCGGGTAGCGCACGGTCGAGACGCCGAGTTCGCGGGTCAGCCGCAGCACGTCCTGCCGGAAGCCGTCTTCGTCGGCGTCGGGGTGGCCGGGCTCGTAGATGCCGGTGTAGACGCACCGGCCGAGGTGCTCCACGAAGGCGCCGAAGGTCCGCCGGTGGACCGGGGCGACCGTGAAGGCGGGGTCGATCGTGATACGGGCGTCGTACACGGTGCGGCTCCTCGCAGAGGCGGGGCTGATTCGGGCATGAAGATGGCTCGATTGTTAACGCTATCAGCGCGGTCGTCAAGGCCTACTAGGGAGAATTCCGCTGCCCTTGACAGCTGTCATGTTATCGCGAACACTCTGGTAAGCCCTTTCCCTGGGTTCGTGAGCGCGGACCCGGCGGAAGGCGTCTCCCACCGCGCGGAGGTAAAGCGAATGAAAGCACGTACCTGCGCAGTATTACTGGCCATGGGCCTCCTGACCGCCGCCTGCGGCTCGTCCGGATCCACGGGGACGCCCGGCAAGACCGCCTCCGGTGGCTCGTCGGCCGGCCCGGTCCACATCAAGGTGTGGGCGTGGTACCCCGAGTTCAAGGAGGTCGTCGCCAACTTCAACGCCAAGCACAAAGACATCCAGGTCGACTGGGTCCAGGCGGGCATCGGCGGCGATGAGTACACCAAGCTGAAGACCGCGCTCAAGGCCGGCTCGGGCGCGCCCGACGTCGTCATGCTGGAGTTCCAGGAACTGCCCACCATCCAGCTCACCAAGCACCTGCTCGACATCGGCCCGTACGGCGCGAGCGCCGTCAAGAACGACTACGCCGCCTGGGCCTGGAACCAGGTGAGCGACGGCGACAAGGTCTATGCCATCCCCGTCGACGGCGGCCCCATGGCCATGCTGTACCGCAAGGACGTCTTCGACAAGTACCAGCTGGACGTGCCGAAGACCTGGGACGAGTACCGGCGGATGGCCGAGAAGCTGCACGCGGCCGACCCGAACCGGTACATCACGGCCTTCGGCATCAGTCCCGACGCGGCCGGCTGGCTGCAGGGCCTGTTCTGGCAGGCCGGCTCGCGGCCCTACACCTACTCGGCGTCCAAGCTGCCGAACGTCGGGGTGACGCTGAACGACGCCAACGCCAAGAAGGTCATGGACTACTGGAGCCGCATGGTCGCCGACAAGCTCGCCGACCCCGTGGCGTACGGCCAGACCGACTTCTACAACGGTCTCGGCTCCGGCAAGTACGCCACCTACCTGGCCGCCGGTTGGGGGCCGGGCTACCTGTCGGGCATCGCCAAGCAGACCGCCGGCAAGTGGCGGGCCGCGCCGCTGCCGCAGTGGACCGAGGGCGCCAACGATCAGGGCGACTGGGGCGGCTCGACGTTCGCGGTGACCGACCAGACCGAGCATCCCAAGGAGGCCGCGCAGGTCGCCATGGAACTGTTCGGCACCGACAAGGACGCCTGGAAGATCGGCATCGACAAGGCGTTCCTGTTCCCGACGGTGAACCCGATCCTGCACTGGGACTACTTCCTGAACAAGAAGTACGAGTTCTTCGGCGGGCAGCAGGTGAACAGCGTCTTCGTCCCCGTGTCCGACGCGATCGGGAAGTTCGACTGGAGCCCGTTCCAGGACTTCGCCTACAACACGCTGACGGAGGTGCTCGGCGGCGCGCTCAAGGGCCAGACGACCTGGCCGGGCGCCTTGGACGTCCTCCAGCAGAAGGTCACCGAGTACGCCCGGCAGCAGGGCTTCACGGTGACGCCGGCCGCCACGGGCTGACCCGATGGCCTCCGCCACCTCACGTCCCCGCGGGTCCGCCGGCGCAGGCGCGTCGGGCCGGGCCGGCCGGCAGCGGCTCGCGGGGCTGCTGTTCATCACGCCGTTCGTGCTGGTCATGCTGGGCTTCCTGGTGATCCCGCTGGCGTATTCGCTGTGGCTCAGCCTGCACCGCACCACGATCCTGCAGGGCGAGCACTTCAGCGGGCTGGACAACTACGTCCGGGCGTTCACCGACCCGGCGTTCCTGGACGGCGTGCGCCGGGTGGTGCTGTTCGGGCTCGTGCAGATCCCGATCATGCTGCTGCTGGCCCTGGTCGCGGCGCTGGTGCTCGACGCCGTGACCGGGCGGCTGGCCAAGACGTTCCGGCTGACGCTGTTCCTGCCGTACGCGGTGCCGGCGGTGATCGGCACGCTGATGTGGGGCTTCCTGTACAGCCCGAGCTTCGGGGTCGTCGGGGGCGTCGACCTGTTCACCGACAACTGGATCATGGTGGCGCTCGGCAACATCGTGACCTGGCAGTGGACGGGCTACAACATGATCGTGCTGTACGCCGCGCTGCAGGGCCTGCCGCGCGACGTCTACGAGGCCGCGGCCGTCGACGGCGCGGGCCAGTGGCGGGTCGCCTGGCGGGTGAAGGTTCCGATGATCAGGTCGGCGCTGGTGCTGACCACGGTGTTCGCCATCATCGGCACGCTGCAGTTCTTCACCGAGGTGCAGACGCTGCGGCCGATCGCCGCCAAGGCGATCGGCTCCGGGTTCACGCCGAACTACTACGCCTACAACATGGCGTTCCAGTACTCCGAGTTCGAGTACTCCGCCGCGATCTCCTTCGCGCTGGGCGCCGTCGTGTTCATCGGGTCGTACGCGTTCCTGTTCGCCACCAGACGCAGGAGGAGACTGTGATCGCGCGGTCGGGGGTGCGGCTGTTCATGGTCGCGCTCATCGTCTACTTCTTCTTCCCGTTCTGGTGGCTGCTCGTGTCGGCCACGAAGAGCACGCAGGCGCTGTTCTCCTCCGCGGCGTTCTGGTTCCGTTCGCCGGCCTCGGTGCTGGACAACCTGGGCCAGTTGTTCACCCAGCAGAACCACGCGTACCTGCACTGGATGAGCAACACGGCGATCTACGCGATCGCGGGCGGGGCCGGTGCGACGGCCATCGCGACGCTGGGCGGCTACGCGTTCGCGAAGTTCGTCTTCCCCGGCCGGCGGTTCCTGTTCGCGGCGCTGCTCGGCATGATCATGGTTCCGTCGACGGCACTGGTGATCCCCACCTATCTGCTGCTCAGCAAGGCGGGCCTGATCGACACCATGTGGGCGGTCATCCTGCCGTCGCTGCTCAACCCCTTCGGCGTCTACCTGGTCCGCGTGTACGTCCAGGAGTCGGTGCCCGACGAGCTGCTGGAGGCGGCGCGCATCGACGGCGCGGGGGAGATCAGGGCGTTCTTCAGGGTGGGCCTGCCGCTGATCAAACCGGCCCTGGTCACGGTGCTGCTGTTCTCGATGGTGGCGGCGTGGAACAACTTCTTCCTGCCGCTGGTCATGCTCAGCGACGACAAGCTGTACCCGCTGACCGTGGGGTTGCAGTCGTGGCTGCAGGCGGCGAGCATCCAGAGCGGCAACCAGGTCCTGTTCAACCTGATCATCACCGGCTCGCTGGTGTCGATCCTCCCGCTGATCGTGACGTTCCTGCTGCTGCAGCGCTACTGGAGGGGAGGGCTCACCCTGGGCAGCCTGAGGTGATGCCTCCGCGGGTCCCGGCGCCGCGGGTCAGCGCAGGGGCGGCACCGCGTTCTTGGCGCGTTCGAGCGCCAGCTCCGGCCACCAGGCGCCGGGCGCCGGGTCGACGCGGCCGTACACCGGGTCCTTGCCGCCTTTGGTGCCGCGCGTGCAGCGGCCGTTGGACCGGCCGGGGTGCTGGAGCCACAGCAGGGCGTCGGCCAGCTCGTCGCCGGTGTCGGTGGTCGGCCGGGCGCCGACACCGCGGCCGGGCGGGTTGCACCAGGCCTGCTCCTTGGCGTATGTGCCCTCGGGCGGGTTCCAGACGCCTCTGCCGTTCCGGCTGGTGTCGATCACGAAGTGGGTGAGCGGCACGGTGCCGGGCACGGCGGCGACGGCCGCGCTCACGCAGGGCCCGGCCCCGGTGGCCTTCAGGTGGATGCAGCGCGACAGCCTGCCGCCGTAGGTGAGGAGCTGGGGCGTGGGCTGGTAGTCGGAGACGTTGAGGTAGAAGCCGTCGGCCTGGGCCACGCCGGCGTGCACGAGACGGTCGGCCATCGTGTCGTACCTGGGCCAGCCGTCGATGCCGCCGTCGAGGTAGACCGCCGTGTGCGGCAGCGAGCCGAGCCGCACCACGGCGTACCGCAGCTCCCGATAGCGCTCGGCCTGCGCCTTGGCGCCCCCGAGGGGGCAGCTGTCGGTGCCGGGCAGCCGGGTGAGGCTGTTCGGTTCGAGCGCGACGACGGCCCGGCCGGCGCCGATGCCGGCGGCGATCTCGTCGATCCACGCGCGGTACGCCTGCTCGCTCGCGACCCCGGACTTCGGGCCGCAGTCGCGCCGCGGAACGCCGGAGGTGACGAACACCGGCACGGCGTCGTGCCGGGCGGCGAGCCCCACGGTGGCGGCGACGGTGCGCTCGACGTCGGTGGTGCGGCGCATCAGCCACACCGGATGCGGCACCCGCGCCAGCGCCCGCATCAACGCGGCGTCGTCGTGCCTGCCCTGGCCGGCCCAGATGTCGGCCTGGCGCCGCGCCTGCTCGTCGGGCAGGTACGCGAAGCGGACGCCGGGCTCGCGCAGCGGGTTGCCGCCGGGACCGGCCGGCCGGGGCCGCGTGGTGGCGGTGCCGGTGGCCGCTCCGGGCGAGGGCGTGGCGGACCCGCTCGCCGCGACGGGCGGCCGCTGGGGGCCGGCGTCGGCGGTGGAGCCGGTGCCGATGCGGGAGGCGAGGTAGGCCACCGCCAGCGCGAGGGCGATCGAGCCGAGCCCGCTCAGCAGCCGCAGGCGGCGCCGGCGGACGATGCCCCCGGGCACGGGGCCTGCCGGCGGAGACGCGGTGTCGGCGCGCGTGCGGTCGGGCGAGGTGCCCGGCGCGGCCGCCGACGCGACCGGCGTGCCGGGCCGGGCGGTGAGCGTGTCGAGGATCTCCGCCACGGTCGGCCGCTCGGCGGGGTCCTTGGCCAGGGCGCGGGCCACCAGGCCGCGCAGCGGGTCGTCGAGGCCGGTCAGGTCGGGCTCGTCGTGCACGACCCGGTAGACGACGGCGGGCAGCGGCCCGGTGCCGAAGGGGGCGCGGCCGGTCGCGGCGTAGGCGATCGTGCCGCCCCAGGCGAAGATGTCGCCGGCGGCCGTCGGTTCCCCGCCGTCGAGCTGCTCGGGCGCCATGAACGCCGGCGTGCCGATGATCACGCTGCTCGGCTGCCCGGCCGAGTCGGCGATCTGGGCCACACCGAAGTCGATGACCTTGGGGCCGACGGGCGACAGCAGCACGTTGCCGGGTTTGAGGTCGCGGTGGACGATGCCCGCCGCGTGCACCGCGCGCAGCGCGGTCGCGATGCTGACCGCGAGCCCGTCGAGGCTGGAGCCGCGCAGCGGGCCGTCGTCGCGCACCGTTTCCAGCAGGGTGCGGCCGGGGACGTACTCGGTGACCAGGTAGGCCGTCTCGGCGTGCACGTCGGCGTCGAGCACGGCGGCGGTGCAGAACCGGGCGACCCGCCGGGCGGCCGCCACCTCGCGCTGGAACCTGCGCCGGAAGCCGGGTTCGGAGACGAACCGGTCGCGGATCAGCTTGACCGCCACGCGTTCCCCGCTGGGCGTCGCGCCGAGGTACACCACGCCCATGCCGCCCTCGCCGAGGCGGCGCAGCAGCCGGTAGCGCCCGACGTGCCGCGGATCCGTCTCTCTCAGCGGAGTTCCGTGCGGATCGTCTTCGCCGGCCCGCGCCATCGCCCGCCTTCCGCCGATGAGTTTCCGCCGTCTTGACCGTCTAAAGGTAAACGAACATTCGCGGAGAGGACGGACCGATGGCCCAGATCAACTCCAGGATCACCCCGTGTCTGTGGTTCGACGGCGACGGTGAGGAGGCCGCGCACTTCTACACGAGCGTGTTCAAGAACTCCCGCATCGTGGAGATCACCCGCTACACCGAGGCGGGCCCAGGCGTGGAGGGCGCGGTGATGACGGTGACCTTCGACCTCGACGGGCACCGGTTCGTCGCGCTCAACGGCGGCCCGGAGTTCACGTTCAACGAGGCCGTGTCGTTCCAGGTCGCCTGCGAGTCGCAGGACGAGGTCGACTACTTCTGGAGCCGGCTCGCCGAGGGCGGCGAGGAGGGCCCGTGCGGCTGGCTGAAGGACAGGTTCGGGCTGTCCTGGCAGATCATCCCGCCGGGGCTGACCGAGCTGATCACCGACCCCGACCCGGGGCGGGCGAGGCGGGCCACGGAGGCCATGTTCGGCATGAAGAAGATCGACATCGCGGCCATGCGCCGCGCCGCCGACCAAGCGTAGCGAGGGCACCCCGGAAAAGCGCGCGTCGCCCCGGTTTGCGATCCTGCCTCAGGTGACATCTGCCGAGCGGACCGGGGTGGACGGAACATGCCAGTAGCCGAGACGGGACGAGCCGAGACGGGACGGCCGGGCGCCGTACGGATCTGTGTCGTGGGGGCGGGAGCCGTCGGCGGCCTGCTCGGGGCGCGGCTCGCGGTGGCGGGGTACGACACGAGCGCGCTGGCGCGGGGCGCGACCCTGGCGGCGCTGCGCCGGCACGGGTGGCGGCTGGAGTCGCCCGACGGCGCCGTGACCGCGCCCGTGCGCGCCTCGGCCGACCCCGCCGACCTCGGCCCCCAGGACATCGTGCTGATCGCGGTGAAGGCCCCGGCGCTCACGGAGATCGCCGGGCGGCTCGCCCCGCTGCTCGGCCCCGGCACGATCGTCGTGCCCGCCATGAACGGCCTGCCGTGGTGGTTCTTCGACGGATTCGGCGGCCCGCTCCAGGGCATGGCGCTGCGGTCGGTGGACCCGGACGGCGTGATCGCCGCGGCCCTGCCGACCGAGCGGGTGATCGGCTGCGTCGTGCACGTCGCCGCCGGTGTCGCCGAGCCGGGCCTGGTCCGGCACGTCTCGGGCCGGCGGTTCATTGTCGGCGAGCCCGGCGGTGCTTCCGGCAGGGCGCGCGACCTGGCCGGTCACCTCACCCGCGCGGGGTTCGCGGCCGAGGTGTCACCGTCGATCCGGCGCGACATCTGGTACAAGCTGTGGGGCAACATGACGATGAACCCGGTGTCGGCGCTCACCGGGGCCACCACCGACCTGATCCTCGACGACGAGCTCGTCCGGGACTTCTGCCATACGGCGATGGCCGAGGCGGCGGCCATCGGCGCCCGCATCGGGTGCCCGATCGAGGAGAGCCCGGAGGACCGTAGCGAGGTCACCCGGGCCCTCGGCCCGATCCGCACGTCGATGCTGCAGGACGCCGAGGCGGGCCGGCCGCTGGAGCTCGACGCGCTGCTGACCGCCGTACGCGAGATCGGCCTGGCCCTGGCCGAGCCGACCCCCAGCATCGACGCCCTGCTCGGGCTCACCCGCCTGAGCGCCCGCGTACGCGGCCTTTACCCGCACTGACGGGGACCCGTGGCCCGGGCCCCGGTCGGTGCGTCGCCGCGGTCAGGCGCCGAAGTCCTGCGTCCAGTAGAGGCCCTTGGCGCCCTCGGCGACCCCGACCCCGATCCGGGTGTAGGTGCAGTTCATGATGTTGGCGCGGTGGCCGGGGCTGTTGAGCCACGACTTGACGACCTCGGCGGGGGTCCGCTGGCCGAGGGCGATGTTCTCGGCGACGGCGTGCCACTTGAAGCCCGCGGCGGTGATGCGGTCGGAGAAGCTCCGCCCGTCCTGTGAGGTGTGGGAGAAGTAGTTCTTCGCGGCCATGTCACGGGAGTGGCCGAGCGCGGCGGCGTGCAGCTTGGCGTCGTTGATGAGCGCGGCGCAGTGGCCGCGCCGCGCCTCGTTGGTGAGCCGGACGACCTCCTGCTCGGTGGCGCTGCCGATGGCCGAGCCGCTGCCGCCCGAACCGGCCGTTCCGCCAGTGCCTCCGGTGCCGCTGGAGCCGCCGGTGCCGTTCGAGTCGCCGGGCTGGTCGGGGCACGAGAGGCGGGCCGGCTTGGAGCGGACGAGGTGGCCGAAGCCGTCGGTCGCGATGACGTAGTAGGTGCGGGGCCGCTCGGTGCAGCGGGCCTGGGTGACGAGCGTGGCGTTGCGGATGGTCTTGCGCGTGTGCCGGACGACGCGGTCGACCCCGGCGCCGGCCCGCATGACCTGAATGCGGATCTGGGTGCGCCGCTCGCAGCCGGTGCGCGTGACCTCGGCGCGGACCGAGCCGTCGGTCGCGGTGGGTCGGTCTGCGGTCAGGCGGCAGTGCTGGTTGTGCTCCGCTCCGGCCTGCGCGGTCGCCACGGGTGTGGTGAGGGCGGCCAATCCACCTATGCACACGAGGGCTCGAGCAAGGCGTTGCATGTTGATCTCCAGGTTGGGTGGTATGTCCTGAGTCATCCCGGATTATGTCTGTATCAAACTGTTATGTCATGAGAATCCAGAAAATTGTGTGACCAGAGGGACACAGCAGGAGGTACGTGCCCCGATGGCACCCGGTTCACATCGCAGACGGGAGAGCGACGGCCCTTGCGGACGACCCGCCCGGCCGGGCGCCCCGATCGCCGCCGCGCGGCGTCCGGATCCCGGCGACCGGTGCCCGTGCCCGGGATTCCGGCGGAGGGCCCGCGAGCATAGGACCGACAGGGGCGGCCGTGGGCGGGCCGCGGAGATGCGAGGGGACGGCGATGACGAGTAAAGCGGGCTGGACCGGCCGGTTCTTCGAGGACTTCGAGGTGGGCGACCACTACCGGCACCCGCTGGGCCGCACGGTCACCGAGACCGACAACACGTGGTTCACGCTGCTGACGATGAACACCAACCAGATGCACTTCAACGCGGAGTACGCCGCGCGGTCGGAGTTCGGCCGGCCGCTGGTGGTCTCGACGCTGACCCTGGCGATCGCGGTCGGGCAGAGCGTCGCCGACCTCACCCAGAACGCGTTCGCGAACCTCGGCTGGGACGACATCAGGCTGCCCCACCCGGTGTTCGCCGGCGACACGCTCTACAGCGAGTCGCTGGTGCTGGACAAGCGCGAGTCGAAGAGCCGGCCGCACGCCGGCATCGTCACGGTGCGCACGCGCACCCTCAACCAGGACGGCGCCGAGGTGTGCACGTTCCGGCGCACCTTCTACGTCTACAAGCGGGGCGCCGAGCAGCTGCGGGACCTGTTCCCGCAGGCGGACCGGCCGCTCACGCTGGAGGACGAGCGGCACGGCGAATGAGCATCACCCACGCTCCCGCGCCCGGCGCGCCGCCGGACACCGCGACCCGCAGGCGGGGACGGGCCGGCGTGGGGGGCCGGCGGGCGAGCGGCGTCTCTGCGTGCGGCAGGCCCAAAACCGGACGCTTCGCCACAAAGTCCGACAGTGGTGTCTGTTAATATCGTCTTTTAATCGGGAAATCGTCGATTATGGCACGAGGCGGTGTGTTGGTACATTAATCTGAGGATTGCGATAAATGTTATAAACCTCTTCACCCACCGAACAGGAACACCTCTGTCACCCAAAGGATCTAGAAAGAAGCACGCTCCGGCGCTGGTGGCCGGGGTCCCGTCTGCCTACGTTGGGTCCGTGACCACCTCATATCTGGAGCCCCACGAGTGGTACGCGACGCTGCCGACCGTGTATTTGGCGGCGAGCGTGCTCCTCACCGACGCCGACGACCGTGTTCTCCTGGTGAAACCCAACTATCGGCCGGAATGGGGGATTCCCGGAGGGGTCGTGGAGGCCGAGGAGACCCCGCACGAATGCGCCGAGCGCGAGATACTCGAGGAGCTGGCGCTCGACGTCCACGCCGGTCGGCTGCTCGTGGTCGACTGGGCGGCCCCGCTCGGCGACCGGCCTCGCTCCATGATGGCGTTCATGTTCGACGGCGGTGTCGTGCGCGACCCCGGCCGCATCCGCATCGCGCCCGACGAGCTCGACGACTTCGCCTTCCTGCCCTGGCGGGAGGCCGCCGCCCGGCTGCCCGCCCACGTCGCCCCGCGCATCCCGGCCGCGCTGCGCGCCCGCGACGAGGGCACGACCGTCTATCTCCCGGGCGAGGCGAGGTGACGGGCGGGGCGCCGAGAAGCGGGTGACGGCTTCTCCGGCGAGGCCGTCCTGAGCCGGCCCTGGCCCGAAACTTTCAGCGGCCGTCCCCGGGTGCCCGCAGCAGCGGCGTGGGCGGGGACGGCCGGCTCTTGACGGGTGCGGTGCCGGAGCGAACACTGAGCGGGTTTCCTGCGCTGCGACCGAGACCGCGGCTCCTCGCGGCGTGATGTTAACGCTAACAAGGGACATTCGAGGAGAGGTCACCATGGAAAGATCCGCAGGTCCCCCCACCCGCTCTCGATCCGTCCTCGCCCTGCTGGTCGTGGCGGTGCTGGCGCTGTGCCCGGCGCTCGTCTCCGCCGGCCCGGCCGCCGCGGCAAACGTCGACACCGGCGCGTGGTACGTGCTGCTGAACCGCAACAGCGGCAAGGCGCTGGACGTGTACGGGCGGGCGACGGGTGACGGCGCCCCGATCGTGCAGTGGTCGCGCAACGACGGCACCAACCAGCAGTGGCAGTTCGTGGACTCCGGCGGCGGCTACTACCGTCTCAGGTCCCGTAACAGCGGCAAGGTCGTCGACATCTCCGGCGCCTCCACGGCCGACGGCGCCGACGTCATCCAGTACACCGACCACAACTCCGCCAACCAGCAGTTCCGCCTCGTCGACACCGACAACGGCTACGTCAAGCTGATCAACCGCAACAGCGGCAAGGCCCTCGAAGTGTGGGAGTGGTCCACGGCCGACGGCGGGCGCATCTCCCAGTACACCGACCTGAACGGCGCCAACCAGCAGTGGCAGCTGGTGAGGCTGGGCGGCTCCGGCGGCGACCCGACCTCTCCACCCTCGTCCTACCCCGACCCCGGCCTCGTCACCGGTGACATCAACGTGCACGACCCGGAGGTCACCAAGCGGCCGGACGGCACGTACCTGCTCGCGCACACCGGCAACAACATCGCGCTCAAGACCAGCACCGACCGGACCGCCTGGCACAACGCGGGCGTGGCCTTCCCCGGCGGAGCCTCCTGGGCGCACACCTACACCGGCGGGAGCGACAATCTCTGGGCGCCCGACATCACCTACGTGAACGGCCGCTACTACATGTACTACGCGGCCTCCAGCTTCGGCTCCAACCACTCGGGGATCTTCCTGGCCACGAGCACGACCGGGGCGTCAGGGTCGTGGACCAACCAGGGCCTGGTCATCGAGTCGAACGGCTCCGACGACTGGAACGCCATCGACCCCAACCTGATCATCGACGACCAGGGCCGCTGGTGGCTCGACTTCGGCTCGTTCTGGTCGGGCATCAAGATGGTGCGGCTGAACCCGTCGACCGGCATGCGCCTGGACTCGGCCATGTACAGCATCGCGGGCCGGGGCGGCGGCCCGATCGAGGCGCCGTTCATCTACCGCCACGGCGGCTACTACTACCAGTTCGTCTCTTTCGACTACTGCTGCAGGGGCGCCGACAGCACCTACCGCATCATGGTCGGCCGGTCGACCTCGATCACCGGGCCGTACGTCGACCGCAACGGGACGCCGATGACCTCCGGAGGCGGCACCCAGATCCTCGCCGGCCACGGAAGCATTCACGGCCCGGGCCATGAGGCCGTCCTGCAGGACAACGACGGCGACATCCTCTTCTACCACTGGTACGCCAACGACGGCTCCTCGCGTCTCGGCATCAACAAGCTCGGCTGGGACGGCGCGGGCTGGCCCTACGTCTACTGACGGCCCGTCCGCTGTCCCGTCAGCTGACGGCGCGGGGCGCGCAGTGACGGCGAAACGCCCGGGCTCCGTGCGGGGCCCGGGCGTTTCGGGTGGCCGGTGGCCGGTGCGCCGGTCGCGGCGAGGGCCGCGCCGGCGTGCGTGTCAGCGGTGGTGACGGTGGTGGTGGCTGATCACGCGCACCGAGTCGACGCGGCTCTTGCTGCCCTCGGCGTTGTCGTCGCCCGCGTAGACGGCGCGGAACCAGCCGCTCGCGACGGCGCGGGTCGTGGCGTGGAAGACGCCGTGCCGGTCGGTCCGGTCGCTGGCGACCCGCTTCCACGCCTTGCTTCCGTAGGAGCGGTAGTAGATGGCGACCTTCTCCCGCCCGTCGCCGCGCCAGTGGTCGTCGTCACGGACCTCCAGCCGGCCGGTGAAGCCGATGGTGTGGCCCTTCCACGCGACCCCCGGGGAGGCGTCGAAGTGAGTGATGCGGGTCTCGTCCTTGGGGTCGACGTGCTTGACGGTGAAGTCGGCCCGGTCGTAGCTCTTGTGGCCGTGCCGGTCGTAGGCGGTGGCGAGCGCCAGCCACCGGCCGTCGGGCTCCTTCGGCCCGAAGGACGACGAGAACGTCCAGTGGCCGCCGCGATGGTGGGCCACCTTGGTCGCCACGGAAGCGACCGGGTGCGGACGGTCGCCGGCCGGCCACACCCGCACTTCGACGCGCACGGCGTCCCGGGCGCGCACGTCGAACGACGCCGTCACCTTCTCGGCGCCCTTGACGACCACGGGATCCGGCGTGATGTCGGTGATCTCCACGCGCAGCCGGAGGTGTTCGGCCGACGCGGCGGCCGGGCCGGCCGTGAAGAGCAGTGCGGCCCCCGTGGCGGTGGCGAGTGCGCCTGCGATGACGCGCTTGAGCATGATTTTCCCCTTCCCCGTAAGAGTTGACAGCCGACCGGCTGCCCCCGTGTCAGCTAACAGTCAACAAGCCGGAAATCTTGCCCCAAACAGAAAGAAAACGCAAAGTTCACGTCCTGTAGCCGGCCGACTCCCTGTCGGCGAGCCTCCATCGCCGCACGCGTGAGGCGGCCGGAGGGGCGGACCTCCGCTAGTGGCCTGTCCCGGAACGTTGACCGGGTAATTGATCTCGGGCGGTGAACCC
>JBIQJI010000056.1:0-40152 GCA_044507605.1 Actinomycetales bacterium | reverse complement strand
TTTCCGCTCGGGAGTCTTCGCGGCCCCGCCCGCTTTCCGCTCGGGAGTCTTCGCGATCCCGCCCGCTTTCCGCTCGGGAGTCTCCTTTGGTTGGTGGTGAGGACGGGTTGGGGATGGCCGGGGTCGGATGGGTCGTGGATGCATGGAGTGGTCTTATGGATACCCATTGTGGAGCGTATACGGGGTGGGCGCAGTGAGGGTCGGGGTTCTTCAGCTGCTTTGGACGCCTCGGGCGTTTCCCCCACCCCTTGTCGACGCTACGGAATCGCGGGAAGAGATCGAAGGGCGTGCGGAGCGAGGCCCGGGTCCTCGGCCCGCGTCCCCCCGGCATCGTGCTGACGAGATCGGACCGGGCGCGGATGTGCTCCGCGACACCGAGGCGGAGGGCGGGCTCGTCAGGAGGTGGAAACGGTGCGGGGCGAAGATCAGCTGAACACGCTGGACGTTCACTGCGCGGATGTAGCGTGTCACGGGTGTCCGCGACCGGGCGGGGTGGGAACTGCGCGATGTGCTGCGGCGCCGGAACGGCGCGTCTGCCCGGTACGTGATCGCGCTCGTCCTGGGCCTGCCGGATCGGGCGGCCCTGGAGTCGTACGAGGCCGCTTGCGGGACCGGCCGGCGGGGCTGCGCCGTCCTCTGATCCTCACTCGAAGGCCATGAGGCCGTCGTGGTTGTGGATCACGATGTGGCCGCCGGACGCGACGACCCGGCCGCCGCCGCGTGGGGTGAACTGGTAGGCGAAGGGCACCTTGCCGGTGCGCTCGTCGACGATCTCCACGCCGTGGCCCAGGCCGAAGAGCGTGCCGTCGGCCACGCCCAGTGCCCGGTCGCTGTAACTGTTGTGCTCGCTCTGCCTGGGTCCCAGGCGCCACAGCCTCTTGCCCGTCAGCAGGTCGTAGCCCACGAACTGCGGCCGGTTCTCGACCGAAGTGTCGAGCAGCACGAGAGTGCCGCTCACCGCGGCGCCAAGCTCCAGCTCGTCGGGCAGCCCGTGGCTCCACAGGATCCGGCCCGTCTTCGTGTCCACCGACCACACCTTGGCGCCCTCGCCGGCACCGGACACCGCGACGATGTCGCCGCTGACGACCAGCCGCGACGCGGTGCGGCCCGGCGGGAACGCGATGTCGCGGACCACCTGCCCGAGCCGCTTGTCGAGGACCACGAGCCGCCGCACGCTGGTGTCGCCCTTCTGGTAGATCGTCGGATCCAGGCGCACGGTCAACGCGATCTTGTCGCGTACCGCGACGGGCCCGGCGATGGCGATCTTGGTCTTGCTGACGACCCGGTGCCGCACCTTGCCGGTGGCCAGGTCCACGCCGTACACGCCGCGGCCGTCCGCGTAGTAGAAGACGCCGTCGAGCACCGCCCCGCAGGTCGGCAGGGGCAGGTTCGGCCCGCCGTCCATGCAGGTGCGCTGCCGCGCCTTGACCCGCCACCGCTCCTGCCCCGACGCGGCGTCGACGCCGACGAATCGGATGGGCGCGGTGGTGTCGTTGGCGTCTCCGGCGGGCACCACCAGCGTTCCGGCGGCGGCCAGCGGAGCGGCGGTGCCCGTCCAGGGGACCTCCGCCCGCCACAGCCGCTTGCCGGTGGCGCCGTCATAGGCGGTCGCCTGCGCCGTGGGGCCGCCGCCGATCTCCTTGGTCAGGAAGAACACCCGATCGCCGTCCGACACCAGCCCGTAGTGCTGCGGCTCGTCGTCGACCTGGGGCACCTCCCAGGCCTTGGCGAGCGCGATCCAGCGGTGCTTCGCCGGCTCGGGGGTCCCGGCCCCCGAGTCCCCCGCGGCCGCCCGCGCCGAAACGGCGACACGATGCGGCCCGTCGACCTCCGGCGGCCCGCCCGACCCGGGCAGCAGGCCGCACCCCGCCATGGTCAGCCCGAGCAGCGCAGCGAGGCCCGCCTGTCGCACCCGGCAAGAAATCCGATCGCTTACGCAGGACATGGATCAAGACTGCCAAGTCACGGCCGCCCGGATGACACGAACCCCGGAGGTGGGCTCTCGCGGCCGGGGCCGTTGTCGGTGGGGCGGTCTACTCTTGGGGCTTTCGGGACGATGAACGGAGGTATCCATGACGACTCTGCCTGGCCGGCCCAACACGGCGCTGCTGGTCATCGATGTGCAGAACGGCGTGATGGCCGGGGCGCACGACCGCGACGCGGTGATCGCGAACATCGGGACTCTGGTGGGCAAGGCCCGGGCGGGCGGTGTGCCCGTGGTGTGGGTGCAGCACTCCAGCGACGAGCTGGAGCCGGGCAGCGAAGCCTGGCGGTACGTTCCGGAGCTGGTCCGCGACGAGGCGGAGCCGCTCGTGCACAAACGCTACGGCGACTCGTTCGAAGACACCGAGCTCGAGCCGGTGCTCGCCGAGCGCGGGGTGGGGCGGGTCGTCGTCTCCGGGGCGCAGACCGACGCCTGCATCCGGTCGACGCTGCACGGGGCCTTCGTGCGGGGCTACGACGTGACGCTGGTCGGCGACGCTCACACCACCGAGGACCTCAGCGCGTACGGCGCGCCGCCGCCGGCCCAGGTGATCGCGCACACCAACCTCTACTGGAGGTTCCAGAGCGCTCCCGGGCGGCGGGCGGGCACGGTCGGCACGGCCGAGGTGACCTTCGCGGCGGACGACGCGGACGACTAGAGGGTCGTGGGCAGGACGGGCCTGCCGGCGACGCCGGGGGTGGCGGTGAAGATCGCGCCCGCGTGCGGCTCCTCGGCGGGGTCGACGCCGTGGGTCGAGGTGGTGATGAACAGGCGGTCGAGGTGCTCGCCGCCGAAGGCGACCGCCGTCACCTTGCTCGCGGCGACGGTGACGATGTCGTCGAGGTGGCCTTCGGGGCTGTAGCGGTGGACGGCGCGGCCGCCCCACAGCGCCACCCAGACGCCGCCCTCGGCGTCGACGGTGAGGCCGTCCGGGCCGCCCCGGCCCGGGTCGATGGTGGCGAAGGGACGGCGGTCGGTCAGGCCGTTGTCGCGGTCGTAGGTGAACACGTCGACGCGGCCCGTCGGGGTGTCGGCGTAGTAGGCGAGACGGCCGTCGGGGCTGAAGTCGAAGCCGTTGGAGATGGTGACCTTCGGCAGCACCGTGGTGAGGGCACCGTCGGGGGACGCGACGTAGAGGCTGCCGGCGCCGAGGGTCTCGTCGTAGGCCATGGTGCCGATGTAGAACCGGCCGTCGGGGTCGCAGCCGCCATCGTTCATGCGCACCGAGGGGTCGGTCCAGGCCTCGCCGAGGGAACGCAGCGGCGCCTCCAGGTCGTCGGAGTCGGCCAGCAGCAGTTCGCGCTCGGCGGCGACCACATAGCCGCCGGCCACGCGGGGACGGATCACGGCGGCGACCCTGCCGACGTGCCGCCTGCGGACCGCGCCGCCGGCGCCGAGTTCGAGGATGTCGCCCGCGAGCATGTCGACGAAGCGCAGGGCGCCCCATCGCGCGCTCCACACGGGGCCCTCGCCGTGCTCGGCGACCGGGTCCGTCGCCGTCTCGGCCACAATGGTCATGCCCGCCACCCTCCACTGTCGTCGATCACCAAGGGCAACGTTACAAGGACCCGGGGCGAGGTGGGCGGTACGCCGCCGGTCAGCCGACGATCGCCTGGGCCGTCATGAGGCCGACCATGGCGGCGCCCAGGCCCGCCGCGATGCCGGCGATGACGTTGACGGCGGCGTAGAAGCGGGCGCCCTCCTGGGCCAGGCGGAGGGTCTCGTAGCCGAAGGTGGAGTAGGTGGTGAGCGCCCCGCACAGCCCCGTGGCGGCGAACGCGGTGAGCGCCGGGTCGGTGCGCAGGCCCACGAGCAGGCCGAGGATCAGCGATCCGGCGACGTTGACGGCCAGGGTGCCCCAGGGGAACACCGAGTCGTGCCGCGACTGCACGAAGCGGTCGGTCAGGTAGCGCAGGGGCGCGCCGATCGCGGCGCCCAGCGCGACGAGCAGCACCGTCATCGCCCGGCCCCCGTCTCGGCGCGGCCGGCCGGCTCCCGCCGGGCGAGGACGGCGGCGGTCAGGGCCGAGCCCGCCCAGACGGCGAGCAGGGCGCCGGCGAGCGTGCCGAACAGGTACAGCAGTGCGGTGCCGGCGGCCCCCGAGGCGAGCGTGCGGTGTGTGTCGAGGACGTAGGTGGAGAAGGTGGTGTAGCCGCCGAGCACGCCGACGCCGAGGAACGGGCGGAGCAGCCGCGGCGCTCCGGGGGCCTCGGCGAGCGACGTCATGAGCACGCCGATCAGCAGGCACCCCGACACGTTGGCCAGGAAGATCGGCCAGGCGAACGCTCCGGGCGGGTGGGGCAGCGCCACGGAGATGCCGTAGCGGGCCGATGCGCCCAGTGCGCCGCCGGCGGCGATGGCGCTCAGCACGGGCCAGGCGTGGGGTCGCAGCTCCGTCCGCTCGGCGGGCACGTGCAGGTCGATGTCCGGGTCGACGGGGATGGGCCGGTCTGGCACGGATCCTCCTACCAGAATGGACGGGGTACACCTGGTAGGGACCGTTGGCGGTGCTCGGCCGCGGTTCTTCCGCCTGCGCTCCCTGTGCGGAACGGCGGGCCCCACCGCCGGCCCCCGCTCGGCGCGGGACGCGCTCCGATCTTACCGGCAGGTCCGGCCGGGCCACGACGCGTGACCCCCGGAACGCCCGGGACCGGGCCGGGGCGAGCCCGGTCCGGTCCCGATGGTGCGGTCGAAGGTCAGGGGCTGGTGCAGGTGGCGGTGGGGGCGGCCGCCGAGCCGTTGCCCACGAAGCCGAAGGTCGTGCTGCCGTTGGCCCCGATGGAGCCGTTCCAGGCCACGTTGTGCACGACCATGGTGGATCCGGAGCCGGAGTTCTGCCCGTTCCAGAGGTTGTTGACGCTCTGCCCGCTCGGCCAGGTCCAGCTCACCGTCCAGCCGTTGATGGCCGAGTTGCCGGCGCGCACCGTGACCTCGCCCTGGAAGCCGCCCTGCCAGCTGTTGACGATCCGGATGGTCGCCGTGCAGGCGCCGCCCTGGGGCGGGGTGCTCGGGGTGATCGTCGGGGTGACGGTGGGGGTGGAGGGCGGGTCGGTGGGCATGTCGTCGGGCGCGACCGCGCGGCCGGTGGCGGGCGAGATCATGCCGGGGCACAGGTTGCGGCTCTGCAGGTCGGCGACGATCTGGGGGATCGCGGCGATCGTGGTGGCGTACTGGTCGTGCATGAGGATGATCTGGCCGTTCTGCAGCCTGCGGGCGGCCTGCACGATCTGGGCCGTGCTCGCGCCGTTCCAGTCCTGGGAGTCGACGTCCCAGATGATCTCGGTGAGGCCGAGCTGCTGCTCGATCGACTTCAGCGTGCCGTTGGTCTCACCGTACGGCGGGCGGAACAGCTTCGGCGCGGTGCCCGTGGCCTGCTGGATGACCTGCTGGGTGCGCTGCAGCTCGGAGTAGATCTGCGAGCTGCCCATCTGGATCAGGTGGGGGTGGGTCCAGCTGTGGTTGCCGATCCACATGTTGGCGGCCTTCTCGGCCTGGACCAGCGAGAGGTTGTTCTGGGCGTTCTGCCCGATGTTGAACAGTGTCGCCCGGACGCCGTACTGCTTCAGGGTGTTCAGCAGGGTCATGGTGTTGCTGGGGTTGGGCCCGTCGTCGTAGGTGAGCCCGACGTACCCGGCGCTGCAGTTGGCGAACGCGCGGGCGCTCGCCGTGGGCGACCAGGCCACGCTCAGGGCCGCGGTGAGTGCACCGGCGACCGCGATCAGGAGGACGTGCCGTAAGGCCGTGAGGCGACCCCGGCCGCTGCGGATGCGACGATCACTGTTCATTCCGGGTTCCCTCCAAAGGGACGAGACGATCAGGGGTACGCCGGGCGCCGCAGTCCCCCGGGCGTGCGCGCATTGATTGTTGAAGTCGTCTCGAAACCTGTCAATGACACTCGGAAAAGTTTCGGGTCCTGGCGCCCGTTACAGGACGGCCACCTGCGGCAAACACGGGATACGGGCGATGAAACTTTCTGCCGTACACGGCTCAGAACAAGGTGGGCTGCTGTGGCGGCATCGGCTCGGGCAGCGGCTCGATCGCCGGCAGGTGGGACCGCACGTCGTCGTGGAAGCGGCGGGCGAGCGTGAGCGCGTCGGCGTTGTCGGGCGTGTGGACGAACACCGTGGGCGAGCGGCCCTCGCGCAGCCACTGCGCGACCGTGCCGGCCCACGGCCGCCAGCCGGCGATCGTGGCCGCCGGATCGTCCCGGCCGATGTAGCGGACGATGGGGTGGCCGGTGAGGGCGCGGGAACGGCGCGGCACGCGGGGCTTGCGCGTCCAGGCGTCACGTTCGGCGTCGGTGACGGGCGGCCTTCGGAACAGGGTGGTGGTGTCGAACGGGATCCATTCGGCGCCGGCGGCCGACAGGACCCGCTCGAGCCCCCGCGCACAGCGCTCGTCGGTGAAGAACGCCGGGTGCCGCACCTCGACGGCGTAGCGGTGGGACGCGGGCAGCCGCCGCAGGAACGCCGCGAGCGCGCCCAGGTCGCCGGGGCCGAACGACGCGGGCAACTGCGCCCAGAGCGCGTGGGCGCGCGGCCCGAGCGGCTCGATCGCCGACAGGAACGCCCGCAGCTCGTCGTCGCCGCCGGTCAGCCGGCGGCCGTGGGTGATCGCCCGGGGCAGCTTGAGCACGAACCGGAAGCCCGGGCCGGTCTGCCGCGCCCACGACTCGACGGTGTCCCTGGCCGGTGTCGCGTAGAAGGTGGTGTTGCCCTCGACCGCGTCGCACCAGCTCGCGTACGCCCGCAGCCGCTCCCCCGCCGGCAGCCGATGAGGCAGCAGCCGGCCCTGCCAGGACGCATGGGTCCACTGCGCGCATCCCACATACAGCCGCATGCCCCCGACGCTACTTCAGCCCGGCGCGCCCGGTGAGGACGTGCCGGTAGGGTCGGCTCGTGGATCACGATGGCGTGCGGCGCCTGCTGGCCGAGGCGGGCGTCGACGGCGCACGGTTCCGCACGGCGCTGGAGCTGCTGTGCGACGGCCGTTGGTGGACGCTCGCCGACCTGGTGCGGGCGACCGCCACCTCGCGGCGCGGCATCGAGGCGCTGCTCCGCGAGGTGGCCCCGGAGCGGTCGGGCGAGCGGTTCCGGCTCCCGCCGGGGCAGGCCAGGGCCTGTCGCGCACTGCTGCGCGACGACGAGCCGGGCGGCCACGACGAGGGGGCCGCGCGCGGGCCGGCCGATCCGGTGGCGCATCTGCTGCCCGGGCGGCGCGGGCTCGTGGAACGGCTGGCCGGCCTGATCGAGCGGGCCCCCCAGGGCCGCCGGGCCCTCGACCACGTGGCGGCGACGCCGGAGACGGTCGCGCGGCGGGCGCTGCTGCTCGGCGCGAGGTTCCGGCTGACGGGCGCGCGGCTGCTGTGCGTGGGCGACCACGACCTGACCTCGCTCGCCGTCAAGCTGGCCCATCCCGGGGTCGACGTCACGGTGGCCGACATCGACGAGCGCATCCTGGCCTACATCGACGAGCAGGCCGACCGGCTGGGGGTCGAGGTGCGCACCCTGTGGGCCGACCTGCGCCTCGGCCTGCCGCCGTCGGCCCGCGACCAGGCCGACCTGGCGTTCACCGACCCGCCGTACACCCCGGAGGGGGTCGGGCTGTTCGTGGCCAGGGCCGTGGAGGGGCTGCGCGATCCCGAGCGGGGCCGGGTGCTGCTGGCGTACGGGGCGAGTGAGCGGACCCCGGCGCTGGCGCTGAAGGTGCAAAGCTCGCTGCACGCCCTCAACCTCGCCTATGAGGCCATATATCCGGACTTCAACCGGTACTTCGGCGCGGAGGCCATCGGCTCGGCCGCCGACCTCTACATCCTGCGCCCCACCACCAGAACCCGCCCGGCCGTCGCCGCCAGGGCCGACCGGTACGGCACCGCCATCTACACCCAGGGCGGCCAGTCGGTCGAGTCCCGGGCGACGGCGG
This sequence comes from Actinomycetales bacterium, assembly GCA_044507605.1. GTDB lineage: Bacteria > Actinomycetota > Actinomycetes > Streptosporangiales > Streptosporangiaceae > Thermopolyspora. The sequence continues at coordinate 32,246 of JBIQJI010000056.1, read as the reverse complement.
CGCCGCTGGACGCCCAGCGGGCCCGGGACGCCCTCGGCGACCTCCGCCCCGCCGTGCTGGTCGGCGACTGGCCGAAGGACGTGCTGCCGAAGGCTCCGCGGGCCCGCCTGTCGACCTGGCTGGCCAAGCCGTACGCCGCGGCCCCGGACCGCGTCGCGATCGCGGTGCCGGCGGGCCTGGAGGCGGCGGTCCCCCGCCTGCTGCTCGCCACCCGCGCCCGCCGGGTGCGGGTGCTGGGGGCGGGGCCCGCCATCCTGCAGCCCGCCACGGCGCGGGCCCTCGACCCCGTCTACCGGATCACGGCCGACGGCGCCGTGCTCGACGCCGAGAGGGTCGAGCCGCCCGCCGGGGAGGCTGGGCGGGCGCTGCGCGGCATTCTCGACAACGCGCACGGCAGGCTCGCCAACACCTGGCGGGAGGCCCTTATCCGGGCGCGTCCCGCGCTCACCAAACGGCAGGCCCGCACGCTCGTCGCCGAGATCGCGCCGTGGGCCGCCGGGGTCACCCCGCTGGAGCTGCCGGCCCACCGCCTGTGCGCGCTGCCCGAGGCCGTGGCCGCGTCGCTGCCGGCCGAGTAGGGTCGCGTCCTGCGGCGTCCGCGCGGCATTGGTCAAGCATCTGCACTATTAGGGGTCAAGGGGCTAGGCGTCCGGGGAGGCGGCTAGCGGATCAGCAGCGCGGGGTTCTCGTAGATGCGCTCGATGACCAGGCCGGCGGCGCCGAGCACGGCCGCCTCTCCCGCGAGCGGGGAGATCACCACCGCGGGCGCGTCGCCGTACAGGGCGCCCGCCTTCAGCGCCGCCTCCACCGAGGGACGCATCCAGGTGGCCAGCGAGGCGAAGACGCCGCCGAGCACCACCGTGCCCGGGTCGAGCAGCTTGACGGCGTCGGCCAGGGCGGTGCCGAGGACGTGCCCGGCCCGGGCCACCGCCGCCAGTGCCTTCGGGTCGCCGGAGTCGAGCAGCTCGATCAGCGCCGAGACCGACTCCTTCGGCCCGGCCGCCGAGCCCGCGATGACATCGGTGAGCCCCGCGGCGCGCAGGATCGCCTCCTGGCCGGCGATGCGCTCCAGGCAGCCGTTGCCGCCGCACGCGCACGGCGGGCCGTCAGGAGCCATCATCATGTGGCCGAGCTCGCCCGCGAAACCGCGCGCCCCGCGGAACAGCCGGCCGCCGAGGATGATGCCGGCGCCGATGCCGATCTCGCCGGAGACGTGCAGGAAGTCGCCGAGCGTGTCGCCGGCGCCGAACCACAGCTCGCCGAGCGCGGCCAGGTTCGCCTCGTTGTCCTGGTCGACCGGCAGCAGCAGGCCGGGCAGCCCCTCGCGCAGCAGCGCCGCGACGGGCACGTCGGACCAGCCGAGGTTCGGGGCGCGGCGCACGTGCGCGCGGTCGAGTACGCCGGGAACGGCGACCGCCGCCCCCGCGACGGTGAGCCCCTGGCCGGCCACCGACGTGATGGCCCGCTCGCTGAGCCGGGCCAGCGCCGAGACGATGGCCTCCGGCGACCGGCCCCTGTTGTCGGCCGCCACCAGGTGCCGGTAGCGCACCCGCCGCCCGAGGTCGACCACGCACGCCGCCAGGTAGTCGACGTTGATCTCCAGCCCGAGCCCGGCGCCGCCCTCGCCGTTGACGGACACGGCGACGCCCGGACGGCCCCGCTCGGCCTCGTGGATCAGGTCGCCGTCGCGCACCAGCCCGGCCTCGGCCAGGATCGCGATCAGGTTGGAGACCGTGGTCTTGGTGAAGCCGGTCAGCGTGGCCAGCCGGGCCCGGGTGACGGGCTGGTGGGCGCGCACCTCGCCGAACAGCACGGCGAGGTTGCGTTCCCGCATGGTGGCGTGCCGCACCGGTCCCCCGCCCACAGTCAACATGCACCCAGGCTAGGCCGTATCGGGCCGATCATGCGCGGCCCGCCCGGGGGGCGTTTCCCGGCCGCGGCCCGGTGGCGCCGCCGGAGCCGGGCCGCTCCGGCGGCGTGGCGGGCGCCGTCACCGCGGGTGTCAGCGGGCCCCCATCAGGTGCTCCATGGCGAGCTGGTCGGGCCGGCCGAAGTGGTAGCCGCGCGCGGCCGCGGCCTCCAGGTCGAACTCGTCGCCGCGCACCGACTCGGCCGTCTCGCCCGGGGCGAGCGTGGGCACCGCGAGCTGGTCGACCCGCGACGCCTTCAGCGCCTCCTGCACCTCCGGGTCGGCGCGGAACGCCGCCGCCCGCTCCTTGAGGATCAGGTACGTCCGCATGTTCGCCGCGGCGGTCACCCACACGTCGTCGGCGTCCTCGGTGCGGCCGGGCTTGTAGTCGAAGTGCCGCGGCCCGTCGTAGCCGCCGGTCTCCAGCAGGTCGACCAGGAAGAACGCGCTCTTGACGTCACCGTGGCCGAAGACCAGGTCCTGGTCGTACTTGGGCCCGTGCTGGCCGTTGAGGTCGATGTGGAACAGCTTGCCCTGCCACAGCGCCTGACCGATGCCGTGCACGAAGTTGAGGTTGGACATCTGCTCGTGGCCGACCTCGGGGTTCAGCCCGACCATCTCCGAGTGCTCCAGCATCGAGATGAAGCCGAGCGCGTGGCCGACGGTGGGCAGCAGGATGTCGCCGCGCGGCTCGTTCGGCTTGGGCTCCAGGGCGAACCTGATGGCGTACTTGCGCTCCTTGACGTAGGCGCACAGGACGTCGATGGCCTCCTTGTAGCGCTCCATGGCGGCCTTGACGTCCTTGGCGGCGTCGGTCTCGGCGCCCTCGCGCCCGCCCCAGAACACGTACGTCTCGGCGCCCAGCTCGGCGGCCAGGTCGAGGTTGCGCATGACCTTGCGGATGGCGTAGCGGCGGATGTCGCGGTCGTTGGACGTGAACGCGCCGTCCTTGAACACCGGGTGCTTGAACAGGTTGGTGGTGGCCATCGGCACCTTCATGCCGGTCTCGTCCAGGGCCTTGCGGAACGCCGCGATCGCCCGGTCGCGGTCGGGCTCGACGGCCAGCAGGTCGTCGTCGTGGAACGACACCCCGTAAGCGCCGAGCTCCGCCAGCCGGTGCACCGACTCGACGGGGTCGAGGGGCGCGCGGGTGGCGTCCCCGAACGGGTCGCGCTCCTGGTATCCGACGGTCCACAGTCCGAAGCTGAAGCGATCTGCCGGGGTTGGCTCGTAGCTCATGTGGGCCTCTCCTCCGAATTCGTAAACGACCTAGACTAAATCTAGGCCGAACCGGCTCAGAAGCCAAGAGACCCAGACGCCCGGTTTTCGCGGAACCTTCTCGCGGAACCCCCCGGCCGAAGCCGGGGGGCCGTGCCGGCGGCGCGGCCGCCGTGCGGCCGCGTGACGCGACATCAGCGATGTTGCGTGCCCGTGGTGGTCCGTTCGGGCGTCTGCCGCTGCTTGCGCATGCCCGCGAGGCCGAGCAGACCGAGCAGACCGAACAGTCCCCACAGGCCCCCGCCGCCTCCGCCGTCGTTCTCCTGAGGCGCCGGTGATGGCTGGGCCTGCTGCGCGACGGCCGGTGCCGCCGGCGGCGCGGCGGCCGCCTCCGCGGTGGCCGCCAGGGGCGCGAGCGTCAGCGCGCCCGCGAGGCCCAGCGTCGCTAGAGTCCTTCGCATCCGATCCCCCGATCCGGCGGGCCCCCTGGGGGGCCCGCCTAGTGGCAGCCCAGGCCGGAACGGCCGTGGGCCTGCCCGATGAGCGAATCTCCTCTCGGCCGGGTGTACCTTCCAGCACAAACCGCAAACCAACACATACCGGACAAATAGCGTCAAATCTCCGGAAGTACGGCCACGGCCGTCGTCACCAGGCCGTCGCGGACGAGCCAGCGGCCGGTGAACCCCGTCAGCGGCCGCCCGTCGGGCCACGTCGCCGGAACCAGCAGGCGCGCCGTGAACGTGCGCGCATCCGGATCGACCGTGAGCTCCGCCTCGTCGAAGCCGAGCCAGCGGCGCGTCAGCGGGAACCACGCCTTGTAGACCGACTCCTTGGCGCTGAACAGCAGCCTGTCCCAGCACACCTGCGGCCGGGCCGCCATGAGGCCGTCGAGCCACTCCCGTTCGGCCGGGCCCGATACCACGGGCAGCACGCCGTCGGGCAGCACCTCGTTGGGCTCGGCGTCCACCCCGATCGTGACCAGATCGGCCGCGCGGGCCACCACCGCCGCGCGGTACCCCCTGCAGTGCGTGATGCTGCCCACCACGCCCGCCGGCCACACGGGCGAGCCGCGCGCACCGCGCGGAATCGCCACCGGCGGGTGGCCGAGACGGGCCAGCGCGGCCCTCGCGCACGCGCGGGCGGTGACGAACTCCGGGCGCCGCTTCGCCCCCATGCGCGCCGCCAGGGCCTCCTCCTCCGGGAACAGCTTCCCGTCGGCGACGTCGCCGAAGACGTCGACCGCCACCGCCTGGCCGGGCAGGATCTCCTCGATCACGGGCCGCTCCGGCGGACGCGCGCCCCCCTCGGCGCGGCGGGCTCCCAGGCGGCCTCGCCGGCGGCGGGCAGGATCGAACGCGGCGCGGGCGGCGGCCCGCCCCGCGGCCGCCACTCCCTCGGATAGCCCACCGACACCTCCTCGAACCGCACCCCGTCGTGCCAGGTGGTGCGGGGAATGTGCAGATGGCCGTAGACGACGGCGACCGCGTCGTACCTGGTGTGCCAGTCGGCGGTCAGCTCCGTGCCGCACCACTGCGCGAACTGCGGATAGCGCAGCACCCTCGTCGGCTCGCGCACCAGCGGGAAGTGATTGACCAGGATCGTGGGCAGGCCGCCGGGCCGCGCCGCCAGCCTGCGCTCGGTCTCGGCGACCCTGGCGCGGCACCAGGCGTCCCTGCTGGGATGAGGATCGGGGTGCAGCAGCAGCTCGTCGGTGGCCACGACGCCGGAGTCGTACGCCACCTTCAGCCCCTCCTCCTTCGTCGCGGCGCCATCGGGCCGGAACGTGTAGTCGTACAGCACGAACAACGGCGCCACCACCACCGGCCCGCCCGCGCCCTCCCACACCGCGTAGGGGTCCTCGGGGGTCAGCACGCCGAGCGAACGGCACACGTCGACCAGGTGGCGGTAGCGGGCCTCGCCGCGGACCCGCAGCGGGTCCTTCGCGTGAGTCCACAGCTCATGGTTGCCGGGCGCCCAGATCACCTTGGCGAACCGCGAGGCGAGCAGGCCAAGCGCCCACTCGATGTCGGCGGCGATCTCGCCCACGTCGCCCGCCACGATGAGCCAGTCACCGTCGTGACCGGGCCGCAGCCGCTCCGCCAGGACGCGATTGTCGGGATGCCGGACATGCAGATCGCTGATGGCGAGCAGCCGCGGGACGTCGTTCGGGACAGCGCTCACCCGATGATCGTACGCGCCGCGGGCGACGCGGGCACGACCGCGTAGCGTGGGACACGTGAACCACCTGAACGACCACGGGCCCGCCGAGCGCGAGACGGCGCGCTTCTGGCGGCACCGGGCCCTGCCCGAGGTCGACCTGCTCAAGGCCAGGTACGTCACCCACCGCTTCGCCCGGCACGTCCACGACGGCTACGCGATAGGGGTCGTCCTCAGCGGGGTCGAGGAGTTCGAGTGCGGGGGCGACGTGCACCGCGCCGGCCCCGGCACCGTGGTCACGGTCAACCCCGACCACGGGCACACCGGACACGCGGGGGCGCCGGGCGGCTGGGCGTACCGCATGCTCTACCCGTCGATCGGCACACTGACCGCCATCGCGGCCGAGCTGTCCCTCGCGCGGGGCACCCCGTACTTCCCCGACCAGGTCATCCCCGACGCACAGGGCGCGGCCCTCCTCGTCGCCGCGCACCGGGCCGCCGAGGGGGGCGGGGCGGCGGAGCGGGCCGCCGGGCGGGGCGGCGAGCTGGCCGCCTCGTCGCTCGCCCACGCGGCGTTCGCCCACCTGCTGCTGCGGCACGCCAAACCCCGCGCGGCCACGCTCGGCGGCGGGGCCGGCGACCGTGCCGTACGCGAGGCCAGGGACATCCTGCACGAACGCCTGCCCGACCCGCCCACCCTCGGCGCCCTGGCCGACGAGGTGGGCGCCCGCCCGTTCGCGCTGCTGCGCGCCTTCAAGGCGGCGACGGGGCTGCCCCCGCACGCGTACCTGAACACGCTGCGCGTCCGCCGCGCCCGCGAGCTGCTCGACTCGGGCGCGACCCCCGCCGCCGTGGCGGCCGAGGTCGGCTTCACCGACCAGGCCCACCTCACCCGCCACTTCAAGCGCATCGTCGGCGTGACTCCCGGCGCCTACCGGCTGGCCCGCGCCCTGCCGCGCTGACCCCCGTGTACGGCCCATCCGCGCGGGGCGATACGCGGGAGGTCGTGCCGTAGGGGTGCAAGAACGTACAAGACCGGCGGCGTCCAGGTTCGTAGTGTCCATGGCATGGACACGACCTCGATCCCCGCGACCGGCGCGTCCGGGGCGCGCCCCGCGCGGGCGGCGGCGATACGCGACGGCCTGGGGGTGGGCATCGGCGTGGGGCTGTCGGGCGTGGCCTTCGGCGCGGCGGCGATCACCGCCGGGCTGACGGTCGCGCAGACCTGCGTGCTCAGCCTCTGCGCGTTCACCGGAGCGTCCCAGTTCGCGCTGGCCGGCGTGATCGCCGGGGGCGCCGCCGGAGCCGACCTGATCGCGGGCACCGCGGGGGCGCTGCTGCTCGGCGCCCGCAACACCCTCTACGGCCTGCGGCTCGGCGAGCTGCTCCGCCTCACCGGCTGGCGCAGGGTGGTCGCCGCGCAGGGCGTCATCGACGAGACGACCGCCGTGACGACGGCACGGCCCGCCGCCGCCAGGGCCGGCTTCCTCACCACGTTCGCCTGCCTCTACGTGATGTGGAACCTGACCACCCTGGCGGGCGCGGTGGGCACCTCCCAGGTGGCCGACCCGTCGGTGCTCGGGCTCGACGTGGTCGGCCCGGCGACGTTCCTGGCGCTGCTGTGGCCCCGGCTGCGGGCGAGCCGGCAGGGCCGGCTGCGCGCCGTCGCGGCCTGCGGCGCCCTCATCGCCCTCGGCACGACGCCGGTGGTGCCGTCGGGCGTCCCCGTGCTGCTGGCGGCGCTGGCGGTGCCGGTGGCGCTCCTGGCCGAACGGGCGCGGCCATGAGCGTCTGGGCGGCGGTCATCGTGACCTGCGTGGGCTGCTACGTGCTGAAGCTGGCCGGCCTGGCGGCCCCCCGGCGCCTGCTGGAGCGCCCCTACGTGCGGCGGTTCGCCGAGCTGGCCCCCGTGGCCCTGCTCTCGGCCCTGATCGTGGTGCAGACGTTCGCGTCGGGCCGGTCCCTCGACCTCGACCCGGCCAAGGTGGCGGGCATGGCCGCCGCCGTCGTGGCCCTGCTGCTGCGCGCGCCGTTCCTCGTCGTGCTGGTGGCCGCCGCCGCGGTCACCGCCCTCACCCGCCTGGCCGGTCTGTGACCGGTGCGCGGCCGGTCAGGACTCGGCGCGCACCACGTCGAGGGCGTGCGCGAGATCGGCCGGGTAGGGGCTGGTGAAGGCGACGCGGTCGCCGCGGGTGGGGTGGTCGAAGGACAGCCGCACGGCGTGCAGCCACTGGCGGGTCAGGCCGAGACGGGCGGCGAGGGTCGGGTCGGCGCCGTACAGCAGGTCGCCCACGCAGGGGTGGCGCAGGGCGGACATGTGCACCCGGATCTGGTGGGTGCGGCCCGTCTCCAGGCGGATGTCGAGCAGGGACGCCGCGCGGAACGCCTCGATCGTGTCGTAGTGGGTCACCGAGTCCCTGCCCCCGGCGACCACCGCGAAGCGGCCGTTGCCCGACGGGTGACGGTCGATGGGGGCGTCGACCGTGCCGCGCAGCGGGTCGGGATGGCCCTGCACCAGGGCGTGGTAGCGCTTGTCGACGGTGCGTTCCTTGAACGCCCGCTTGAGCCGCGAGTAGGCCACCTCGCTCTTGGCGACCACCATGGCCCCGCTGGTGTTGGCGTCGAGCCGGTGCACGATGCCCTGCCGCTCGGCCGCGCCGCTGGTCGAGACCCGATGCCCGGCGCCGAGCAGCCCGCCGAGGACGGTCGGGCCGGTCCAGCCCACGGTCGGATGGGCCGCGACGCCGATCGGCTTGTCGACCACGATGATGTCGTCGTCCTCGTAGAGGATGCCCATGCCCGGCACCGGCTCGGCCACCGGCATCGGCGTCGTGGGCGGCGGCGGGAGCGTCACCTCCAGCCAGGCCCCGCCGCGCACGCGGTCGGACTTGCTCGCGGGAGCGCCGTCGAGCAGCACCTCGCCCTCGGCGATCAGTTCGGCCGCCCGGGTGCGGCTGAGGCCGAACAGGCGGGAGATGGCGGCGTCGAGCCGCTCCCCCTCCAGCCCGTCGGGCACGGGCAGGCTGCGCCGCCCGTCGGTGCCTGCCATCGAGCTCATCGGCCCTCCTCCGCGGTCCGCGCGGCGTCCACGGGCCGCTCCGCCCCGCCGGGCGGCCGCGCGGCGTCCCCGTCCCGCGTGCCGTCGAGCCGGAAGCCGCGCCAGGCGAGGAACACCGCGAGCACGCCGCCGACGCAGATGGCCGAGTCGCCCAGGTTGAACACCGGGTAGTGCGGAAGCGCGATGAAGTCGACGACGTGCCCCTGGAACGGCGCCGGCGCGCGGAAGATCCGGTCGGTCAGGTTGCCCAGCGCGCCGCCGAGGAGCAGGCCGAGCGTGACCGCCCACGGCGTGCTGTAGAGCCGGCGGGCCGACCGCAGGATCGCCACCACGACCCCCACGGCGATCAACGTGAACACGATCGTCATGCTGGTGCCGATGCCGAAGGCCGCCCCGGAGTTGCGGATCACCCGCAGCTGCAGGAAGTCGCCCACCAGGTGGAGCGGCTCCCGGTGCTCCAGGGCCGCCACCACGACGATCTTGCTGACGAGATCGAGCAGATACGCGATGGCCGCCACCACGGCCAGCGTGCGAACACGCCGCCCGGTCAGCGGCGCTCCTCCCGCTGTTTGCAGGCCACGCACAGTGTCGCCCTCGGAAAGGCCAGCAGCCGTTCCTTGCCGATCGGCCTGTGACACGATTCGCACACTCCGTAGGTCCCTGCGTCGATGCGGGCGATCGCCCGCTCGTTCTGCGCGAGCAGGTCGCGCGCATTCAGGGTAAGGGCGATTTCGCGTTCGCGCTCATAGGTCTTGGCCCCCGCGTCGGCCTCGTCGTCGCCGGCGCTCTCCCCGTTCTCGCCGGAGGCCAGCTGGTTCTCGGCGCGCGCGATGTCCATCGCGAGCTCGCCGATCTCCCGCTGGAGGCGCTCGCGCACCTCGGCGAGCTCCTCCTCGGTCCATACCTCTCCATCGACCGCGCCGCCGACGCCCCCGCCGGTGCCCTTACGGGCGCGGACGGCGTCTTTCCCCGTGTGCGTGGTCCCCGTCATCATGGTCTCCTTGCGATCATGAAGATGAGCAGTGCGGGCAGCATAGGTCGCAGATAACAGAACGGCAAACGACCCGCCGATGCTCTATTCCCGCCGAAGTTCGCTGGCCCGTTCCGCCAGCTCCTCCTCATTACCCACAATCTCAACGACCTTGTCGTGGCTTGTCGGTCCCGATATGAGGCGGACCGCTCCGCGCCGCACCCCGAAGGCGGCGGCGACGGCCCGCAGCGCCGCCTCGGTGGCCCGGCCACCGACGGGGCGCGCGTTCACCCGCACCACGATCGCCGACTCGCCGTACGCCCCGCCGACCTTCTCCCGCGAGGCTCCCGTCCGGACTCTGATGGCCACCCGCATCGCTCTCCCCAGCTACGGCACGGTTATTCGGAAGCCCAGGTGGCCTCCGTGCGTTATCGTGTAAAAGTCTGCAACGCGATGATGGGGACGAGTACCTCTGGACCCACCCGCCTGAGCGACCCGGGGACGGTGCGAGCCCGGGGCGGGACCCCGAGCGAAGATCACCCCGGAGCGGCCGGAAGAAACGCGGCCCGGCGACGGCCGCGGAGTAGAACCGGCGGCAGGAGCCAACCGAGTGGGCCCGCGCACCCGACCAGGGTAAGGGTCAAGGAGGGTGGTACCGCGGGGCCGGTCCGGCCTCGTCCCTCCACGCCAACTCTGCCCGACGACGCCCGAGACGCGCGTGGAGGTCCCGCCCGCGATGACGCACTATTTCCGTCCCCTGCCCGCCCAGGTCGATCTGCCCGCGCTGGAGCGCGAGATCCTCGACCGCTGGCGTGACGGCAAGGTCTTCGAGCGCTCCCTGGAGCGCAACTCCGGCGGCCCCCAGTGGACCTTCTACGAGGGCCCGCCGACGGCCAACGGCATGCCCGGCGTGCACCACGTCGAGGCCCGGGTCTTCAAAGACGTCTTCCCCCGCTACAAGTCGATGCGCGGCTACCAGGTGCCGCGCAGGGCCGGCTGGGACTGCCACGGGCTGCCGGTCGAGGTGGCCGTCGAGCGCGAGCTCGGGCTGTCCGGCAAGCCGCAGATCGAGGCGTACGGCATCGCCGAGTTCAACGAGCGCTGCCGGGCGTCGGTGCTGCGGCACGTCGACGCGTTCGAGCAGATGACCGAGCGCATGGGCTACTGGGTCGACCTGTCCCAGGCGTACCGCACCATGGACCCCTCCTACGTGGAGTCGGTGTGGTGGGCACTGAAGACCATCTGGGACAAGGACCTGCTGTTCCGCGACTTCCGCATCACGCCCTACTGCCCGCGCTGCGGCACCGGCCTGTCCGACCACGAGCTCGGCCAGCCCGGCGGGTACGAGACCGTCACCAGCCCTTCGGTGTACGTCCGGATGCCCGCGATCTCCGGGCCGCTGGCCGACCTGGGCGCGTCGCTGCTGATCTGGACCACCACCCCGTGGACGCTGGTGTCGAACACCGCCGTCGCGGTGCGCCCCGACGTGACCTACGTCGCGGCCCGCCCCGCCGGCTCCGACGAGGTGCTGGTGGTGGCCGAGCCGCTGGTCGACGCGGTGCTCGGCGAGGACGCCGAGCGGCTCGCCACGTTCCTCGGCGCCGACCTGGAGCACACCACCTACACGCGGCCGTTCGAGCTGGTCGACATCCCGGGGGCGCACTACGTGGTGCTCGCCGACTACGTGACGGTCGAAGACGGCACCGGGCTGGTGCACCAGGCGCCGGCGTTCGGCGCCGACGACATGACCACCTGCAAACGGTACGGCCTGCCGGTGGTCAACCCGATCGGGCCCGACGGCAGGTTCCTGCCCGACGTGCCGTTCGTCGGCGGCGAGTTCTTCAAGGACGCCGACGAACGCCTCACCGACGACCTGCGCGCCCGCGGCCTGCTGCTGCGGGGCGCCCACTTCGAGCACAGCTACCCGCACTGCTGGCGGTGCCACACCCCGCTGCTCTACTACGCGCTGCCGTCCTGGTACATCCGCACCACCGCCATCAAGGACCGGCTGCTCGCCGAGAACGAGCGGACCAACTGGTTCCCCGACACGATCAAGTGGGGCCGCTACGGCGAATGGCTCCGCAACAACGTCGACTGGTCGCTGTCGCGGTCCCGCTACTGGGGCACGCCGCTGCCGCTGTGGCTGTGCACCGCCGACGACTCGCACGTCACCTGTGTGGGCTCGCTGAAGGAGCTCGGGCAGCTCGCCGGGCGCGACCTGTCGGCCCTCGACCCGCACCGGCCGTACGTCGACGACGTGACGTTCCCCTGCCCCACCTGCGGCGCCGAGGCGCGCCGGGTCCCCGACGTGATCGACGCCTGGTTCGACTCGGGCTCGATGCCGTTCGCCCAGTGGGGGGCGCCGTACCGGAACCAGGCCGAGTTCGAGCAGGCCTACCCGGCCCAGTACATCTGCGAGGCCATCGACCAGACGCGCGGCTGGTTCTACTCGCTGATGGCCGTCGGCACACTGGTGTTCGACCGGTCGTCGTACGAGAACGTGCTGTGCCTCGGGCTGATCCTCGCCGAAGACGGCCGCAAGATGAGCAAGCACCTCGACAACGTCCTGGAGCCGATCCCGCTGATGGAGCGGCACGGCGCCGACGCGCTGCGCTGGTTCATGGCCTGCTCGGGGTCGCCGTGGGCGGCCCGGCGCGTCGGGCACGCGGCGATCGAGGAGATCGTCCGCAAGGTCCTGCTGACCTACTGGAACACCGCGTCGTTCTTCACCCTGTACGCCAACGCCGAATCGTGGTCCCCCGAGCGGGCCGGCGAGGCCCCGGCGTACGCCGACCGGCCGCTCATCGACCGGTGGGCCCTCGCCGAGCTGCACCGTACCATCGCCGAGACCGGCGCCGCCCTGGACGACTTCGACACGGCGCGGGCGGGCCGCCGCCTCGCCGACTTCCTCGACGACCTGTCCAACTGGTACGTCCGCCGGTCCCGCCGCCGCTTCTGGTCCGGTGACCCGGCCGCGTTCGCCACGCTGTACGAGTGCCTGGAGACCGTGACCCGGCTCATGGCGCCGCTGGTGCCGTTCATCACCGACTACGTGTGGGACGTGCTGCGCAGCCCCGACGCCGCCCCGTCGGTGCACCTGGCCGCCTGGCCGGAGACGCGGCCCGAGCTGCTCGACCCCGAGCTCGGCGGGCGCATGGCGCTGGTGCGGCGGCTCGTGGAGCTCGGCCGGTCGGCCCGCGCCACCAGCGGCGTGCGCACCCGCCAGCCGCTCGGCCGCGCGCTCGTCGGCGCCCAGGGCTGGAGCACCCTCCCCGGCGAGCTGCGCGACCTGATCGCCGACGAGCTGAACGTGCAGACCCTCGAAGACCTGTCCGGCTTCTCCGCCGACCTGGTCACCTTCACCGCCAAGCCGAACTTCCGCGCCCTCGGCAAGCGGTTCGGCCCGCTGACCAAGCAGGTCGCCGCCGCCGTGACGGCCACCGACGCGGCCACGATCGCCGGCACGCTGCGCGCCGGCGGCACCGTGACCGTCGACGCGGGCGAGGCCGGCACCGTCGAACTCGGCCCCGACGAGATCATCATCACCGAGCACCCCAAGGCCGGCTGGGCCGTGGAGACCGGCGCGATCGGGTCGGGCGGCGGCGAGACGATCGCCCTCGACCTCACCGTCACGCCGGAGCTGCGCCGCGCCGGCCTGGTCCGCGAGGTGATCCGCCTCGTCCAGGACGCCCGCAAGTCGTCCGGCCTGTCCATCTCCGACCGCGTCGACCTGTGGTGGGAGGCCTCCGGCGAGCTGGCCGAGGCCCTGCGCGACTCCGCCGACACGGTGGCCCGCGAGGTCCTGGCCACGTCCATCACCGAGGGCTCCGGCCCGGACGACCCGAGCGCCACGGGCACGACCGACGCCACGCCGTCGTTCACCGACGAGGACCTCGGCCTCGTCTTCCGCCTCCGCCGCGCCGGATAACCCCCACGACGCCACCCCGGGCCCGCCGCCAGGCCACACCTGCGGTGGGCCCGAGCCCCATGGCACTGTCATAGAGCCCGAGCCATGGGGCCAAGCCACGGAGCCCTGGCCAGGGAACACGGGCCAGGGAACACGGGCCAGGGAACACGGCCACGAAGCCCGAGCCATGGGCTACGAGCCATAGAGCCCGAGCCTGGGGTCCGAGCCACACACCCACGGGCCATGGAGCATGGGCCTTATGGCCCGACCTATCGGGTCCGAGCCCCGGAACACCGGGCCATGGGCCCGGCCACGGGCCGTAGGACCTCGGGCCATGGAGTCAGGGCGGCGGAGGGTGTGGGGTCAGGGGGCGGGGGTGCCCTTGTGGCAGTCCGCGCACTCGTCGAGACCGGCGGCGCGGGCCATCGACCGCGACATCACCTTGGCGTTGGTGACGCCCTCAAGGTGCGGGCAGCCGGAGACGTGATAACGGTGGATGCCCGGCACGACGGTCACCAGGCCGGGGGCGGTCCGCGCCTGCTCCCCACCGCCGCCGACGCTGGAGCCGGAGGGCCCGCTCTCAGCGGCGGAGCCAGAGCGCCCGATCCCAGCGGTGGAGCCAGAGGGCGGGGTGCCGGCGGCGGAGCCAGAGGGCGCGGTGCCGGCGGTGGAGCCGGGGCGCTCGGTTCCTGCTGTGGAGCCAAGGCGCCCAGTGCCGGCGGTGGAGCCGGAGGGCTCCGCGGGCCGACCCGGGCGCGCCTGCCGTCCGGGCCCGGTGCCGGGCCGGTCGGCGGGGGGCGAGGGAGGCGTGGCAGTGCCGCCGGGCCTGGACGGGCTCGGGGGCGTCGCGGCGGGGCCGGAGCCGGTCGAGGCGCCCGGCTCCGCGCCGGGACCGGCCGCCCTGGCGGCAGGTTCCGCACCGCCGCGGGGCGAACCGTCTCGTTCCGAACCGTCTCGTTCCGGGTCACCTCGTTCCGGGCCGCTTCGTGCTGGGCCGCCGGTGGCGGAGCCGCCACCGGACGCCGTGCCCTCGCGGGGCTCGGCGGAAGAGGGGTCCTGCGCGGCCGGGATGGCCGGCTTGGCGAACCAGTCGACCTTGCTGTGGCCGGTATCGGGGATGGGCGGCACCGGAGGCAGCGTGGGCGGGGTCACGCGCGATGTCTGCGGCGCGGGGGGCGAGCCGGCGATGCCGGACCGGGCCGCGGCCGGGCCGCTCGCGTCGGCGGACCTGGCTTCGGTGGACGCCGCTCCGGTGGGCGGCGCGGCGGGCGATGTCGTGGCGCCGTCGGACGGGGCGTCGGTGGCCGCACCGGGGCCCGCCGGCGGGCGTGCGGCAGGGTCCGTGGCCGGGTGTGCCGCGGGGGCGGCGGACGCGAGCGCGTCGGCGGCCGGGGCGGGCGCGGCCGGGCTCGCGGGGGCGTCGGCGGGTGCCGGCGAGGCGGAGGCGAGCGGGCTCGCGGAGGCGGAGGGCTCTGGGGTGGTGCGGGGGCCGGCGTGGTCCCGGGAGCCGGGCGCCTCCTGGGAGGAGGGGCTCCACCGGGTCGCTGCCGGGCGGGTGGCGGCGGGCGGGGCCGCCGCGGGGTGCGGGGACGCCTGCGCGGGGGCGACTGGTTCGGGGGCCGCGGGCTCTGGGCGGGCGGTGGCCTCGGGGTCGCAGGTGGTGCAGGCGGTGAAGCCTTCTTCGCGGGCCTCCTCGTACGTCAGCTCCTCGTGGTCGCGACCGGCGAGCCGGCGGCAGCCGGGCCGGTGGAAGCGCTTGCGGCCGGGGATGACCAGGACGATCGCGTCGGCGCTGAGGCGGCCGGGGGCGCGTGCCGGTGCTGGCATCGGGGCCGGCACGGCGTACGGGGCGTGCGGCACGGGCGGTGAGGAGGGGACGGGAGGGGCGCCGAGCGGTGAGGGGTGCGGCAGGCCGGAGGGGGCCATGCCGGGGACGCCCGCGCCACGGGGCGGAGCGAAGTGGGGTGACGTGGCGGGCGCTTCGGCGGCGGACGTTGTCGTGGATGTAGCGGGTGACGCGGGCACGGACGTGGACGTACCGGGCACCGGTGCCGGGGGTGGCACCGGGGAACCGGCGGCCGCGCCCGCCGTGGCCGGGAACAGCTCGTGACGCCGTAGCAGCGCCCCGATCAGCAGGCACACCGCGGACAGCACGCTGACCACGATCGACCACATGACCAGGTACGGTTGGGCGAGCACCACGCCCGTGATGAGCAGGGCGATGGCGGCGAGCACCAGCGCGGCGCTGATGAGGATCACGCGGGTTCTCCAGATGCGGACTCGGGTCAGTGGTGCGGAACTCGACCCGATGTCCTAGCGGCGGTCGCCGTGCGGCCCGTCGGCTCCCTGGAAGGCGCCCTGGTGCTGCGGGGCCTCACCGGCGAACGGGTTGCCGGGCGCGCCCGGGAGCTGCTGCGGCTGGCCGCCCTGAGCGACGGCGTGCGACATGGCGGGTGCGCCGTTGCCGAGCTGGCCGACGATCGGGAAGCCGCCGCTGGCCTCGGCGGAGACGTTCAGTTCGGCGAGCTGCTGCTCCAGGTACAGCTTGAGGCGGCTGCGGTACTCACGCTCGAAGCTGCGCAGCTCCTCGACCTTGCGCTCCAGTTCGTCACGGGTCTGCACGAGCGAGCCCATCGCCTGGCGGTGCCGCTCCTGGGCGTCGCGCTCCAGGGTCTCGGCGCGGGCGCGGGCGTCGCCGATGATCTGCTCGGCCTGCCGGCGCGACTTGCCGAGGATCTCGTCGGCCTCGCGGCGGGCGCGGGTGACGGTTTCGTCGGCCTCGCGGCGGGCGTCGGCGATCGCCTGGTCGGCGGTCTGCTGGGCGAGCGCGAGCACGCGGGCCGCGGTGTCCATGTTGTCTTCGGCCGGCGGCATGCCCATGTTCATGGGGACCGGCTCGGGGCGCGCGGGCTCCGGCGGCTTCATCGGCTCGGGCTGCGCCATCATCTCGGGTTTGGGCTCGGCGACCGGGGCGGGCGCCATGGACTGCTGCATGCCCTGGGGCATGCCCATGCCCTGCTGCTGCACCGGCTTGCCCCGCAGGCACTCGGCGAGCTTGGCGCGGAGCTCTTCGTTCTCCTGAATGAGGCGGTCGAGCTCGGCCTCGACCTCGTCGAGGAAGGCGTCGACTTCCTCCTCGTCGTAGCCCGGCCTCAGCCGGGTGGTACTGAACTGCTTGTTCCGCACATCAGCGGGCGTCAGCGGCATTTGGCTCTCCTTGGCGCGCTTGGTGAGGGATGGACCCGATCAACGTGGAAGCGCGGACACGACTTGGATCAAGACCAAGACCACAATGAACAGGACTGTGAAGCTTAGGTCAAAGGCCACCGTACCCAACCGGAGCGGGGGAATGAAACGGCGGAGGAACTTGAGGGGTGGGTCGGTGGCGGTGTAGATGGCCTCGGCCAGCACCAACACCAGACCGGTGGGCCGCCAGGACCTGGCGAACGCCTGCACCGTCTCGAAGATCATCCTGCCGATCAGCAGCACCAGATACAGCGTGAGGGCGACGATCAGCAGCTCCAGGAAGATCCCCATGTCGCGCTCTCACCTCCGATCTGATGCGTCTCCCCCGCGGACCCCGGACGGGCACCGCGCGGCCGTGAACGGTTCATGGTGGCACTCTAGCTCTGATTGAAGAAGCCGCGTTCGGCGATTCGGGCCTTATCCTCGGCGGTCACCTCGACGTTGGCTGGGGACAACAGGAACACCTTGTTGGTAACACGATCGATGCTGCCATGCAGGCCGAAGATGAGACCTGCCGCGAAATCGACCAGACGCTTGGCGTCGCTGTCGACCATCTCGGTCAGGTTCATGATGACCGGGGTGCCCTCACGAAAGTGCTCCCCAATAGTACGAGCCTCGTTGTAGGTGCGGGGGTGAAGCGTCATGATTCGCGCCAGATCGGCCGTGCGGCGCTCCAGCACGGCCGTGGCGGGCCGGGACGGGGACCCGCCATCACCGGAGTCGTCGTCGGAGTCGCGTTCTCCTGAGGATGCGCTGGGCCCGTCGGCGAGCCCCCGGCCGCCCTGGGCGTCGCGGCCGCGGCGCTCACGCTCGGCGCGCTCCTCGACGCTGTCGGGGTTGTCGGGGTCGTAATCGTCGTCGTAGGCAACGTCGGTGTAGCCCTCATACCTCTCGTAGCGGTCGTCCTCCACGAGACCGAGGTAGACCGCCATCTTGCGCATCGCGCCGGCCATCCTTCGTCCTCCGTCGTGCCTCAGGGCCCGGGTGCCGCGGACGCCAAGGTCCACTTGGTGGACATTACCTGACGAAGGGCTTGCGACGGCCGAGCAACGCCGTACCAACACGCAGGTGTGTCGCTCCGTTTGCTATCGCCTGGGGCAGATCGCCGCTCATGCCGGCTGAGATGATCTTCGCCCGGGGATATGCGGACTGTACGGTTGCGGCGATCGCGCGAAGTTCGGCGAACACCTTGCCCGGGTCGGCGCCGAGCGGCGCTACCGCCATGACGCCGTCGAGGCGCAGCCCGGGGGCCCGGGCCACGGCCTCGGCGAGCGCCGGGACGTCGGCGGGGCGGGCGCCGCCGCGGCCGGGGTCGTCGTCGAAGGACACCTGCACGAGGCACCCGATCTCGTGTCCGTGCCCGTGCCGCTCAGCGGCGCGGACGGCGGCCGCCGACAGCGCGGTGACCAGGCGGGGCCGGTCGACCGAATGCACCATCGCGGCGTACGACACCACCGACCGGACCTTGTTGGTCTGCAGACGGCCGATGAAATGCCAGGTCAAGGGGAGGTCGGCGCACTCGCGGGCCTTGGCGGCCGCCTCCTGGTCGCGGTTCTCGCCGATCTGGTCGACCCCGAGATCGGCGAGGATGCGCACATCGGAGGCGGGGTAGGTCTTGGTGACCGCGATGAGGGTGATCTCGGCCCGGTCGCGACCGGCGGCCAGGCACGCCTCGCCGATGCGCCGCTCGACCTCGGCGAGGCCGCGCGCGATCTCTTCGCGGCGGCCGTCGTCCGGGCGTGGGCCCGTCACTTCAGGAAGTCGGGAACGTCGAGCTCCTCTTCCTGCTCCTCGAACACCACCGGCCGGCGGCGCCCCTGCTCGGCCGACCGGGAGTTGATCGGCGTCGGCGGGGCGGGCTCGGGGGCGGCGGGCCGGGGGATCGGCGGCGGGGAGGACTGCTCGTCGCCGCGCGTCGGCTCTTCGCGCTCGGCGCGGGACCGGTCGGTGTCGTCGCCGTGCGACCGGCCGGTGCCGCCATCGGTGCCGCGCGCCGGGGCGGCCGAGGCGGACGGCCGGGCCTGCGGGGCCGGCGGGGGCATGACCGGGGCGGAGAGCGGCATGGCGGGCGCCGGCGACGCGGCGGAGGCGGACGGGCCGGACGACGCCGGGGCGGCCGAGGACGCTGCGGACGAGCCCAGCCCGGTGGAACCCGGCCCGGAGGAGCGCGGGGACGCCGAGGACCCGGCGGAGGACGACGGCCCTGGCGACGCCGGTGGCGGCTGTGCGGTGGCGGGCCGGGCCGCGGGCTGCTCGGAGCGGCCGCCGGGCATGCCGGGCAGCGGTGAGGTGCGGGGCGGGGCGGCGGGCGTGGCCGGGCGCGCGGCGGGCTGCTGACGGCCGAGCGTGGGGCCGGTGCGCTGCGCTTCGGCGATCGGCTCGTCGAATCCCGCGGCGATCACGGTCACCCGGACCTCGTCGCCGAGGGCGTCGTCGATGACCGTGCCGAAGATGATGTTGGCGTCGGCGGCTGCGGCGTTGGACACGAGCTGTGCCGCCTCGTTGATCTCGAACAGGCCGAGATCGGAGCCGCCGGCGATGGACAGCAGCACGCCGTGGGCGCCGTCGATGCTGGCCTCCAGCAGCGGGCTCGACACCGCCATCTCGGCCGCCGCGACCGACCGGTCGTCGCCGCGGGCGTGACCGATGCCCATCAGCGCCGACCCCGCGCCCGACATGACCGACTTGACGTCGGCGAAGTCGAGGTTGATCAGACCGGGCGTGGTGATCAGGTCGGTGATGCCCTGGACACCGGACAGCAGCACCTGGTCGGCCGCCTTGAACGCGTCGAGCACGCTGACCTGCCGGTCGGAGATCGACAACAGCCGGTCGTTGGGGATCACGATGAGGGTGTCGACCTCGTCGCGGAGGGTCTCTATGCCGGCCTCGGCCTGCATCGCCCGCCGCTTGCCCTCGAAGCTGAACGGCCGGGTCACCACGCCGATGGTCAGCGCGCCGAGGGAGCGGGCGACGCTGGCCACCACCGGCGCGCCGCCGGTGCCGGTGCCACCGCCCTCGCCCGCCGTCACGAAGACCATGTCGGCGCCCTTGAGGACCTCTTCGATCTCCTCACGGTGATCTTCGGCCGCCTTGCGGCCGACCTCGGGGTTCGCCCCCGCCCCAAGCCCGCGCGTCAGCTCACGCCCCACGTCGAGCTTCACGTCGGCGTCACTCATCAGCAGCGCCTGGGCGTCGGTGTTGATGGCGATGAACTCGACGCCCTTGAGTCCCTCTTCGATCATCCGGTTGACGGCGTTGACTCCGCCGCCGCCGATGCCGACGACTTTAATGACCGCGAGGTAGTTCTGCGGTGCTGCCACGACGAGGGGCCTTTCCGCTCGTTTACTTGCATTTCTCTGGGCCCGGTCGACCGGGCCACGACTTCCAAACCCTCACCCTCAAGTTGAGATTTAGAGTTATGTCAACCTGAGGATTGATACGGACAGTAGGGTTGGTCCTCCCCCAGGGTCAACTAACCGCGCCGCAAGCACGCCCGGCGTGTCGCAGCCTGTCCGTTTCGCCGGTCGTGACGCCGACACGGCGGTGAGGAATATCACTTGACCGTCGCCACGTCCGGTGAGCTGACGTCATAGTCATGACCGGGCTGCTCGATGAGCAGCGTCTGCAGAATTCGCGCCTTTCGCGCCGTGCGCTCGGGCCCGCCCCACATCACCGACCGCCCGTCGAGCAGCGTGAGCGTCACCGCGCCCGGCCGATCGGCCCGCACCTGCGTCACGCGGCCGGCCACCGGGGCGGGCAGCCCATGGATCACCGACAGCGCGGCCCGGGTGGCGGCGTCGTCGACGGCCACGTGCGCCACACGCAGCCGGGGCAGCCCGGCCGGGGCCTTGTCGCGCAGCTCGACGACGACGCCGTAGCGGTCGATCAGCGCGACGCGCCCGTCCTTGGGGGCCACCGCGATGGGCGTGCGCTCGCGCACCGCGATGCGCAGGGTCCGCGGCCAGCGGCGGTCGACCGTGACCCGCTCGACGCGGGGCAGGGCGGCGATCCTGGCCCGCACCGCCTCGACGTCCAGGGTGGCCAGCGGCTGCCCGTCGCGCACCGCGGCCGCCCGGCGGATCTCGGCACCCGACAGCCGGTCGTTGCCGCTGACCACGATGGTGCCGACACCGAGCAGCGGCGAGAACAGCACGGCCCAGGCGGCGACGCCGGCCGACCCGCCGACCAGCAGGACGGCGAGCACCCGGCGCCAGCGCCCGGCGCTCACCGGGCGGCCAGCTCCGCGACGATGCGCGGGCCCAGCTCGGTCACGTCGCCGGCGCCCATGGTGAGCACGAGGTCGCCCGGGCGGGCCCGGCCGGCCACCAGCGCCGGCACGGCGTCGCGGTCGGGCTCGTACGCGACCCGCCCCTCCGGCAGGCGCACCTCGCGGGCGACCAGGGCGCCGGAGACGCCCGGCTCGGGGTCCTCCCGGGCGCCGTAGACGTCCAGCACGATCGCCTCGTCCGCCAGCCCCAGGGCCGCGCCGAACTCGGCGGCGAAGTATCTGGTGCGGGAGTACAGATGCGGCTGGAAGACGGCGATGACGCGGCCGGCGCCGCCGGGGTGCGACGCCACCACGTCACGCGCCGCGCGCAGGTCGGCGGCGAGCTCGGTGGGATGGTGGGCGTAGCTGTCGAAGACGGTCACCCCGGCGGCCTCGCCCTTGGGCTCGAACCGGCGCTGGGTGCCGGTGAACGCGCCCAGGCCCTCGCGCACCTCCGCGAACGGCAGCCCGAGCACGGTGGCCGCCGCGATGGCGGCGGGCGCGTTGAGCGCGTTGTGGGGGCCGGGCGCCGACAGCGAGATCTCCGGGTCCGCCCCGCCGGGCCCGCCGAGCACGGGCCCCTCGACGGCGAACGTCACGCCGAGGCCGTTCGGGGCCACGCGCGTGACGCGGAAGTCGGCGTCGGCCGACTCGCCGTAGCAGAGCACCCTCAGCCCGCCCGCCCGGGCGATCGGGGCGAGCGCGGCCGAGCCGGGGTCGTCGGCGCACACGATGAGGGTGTCGCCGACCCGTTCGGCGAATCGGGCGAAGACGTCGTGGACGGCCTGGGGGTCGCCGTAGTTGTCGAGATGGTCGGCCTCGACGTTGGTGACCACGGCGACGCTCGGCGCCAGCATGAGGAACGACCCGTCGCTCTCGTCGGCCTCGGCCACGAACACGTCGCCGCCGCCCTCGTCGGCGCCGAGCCCGGTGGTGACGAGCCGGCCGCCGACACAGTAGGACGGGTCGGCGCCGCACTTTTGCAGCGCGACCGTGAGCATCGAGGTGGTGGTGGTCTTGCCGTGGGTGCCGGCGATCGCCACGCCCCTGCGCCCGGCCATCACGGCGGCCAGCGCCGCCGCCCTGGGGATGATGCGCAGGCCCTGGCGCAGGGCCTCGCCGAGCTCGGGGTTGGAGTCGCGGATCGCCGTCGACACCACCACGGTGTCGACGTCCCTGATGTGCGAGGCGGCGTGCCCCACGTGCACGGTGGCGCCGAGCTCGCGCAGCTCGGCCAGCGGGCCGGAGTTGCGGGCGTCGCTGCCCGACACGGTCACGCCGCGCTTGAGCAGGATGCGCGCGATGCCCGACATGCCGGCCCCGCCGATGCCGATGAAGTGCACCCGGCCCAGGTCGGCCGCCGGCACCGGGTCGATCAGCTTGACCAGGCTCACCGCGCGCCCCCGGCGATGCGCAGCACCCGGTCGGCGAGGGCGTCGTCGGCGTCCCTGCGCCCGAGGCGCGAGGCGGCCTCGGACATCACCGCGACCCGCTCGGGATCGCGCAGGATCGGCAGCAGGTTGCGCAGGATCCAGTCGGCCGTCAGGTCGGCGTCGTCGACCATCAGACCCCCGCCGGCGGCGGCGATCGGCGCGGCGTTGAGGGCCTGCTCGCCGTTGCCGTGCGGCAGCGGGACGTACGCCGCCGGCAGGCCGACGGCGGTCAGCTCGGCGCACGTCAGCGCCCCGCTGCGGCACAGCGCGAAGTCGGCGGCGGCGTAGGCGAGGTCCATGCGGTCGACGTACGGCAGCACGACGTACTGCGGGTCGCCCGGCGGCGGCTCGTGCTCGACGGTGTTCTTCGGCCCGATGACGTGCAGCACCTGCACGCCCGCCTGGCGCAGCTGGTCGGAGGCGGCCAGCGCCGCGTTGTTGATGGCGCGGGCGCCCTGGGAGCCGCCGAAGATCAGCAGCGTGGGCCGGTCGTCCTCCAGGCCGAAGTACGACCGCGCCTTGTCGCCCAGCGAGAAGCGGTCCATGGCGACGATGTCCTTGCGCAGCGGGATGCCGATGTACTCCCCGTCCGACAGCGAGGTGTCGGGATGCCCGGTGAAGACGTGGTCGGTGAGCCGGGCGCCGAGCCGGTTGGCGAGGCCGGGCCGGGGGTTGGCCTCGTGGACGACGATCGGCACGCCCTTGCGGCGGGCCGCGAGATACGCCGGGGTGGCGACGTAGCCGCCGAACCCGACGAGCACGTCGGCCCGCACCTGGTCCAGGATGTTGGCGGCCGTGCCGATGGCGCCGGCGAGCCTGCCGGGCACGGTCAGCAGCTGGGGCGTGAGCGATCGCGGCAGCGGCACCGCCGGCACCAGGGCCAGTTCGTAGCCTCGGGCGGGCACCAGGCGGGTCTCCAGGCCGCGCTCGGTGCCGAGGCAGGTGATGCCGATGCCGGGGTCGCGCCGGCGCAGTGCGTCGGCGAGCGCCAGCGCCGGTTCGATGTGGCCGGCCGTACCGCCGCCTGCGAGGACCACCCTCATGTCGGTCCTTTCAACTCCGCGTGCTCGATCTTGGTGCAGTTCTGGACTTGCCGGACCCGGCCTTGGCCGGTCGGGTCGTGGGCGGCCTGGCCGGCTCGCGCCGAAGGCTCCGGCGAATCTTCGCCGGGACGCCACCCAGGCCAAGCCAGCTTAGGGCCCGCGCCGCCGGGCCGGGGCCACGAGCGGCCAGCGCCCGCGCCGCGCCCGGCTCGCACTTGGCGAACGACAACAACATGCCAAGCGCTGCCAGGGTCGGCAACAGGGCGGAGCCACCGTACGACACGAGCGGCAGCGGAATGCCCGTGATGGGCAGCAGCCCGATGACGGCACCGATGTTGACCATGGCCTGACCGGCGATCCACGCCACCGTGGCGGCGGCCGCCAGCCGGACGAACGGGTCGCCGACCCGGGAGGCCACGCGCAGCCCGGCATAGCCCAGCAGGCCGTACAGGGCGATGACGAGCAGCGTGCCCACGAGGCCGAGCTCCTCTCCGATGATGGAGAAGATGAAGTCGCTCTCGGCGTGCGGCACCCAGTTCCACTTCTGCCGGCTCCTGCCGAGCCCGATGCCGAACCAGCCGCCCGAGCCGATCGCGTTCAGGCCCTGCAGCATCTGGTAACCGGCCTGCAGCGGGCTTTTCTCGGGCTCCAGGAAGCTCGTGATGCGCGCCATGCGGTACGGCTCCACCTTGATCATAATGATCGTGGCGAGCGCGGCGACCGACAGGACGCCGACGAACAGCCGCACCGGCGCGCCGACCACCCACAGCAGCGCCAGGAAGATCAGCAACAGCACGATCGTGGTGCCGAGGTCGCTGCCGAACATCACCATGACGGCCATCAGCGCCGTGCCGGGCAGCAGCGGGATCAGCAGGTTGCGCCACTCGATCAGGCCGCCGCGGGCCTTGCGGGCCAGCAGGTCGGCGCCCCACAGCAGCAGCGCGAGCTTGGCCGGTTCCGACGGCTGCAGGTAGATCGGGCCGATGTCGATCCAGCGCTGCGCGCCGAGCTGGCGGGTGCCGATGAACAGCACCATCACCAGGCCGAGGAACGACAGCATCATCAGCGGATAGCCGGCCAGCCGGAAGAACCGCGGGGGCAGCCGGGAGCACAGCCACATCAGCGGCAGCCCGATCGCCGCCGAGACGAGCTGCTTGAGGAACCAGTAGAACGGGCTGCCGGTGCGCTGCAGCGCCTCGATGCTGGACGCCGACAGCACCATCATCATGCCGAGGGCGAGCAGCAGCGCACTGCAGCCGAGCACCAGGTAGTAGGAGGTGAGCGGACGGTTCAGCAGCTCGCGCAGCGCGGCCGCCCGGCCCTGCCGCCCGGCCTGAGAAGCCGTCTGGGGCTCGGTCGTGGTCATCGGCGGCTCACCGCCCGGCCAGGCGTGCCAGGTCGCGCACCGCCTCGGCGAAGGCCTCCCCCCGCGCACCGTAGCCGGCGAACATGTCGAGGGACGCCCCGGCCGGGGCGAGGAGCACGGTGTCTCCGGGGGATGCGAGCCGGGCGGCCGCGGTGACGACACTGTTCATGACACCAGTGTCTTGCCCGGCCACCTCCACCACGGGAACATTCGCGGCGTGTCGCGCCAGAGCCTCGCGAATCACGCCCCGGTCGGCGCCGAGCAGCACCGCGCCGCGCAGCCGGGGCGCGGCCTCGCGCACCAGGTCGGTCACGTCGGCGCCCTTGAGCTGCCCGCCGGCGATCCACACGATCGAGGGGTACGCCGCCAGCGACGCCCCCGCCGCGTGCGCCGTGGTGGCCTTGGAGTCGTCGACGTAGTCAACGCCGCCGACCGTGGCCACGTGCTGGATGCGGTGCGGGTCGGGCACGAAGTCGCGCAGCCCTTGGCGCACGGCCGAGGGCGGCACGCCGTAGGCGCGGGCCAGCGCGGCCGCCGCGAGCGCGTTGGCGACGTTGTGCGGCGCGAAGGGGCGCACGTCGGCGAACGCCGCCAGCTCCTCGGCCGTGCCGGGGTCGCCGGTGAACGCGCGGTCGACCAGCAGGTCCTCCACCACGCCGAGCCGTCCGGGACGGGGGGCGCGCAGGGTGAACCCCACGAGCCGGGCGGTGCCGCGGTGCCGCTCGGCGAGCGCGGTGGCCCGCTCGTCGTCGGCGTTGTAGACGGCCACCTCGGCCCGCTCGAACACCCGGCCCTTGATCCGGACGTACTCCGCCATCGACCCGTGCCAGTCCAGGTGGTCGGGCGCGACGTTGAGCAGTGCCGCCGCCCGCGGCGCGAGGCCGGCGGACCAGTGCAGCTGGAAGCTGGACAGCTCGACCGCGATCACGTCGTAGGGGCCCTGCACCGCCTCCACGATGGGGGTGCCCACGTTGCCGGCGGCGACCGCCTTGTGCCCGGCGGCGGCGAGCATGGCCGTCAGCATGCGCACGACGGTCGTCTTGCCGTCGGTGCCGGTGAGCGCCAGCCACGGCGCGGCGCCCGGCGGGCGCAGCCGCCAGGCCAGCTCGACCTCGCCGATGACCTCGACGCCGGCCTCGGCGGCGGCCACCAGGAACGGATGGGACGGCCGCCAGCCCGGGGAGGTCACCACCAGGCCCGTGCCCTCCGGCGGCCGTACGGGCTCGCCGAAGCGCACGTCGACGCCGAGGGCGGCGAGCTCCTCGGCCGCGGCCCGCTGCCGCTCCCCGTCGCGGGCCTCGACGACCGTCACCCGGTCGCCGTTGGCCGCCAGCGCGCGGGCGGCCGCCACGCCGGACACCCCCAGCCCTGCCACACAGATCCTGCTCACGGCTCCCCTCCCCCTTCACCCGCCTGTGCCGGCTCGGCCGCCGGATCAGGCGTTGGGCATCCATTCGACGTAGAACAGGCCGAGCCCGATGCCGACGCAGAGCGCCGAGATCAGCCAGAACCGCACCACGATGGTGGTCTCGGCCCATCCGGACAGCTCGAAGTGATGTTGCAGGGGGGCCATGCGGAAGACACGGCGGCCGGTCATCTTGTAGAAGCCGACCTGGATGATCACCGACAGGGTGATCAGCACGCACAGCCCGGCGAGGATGACCAGCAGCAGCTGGGTGCGGGTGGTCACGGCCAGCCCGGCGAGCACGCCGCCGAGCGCCAGCGACCCGGTGTCGCCCATGAAGATCTTGGCGGGCGGGGCGTTCCACCACAGGAAGCCGAGCAGGGCGCCGAGCACGGCGGCGGCGACCACCGCGAGGTCCAAGGGGTCGCGGACCCAGTAGCAGCCGGGGCCGAGCCGGTCGATGCAGCTGTTGCGCAGCTGCCAGTTGCCGATCAGCACGTACGCGGCCAGCACCAGCAGTGTGGCGCCGGAGGCCAGGCCGTCGAGCCCGTCGGTGAGGTTGACGGCGTTGGAGAACCCCACGATGAGGAACAGCACCCAGATCGTGAAGAACACGATGCCGATCGAGGCGGGGCCGAAGTCGCGCAGGAACGACAGCCGGGTCACCGCCGGGGTGACGTCGTAGCCGTTCGGGAAGCGCACCACCAGCACCGCGAAGATCGCGCCGACGATGAGCTGGCCGAGCGCCTTGGCGCCGCTGCGCAGGCCCAGGCTGCGCTGCTTGTAGATCTTGATGAAGTCGTCGAGGAAGCCGACCGCGCCGAGCCCTGTCATCAGGAACAGCACCAGCAACGCCGACACCGTCGGCGTCGACGCCGACGCCAGGTGCGCCGCGCCGAACCCCACCAGCGAGGCCAGCACGAACACCGTGCCGCCCATGGTGGGCGTGCCGCGCTTGTCGTAGTGGCCTTGGGGGCCCTCCTCGCGGATGTTCTGGCCGTAGCCTCGCCTGCCGAACAGCCGGATCGCGAGCGGCGTGCCGATGATCGACAGCAGCAGCGACACCGCCGCGGCGATGAGGATGTCCCTCATCGGCGGCCTCCCCCGGCCTCGGCCGCGGACCCCTGCGGGAGCCGCGGCGGGGCCGATGGCGGTGACGCCGAAGGAGGTGGTGGTGCGTCGGGCCGCAGCAGCAGTTCGGCGGTGCGCTCCAGCCCCGCCGCGCGCGGGCCCTTGATCAGGACGGCGTCGCCGGGCGCGAGCCGGCCGGCCAGCTCGGCCGCCGCCGCCGCGGCGTCGGGGACGTGCACGATCGCGCGGGGCGCGCCCGGCGTGCCGGGCCGCCCGGCGCCGCTCAGCACCGGCCCGGCGTTCTCGCCGACCACGATCAGGCACTCCAGCCCCGCCTCGGCGGCCAGCCGGCCCACGCCTTCGTTCAGCTCGGCGCTCTGCTCGCCGAGCTCGCGCAGCGACGCGAGCACCGCGAACCGGCGGCGGGTGCGGGCCAGCACGCCGAACGTCTCGAACGCCGCCCGCATCGAGTCGGGGTTGGCGTTGTAGGCGTCGTTGACGACCGTGACGCCGTCGGGCCGGTCGGTGACCTCCATGCGCCACCGGCTCACCGGCTCGGCCGCCGACAGCTCCCGCGCGATCGTCGCCACGGGCAGGCCCAGCTCGTACCCCACGGCGGCCGCCGCCAGGACGTTCGGCACCATGTGGCGGCCGTACAGCCGCAGGGACACCGGGGCGGAGCCCGAGGGCGTGTGCAGCAGGAACGACGCCCGGCCGCGTTCGTCGCACCGCTCCTGCTCGGCGCGGATGGCGGCCTCGGGCGAACGGCCGAACCACAGCACGCGGGCCTGGGTGCGGCCGGCCATCGCCTTGACGTACGGGTCGTCGGCGTTCAGCACCGCCGCTCCGTCGGGCGGCAGCGCCTCGGGCAGCTCGCCCTTGGCCCGCGCGATGACCTCCCGGCCGCCGAACTCGCCGAGGTGGGCGGTGCCGACGTTGAGCACGACGCCGATGCGCGGCGGCGCGACCCGGGCCAGGTACGCGATGTGGCCCACGCCCCGGGCGCTCAGCTCCAGCACCAGGAACCTGGTGTCCTGGTCGGCGCGCAGCACCGTCAGCGGGTGGCCGATCTCGTTGTTGTACGACCCCACCGGGGCCACCGTGGTGCCGACACCGGACGCGAGGCGGGCGATCAGGTCCTTGGTGCCGGTCTTGCCGGCCGAGCCGGTCACGCCGATCACGGTGGTCGCCGGCAGCTCGGCGAGCACCGCCGAGGCCAGCGCGGCGAGGGAGGCGACCACGTCGCCCACGACCACGGTGGGCACGTCGACCGGGTGGGACGCCAGCACCGCGACGGCCCCGGCCTCGCACGCGGGGATCGCGAAGTCGTGCCCGTCGGCCCGCTCGCCCTTGATCGCCACGAACAGCGATCCCGGCCGGGCCGCGCGCGAGTCGATCACCACGGGACCGGTCACCACGGCGCGCGGATCGGCCATGCCCGTGAGGGCGCCCGAGGTGATCTCGGCGATCCGCCCCAGTGGCAACGGGATCATGCGTCTTCCCTACTCTCCATATGTGTCTCTCCGGGCCGCGCGCCCCGATACCGGGGCCGCCCCCGGCTCAGTTCGCCCGGCCGGTGGCCGTCTCGCCTCGTCTCGCGATCGCGTCGGCGACCACCTGGCGGTCGTCGAAGGGAAGGACCGTGTCGCCGACGTACTGGCCCTGCTCGTGTCCCTTGCCGGCCACCACGATCACGTCGCCGGGGCCGGCCCGGCCGATCGCGAGGTGGATCGCCGCGGCACGGTCCGGCTCAATGATCACATGAGCGCGCTCCTGCCGGGGCACGCTCAGCGCACCTTCCATCATCGCCGCCAGGATGTGCAGCGGGTCCTCACCGCGCGGGTTGTCGCTGGTGAAGATGACGACGTCGGCGAGCCGGGCGGCGCACTCGCCCATGATCGGCCGCTTGCCCCGATCACGTTCGCCGCCACAGCCCAGCACGATGGTGAGGGTGCCCGCGGTGACC
Organism: Actinomycetales bacterium; assembly: GCA_044507605.1. Classification (GTDB taxonomy): domain Bacteria; phylum Actinomycetota; class Actinomycetes; order Streptosporangiales; family Streptosporangiaceae; genus Thermopolyspora. Next base: position 3,231 of record JBIQJI010000056.1, on the reverse strand, counting down.
TCGCGCAGCGAGCGCAGAACCGACTCCACCGCGCCGGGTTTGTGAGAATAGTCGACAATCGCCTGGAAGTCTTCGCCAGTGGGCACCCGTTCCATGCGGCCCGGCACCCCCGTCAGCACGCCGACACCGTGCACCGCCGTCTGCAGGGGGATCCCCGCCTCGACGAGCGTCGCCAGCGCCCCCACGGTGTTGGCCACGTTGAACGGCCCGGCCAGCGCCACCGTCACGTCGGCCTCGACACCGCCCGGGCCCACCAGGCGGAAGCTGCTGCCGTCGGCCCCCAGCCGTACGTCACCGGCCCGCCAGTCGGCCTCCGGGGAGCCCTCGGCGGAGAACGTCGTCACCGGCACCTTGGCCAGGCCGGCCAGCTCTCGGCCGTGCGGGTCGTCGATGTTGACCACGCCGTGCCGGCTCATCTCGGGCGTGAACAGCCGGACCTTCGTCGCGAAGTAGTCCTCCATGTCGGGATGGAAGTCCAGGTGGTCGCGCGACAGGTTGGTGAACAGCGCCACGTCGTAGCGGACGCCCGCGACCCGGCCCAGCGCCAGGGCGTGGCTGGAGACCTCCATCGCCGCCGCTGTGACCCCCTCCTCGCGCATCAGGGCGAACAGGCCCTGCAGGTCGCTCGCCTCGGGCGTGGTCAGGCCCGGCTCGAACCTGATGTCGCCGACCCGGATCTCGACGCCGCCGACCAGCGCGGTCAGGTGCCCGGCGGCGCGCAGCCCCGCCTCCAGCAGGTACGTCGTGGTGGTCTTCCCGCTCGTGCCCGTGACCCCGAGCACCGTCACGTCCTCGGCCGGCCGGCCGTACACCCAGGCGGCGACCGGGCCGAGCACGGCCCGCGGATCGGGCACGATCAGCACCGGCGCGCCGGTGGCCTCGGCGGCCGCGCGGCCGGCCTCATCGGTGATCACGGCGACCGCGCCGGCGGCCACCGCCTCGCCCGCGAACCGGGCCCCGTGGGTGGCGGTGCCGGGCAGGGCGACGTACAGGTCGCCGGGCCGGACCCGGCGGGAGTCGAAGGTGATGCCGTGCACGATGCCGCGCGGCGGCGCGCCGGCCGACGCGCCGGCGCCGCCGAGCAGCGCGGCGAGACTCGAAAGCGCCCGGGCCGGACTGGCGGCGGGGCGCATGGACGACGGGGGACGCACGGCGAGAGCGTACCGTCCCTTGTCACCCATCGCTGTCACTCACAGCCATCACCCACAGCCATCGCCATGCCGTCACCCATGCCGTCATCGCCTCCGCCGCGGTCACTGATCGCCGCGCAGGCGCACCGGCGGGGGCGTCGTCCCCGTCGGCGGGACCTTGCGGGTCTTCAACGCGAAGGTCATGACGTCCTTGAACACCGGGGCGGCGATCTCGCCGCCGAAATGACCGTTCTCAGGAGCCTGGAGCACCGCCAGCACCACCAGGCGGGGCGCGTCGGCCGGAGCGAACCCGACGAACGACGCCGTGTAACCGCAGTACCCGCCGCACCGCTGGTCATACCGCTGGGCGGTGCCGGTCTTTCCGGCCACGCGGTACCCCTCGATGTCGGCCCGCGTGCCGGTGCCTTCGCCGCTCGTCGCGGCCTCCAGCATGCGCGCGACCTCCTTGGCCGTGCGCTCGCTCACCACCCGGGTCCGCTTGCCCGCCGGTGTGGCCGTCAGCTCGCCGCCGGGCTTGCGGACCGCCGCCACGACCTTGGGCGTGATGCGCACGCCCCCGTTGGCGATGGTCTGGTAGACGCTGGTCATCTGCAGCGCCGTGACCGACAGGCCCTGCCCGAAGGCGACCGTGCACCGCTGGCTGCCCGACCAGGTGTCCCATTTCGGCAGCAGCCCGGCCTCCTCGCCCGGCACGCCCGAGCCGGTGCGCCGGCCGAAGCCGAACGCCCGCAGCGCGTCGTACAGCGACTTCTCGCCGATGCGGTCGGCCACCATGATGGTGCCCACGTTGCTGGACTCGGCGAGCACGCCGGTGAACGTCAGCGGCTCCATCGGATGCGGCTCGGAGTCGCGGATGACGCGGTCGGCGCAGCGGATGTTGTCCTTGACCTGGAGCACGGTGTCGGGCCGCACCACGCCCGACTCGATCGCGGCCGCCGCCGTGATCACCTTGTTGGTGCTGCCCGGCTCGAAGATCTCGCTGACGGCCCGGTTGCGATACTGCTCGGGCGAGGACTCGCGCCACTCGCCGAGGTTCAGCTCGGGGGCGTTGGCCACCGCCAGCAGCTCGCCCGTCCGCCCGTCCATGACGATCACGCTGCCGCTCTCGGCCCGGGTCTTCTTCACCTGCGCGGCGATCGCCTTCTGCGCCGCCCACTGGATGTCCTGGTCGATGGTGAGCCGCACCTCGCCGCCGTCGACCGGCGCCACCCGGGAGTTGCGCGTCATCGGGATGCGCTGCCCGAAGGCGCCGGTCTCGACGCTCTGCTGCCCGTCGCGGCCCGTCAGCACCGAGTTGTACGCCGCCTCGATGCCCGTCAGGCCGGTGCCGTCGTCGCCGACGAAACCGATCAGGCTGCCGGCCAGGTCGTCGCCGGGGTACAGGCGGGCGTACTCGGACTTGACGCCGACGCCCGCGAACCCGTGGCCGCGGATCCGCTCGGCCACGCTGGGGGTCACCCCGGTCGCGATCTCGACGTACCGGTCCTTCGTGCGCGCGAGCGCGGCCGACACGTCATCGACCGGCTTGCCGAGCGCGCGGGAGAGCGTCGAGGCGACCTGCTCCCGCTTGTCCGGGTCGACCTTGGCCGGGTCGACGAAGACCACGCGGGCGTCGATGGTCGTGGCCAGCGGGCGCCCGCGCGCGTCGGTGATCCTGCCCCGGCGGGCCGGCAGCTTCTCCGGCTGGAGCCGCTGCTCGGTGGCCTTCGCTTCGTACACCTTGGCGTCCAGGCCCTGCAACTGCACCAGCCGGCCCGCGAACAGCGACAGCACGCAGGCCATGCCGATCAGGCCGAGGCTGATGCGGCGCCGCGGGTTGCCGAGCCGGAGCATCGCCGGCGGCCGGGACGGCGGCCCGGGAGGCCCTCCGCTCCTGCCGCCCACGCGTCCGCCCGTCCGGCCGCCGGGCGGACGGCCCTTCGGCCCCGGCCTGCCGGCCGGGCTCGCCTTGCCGTCCTTGGCCGCACCCGCCTTGGCCGCACCCGTTCTGGCAGCGCCCGCCTTGGGTCGCGGCGCCTTGGCCGCGGCCCCGGTGGGCGCCGCCCTGGTGCCGTCGCGGCCCGCCTTCGGATCGCCGCCC
>JBIQJI010000132.1:0-6288 GCA_044507605.1 Actinomycetales bacterium | reverse complement strand
GGGGAGTGGCCGGCGGGCCGGCCGGGCGGGCGGGCCCGGCGCCGGCGATCCGCACCGGGCCCGCCCGGTTCCGCGCGCCGGGGGCCCGGCGGCGGCCGCTTCTTTCCGCCGGGGTTGTGCGCTAGCGTCCACGTTCACGAAACCTTCTGGGGGAGCCGTGGCCGCCGGCCCGTTCCCCTGAGGGCCGCGCGCACCACGGGGACCGATCCCCGGGCGATGGTCGGAGGAGGTGGGGCGGAACGGGCCCGGGCGTGCCGAGGCGGGACAGGCCGGCATCGCCGCGCATGGACGAACTTTCCTCCAGGCGCTTTTCCGGCTAGGTCGTCGAAGCGCTTCGATTTCTCGCGGAATGGCCGGACCGTCGCCACCGGCCGTTTCTTCGGCATGCCCGCGAATCGCGTGAACGGAAACATCGCCGAGGCCGGGACCCGGCGGGCGCCGTGCCGGCGCGACCCCCGGAACCCCCGGCCCACCAGGGCCTTCGGCATATCGCGGAATGCGGCGATTTCCGCGATATGCGACCTGACCAGGAACATCGAAAGGTTGGAAAAATCGTGCGGAAAAGCATTCTCGCTGTTTCCATGGGCACCGCCGCAGCGGTCGCGATCGCGGCGGGCGCGGTGACGGCGCTGCCGGCCTCGGCCGCGAGTGGCTGTGTCGCCGACTACCAGATCAGCTCGGAGTGGCCGGGCGGGTTCACCGCGAACGTCAGCGTCCAGAACCTGGGCGACCCCATCTCCTCGTGGACGGTGACCTGGTCGTACGGCGCCGGCCAGCGTGTCACCGAGGCCTGGAACGCCACCGTGACCCAGAGCGGATCCCAGGTCACCGCCAAGAACGTCTCCTACAACGGCTCGGTGGGCACCGGCGCGAGCCTCTCGTTCGGCTTCAACGGCTCATGGACCGGAAGCAACCCGGCGCCGACCGGCTTCACCCTCAACGGCACCGCATGCACCGGCCAGGTGTCCAACTCCCCGACCCCGACCTCGACCGGCCCGACCCAGCAGCCGGGCGGCGGCGTCCCCTCGGATGCGGCCTGGGTCGCCACCGGCAATTTCGATTCCTGGACCAGCGGCGGCTACACCCTCAACAACGACGTGTGGGGCGGCGGCGCGGGATCCCAGACGATCTGGGCGCGCAGCGGCACCAACTGGGGCGTCGTCGCCGACCATCCGCGCACCAGCGGCGTCAAGTCCTACCCGCACACCGGCAAGACGCTGAACCGGCGGCTGAGCTCGCTGAACTCGGTGACCAGCTCGTTCGACGTCTCGGTGCCCGGCGACGGCGACTACGAGACCGCCTACGACATCTGGGCCGACAACTACGCCTACGAGGTCATGATCTGGACGAACAAGCAGGGCGCGGTCGGCCCCATCGCGTCGTCCTACGACCAGAACGGCGCCGTGCCGGAGGTCGCCGGCGTCTCCATCGGCGGGCAGACCTGGAACGTCTACCGGGGCTCCAACGGCAGCAACGCCGTGTTCTCGTTCCTGCGGACCGGCGACACCGACTCGGGCAGCGTCGACGTGCGGGCCGTGCTGAACTGGCTGCGCACCCAGGGCTGGTGGGGTGACGTCACCATCGGCGAGATCCAGTTCGGGTTCGAGATCAGCGGCACCGCCGGCCGATCCGACTTCGTCTGCAACGACTTCTCCCTCGACTACAGCTGACCCACCGGGCCGCCGCGGGCCGTTCCGCGCCCTCTCGGCCGGGGCGCGCCCCGGCCCGCCCCGGCCTGCGGCGGCCACGGGGCGGCCGGGCGGGGGTCAGCCGGGCAGCGTCTCGCCCCCGATCGGGGCCAGGATCTCCCCGGTGTAGTACGACGACAGCCGGCCGGCCGCGAAGAACACATACGACGGGGCGATCTCGTCCGGATCGGCCGCCCGCCGCATCGGCACCTGCTCGCCGAACCGCTCGACCCGCTCCCCGGGGAACGTCGAGGGGATCAGCGGCGTCCAGACCGGGCCCGGCGCGACGGCGTTGACCCGGATGCCCTCGCCGGCCAGGTTCTGCGCCATCGAGTAGGTGAACGCGTTGATCGCGCCCTTGGTCGCGGCGTAGTCGATCAGCGTCTTGTTGCCGCGCAGCCCGTTCACCGAGGACGTGTTGATGATCGCCGAGCCGTCGCCCAGGTACGCCAGGGCGGCCTTGGTCACCCGGAAATAGCTGTCGATGTTGACCGCGAAGGTGTGCCGCCACTGCTCGTCGGCCAGCTCCTCCAGCGACTCCACCGGCGCCTGGGTCGCCACGTTGTTCACCAGGACGTCCAGCCCGCCCAGCGCCCCGGCGGCCTGCTCCACGACCGCGACACAGTGCGCGGCGTCGGCGAGGTCGCCGGGCAGCAGAACGCAGCGCCGCCCGGCCTTCTCCACCAGCTCGCGGGTGTGCCGGGCGTCGTCGTGCTCGGACAGGTAGGCGATCGCGACGTCGGCGCCCTCCTTGGCGAAGGCCACCGCGACCGCGCGCCCGATCCCCGAATCGCCGCCGGTGATCAGGGCCCTCCGGCCGTCGAGCAGGCCGGAGCCGGTGTATCCGCGCATCTCGTCGCGCGGCCGGGGCGTCATCGGCCCGCTGCCGCCCGGATAGGGCTGCGTCTGCGGCGGTGGTGTCTGCTCGCGTTCCTCTGGCATGCCCCCCACGTGCCCGCAACACCGCCCGGCTAACGGCGCCCCCGCGCCCGGCCCGGGGGCGCACGGCCGGGGCCGGGGGAGAGCCCCACCGGGGAGGCCGCCCGCGCCGCGCACCGCACGCGGGACGGGCCGACCCCCGTATCCTCGCCTGGAAAAGGGGCCCGCGCGGCGGTATCCGGCCGGCGGCCCGCCGAGGAGAGGATGGCCGGTGACCGACACCACGCCCGGCGGCGGAACCCCGCCGCCGCAGCTCGCCGCCGCCGACGGCGGGCACCGGGCACCCGACTACGCGCTCAGCGCCGGCGCCCGCGAACGCATCGCCGACGGCGTGCCCGCCAACACCCGCCGCGCCTACCGCCGCCAGTGGGAGAACTTCGGCGCCTGGTGCGACCGGCAGGGCCGGGCGGCGCTGCCCGCGACCGGGCAGACCCTCGCCGAGTACGTGCACGCGCTGTGCTCGGCCGGCCTGGCCCCCGCCACCGTCGAGCAGGCCATCGCCGCGGTCCGCACCATGCACCGCCTCGCCGGCCACCCCGGTGAACCGCCCACCGAGGCCGCCCGGCTGGCGCTGCGCGCCTACCGGCGGGCCCGCGCCGAAGACGGCGCCCGCGGCCAGCGCGAGGCGCCGCCGGTCACCATCGACGCCCTGCGCGCCATGGTGGCCGCCTGCGACCTCGGCACCCCCGCCGGCGTCCGCGACCGCCTGGTCCTGGTGCTCGGCCTGGCCCTGATGGGCCGGCGCTCGGAACTGGTCGCGCTGACCCAGCGCGACGTGCGCCAGGCCCCCGACGGCCTGGAGGTGACCATCCGCACCTCCAAGACCGACCGGGACAGCCGGGGCGAGGTGGTCGCCGTCCCGCGCGGGGGCCACCCCCTGACCGACCCGGTCGCCGCCTGGCGCGACTGGACCGCCCTGCTGGCCGAGGCCGGGCACACCGGCGGGCGGCTGCTGCGCCGCATCGACCGGCACGGCACCATCGGCCCCTCCCTGAGCGCCGCCGCCGTCGGCGTGATCGTCCGCTCCCTGGCCGTGCGCGCCGGCGTCCCCGGCGCCGAGTCGTTCACCGCGCACAGCCTCCGCGCCGGCGGCGCCACCGTGGCCTACGCCGCCGGCGTGCCGGTCTCGGTCATCGCCCGGCACGGCCGCTGGGCCCCCGCCTCACCGGTGGTGCTGCGCTACATCCGCGCCGTGGACCGCTGGCGCGACAACGCCATGCGCGACGTCGGCCTGTGAGCCCCGCCCGGGCCCGGAGTGTTTGCCGGGCCGCGCGGCGTGCCCCTATCGTGACCGGATGGATCTGTTCTCCCGCACCTGGGCGGCGCTGCGCGAGGCGGTCGCCGGGCTCGACGACGAGGACTTCGCGCGGCCGTCCGGCTGCGCCGGCTGGCTCGTGCGCGACCTTGTGTGCCACCTGATCATCGACGCCCAGGACGTCCTGATCACCCTGGTGACCCCCGCCGAGACCGAGCCCACCCGGGACGCGGTGACCTACTGGGAGGTCGGTGCGACGCCGCCGACCGGCGACGACCCGCTCGACGCCCTGATCGTGCGGCTGGCCGCGGCCTACCAGGAGCCCCGGCTGCTGAGGTTCCACCTCGACGACGTCGGGTCCGCCGCCGGACGCGCCGCCGTGCTCGCCGACCCCGCCGCCCGGGTCGCCACCCGCGGCGAGGTCCTCACCGCCGGCGACTACCTGTCGGCGTACGTGATGGAGTGGACGCTGCACCACCTCGATCTGGCCGCGCACCTGCCCGGCGTGCCGCCCCCGCCGCCGGAAGGGCTCGCCCGATCCCGGCAGATGCTGGAGACGATCGCCGGGACCGCCTTCCCCGCGTCGTTCTCCGACCCCGACGCCCTGCTGACCGGCACCGGGCGGCGCGCCCCCACCGGCCCCGAGAAGGCCGAGCTGGGCGAGCTGGCCGCCAGGCTCCCGTTCGTCCTCGGCTAGCCCCGCCACCGGCCGCCGGGCGGCTCCCTCATTTCCGGAATTCTGGAAACAGAAATCCGGAAAAGCCCGGTGCCCGGCCGGGCACCGGGCTCAGGTCCGCGGCAACCGGTGCCGCCCGCCCCCGGCCGGCCGGGGGCGATCGGGAACGCCGGGGCCGCGGCTCAGGTCCGGGGGAACCGGTGGCGGCCCCCCGCGGCCGACGACGGCCGGCCGGCACCGCCGTGGGCGCCGCCGATCGGCCGGCCGCCCGGCTCCGGCCACCACGGCAGGCGGGCCAGCAGCGGACCGGCGGCGGTGGTGGCCACCGGGACCAGGACCAGCATGGCCGCCACCACGACACCGGCGCCCATCACCGCCCCCGCCAGCACGTCGTGCGGATAGTGCGCCCCCACGATCACCCGCAGCGCCCCCGCGGCCGCCGCCAGCGGCACCACCAGCCATCCCAGGAGGGGCCGCAGCATGACCAGCCCGGCCGCGAACCCGGCGGCGACCACCGTGTGGTTGCTCGGGAACGACCAGTCGCCCCGCTCGGGGCAGTCGATCACCGCGTGGGCCAGCGCCACCACCCGGCACGCCCGCTCCTCGACGATCATCACTTTCAGCGCCTCGCTCAGCAGGTAGGCGGCGGTGGCCGCGGCGCCCGCCACCACCGAGCCCGCCACCACGCCTGCCTCGCCCCGGCGCAGCCCGCCCAGGCACACCACGGCCAGCACCACCGCCAGCGCCGCCACCGCGCCCCAGGTGGCCACGTCCAGCAGCCCCGCCGCCCACGCCGGCGCCCCCGCCACCACGTCGGCCACCCACCGGTACGCCGACGCCGACGCCCTCCGCGCGACCCTCGCCGGGCCGGAACCGCCGGGATCCGGCGGCGCCAGCCACACCAGCGTCAGGGCCGCCACGCCGAGCGACACCGCCGCCCACACCAGCCGGTGCCGAACATCGTTCCTGGGGTCATCGCGCATAACCCACGATCGTAGAGCCGCGCGGCACCGCATCGTGTCAGACGCGGCGGAGCGTCACCGCGCGTCCGCCGGCGGGTCCTGGTCGCACAGGGCGAGCAGCCGGGCCATGATGCGGTCCAGCGCGGCCAGGTCCGGCGCGTCCAAGGCGGCCAGGGCCCCGGGCGGCCGCGCCAGGATACGCTCGGCCCGCTCGGCGGCGGCCGCGCCGGCCGGCGTCAGCGTGACGACCCGCAGCCGCCGGTCGCCCGGATGCACGCTGCGCTCGACGTAGCCACGCCGCTCCAGGTCGTCCACGATCAGCGTGGTGTACGGCTTCTCGGTGGCCAGGCGGGCGGTCAGCTCCCGCATGGTCAGCGGCCCGCCCCGCAGGCGGCGCAGCGCCTTGACCCGGAAGAAGCTGATGCCCAGCACGTCGGTGACCTCTTTGTGGCGGTCCTCCCGGTCGACCACCAGGGCCCGCATGGCGGCCCAGACGCGGGCGGCGGCATCACCGGGCGCATCACCGGGCGGGCCGCCGGGGCCGGGGGAGCCGCCGCCGGCGGCGGCTTCGCCGCTCACGGCGCGTCCCGCCCCGGCTCCGGCGCCGGGCCGATCCGGGCGGCCGCGTGGGCGGCGGTGGCCGCGGCCCACGGGCCGGTGGTGGCCACGCCGAGCAGCAGCACCATCGCGCCGCACCCGGCGGCCACCCACCAGCCGATGTGGCCGGCCGGGGGCCGCCCGGGGCGCGGCGGGCCGCGCACCCGCGCG
>JBIQJI010000131.1:0-6396 GCA_044507605.1 Actinomycetales bacterium | reverse complement strand
CGGCTGGAGATCGACGAGCACCACCGGCACAAGGACGTCTACGAGCACACCCTGATCGTGCTGGAGCAGGCGATCGCCCTGGAGAACTCCTCCGGGTGCGACCGGGTGCTGCGCTGGGCCGCGCTGCTGCACGACATCGGCAAGCCGAAGACGCGCCGGCTGGAGCCCGGCGGCCGGGTGTCCTTCCACCACCACGAGGTGGTGGGCGCGCAGCTCGCCAAGAAGCGGCTCACCGAGCTGAGGTTCCCCAAGGACATCGTGGCCGACGTCTCCCGGCTCGTGGAGCTGCATCTGCGGTTCCACGGCTACGGCACCGGCGAGTGGACCGACAGCGCCGTGCGCCGCTACGTCCGCGACGCCGGCCACCTGCTCGACCGCCTGCACAAGCTCACCCGCGCCGACTGCACCACCCGCAACCGGCGCAAGGCCCAGGCCCTGTCGCGCACCTACGACGACCTGGAGAGGCGCATCGCCCGCCTGGCCGAGGAGGAGGAACTGGCCAAGATCCGCCCCGAGCTCGACGGCAACGAGATCCAGGCCGTCCTCGGCGTCCCTCCCGGCCCCATCGTCGGCCGCGCCTACCGCTTCCTCCTCGACATGCGCCTCGACAAGGGCGTCATCGGCAAGGAGGCCGCCACCGAGGCCTTGCTCGACTGGGCCCGATCAGAAGGCATCATCTCCTAGCCGGGACAAGTCAGGCACCGATGGCCCGGATCGGCAGAGCGTGCCCCAAAAGCTCGGCGCGGTGTCACTGTGCGTAGGCGGGGCCGGTTTCGGATGAGGTGGCCAGGCGGTAGGCGGCGGCGCTGAGGAGGTAGCCGGTGGTGGCGATGGCCAGGGCGAGGTAGGAGCGGCCGTTGGCCGGGAGGAACAGGGCGGTGACCGCTGCTGCGGCGACGAACACCACGTTGAACAGCATGTCGTAGATGGCGAAGACCCGGCCGAGGTAGGCGTCGGCGACGTCGCGCTGGATGACGGTGTCGGCGCAGATCTTCACGCTCTGCCCGGTGAGCCCGAGCACGAGGCCGGCGATCAGGAATCCCCACTCGTGGAAGCCGGCGCAGAGCGCGAGTTCGAGTGTGCCGGCGGCGACCAGCATCATGGTGACCCAGGTCTGGACGCGGAACCGGGTCGTGCCCCAGGGCGTGACGAAGGCCGCCGCGAAGTAGCCGATGCCGGAGGTGCCGAGGGCGCCGGAGAGCTGGGTGAGCCCGGCTTCGGCGTCTTGGGTGAAGTAGAAGCGGTACAGCATGACGGCCATGACGATGGAGACGCCGTAGCAGAACCGGTGGGCGGCGAGGGCGCCGAGGGTGGCGGCGGCCTGTCTGCGGTGGGCGACGTATCGGGCGCCGTCGATGAGGCCGGTGACGATGTTGCGGAGTTCGTCGCGGGCGTGGGGCCGGTCGGGGTCGTCGGTGGGGCCGAGCAGCGAGCGCTCCATCCTGGCGGCGAGGACGGCGGTGAACAGGAAGGTCACGGCGGTGATGACGAGCAGCCAGGCCGTAGCGGCGGTGTCGCCGCCGAGGAGGAGCCGCAGCGCGAATCCGATGCCGGCGCCGAGGAACGTCACGACGGTGCCGGAGGTGGGTGTGACGGCGTTGGCCATCATGAGCCGGTCGGCGGGCACGACGTGCGGCAGGGAGGCGCCGAGCGCGGACAGGAAGAACCGGTTGACGCCGAGCACGGCGAGCGCGCAGGCGTAGAAGTAGCCGTGGGGTGCTTCGGCGGCGACGAGCGCGGTGGCGAGCAGGAGCAGCAGGCCCCGGACGAACGGCACGATCATGAGGATCTGGCGCCGGGACCACCGGTCGATGAACACTCCGACGAACGGCCCGAGGAGGGAGTAGGGGAGCAGCAGCACGGCGAACGCGACGGCGGCCTCGGCGGCGCTGGTCTGTTCTTCGGGGGTGAAGAACGCGATGCCGGCGATGGCGAACTGAAATATGCCGTCGGAGCACTGCGAGAATAAGCGTGTCGCGAAGAATCTCCGGAAGTCCTGCCCTTCTAGGACGGCACGGAGATCGGAGATATATGACACGGCGGCAACCTATATATCCGTCCTGGGCCGACACGTTCCCCGGCGGAGGGTGTTGCTCCGCCACTCAGCGGAGCTGTTCGCATACTCTCGTGGTGTGCTTTCTGAGGTTTCTGAGGCGTCGCACGCGACCGAGGAACAGGTCGTGCTCGTCGACGACGCGGGCCGGGCCATCGGCACCGCCCCCAAGCTGACCGTCCATACCCTCGACACCCCGCTTCACCTCGGCTTCTCCTGCTATGTCTTCGATCACGAAGGCAGGGTGTTGTTGACGCGCCGGGCCGCGCACAAGATCACTTGGCCTGACACGTGGACCAACACCTGCTGCGGGCATCCGGCGCCCGGTGAGCCGGCGCACGCCGCCGTGGTGCGGCGGCTCGGCTTCGAGCTCGGGCTCGACGTCGGTGAGCCCGATCTGATCCTGCCCGGTTTCTCCTATCGCGCCGTCATGACCAACGGCACGATGGAACGCGAGCTGTGCCCGGTGTTCCGCGCCGTCACCGGCGCGTCGCCCCGGCCGAACCCCGATGAGGTCGGGGAGACGCTCTGGGTGCCCTGGGATCGGTTCGTCGAGAGCGTCCTGTCGGGCGAGCGGCAGATCTCCCCGTGGTGCCGCGAGCAGGTGCCTTTGCTCGCGGCACTGGGCGCCGATCCGCTGGCCTGGCCGCGGGCCGACTCGGGGGATCTGCCGCCGGCGGCCCGTTAGCGGTCGAGCTCGCCGCGGATGAACTTTTCCACGGCGTCCCGGGCGTCGTCGTCGGAGTACTGCACCGGCGGCGACTTCATGAAGTAGGACGACGCCGACACGATCGGGCCGCCGATGCCGCGATCCTTGGCGATCTTGGCGGCCCGGACGGCGTCGATGATCACGCCGGCGGAGTTGGGGGAGTCCCAGACCTCCAGCTTGTACTCCAGGTTCAGCGGCGTGTCGCCGAACGACCGGCCCTCCAGCCGCACGTAGGCCCACTTGCGGTCGTCCAGCCACGGCACGTGGTCGGACGGCCCGATGTGCACATCGGCCTTGGCCATCTCGTGCGGGATCTGGGAGGTGACCGACTGCGTCTTGGAGATCTTCTTCGACTGGAGCCGCTTGCGCTCCAGCATGTTCATGAAGTCCATGTTGCCGCCGAAGTTGAGCTGGTACGTGCGCAGCAGCTCCACCCCGCGGTCCTCGAACAGCTTGGCCATCACCCGGTGCGTGATGGTGGCGCCGACCAGCGACTTGATGTCGTCGCCCACGATCGGCACGCCCGCGTCCTCGAACTTCTTCGCCCACACCGGGTCGGAGGCGATGAAGACCGGCAGCGCGTTGACGAACGCCACGCCGGCGTCGATGGCGCACTGCGCGTAGAACCGGTCGGCCTCCTCCGAGCCCACCGGCAGGTACGACACCAGCACGTCGGCCCCGCTGCTGCGCAGCGTCTCGACCACGTCGACCGGCCGCTCGTCCGACTCGTCGATGATGTCGCGGTAGTACTCGCCGAGGCCGTCGAAGGTGTGGCCGCGCTGCACGGTGACGCCGAGCGGCGGCACGTCGCAGATCTTGATCGTGTTGTTCTCGGAGGCCACGATCGCCTCCGACAGGTCACGGCCGACCTTCTTGGCGTCGACGTCGAACGCGGCGACGAACTCCACGTCGCCGACGTGGTATTCGCCGAACCGTACATGCATCAGGCCCGGCACCCGGATGCCCGGGTCGGCGTCCTTGTAGTACTGCACGCCCTGCACCAGCGACGCGGCGCAATTGCCCACCCCGACGATGGCTACGCGCACCGAACCCATCGCACTCGCTCCTTTGACTCACTCAGTGTTATTCGTATCGGGCGTCTCGGCCCTGCCTGTCGCGTTGTCTCCACGCGTCGCGGTGGCGTCGCCAGGGCCGCCCGTCTGCGGCGTGGACGCCTGCCGCTCCGTCTCGATCAGTTCGTTCAGCCAGCGCACCTCACGTTCGACCGACTCGAGGCCGTGCCGCTGGAGCTCCAGCGTGTAGCTGTCGAGCCGTTCCCGCGTGCGGGCGAGGGCCGTACGGACGGCGTCGAGGCGCTCTTCCAGCCGGCTGCGGCGGCCTTCGAGGATGCGCAGCCGCACCTCGGCCTCCGTGTGCCGGAAGAAGGCGAACCTGATGCCGAAGCTCTCGTCTTCCCAGGCGGACGGCCCCGCCTGGCCGAGCAGCTCCTCCAGCCGTTCCTTGCCTTCCGCTGTCAGCTTGTAGACGATCTTCGAGCGGCGCCCGGCCAGTGCCACCGCGCTCTCCGGCTGCGGCTGCTCCTCCGTGATGAGCCCCTCGGCGAGCAACTGCCGTAGGCACGGATAGAGCGAGCCGTAGGAGAAGGCGCGGAACATGCCGAGCAGCGCGTTGAGCCGTTTGCGCAGCTCGTAGCCGTGCAGGGGCGTTTCGTGCAGCGCCCCGAGCACGGCGAGTTCGAGCACCCCGCCCTTCGCGCCGGCCACCGGCCCACCTCCCTCGCTCGCTCTCCGGACCGCTCGATGTATCGCGGCGATACATCTGGAGAATATGTCGGCGCGACGTATCGCGCAATGAGTGGCTTGGGAGTGCCGAGACAAGGCCGTAATGTGGATCGCATGTGGTCGAAGCGATCGGTCGTGGACTACGGCCTCGCGAAGCGGGCGGCGGTGCGGTCTCTGCGGTCCGGCCACGCCGCGCGCAGCGACCTGTGCGACGCCCATCCGTATCTCCTGCGGGCCGCCCGCTACCATGGCGAGCCCACCGCGCGTCTCTGCCCCATATGCGAGCGACGCAACGTGACACATGTCACCTATGTGTACGGGGACGAGCTCGGCCGATACTCGGGACGGGTAAAGGGAACCTCAGAGCTCGTGACAATGGCGCGCGAATACGCGGAATTCCGCGTCTACGTAGTTGAGGTCTGCCAAGGTTGTTCATGGAACCACCTGACGGTCTCCTTCGTCCTCGGAACAGGCGACCCGGCCGACCGCACCGGCTCCCGACGCAGGCGGGCCCCGGGTTCGTAGCTCCCGGGTCCGCAGCGGGGGCTTCAGCTCGACGGGGTGCTCTCGGCGGCTGCTGACGACACGCTCCGACGGCGTCGGGGACCAAGCGCCGAAAACGAACGAGGACCCCGTGAGTTACCACAGCTATGACCCGGAGCCGGGCGGGCGCTCCCAGGAGGCCGCCGGTCGGCCTGGCGGCGCGCCGGCCCGCCCGGGAAGGCGTCGTCGTTCGCCCGAGGGCTCCGCTCCTGCCACCTCCGCTCCTGTCACCGCCCCCCGGGCCCCCGCACCACCGCAGCGCGTGGTACCCGGGCAGGAAACCCAGGTCATGGCACAGGGTCCGGTGCCGGGCCGCAGGCGCCGAGGCGGGCCGGGCGGCGCGGCCGACGGCGCGACCACGGTCCCCTGTGCTCCCGGTGGCCGCCGGCGGGCCGCGCGAGGCGAAGGCGGTGCGGGCGGCCCCGGCGGCCCCGGTGGCTTAGGCGGGCCGGGTGGTCCCGGCGGCCCCGGCGGGCCGCCGCCGCTGGACCATGAGGGGTCGCCGCGTAGCGAGGGCTGGAAGCGGTTCGTCCCGAACTGGAAGCTCGTGGTCGTGGCGTTCACGGTGCTGGCGGCGGGCGTGTTCGGCATGGTGGTGGTGGCGTACGCCAACACCCCGCTGCCCGTGGGCACCCAGGACGACGCGGTCAGCCAGGGCAGCGTCCTGTACTACAGCGACGGCAAGACCGAGATCGCCCACCTGGGCACCAAACGCGAGAACGTGCAGATCAGCCGGATCCCGCGCCACGTGCAGGACGCGGTGATAGCCGCCGAGAACCGCACGTTCCGCACCGACAGCGGCATCTCGTTCACGGGGCTGATACGTTCGGCGTGGATGACGGTGACCGGGCAGCAGCTGCAGGGCGCCTCGACGATCACGCAGCAGATGGTCCGCAACTACTACGACGGCCTGAGCCAGGACGTGTCGATCAAGCGTAAGGTCAAAGAGATCTTCGTGGCGATCCGCGCCGACCGTGAGATGTCCAAGGACGACATCTTGGCCCACTATTTAAACACGATCTACTTCGGCCGTAACGCCTACGGCATCCAGGCCGCGGCGCAGGCGTTCTTCCACAAGGATGTGGAGAAGCTGACCGTGGCGCAGGGGGCGTATCTGGCGGGCCGGATCCAGAACCCGGGGGCGTTCGACCGGGCGGAGGCGGCCGGGAACTGGGCGCCGACCAAGGAGCGGTTCGAGTACGTCATCAACGGCATGGCGGAGATCGACCCGGCCCGGTACGGCAAGCTGCCCGGCACCACCAAGTTCCCCAAGATCGCCAAGTGGAAGCGGCCCGAGATCTACAAGGGCATCAAGGGCTACATGATCGACATCGTGAAGCGGGAGCTGG
>JBIQJI010000006.1:0-152559 GCA_044507605.1 Actinomycetales bacterium | reverse complement strand
CTGCTTGTCCGGGCACGACACGCCGCCAGTTAGCGGACTTCGAAACAGGGCCTAGTCGCCGCGCCGGCCGCGGTGGTGCCCGCGGCGGCTCTGCCGCCTGTCGTGGTGGTGCCTGTCGTGGTGCTGGTGCTTCTTGTGGCGGTGGGCGTGCTTGGGCCTGTGCGCCGGGCGTTTGCCGTGGCGGATCAGCTCGGCCCGGGTGCCGTCGAAGACGTTCTTGTCGATGGGGGTGTGGGAGTACTGGTGAATGGTCCAGTCACGCCAGGGGCCGGGCACGTCGGGGTCGCCTTTGGGCCGGCCGGGTGCGGCGATCCACAGCGGGTAGCGGTCGAGGCCCTCGCAGTTGCCCTTGTCGGCGAAGGAGAAGTAGGTATAGATGAACGGGCGGACCCCGGTCCACTCGGTCACCGCCTCGCACCACACGCGGGCGAACTCCGCCACCGTGCCGGGCCGGCACTCGTCGTCGGTCTCCAGGTCGAGGGCCAGCAGGTCGCCCCGCCGCAGGCCGTGGCCGGGGCCGCCGGGGCCGGAAGAGGCGCGGGTCACCACCTCGGTGAAGTGGCGGGCCTGCTCCTCCGGGTCGCCGGCCGGACGGGCGAAGTGGTAGGCGCCGCGCACGATCCAGTGCTCGCGCATGCGCGTCCAGTTGCGCTCGAACCACGTGTCGCGGTACGACTCGCCCTCGGTGGCCTTGGCGAACGCGAACGCCACGCCCCGGTCGGCGTGCGACTCCCAGTCGACCTCGCGCTGCCAGTTCGAGACGTCGATGCCCTTCAACATGAGGCCGCGCTCCCCACCGGTCGCCACCCGCTTGCGGTTCGACTGTAACCGCGGGGTCCGACAGATCCGGGGAACGACACCTGGCCGGACCGATGCCGCCCAGACTCGAGCCGCCCGGGCTCGGGCCGGACGCGATCGATCCGGGCAGACCACGCCGGGAGACCCGTTGCTACGGGCCTCGGCCGGACGGACCCCGGCAGACCTGCAGGACGGGTCTCGACCGGCCTGCCGGACGAGGCTAGCCGGACCGGCCGGCGCGGCCGGGCTTGCCGGACCGCCCGAACTGGTCGGACAGCTCGCGGTACAGCGACTCCCACAGCGGCATGACCGCCTCGGGGGCGAACGCCCGGACGCTCTGCACCGCGGCCGCGCCGAGCCGTTCGCGGCGCTCCTTGTCGCCGATCAGGTCGATCATGGCCTGGGCCAGCGCGTCGACGTCCTCGGGCGGCACGAGCACGCCGTCCACGCCGTTGGTGATCACGTCGGCCGGGCCGGTCGGGCAGTCGAAGCTGACCACCGGCAGCGCGTGCGACATCGCCTCGATGAGGACCATGGGCAGGCCCTCGAAGCGGGAGCTGAGCACGAACATGGACGCCTTGGCGAGTCGGTCGTCGAAGTGCTCGGTGCGGCCCATCAGCGAGACGCTCTTGCCGACCTGGTAGTCCTCGATGAGCGCCCGCAGCTCGTCCTTCTTGGGGCCGGTGCCGTAGATGCGCAGCTTCCAGTCGGGGTGGACGGCCACGACCCGCTCGAAGGCGGGGATGAGCAGGTCGAAGCCTTTCTGCGTGACGAGCCGGCCCGCGGCTATCACCGTCTTGGCGGTGTGTTTGGTGTGCCGCTGGTCCAGGCTGTGCACGGAGTTGGGGATGCGGACGATGCGGGTGCCGGGCAGCACCCCCTCGTAGTCCTTGCGGTCGGTGTGGGTGAGCACCACGACCGCGTGGAAGCGCGGGTACAGGCGCAGAATGGCCTCGCGTACGTCCTCGCGGTGGCTGGCGAGGTTCATGTGCTCCTGCGCGACGAGGACGACTCCTTTGGGGGAGACGTGCGCGGCGAGGAGGTTGAGGGCGGGGCGCGTGGTGACGAGGATGCCGTCGCGGAGCGAGGAGATGTACTTGATGACGCCCGCCTCGACCGGCGGGGTGAACCACGACGAGGCGTACTCTCCTCGCGGCACGATGGGGCCGCCGCGCAGCCGGTTGACGACGCGCTGCCGCAGCGTGCGCTTGCGCGGCGCGGGCTGCGTGGTGTCCTTGCCGCGCTGGTCGACGATCGGCACGATGGTGATGCGCGGGTCGAGCTGGAACTGCGGGGTGTCGCGGCGCTGGACGGCGCTGACCAGTTCGACCTCGTGGCCGAGACGCGCCATGGCGTTGGCCTGGTTGATGACGGTGCGGATGGTGCCGCCCATGCCGAACGCGTGCATGAGCAGGTAACGGATCTTCATGCCTTGGGACCGTCCAGGTAGCCCCACGTCACGCACATCGGGCGGAGCTCGTCGATGATGGTCTCGGGATCGGGGAGGTCTCGGCCGGGCTGCACCTCACCGCTTCTGATCTTGTCCTTCCAGTCGCCGAGACCCTTGGTGTAGTCGTCTCTGGCGCCGTAGGTCAGCATGTCCTCCTCCCAGGGGATGGCGAGGAAGTCGCAGATGCGCTCGGTCTCGTGCTTGGGGTCGGAGGTGAGGTCCTCGTAGCGGACGGTCAGCCCGTCGAGGGCGGCGCGCGCCTTCTCCACGGCCTTCATGTACCTCAGCGAGTCGAGGGCGGCCTCGTGCAGGTCCCTGCGCTCGGGACTGGCCTCGTGCCACGACTGCGCGATGGACATGGGGTGCCGCAGCAGGAAGATGAACCTGGCGTCGGGCCAGCAGGTCTGGATGCGCTTGTACGCGAAGGCGTTGGCGGGTGTCTTGTCGACGAGGTACTTCTTGCCGCTCTTGGTCAGCTCCCGGTGCAGCACGCGGTCCCACAGCAGGTGCTCCAGGTCGGCCTGGTTGTGGCCGAGCGCCGCCATGGCCTTCTCGGCCAGGGACGTGCCGAACTGCACGGTGAGCCGGCGTACGTGCAGTTCGTGCGGGGCGTGCAGCTGGGAGTGACCGTTGAGGATGACGCGCAGCAGCGTGGAGCCGGAACGCACCGGAGACAGGATGAAGATCGGTTCCACGAGCAGGCGGTCGATCTTGGGCTCGGCGGGCGGCCGCACCTCGGCGGCCTCGACCGGTTTCCTCTTCGCAGGTGGCGCCTTCGTCGCCCCCGACGTCCCCGTGGCCGTGGCACGGGGGACGGCGCGGCTGATATGCAGCCCGGTGAGGTCCTCGAAGGTCCTGCTCACTCTGCGCTTCCAGCTCATGCCGCTCCACCGTATGCAGCTTTCTTGAATGTTAGCTGAATGTCGTCGCCACGCTGACTCAAGGTGGTGTGCTCGACGTCGCGTACGCAGGTCTTTTGCGCCCCGGCGCGCCCGCGCCGCTCGCCCGCGCAGGGGTCGGCTTACGGTTGATGCCGTGAACCCGCTCATCGGACCGCGTCGGCCCGCCCGGACACGTCCGTACGTCTTCGACGCCCGTCTCGCGGTCTGCCGCTACGCCTGCCCGACCGCCGAGATACGGAGATACGGACAGAAACCGGGCAGAACACGGGCGGAGCGGGAGCGTGCTTACTTCGATCGTCGTAGTCGAGGACCCTCCTCACGGTGGACGCCGGTGCCGGAAACGTGCGGCGAGACTTGATGAGGTGGGCCGTGGCGCGGCTCTCGCCCGGCGGCTCCCCAGGGGTGGGGACGCGGGGACGAGCCCACGCGCCCTGACGTTCTCCAGCCGCATGCGTTCTTCGAATCTGCCGAAATGAAGTGGGTCGATGTCTTTTCTCGCTAGGTTGAGCCTGGCCAATCGGGGGCTGATCGCGCTCATCACGATCGTGGTGACGGCGTTCGGGGTGTTCACTCTGCCCGCGCTCAAACAGCAGCTCCTCCCCTCCCTGTCGTTCCCCGCCGTGTCGATCACGGCCGCACTGCCGGGCGCCGCTCCGCAGATCGTCGAGGAACGGCTCGCCGAGCCGCTCGAGGACGCCGTGCAGGGGCTGGCGGGGGTCACCGGGGTGACCTCGACGTCGCGGGAGTCCGGCGTGTCGGTGCGGGTGGACTTCGAGTTCGGCACCGACATCGACGACGCCCAGAGCGCGATCCAGCAGGCCATCGGCCGGGTGCGGGCGGGGCTGCCCAACGGTGTCGACCCGCAGGTGTTCGCGGGCAGCACCGACGACCTGCCGGTGGTGCAGCTCGCCGCCTCCTCCACCGAGGCGGAACGGGTGCTGGCCGACCGGCTGCGGACCCAGGTGGTCCCTGAGCTGAGCGCCATCGACGGGGTGCGCGACGTCACGGTCAGCGGCACCCGCGACCAGGTCCTCACGATCACCCCGGACGACGACGAGCTGGCCGAGCGCGGCCTGTCGGCGGCGGCGATCGTCACGGCGATCCAGGCCGCCGGCAAGCCGATGCCGGCCGGTGCGCTGACGCAGTCGGGGAAGACCCTCAGCGTGCAGGTCGGCACCCGGCTGTCGACGGTCGAGGACGTGCGCGACCTGTACCTGGCCCCGCCGGCGCCTGCGGCGGTCGCGACGGGCGCGACGCAGGGCGGCCAGGGTGCCCAGGGGCAGCGCGCGCAGGGGCAGGGCGTCCAGGGGCAGGGCGCGCAGGGTGCGGGGAGCCAGGCGGCGGCCAAGCCCGCGCCCCGGCCCAAGCCCGTGCGGCTGGGCGACGTCGCCCAGGTGAAGCTGGGGCCGGCGGAGGCCACCACGCTCACCCGCACCGACGGGCGGCCGAGCCTCGCCGTGTCCATCACGATGCGTCCTGACGGCAACGCCGTCAGGATCTCCGACCAGGTGCGGGAGAAGCTCCCCGAGCTGGCCCGCGGGCTCGGCGGCGACGCCCGGCTCACCGTGGTGTTCGACCAGGCGCCGTACGTCGAGGAGTCGATCGAGAGCCTGACCACCGAGGGCCTGCTGGGCCTGGCCATGGCGGTGATCGTCATCCTGGTGTTCCTGTTCTCCGTCCGGTCCACGATCGTGACCGCGCTGTCGATCCCGCTGTCGGTGCTGGTGGCGCTGATCGCGCTGTGGGGCTGGGACTACTCGCTCAACATGCTCACCCTGGGCGCGTTGACCATCGCGATCGGCCGGGTCGTCGACGACTCGATCGTGGTGCTGGAGAACATCAAGCGGCACCTGTCGTACGGCGAGGAGAAGAGCGCCGCGGTGCTCGGCGGGGTGCGCGAGGTCGCCGGCGCGGTGACGGCCTCGACGCTGACCACGGTGGCGGTGTTCCTGCCCGTGGCGTTCGTGGGCGGGTTCGTCGGCGAGCTGTTCAGCCCGTTCGCGGTGACCGTGACGGTGGCGCTGCTCGCCTCGCTGCTGGTCGCGCTGACCATCATCCCGGTGCTCAGCTACTGGTTCCTCAAGCCGCCGAAGGCCGGGGACGCCGCCGAGCGGGAGGCGACCAGGCGGGCGGCCGAGGAGCGGGAGGAGCGCGGCCTGCTGCGCCGGGCGTACGTGCCGGTGATCAGGTTCGCCACCCGGCACCGGATCAGCACGGTCGCGGCGGGGCTGGTGATCCTCGTGGGCACGCTGGCGCTGGTGCCGATGCTGGAGACGAGCTTCATCGACGACTCCGGGCAGAACAGCGTCAACATCCGGCAGGATCTGCCGGCCGACACCTCGCTCGAGGCGGCCGACGCCTCGGCCCGGAAGGTGGAGCAGGTGCTGACCGACACTCCGCAGGTCGAGTCGTACCAGGTCACGATCGGCGGCGGCGACATGTTCAGCATGCGGGGCGCCGGAGGGGCCGTGCGCGCCACCTACTCGATCACCCTGCGCAAGGGCAGCGACACCACGGCCGTCGAGGACGGGCTGCGCGACCGGCTGGGGCGGCTCGGGCAGGGCGAGATCACCGTGGGCGAGTCGGGCGGGTTCGGCGGCGACGACCTGGAGGTCATCGTCAAGGCCGCCGACGACGACACGCTGCGCGCCGCGACCGAATCCGTCCAGCGGGCGATGGCGGCCGTGAGCGGCGTGCGGGAGGTCACCGGCAGCATCGCCGAGACCGCGCCGCGGCTCGACGTGACCGTGGACCGGAAGAAGGCCGCGGCGGCCGGGCTCACCGAGGCGACGATCGGTCAGGCCGTGACGACCGCCGTGCAGGGCAGCACGATCGACCGGCTCACCATCGACGGCACCACGCCGACGTGGTGCTGCGCGGCGGCGACACGCCCAAGACGCCCGGCGACCTGCGCAAGCTACCGCTCGGGGGCACGCTCACGCTCGACGACGTGGCCGACGTGCGGCAGGTCGACGGGCCGGCCGTGGTCACCCACATCGACGGCACGCGCAGCGCCACCGTGACCGGCAAGGCCACCGGCTCGGACCTCGGCGCCATCAACACCGAGCTGCGGTCGAAGCTGTCGGCGCTCACGCTGCCGGCCGGGGCGTCGTACGAGATCGGCGGTGTCAGCGCCGACCAGCAGGAGGCGTTCGGCAACCTGGGGCTGGCCCTGGTGGCGGCGGTCGCGCTGGTGTTCTTCGTCATGGTCGCGACGTTCCGCAGCCTGATCCAGCCGCTGGTGCTGCTGGTGTCGATCCCGTTCGCCGCGACCGGCGCCATCGGCCTGCTGCTCGCCACCGGCACCTCGCTCGGGCTGGCCGCGCTGATCGGCATGCTGATGCTCGTCGGCATCGTGGTCACGAACGCGATCGTGCTGCTGGACCTGATCAACCAGTACCGCGCGCAGGGCATGCCGCTGCGCGAGGCGGTGATCGCGGGTGGCAGCAGACGGCTGCGGCCGATCCTGATGACCGCCGCCGCGACGATCTTCGCGCTGCTGCCGATGGCGCTCGGCATCACGGGCGGCGGCGGCTTCATCTCGCGCCCGCTCGCGATCGTCGTCATCGGCGGCCTGGTCAGCTCGACGATCCTCACTCTGATCCTGGTGCCCACGCTCTACACGATGGTGGAGAACCGCAAGGAGCGGGCCCGGGCGCGCCGGGACGGCCGGCGCTCGGGCTCGGGCCCCGGCCGCGCGCCGGCGGCGGTGCCGGAGCCCGAGCCGGCGGGGCACCCCGCCGGCTGAGCCCAGCGTGAACCTCCGGCCGGGCGGCGTGCCAGCCCACGCCCCGGCCGGAGGTCGTCATCATCGGGTCACGGTCCGCTCGGATCCGCTCCCGGCGTCGTCCAGGTCCGGCTCTCGCCGCTCACCGCGCTCACAGTCTGCGCAGCCCGGTCAGGACCCGTTCGAGCAGGAGGCGATCGGGTTTACCGGCCTCCAGCTGCGGCTGGTAGACGCGGACCAGGCCCTCGGCGGCCATGTCGGCGACCAGGACGCGCGCCACCCCCAGCGGGATGGACAGCAGCGCGGAGATCTCCGCGACCGAGCGGACCTGGGCGCAGAGCCGGCTGATCGCACGGTACTCCCTGGTGTAGTTGAGGCCGAGCTGCTGGGAGGTCGCGGAGGAGACCAGGGCCTCCAGCGCGAGCTCGGTGCGCGGCTTGGTCCGTCCGCCCGTCACGGCGTACATCCGTACCAGGGAGCTCGATTCGCGTGGGCGCGCGTTGTGGGACGGTCCGCCGAACGGCGGGCGGTCGTCCTCGTCCCATGGTCCACCCGACACCGTAGTTCCTCCTGTCACGCCTTGTTAGGGGGGAAGCAAGACGTAAAGACGTCACGCGTCGTCGTTCCCGTCGGTGGCTGCGTCGCCCGCGGCTCCGTTCACCTGGTCGCGCCGGGCATGGGCGCGGCCCTGCCGCAGGCCCGCCTGGTAGCTGGCGAGGCGGCTGCGCATGCGCTCGGCGGACCTCGGCGGCATCGGCTGCGGCCGGGCCGCCTTGCCGCCGGTGTCCACGGTGCCGGGCACCAGATTGGCCTTCGGCACCCGTTTGGGCAGCCCGCCGCGGGTGGTGCCGCCGTGGGCGGGCTCGCTGAGCGACCGGGCCGCGCGCCATCCGGCGTCGGCGGGCGAGGTCCAGCCGCTCTGCGGACCGGGCTGCGGTCCGGTCTGCCGGCCGGTCTGGTGGTCGTCGGAACGGGAGGCGGCGGTGGCCGCTTGGCCGCCCGTTCGCTTGAACCAGTGCGACTCGACCTCGGCGAAGATCGGCAGGTACTCGTCGCCGCCCGGCGTCGTGTCGGCGGCGCTGACGCCGCTGTCGGGGCCGAGGCCGGCGCCGTCGCCCCACGAGACGGCGGGGATCGGCCCGGTCATGTCGCCTTCGGAGACCGGGGGCGGCACCATCGGCTGGAACGGGGGCCGCGTCTCCTCGCGGGGCGCCTCGGGCCAGGCGGTGTGGGCCTCGGGCCAGGGGGCGTTGAGCGCGGGCGGCTCGGCCGGTGGCGGGAACGGGCGCAGCCGGTCCATGGTGAACGGCTCGCCCGTGCCTCTGCGCGGCAGCCCGCCGCTGGTGACCTGGTGCGGCCCACCGGGCGCCAGGGCGGGGCCGGGCTGCGGCCCGGGGTGGCCGCCCGATTGCGGGCCGGCCTGCTGGCCGGGGTGGGGGCCGGGGAACGGGCCGCCGGGGGGACCCATGAGCGGGCCGGGCTGGGGCGGGGTCATGGTCGGCATGCCGCCGGTGCCCGTGTACGGCTGCGCGCCCATGTTGACGACCAGGGACTCGGGGATGAGCACCATCGCGGTCAGGCCGCCGGACTCCTGCGAGCGCAGCTGCACGCGGATGCCGTGCCGCAGCGCCAGCCGGCCGACCACGAACAGGCCCATGCGGCGCGAGGCGGCGACGTCGACGACCGGCGGCTCGGCGAGCCGCCAGTTGACCTGGGCCAGCTCCTCGGCGGTCATGCCGATGCCCTGGTCGGTCACCGAGATCATCACGCCGCTGCCGTCGATGCGGTTGCTGGACACGAAGACCTGGGTCTCGGCCGGGGAGAACCAGAGCGCGTTCTCGACCAGCTCGGCCAGCAGGTGCACGATGTCGCTGACGGCCTGCCCGGCGAGCGCGATGTCGGACTGCACCCGCATGACGGCGCGCTCGTAGTTCTCCACCTCCGACACGGCGGCCCGCACGACGTCGAGCAGCTCGACGGGCTCGCTGCGGCGGCGGGCGGCCTCCTGGCCGGCGAGCACCAGCAGGTTCTCGCTGTTGCGGCGCATGCGGGTCGCCAGATGGTCGAGGGTGAACAGGTCGGCGAGCCGGCGCTCGTTCTCCTCGCCCTGCTCCAGCCGCTCGATGAGGCTGAGCTGGCGTTCGACGAGGGTCTGGCTGCGCCGTGACAGGTTCACGAAGATCGCGTTGACGTTGCTGCGCAGCCGGGCCTCGTCGCCGGCCAGCCGGACCGCCTCGCGGTGCACCTCGTCGAAGGCGCGGGCGACCTCGCCGATCTCGTCGCGCGACGACACGCCGATCGGCTGCACCTCGGGGATGGCCGCCTCGGCGCCGGCGTCGCGCAGCCGCTGCACGGTTTCGGGCAGCCGGTGCCCGGCGATCTCCAGCGCCTCGCTGCGCAGCCTGCGCAGCGGCCGCACCAGGGAGCGGGCGACTCCGGTGGTGACGAGCAGCACGATCAGCAGCAGGGCGCCGACCAGGCCGCCGCCCACGAACGCCTGCCTGCGCTCGCCCTCCTCCAGCTGCGCGCTGCGGCCGAGGATCGCGCCGACGTGCCGCTTCTCGACGATCCGCATGCGGTCGATCGTGATCGTGACGGCGTTGAACCATTCCTGCGCGTCGTTCGGTTTGGTCAGGTCCAGGCCCTGCAGGGGCGCGCCGGAGTCGGCCCGGATGAGCACCAGCGTGCGCAGGAAGTCGGCGCGGCTGGCGGTGCTGCCGTTGACGGTCTCGTCGAAGAAGCGCCGCTCCTCGCTGCCCGCCGCGGCGCCGAACGCCTGCCGTTCGTTGCGCTCGTCGGACAGGGCGCCGAGGAAGTCCTGCATCTCGTCCTGCTCGAAGCGGCCGGTGGTGAGCACCACGGCGAGGATGCCGCGCTGCCGCGACAGGCTCTCCTTGGACTTGGCGAGCGATTCCAGGAGCAGCGACCGGCCGGACAGGTCGTCGTCGTTGCCGCCCTTGCCGAGCTCGTCGTACAGCGACAGCAGGTCGCCGACGACGCGGGAGTACAGGTTGATGGCGGCGTCGGGGAGCAGCCGTTTGCCGAGCGCCTGGTCGCGCAGCGCCGGCAGGTCGCCGAGGCGGCTGAGCACGGTCTCGACGACGTCCCGGGTGCGACCGGTGACCTCGTTCAGCAGGACTCCGGCGGAGGCGCGCACGCTCTGGGCGGCGTTGTCGACCCGGTTCATCTGGGTCTCGACGGCGGCGCGGTCGCGGTCGGGGCGGCCCCTGGCGATGTACATGGCGGTGAGGTCGCGTTCGGCGGCGAGCTCGTGGGTGAGCCCGGACACGTCGGCGACCAGCTGTGCCAGGTGGTTGACGCGTTTGAAGTCGGACGCGGCGTGCACCGACGAGACCACCTGGATGCCGCCGAGGATCACGGCGGCCAGCGTGGGCACCAGGATGAGCGCGATGAGCCGGGACCGGACCCTCCAGTTCACCAGCGTGGGGAGACCGAAAGCACGCCCGCCCGGATGTCCCTCATCGGGTGGGCCGGCCCGGGAACCGGACTTCCGCATGCGAGAGCCCGGCGGCGCGCTCCCTTGCGCGGTACCGCCGAAGGCCCCTTCAGTCGAGGGCAGATATGTACTCACAGCAGGTACGACCTCTCGCCGACCTTGGCTTGCCGGAAGGACGCACCCGGGCGTACGTGCCCTCCGAAGAAGCCGCGAAGTGAGGAGCAATTTGAGCACACCATTAGCAGGCGCACCAAGTAGAACGTAGTCACGCAATCCGAATCAGGCATCCCCCGTTACCAGAAAGCTGGAGCCCCAGGTCGTCGGGGTTCGTGATATCGGTCAGCTTTTTGTCCGAATACGCGGTTTTCCGCAGTCCATAATTGAAGTGACTAGGTCCGCCGCATAACAAGACGGGTGCCGTGGAGATCACTAAGCGATCACGGCACCCTAATTCATGTGATTTTCCCTTATCTTCGCGCTGTGTGCTCGTAGTCTCGGAGACCGGCCCATGGCGCGGCCCGGGAATGATCAAGGAGGGACGGAGACCATGCGAAGGATGCGGCTCCTCGCCGGAGTGCTGGTGCTGGCCGTGGCGACGGCCGGCTGCGGTGGCGCGAAGGTGGGTGACGATTCCGCGGCGGCCCCGTCCGCGGCGGGCGGGTCCGGGGCGGCGTCCTCTGCCGGCACCGTGAAGCTGGCGATCAACCCGTGGGTCGGGTACGAGGCGGACGCGGCCGTGGTGGCCTATCTACTGGAGCACGAGCTGGGCTACACGGTGGAGAAGAAGGACCTGAAGGAGGAGATCTCCTGGCAGGGCTTCGCCAGCGGGGATGTGGACGTCATTTTGGAGAATTGGGGACATCCGGATCTGGTGAAGAAGTACATCGAGCAGGACAAGACGGCGGTGGACGCAGGTCCGACGGGGAACAAGGGGGTGATCGGCTGGTATGTGCCCGAGTGGATGGTGCAGAAGTATCCGGATATCACCGATTACCGCAATCTCAACAAGTACGCGTCGTTGTTCAAGACCTCCGAGTCGGGCGGCAAGGGCCAGCTGCTCGACGGAGACCCCTCGTACGTGACCAACGACGAGGCGTTGGTGAAGAATCTGAAGCTCGACTACAAGGTGGTGTACGCCGGGTCCGAGGCCGCGCTGATCAAGGCGGCCAAGCAGGCGACCGCGCAGAAGAAGCCGCTGCTCATGTATTTCTACGAGCCGCAGTGGCTGTTCAGCCAGATCAAGCTGGTGAAGGTGAATCTGCCGCCGTACACCGAGGGGTGCGACGCCGACCCGAAGAAGGTGGCGTGCGATTACCCGCCGTACGACCTGAACAAGGTGGTGTCGAAGAAGTTCGCCGACACCGGCGGCAAGGCGTACGAGCTGGTGAAGAACTTCCAGTGGACCAACGACGATCAGAACGCCGTCGCCAACGACATGACCAACAACGGCATGTCGGCCGACGAGGCGGCGCAGAAGTGGGTCGAGGCCAACCCCGACAAGTGGAAGGCCTGGATCCCGCAGTGACGTCAGGCAGGTCCCGTCCGTGACGGGTACCGGTCCAGCCCGTGACAGGTAGTGGCATCGAGGTCCTATGATCACCAAGACGCGCAGACGTGACAGCGGCGCCGGCCGGACCGTCCCCACGGCGGCCCGGCGCGCCGGCCGGACCCGGTGGACGCGGCCGGTGGCGGTCCTCCTCGCGCTGATCCTGCCCCTCACCGGGTGCAGCGGCGGCTCGCACGAGGACGGCGCCACCGGTCCCGCGCGCACCGTGAAGATCGCGATCAACCCGTGGGTCGGGTACGAGGCGAGCGCCGCCGTGGTCGCCTACCTGATGAAGACCCAGCTCGGCGTCAACGTGCAGACCGTCAAGCTCAACGAGCTCGACTCCTGGCAGGGGTTCGAGACCGGCAGCGTCGACGTCATCATCGAGGACTGGGGCCACGAGGCCGAGAAGAAGAAGTACATCGACCAGAAGCACGTGGCCGTGACGGCGGGCACCAACGGCAACATCGGCGTCATCGGCTGGTACGTGCCGGAGTGGATGGCCGAGAAGTACCCCGACATCACCGACTACCGCAACCTGAACAAGTACGCCTCGCTGTTCAAGACGGCCAAGTCGGGCGGCAAGGGCCAGCTGCTCGACGGGGACCCGTCGTACGTGACCAACGACGAGGCCCTGGTGCGCAACCTCGACCTCGACTACAAGGTGGTCTACTCGGGCAGTGAGGACGCCCTCATCAAGGCGATGAAGCGGGCCTCGTCGCAGCGCACCCCGCTGCTCATGTACTTCTACGAGCCGCAGTGGCTGTTCAGCCAGCTGAAGATGGTCAAGATCAACCTGCCGCCCTACTCCATCGGCTGTGACGCCGACCCCAAGAAGGTGGCCTGCGACTATCCGCCGTACCTGCTCGACAAGATCGTCTCGACGCGGTTCGCCCGCACCGGCGGGGCGGCGTACGAGCTGGTGCGCAACTTCAGCTGGTCGAACGACAACCAGAACGAGGTCGCCAACGACATCGTCAACAACGGCATGACGCCGGAGCAGGCGGCCAAGAAGTGGGTCGACGCCAACAAGATCATTTGGAAGGACTGGATCCCCAAGTCGTAGCCCGTCCGTCCCCGTGGACCGGGAGCGCGCCCGCGCTCCCGGTCTGCAATCATGTCGGGGGTCTGGTGGAAAGGCGGGCACTGTGGCGGGCACGGGAACGGGCACTGACGCCGGCACGGGCACTGGGGGCGGGGCCGCGAACGGCGCCGCCGCAAGCACCGCGGGCGGCGCTTCCGGCGGCCGGGCCCGGCCGCCGCTGCTGGTGGTGATGGGGGTCACGGGGTCCGGCAAGACCACGGTCGGGCGGGCGCTGAGCGAGCGGCTCAAGGTGCCGTTCGCGGACGCCGACGACTTCCACAGCGAGGCCAACATCGCCAAGATGCACGCGGGGATCCCGCTCAACGACGCCGACCGGATGCCCTGGCTGCGCACGCTCGGCGAGTGGCTCGCCGCGCACGCCGGCAGCGGAGCCGTGCTCAGCTGCTCCGCGCTCAAGCACTCCTACCGCGACATCCTCCGCTCGGCGGCGCCGTCGGTGCGGTTCCTCCATCTGCACGGCGACCCCGAGGTGATCCGCCGCCGGGTGCTCGGCCGCCACGGCCACTTCATGCCGGCCTCGCTGATCGACTCGCAGTTCCGCGCGCTGGAGCCGCTGGGGCCCGACGAGAACGGTGTCGTCCTCGACGTCGACCGGCCGCTGGACGATCTGGTCGAGGCGGCGTTCGCCGCGGCCGGCTGACCCGGGGCCACGCCGCGGCTTGCAGGAAGCCGCAGAATTCACGCAAATTTTTGCGTAAAGACGCAGTATGATTTCGCCATGACACGGAGACTTGCGGAAGTGGCGAAAAAGGTCGGCGTCAGCGAGGCGACGGTCAGCCGGGTCCTCAACGGGAAGCCGGGGGTGTCCGACGCGACCCGGGCGGCCGTGCTGACGGCGCTCGACGTGCTGGGGTACGAACGGCCGACCCAGCTGCGCGGCGAGCGGGCCCGGCTGGTGGGGCTGGTGCTGCCCGAGCTGGGCAACCCGATCTTCCCGGCGCTGGCGGAGGTGGTGGGGGGCGCGCTGGCCCAGCGGGGGTTCACCCCGGTGCTGTGCACCCGCACCTCCGGCGGGCTGTCGGAGGCGGAGTACGTGGAGATGCTGCTGGAGCAGCAGGTGTCGGGGGTGGTGTTCGCCGGCGGTCATTACGCCGAGGCGGACGCCCCGCACGATCACTACGTCCGCCTGCGGGAGCTGCGGCTGCCGGTGGTGCTGGTCAACGCCGCCATCGAGCACCTGGAGTTCCCGTGCGTGGCCACCGACGACGCGGTGGCGGTGGAGCAGGCGTTCGGGCACCTCGCCTCGCTCGGGCACGAGCGGATCGGGCTCGTGCTCGGGCCGAAGGACCATGTGCCGTCGGAGCGCAAGCTGGCGGCGTTCGAGGCGGAGGCGCGGCGCGCCGGGCTGGAGGCGGGGCCCGATGCGGTGGAGCGCACGCTGTTCACGCTGGAGGGCGGCCAGGCGGTCACGTCGCGGCTGGTCAGGCGCGGCGTCACCGGCATCGTCTGCGCGAGCGACGTGCTCGCGCTGGGCGCGATCCGGGCGGTGCGGCGGCTCGGGCTGTCGGTGCCCGACGACGTGTCGGTGGTGGGCTACGACGACTCGGCGTTCATGAACTGCACCGCTCCCCCGCTCACCACGGTGCGCCAGCCGATCGAGTCCATCGGGCGCTCGGCGGTCACCCTGCTCGTGAACCAGATCGAGGGCGCGGAGGTCACGGCGGAGGAGCTGCTCTTCGAGCCCGAGCTGGTCGTGCGCGGCTCGACCGCCCCGGTCAGGCAGCGGGCGGCGGCCGCCGCGAGACAGCGCGCCGACCGGTAGCCGCCACCTGGAACA
Organism: Actinomycetales bacterium; assembly: GCA_044507605.1. Taxonomy (GTDB): domain Bacteria; phylum Actinomycetota; class Actinomycetes; order Streptosporangiales; family Streptosporangiaceae; genus Thermopolyspora. Next base: position 137,797 of record JBIQJI010000006.1, on the reverse strand, counting down.
GTGCGGAAACGACACCTTGCTGTCACTTTTTTGCATCGCGTGCTTCGGAGTCTTGCTAGGAGATGTCTACTTCTATATGTTTCTCGCAACCCGTAGACGGATCCAGCTCTCTTCAGTGCCCCGCTGTTCCAGGAGGGAATCCGATGAAACGCCGAAATCTCGCGATCCTGCTGACGGCTGGTCTCACACTGACCGCCGCGGCCTGCGGCAGCGGTGGCTCGGACGACAAGACCGGCTCCGCGCCGCCCGCGAACGGCGCCGCGGCCAAGGTGACGATCACGGTCGGCTGCCAGCCGCCGAAGAGCAACCCCGTCGAGCGCAAGGAGTGGGACGACGACGTCGCGGCGTTCGAGAAGCTGCATCCGAACATCACGATCGAGAGCAAGGACGCCTTCCCCTGCATCAAGCCGGAGACCTTCCAGGCCAAGCTCGCCGGCGGCGAGATGGAAGACGTCTTTTACGTCTACTACACCGACGTGCAGAAGATCATCGATGCGGGTCAGGCGGCCGACATCACGCCGTACGCCGGCACGATCAACGCGCTGAAGGACATCCGGCCCGACGTGCTCGGCGTCTTCAAGAAGGGCGACAAGGTCTACGGCATCCCGCGCACCAACTACTCCACCGGCCTGGTCTACAACCGGGCGCTGTTCGCCAAGGCCGGGCTCGACCCGGACACGCCGCCCGCGACGTGGGCGGAGGTGCGCGCCGCCGCCAAGAAGATCTCCGACCTCGGGCCGGGCTACGTCGGCTTCGGCGAGTACAGCGCCGGCAACACCGGCGGCTGGCACTTCGCCTCGTCCATCTACGGCCGCGGCGGCGACATGGTCACCCCCGACGGCAAGCAGGCCGCCTTCAACTCCCCGCAGGGCAAGGCCGTGCTGGAGAACCTGCGGCAGATGCGCTGGGTCGACGACAGCATGGGCAGCAAGCAGCTGCTGCGCTGGGAGGACCTCATGCGCATGATGGGCGGCGGCAGGCTCGGCATGATGATCGGCGCCCCCGACGTGATCAAAGCCGTCAACAACGACTTCAAGGGCAGCTTCGAGGACTACGGCATCACCGCGCTGCCCGAGGCCACCGCGTCGCTGAGCGGCGGCGACGGCTACATGTTCAACCCGAAGGCCACCCCCGACCAGATCAAGGCGGGGCTGCTGTGGCTGGAGTACAAGTTCCTCACGCCGGGCCAGGGCCAGTTCGACTACGAGCGGGCCAAGGCCGACGGCCTGCCGGTCGGGCTGCCCGACACCGACCTGTACGGCGACACCGCGCCCGGCAAGAAGATCAAGGAGCTGCGCGAGCGGTTCGCGACCGTGCCGGTGGACCACTTCGAGCCGTACGTCGCCGGCTCGGCGTCGATCCGGTTCAAGCTGGAGCCGCCGAAGGCGCAGGAGATCTACGCGATCCTCGACACCCCGATGTCCGCGGTGCTGACCCGTAAGGACGCGAACATCGACCGGCTGCTCGCCGACGCCGAGGCGAAGGTCGACCGGGTGCTGGCCACGACCGGTTGACGCAGACCGGTTGACGCAGACCGGCCGACGGATCGGCGGGCGGCGGCAGGGACATCGAGGCATCGGGAGCATTCGGGAGCGAGCATGATCACGGCGACCACGGCGACGGCGGCGCGGCGGCGCCGCCGCGCGGGGGCACTCCGGTTCGGGGTGCGGCGCAACCTGACGGCGTACGGGTTCCTGTGCGGGGCGCTGATCTGCTTCGCGTTCTTCTCCTGGTACCCCATGGTGCGGGAGTTCGTGCTCGGCCTGCAGCACAACAACTTCGTGGACCCGCCCGAGTGGGTCGGGCTGGACAACTTCCGCGCGGTGGTCACCGACCCGGTGTTCGGCCAGGCGTGGCTCAACACGCTGGAGTTCACCGGCCTGGCGCTGCTGGTGGGCTTCGCCGTGCCGTTCGTGGCGGCGAACGTGCTCAACGAGCTGCGGCACGCCCGCGCCTACCTCAGGTTCGTGGTGTACCTGCCGGTGATGCTGCCGCCCGCCGTGGCCGTGCTGCTGTTCAAATGGTTCTACGACCCGGGCGCAGGGCTGTTCAACCAGGCGCTCGGGGTCGTCCACCTGCCCCCGCTGAGCTGGCTCGACTCGACCGGCACGGCGCTGATCTCGCTGGTCATCGTGTCGACCTGGATGAACCTCGGCACCGGCACGCTGATCTACCTGGCGGCGCTGCAGACCATCCCGGGCGAGCTGTACGAGGCGGCCGAGCTCGACGGGGCCGGGCTGCTCCGGCGGGTGTGGCACGTGACGATCCCGCAGACCAGGCTGATCCTGCTGGTGATGCTGCTGCTGCAGATCGTCGCGACCATGCAGGTGTTCATCGAGCCGTTCCTGCTGACCGGCGGCGGCCCGGAGAACGCCACGATGACCGTGGCGTACCTGATGTACCAGTACGCGTTCAACTTCGGCGACTTCGGCGGCGGCAGCGCGCTCGGGCTGCTGCTCATGATCGTGCTGCTGGTGTTCTCCGCCGTCTACCTGCGCGTCTCCCGCGACGACGCGGCCGCCCGCTGACACCGGAAGGAGCCGACGACGATGCGCGCCACCCGGCAGGAGTTCCGCGGCCTGGTCTCGCCGCACACCCTGGGCACGCCCCGCGGGCGGATCGTGTACTGGACCGTGCTCGCGGTCGTGGTCGTCACGTTCACGGCGACGTTCGTGTTCCCGCTGTACTGGATGGTCACCGGGGCGATGAAGTCGCCCGAGGAGCTCGCCCAGGTGCCGCCGACGTTCTTCCCCACGCACCTCGACCTGGGCGTGTGGGCCGAGGCGTGGGATCAGCTTGAGCTCGGCACGTTCCTGCTCAACACCCTGGTGTACGCCGGCGGCGCCTGGCTGCTCACCTCGCGCTGGACGTGTCGGCGGCGTACGCGCTGTCGAAGCTGCGGCCGGTGTTCGGCCGGGCGGTGCTCGGCCTGATGGTCGCCACGCTGATGATCCCGCCGATGGTCGTGCTGCTGCCGGCGTACCTCACGGTGAAGGATCTGCCGATCTTCGGCTGGAATCTGCTGAACACGCCCTGGGCGATCTGGCTGCCGGCCGTCGCCAACGGCTTCTTCATCTTCCTGCTCAAACGTTTCTTCGACTCGATCCCGCGCGAACTGCTGGAGGCCGCGCAGATCGACGGCGCCTCCCCGCTGCGGATCCTGTGGTCGATCGTGCTGCCGGTGTCGCGGCCGATCCTCGGCGTGGTGTCGATCCTGTCGGTGGTGAACGTGTGGAAGGACTTCGTCTGGCCGCTGCTCGTGCTGCCCGACACCGAGAAGATGCCGATCAGCGTGGGCATCGCGTCGCTGTCGGCGCAGATGCCGCAGAACGTGCTGATCGCGTCGCTGGTGATCGCGAGCGTCCCGGCCATCATCGTCTTCTTCGTCTTCCAGCGCAGCATCATGGCCGGTCTGACCGCGGGCAGCCTCAAGGGCTGAGCCGGTCCGGCGACGGCCACGGCCGACGGCGCGCCGGGCACGGCGCGCGCTCGTAACGACAAGGGAGTTCAGCATGCCCGGAACGTGGTGGCGGGGAGCCGCGATCTACCAGGTCTATCTGCGCAGCTTCGCCGACGGGAACGGCGACGGCGAGGGCGACCTGGCGGGGCTGCGGGCCCGGCTGTCGTACCTGGCGGACCTCGGGGTGGACGCCATCTGGCTGAACCCCTGGTACCCCTCGCCCATGGTGGACGGCGGCTACGACGTGGCCGACTACCGTGACATCGCCCCGGTGTTCGGCACCCTCGCCGAGGCCGAGAAGCTGATCTGCGAGGCCCACGAGCTGGGCATCCGCGTCATCATCGACGTCGTGCCGAACCACGGGTCCGACCAGCAGGCGTGGTTTCAGGAGGCGCTGGCCGCCGGGCCCGGGTCGGCGGCGCGCCGGCGGTTCTGGTTCCGGCCCGGCCGGGGCGACGCGCCGCCGAACGACTGGCGGTCGATCTTCGGCGGGCCGGCCTGGACGCGGGTGCCCGACGGCGAGTGGTACCTGCACCTGTTCGCACCCGAGCAGCCCGACTTCAACTGGACCGATCCGGAGGTCGTCGAGGAGTTCCACGACGTGCTGCGGTTCTGGTTCCGGCGCGGCGTCGACGGCATCAGGATCGACTCCGCCGCGCTGCTGATCAAGGACCCGGACGCGCCGCCGGACGGCCTGGACCCCTACACCGACCGCGACGGGGTGCACGAGATCTACCGGGGCTGGCGGCGCGTCGCCGAGGAGTTCGGCGACGACCGGATCCTCATCGGCGAGGTGTGGCTGCCCGACCAGGAGCGGTTCGCCCGCTACCTGCGCCCCGACGAGATGCACACGGCGTTCAACTTCGACTTCCTGGCGTGCCCGTGGGACGCCGCCGCGCTGCGCCGCGTCATCGACACCACGCTCGCCACCCACGGCCCGCTCGGCGCCCCGCCCACCTGGGTGCTGTCCAACCACGACGTCACCCGGCCCGTCACCAGGTACGGCCGGGCCGACACCTCGTTCGCCCACGGCGACCGCAAGCACGGCATGCCCTCCGACCCCGAGCTCGGCCGCCGCCGGGCCCGGGCCGCGGCGCTGCTGGCGGCGGCGCTGCCCGGCGGCCTGTACGTCTACCAGGGCGAGGAACTCGGCCTCGACGAGGTCGAGGACCTGCCCGGCGACCGCCGCCAGGACCCCATCTGGACCCGGTCCGGCCACACCGACCCGGGCCGCGACGGCTGCCGGGTGCCGCTGCCCTGGTCGGGCGCCACGCCGCCGTTCGGGTTCGGCGCCGGGGAGCCGTGGCTGCCGCAGCCGCCGTACTGGAAGGCCCTCACCGCCGAGGCGCAGCGGGCCGACCCCGGCTCGATGCTGTCGCTGTATCGCGAGGCGCTGCGGATCCGCGCCGAGCGGCTCGGCGACGGCACGCTGAGCTGGCTGCCGCTCGGGCCGGAGGTGCTCGCCTTTACCCGGGACTCGGGGCTGGTGTGCGTGGTCAACCTCGGGGCCGCGCCGGTGCCGCTGCCGCCGCACGAGGCCGTGCTGCTGGCGAGCGGCCAGATCGTGGGCGGCGCCCTGCCGCCCGACACGGCGGCCTGGCTGGACTGAGGCGTCGGCCGTTGCGTCGGCCGAGGCGTCAAGCGATCACCGCCAGGGGGTCGGCTCTCGTCAAAGGCCCGGCGGTGACCGGCTCGTCGACCGGCGGCGCGCCGGACCCGCCGACCAGGATCGGCACCATGCAGATCCCGCGGATGGGCGTGCCCGACGAGCTCGCCGCACGCCTCAGCCTCGCCGAGCAGCACGAGTACCTGACGCGCCGCCGCGTGACGCGGCGGTCGCTGCTGCGGGCCGGGACGGCCGGCGCGCTGCTGGCCGCCCCCGCGCTCGGCGGCGGGGCCGCGGCCGCCTCCACCCGGACGGGCGGCCCCGCGGCCGCCCCATCGCCCACCCTGGCCACCCGTGCCGCCGCGGCCTTCGACGGGGCCAGGGTGACCCCGTACGGGCGGCATCTGGCGTTCGGGCCCGACCCCTGCCGGCAGATGCGCATCGCCTGGCAGGTGCCCGTGTCGGTGGAGGCGCCGTTCGCGCGGGTCGGGCACTGCCCCTGGGACCTGGGCGGCCGCGTGCCGGCCGAGGTGCGGGCCCTGGAAACGCCCCTGGCGTCCGGTGTCGTCACCCAGTACTACCTGCACGTGGCGCTCGACGGACTCGCCCCCGGCACGACCTACTACTACGGGGTCGGGCATCGGGGCCACGAGCCGGCCGACCCAGAGGGGCCGGCCTCGCTGGCGTCGTTCACCACCGCCCCGCCGCGCGGCCGCGTGCCCGATCCGTTCACGTTCACCGCCTTCGGCGACCAGGGGGTGGGCTACCACGCGCTCGGCAACGACAGCGTGCTGCTCGCCGAGCGGCCGGTGTTCCACCTGCACGCCGGCGACATCGCGTACGCCGACACCAGCGGGGCCGGGCTTGCCGGCGACACCTACGACCCCCGGGTGTGGGACCAGTTCCTCGCCCAGACCGACATGGTGGCGTCGCGGGTGCCGTGGCTGGTCACCATGGGCAACCACGACATGGAGGCGCTGTACTCCCCAGACGGCTACGGCGGCCATCTCGCCCGGTTCGACCTGCCCGGCGGCGGCCCCGCCCGCTGCCCGGCCGTCCACTCGTTCGTGTACGGCAACGTCGCGGTGGTCGGCCTCGACTCCAACGACGTGTCGTACGAGGTGCCGGCCAACTTCGGCTACAGCGGCGGCACGCAGACGGGGTGGCTCGCCGGGCGGCTGCGGGCGCTGCGGGCCCGGCCCGGCGTCGACTTCGTCGTGGTGTACTTCCACCACTGCGCCTACTCCACCACGGTGCAGCACGCCTCGGAGGGCGGGGTCAGGGACGCGTGGGTGCCGCTGTTCGACGAGCATCGGGTCGATCTGGTCGTCAACGGCCACAACCACGTGTACGAGCGCACCGACCCGATGCGGGGCGGCGCCCGCACCGGGCCGGCGCCGATCGGCGCCACCGTGCGGCCGGAGCGCGACGGCGTCGTGTACGTGACCGCTGGGGGCGGCGGGCGGGGGCTGTACCGGTTCCCGGTCGCGGACAGCTTCGCCGGGCACGTGCGCGAATCGGACGCCGTGGCGTCGTACCGCTGGGTCGCCGGCGGGCACAAGGCGGACGAGGCGGCCGACTGGTCCAGGGTGCGCTACACCGGCTACTCGTTCCTCGCCGTGGACGTCGCGCCGGCCCCGCCCGGCGGCACGACGACGATGACCGTGCGCGCCGTCGCCGAGGACGGCACCGAGATCGACAGGTTCGTCGTGGAGCGGACCGCCGGCCGTCCGGGCTGACGCGCCGGGGAGGGCGGACCTGGCGGCCTAGCCCGCGCGCTCCAGGTCGGTGAGGATGCCTTCGAGGATCTCGGGGGTCCGCGAGGCGGGCTCGGCCAGGGTCACCAGGCGGTCCATCACATGGTGGTAGCGGTCGATCTCGGCCGGCCCCTCGGGGTAGACGGCGCTGGTGAGCTGCTCCAGGTAGACGACGTCGGGCAGCTCGTGCTGGGGCAGCCGCAGCATCGAGATCGGGCCGCCGGCGGCCGGGTGCCCGCCGACCTGGAACGGCAGCACCTGCACGGTGACGTTGCGGTTCTCGCACATCGCGATGACGTGCCGGATCTGGTCGCGCATGGTGGTCTTGCCGCCGTACGCGCGGCGCAGCGCCGTCTCGTCGATCACGGCCCACAGGCGGCGCGGGTGCTCGCCGTGGAGGATGCGCTGGCGGCGCATGCGCAGCTCGACCCGCCGCTCGATCTGCTCGGCGGGGGCGTTCGGGTGGCCCTGGACGATGACGGCCCGGGCGTACTCGGGTGTCTGCAGGAGCCCGGGGATGAACTGGACCTCATAGCCCCGGATGAGGCTGGCGGCCTGCTCCAGGCCGAGGTAGTCGGTGAACCAGGAGGGGATCACATCGTTGAACACGTGCCACCAGCCGGGTGTGTTGGCCTGCCTGGCCAGCTCCTGCAGCGTGGCGCGCTCGGCGTCGTCGACCCCGTAGAGGTCGAGCAGGTCGGCCAGGTCGCGCGCCTTGAACCTGGACTGACCCAGCTCGAGCCTGCTGATCTTGGAGTGGGAGGCGCGGATGGCCTCACCGGCCTCCTCGCGGCCGATGCCGCAGCCCTCGCGCAGCGCCCGCAGGCGCGCCCCTAGGAGCAGCCGCGGAACGGTGGGCCCGGAGCCGCTGCGCGCTTCGGACAGATCGGTGCGCGGTCGGAGGCTCTCGGTGCCAAATGTGCTCATGCCCACCCGCCTGGTGTCCCCGCACTCCTCGATCAGCCGTTCGCCCCCGCCCCAGGATCTCACCCCGGCCCCGGTCCTGCCCAGCCCTTCGGCCACTTACGCCCCACCCGCACGGGCCGGGCCGCCGCCGGATCCGGCCGTCGCGCCGGGTTTCGCGGGTCTCCCATGCTACGTCGCGGGGGCGGCGGGCGTGCCGGCGCTCCGTTGCGGGCACTGGAGCACTGTGGCTGATGTTTCGGGAAACGTGCTCGTGCTGAACATCGGTTCGTCGTCCCTGAAGTACGAACTGCTGGAGGTGGGCGGCAGGCGGCGGCTCGCGTCGGGCGTCGTGGACCGGATCGGCGAACCCGGGGAGGGGTCGCTCGCGCACCGCCCGGCGGGGCGGCCGGCGTACGAGCGGACGGGGCGCTACCCCGATCACGACGCGGCCATGGCGGCCGCGCTGGCGGCGTTCGACGCGGCGGGGCCGGACCTGTCGGCCGTGCGGCTCGACGCCGTCGGGCACCGGGTGGTGCACGGCGGCACGAGGTTCGGCGACGCCGTGCTCCTCGACGACGACGTGATCGCGGCCATCGAGGCGCTCGCGGTCCTCGCCCCTCTGCACAATCCGGCGAACGTGACCGGCATCCGCGCCGCCCTGCGGCTGTTCCCCGCGGTGCCCCAGGTCGCGGTGTTCGACACCGCCTTCCACCGGGACCTGCCGGCCGCGGCCTTCACCTACGCCGTCCCGCGCGAGTGGGAACGCGACCACGGTGTGCGCCGATACGGCTTCCACGGCACGTCGTACGCCTACGTGTCGCGCCGCGCCGCCGCCGTGCTCGGCCGGGACCTCGCCGGCCTCGACCTGATCGTGCTGCATCTCGGCAACGGCGCCAGCGCGGCCGCCATCAGGGGCGGGCGCAGTGTCGACACGTCCATGGGCATGACGCCGCTGGAGGGCCTGGTCATGGGCACCCGCTCCGGCGACGTCGACCCCGCCCTGCCCGCCTTCCTAGAGCGCACGGCCGGTTTCGGCCCCGCCGACGTGGAGCGGGCGCTCACCACGCGCAGCGGCATGCTGGGCCTCGCCGGCGCCAGTGACCTGCGCGAGGTCCACGCGCGGGCCGACGCCGGCGACGAGGCGGCCCGGCTGGCCCTGGAGGTCTACTGGCGGCGCGTCCGCAAGTACGTCGGCGCCTACTACGCCCTGCTCGGCCGCGTCGACGCCGTCGTGTTCACCGCGGGGGTGGGCGAGCACGACGCCCGCACCCGCGCCGCCGCCCTGTCGGGCCTGGGACGCCTCGGCATCCGCGTCGACCCCGCCCGCAACGCCGCCGTCTCGCACGAGGAACGCGTGATCTCGCCGCCGGACGCCGAGGTCGCCGTCCTGGTGGTGCCGACCGACGAGGAGCTGGAGATCGCCACCCAGGCGCTGGCCGTCGCGCGGGCCGGGCCGGGCTGAGCCGCGCGGGCGCCTTCAGGCGGGCACGGTCAGCTCGACGGGGCCGGGGGTGTCGAGGGTGAAGGTCGTCGTGCGGCCGTTCACCGACAGCTCGTAGTCGCCGAGGAAACCGGTGAAGCGGACCCGGCCGCCGGCGTCGGCGACGAGGGTCGTCGGCGGCAGCCACCAGTCGCCCTTGACCAGCGAGCGCAGCGCTTCGTACGACGGCTTGGGCGTGCCGTCGGCGCGGACCAGCCCGCCGGGCGCGCCCAGCCAGCCGCCGTCGAGCATGCCCCAGTAGGTCATGGCCTGCACCGATGGGTGGGACAGCAGGGTCGTGCAGTGCCGGACGATCTCGTCGGCCTGGCGGGCCTCCCCCTCCGGGGTGGTCGGCCATTCGGGCGGCTGGTAGTCGTTCAGGTCGACGATCTCCGGCGGCATGATGTGGCCGGAGACCAGCGTGGTCTCGGTGAAGTGGATGGGCAGGCCGTACCTCGCGAACCGGTCGATCGTGGCGAGGGTCCGCTCCTCGCCCCAGTAGCCCTGGTGCATGTGGCTCTGCAGCCCCAGCGCGTCGATCGTGACGCCGGCCTCCAGCAGGCCCTCGATGAGGCATTCGTACGCCGCCGACATGTCGAAGTCGTTGAGCAGCAGCGTGGCCGAGGGATTGGCCTCGCGGGCGGCGTCGAACATCATGCGGACCATCGGGATGCGGCCGATGTCGCGGCACAGCCGGGTGATGCCGTTGTCGTACCTGTCGAAGATCGGCATGATGACGACCTCGTTGATGACGTCCCACATGTCGATCACGCCGGCGAACCCGGTGACCTCCCGCTTGATCCGCTCCACCTGGGCCCGCGCGATCTCGGCGTTCGGCAGGTCCATCAGCCAGTCGGCGGTCACCGTGTGCCAGGCCAGCGGATGCCCCTTGACGACGCAGCCCCGCTCGGTGAACCACCGCGCCGCCCGCAGCATGCGTTCAGTGTCGGGCCGGCCCCGCTGCGGCTCGAACCGCCCCCAGTAGAACGGCAGCGTGGCGAAGGTGAACAGCTCGAACCACCGCTCGGCCAGGTCGCCCGCCCGCGCCCCCGGCCCGTCGGCGGCGGCCGCCCCTTCCTCACCCCGGATCGGCGCGCCGGCCGCGATCTCCTCGTTGGCCAGGGGCAGCAGCTCGAAGCCGGTGCAGCCGAACAGGAACCGGTGCCGGACCTGCCTGACCACCACCTCTCTGCCCGCCGTCGCCTCCCCGCCGACGGTGACGACGGCGTCGGCCGTCCGATGCTTCCTGATCGACGAATCCATCACGCTCTCCCCGGGCACGACACGCCGGGGACGCCCCCGGCCGTCCTCATGATCCCCCGGGACGGGTCAGTAGGGCCAGGTCCAGTCGCGGATCTCAGGCGGATCCTCGCCGTGCTCCCTGGTGTGGGCGCGGGCCCGGATGCGGCGGTCGGCCATGTCCTGGCGCAGGTGGGCGGCGCGCTCGCCGAGGCCCGGGACGCGGTCGATGACGTCCATGACCAGGTGGAAGCGGTCGATGTCGTTGAGCATGGCCATGTCGAACGGGGTCGTGGTCGTGCCCTCCTCCTTGTACCCGCGCACGTGCAGGTGGGCGTGACCGTGCCGGCGGTAGGCCAGGCGGTGGATGAGCCACGGGTAGCCGTGGAAGTCGAAGATGACCGGCCGGTCGGTGGTGAACAGCGCGTCGAACTCGGCGTCGGCCATGCCGTGGGGGTGCTCGGAGGGCGGCTGGAGGCGCATCAGGTCGACCACGTTGACCACGCGGACCCGCAGGCCGGGCAGGTGCTCGCGGAGCAGCGCCGCCGCGGCCAGGGTCTCCAGGGTGGGCACGTCGCCGGCGCAGGCCAGCACGACGTCGGGGCGCTCGCCCCGGTCGGTGGAGGCCCAGTCGAGGATGCCGAGGCCGCGGGCGGCGTGCGTGATGGCCTGGTCCATGGGCAGCAGGTCGAGCACCGGCTGCTTGCCGGCGACGATCACGTTGACGTAGTCGCGGGAGCGCAGACAGTGGTCGGCGACCGACAGCAGCGTGTTGGCGTCCGGCGGGAGGTACACCCGCGTCACCGACGCCTTCTTGTTGGTGACGACGTCGAGGAAGCCGGGATCCTGGTGGCTGAAGCCGTTGTGGTCCTGCCGCCACACGTGCGACGACAGCAGGTAGTTCAGCGACGCGATGGGGCGGCGCCACGGGATCCGCTTCGACGATTCGAGCCATTTGGCGTGCTGGTTGAACATCGAGTCGACGATGTGGACGAACGCCTCGTAGCAGTTGAACAGCCCGTGCCGCCCGGTCAGCAGGTAGCCTTCCAGCCAGCCCTGGCACAGGTGCTCGCTGAGCACCTCCATGACCCGGCCGCCGGCGCTGAGGTGGTCGTCGGTGTCGAGGCGGAGGGCGTCCCAGGCGCGGTCGGTGGTCTCGAAGACCGCCTGGAGCCGGTTGGAGGCCGTCTCGTCGGGGCCCATCAGGCGGAACCCCGACGGGTTCGCGGCGATCACGTCGCGCAGCAGGGCGCCGAGCACACGGGTCGGCTCGCTGCTGGACGTCGCCGGGGCCTTCACCGGCACGGCGTACTCGCGGAAGTCGGGCAGCACCAGCGGGCGCAGCAGCTCGCCGCCGTTGGCGTTCGGGTTGGCGCTCATGCGGCGCGGGCCGCTGGGGACGGTGGCGCGGATCGCCTCGACGGGGCGGCCGGTGGCGTCGAACAGCTCCTCGGGGCGGTAGGAGCGCAGCCACTCCTCCAGCATCGCCAGCCGGTCCGGGCGGTCCCGCACGTCGGCCAGCGGCACCTGGTGGGCGCGCCAGGTGCCCTCGACCGGCAGGCCGTCCACCTCGCGCGGGCCGGTCCAGCCCTTGGGCGTGCGCAGCACGATCATCGGCAGCCGCCCGCCGGAGCCGCCGCGCACGTCGTCGATCTCGTCGAAGACGGCGTCGAGGGTGGTGGCCATGGCCTGGTGCACGACGCCCGGGTCGGAGCCCGACACCACGTACGGGTGGTAGCCGTAGCCTTCGAGCAGGCGCAGCAGCTCCGGCTCGGGGACGCGGGCGAGCACCGTCGGATTGGCGATCTTGTACCCGTTCAGGTGCAGGATCGGCAGCACGACGCCGTCCGCGCCGGGGTCGAGGAACTTGTTCGAGTGCCAGCTCGCGGCCAGCGGGCCGGTCTCGGCCTCGCCGTCGCCGATCACGCACGCCGCCACCAGGCCGGGGTTGTCGAACACCGCGCCGTACGCGTGGGCGAGCGAGTAGCCGAGCTCGCCGCCTTCGTGGATCGAGCCGGGGGTCTCGGGGGCCGCGTGGCTCGGCACGCCGCCGGGGAAGGAGAACCGCCGGAACAGGTGGCGCATCCCGGCGGCGTCCTGGGAGATCTCCGGGTAGCGCTCGGTGTAGGTGCCCTCCAGCCAGGCGTGCGCGATCGCGGCGGGGCCGCCGTGGCCCGGGCCGGTGATGGAGATCATGTCCTGGTCGCGTTCGCGGATGACGCGGTTGAGGTGCGCGAAGCAGAAGGTGAGTCCGGGCGTGGTGCCCCAGTGCCCGAGCAGCCGGGGCTTGATGTGGGCCGGCCGGAGCGGCTCGGTCAGCAGCGGATTGTCGAGCAGGTAGATCTGCCCGACGGCGAGGTAGTTCGCCGCGCGCCAGTAGGCGTCGACGTGCGCGAGAGCGTCCATATCCGGAAGGTTCCTCATCCTGTCGGGTGCGGCCAGGGACCTTCGGCTTCCTCTACCCCGCCGGCGGGCCTCGATCCGCGAACGCCGGTCAGCCGCCCAGCTCGGCGGCGAGGGCCTGGGCGGCGCGCCAGCAGTCGTGGTAGGTGGAGTACATCGGGGCGGGGGCCAGGCGGATCACGTCCGGGCGGCGTACGTCGGCCAGCACGCCGTGGCGCGTGTGCAGCCGATCGGCCAGATCGGCGGCGTCGCCGCCCGTGACGCGGATCGACAGCTGCGCGCCGCGGCGGGCCGGATCGCGCGGGGTGAGCTGCTCGACGTGCCCGGCCAGGGCGGCCAGCAGCCGTTCGAGGTAGGCGGTGAGCCGCAAACTGCGCGCGCGCAGCGCCGGCAGCCCCGTCTCGGCCAGCATGCCGGCCGAGGCGCGCAGGGCGGCCAGGCCGAGAATGGGCGGGGTCGACACCTGCCAGGAGTCGGCGGAGGCCACGTGGTCGCGGCCGGGGCGCATCTCGAACCGGACGCGCTCGTCGGTGCCCCACCAGCCGGCCAGCCGGGGCAGGGCCGGGTCGGCCAGGTGGCGGGCGTGCACGAAGGCGGCGCCGGGGGCGCCGGGGCCGCCGTTGAGGTACTTGTAGGTGCACCAGGCGGCGAAGTCGGCGCCCCAGTCGTGCAGGGCCAGCGGCACGTTGCCGGCGGCGTGGGCCAGGTCCCAGCCGACCACGCAGCCGGCCTCGTGCCCGGCCGCCGTGATGCCCGCGATGTCCAGCAGCTCGCCGGTCAGGTAGTTGACGCCGCCGAGCAGCACCAGCGCCACCCGGTCGTCCTCGCGGGCCAGGTGATCGGCGACCTGGCCGGCGGGCAGCCGCACCACGGTGGCCGCCGGGTCCAGGCCGTGCCAGGCGGCCTGGCCGGCGACGGCGTACGAGTCGGAGGGGAACGCCGTGTCCTCGATGACGATGCGGGTGCGGCGGCCCTCGGGCCGGTAGAACGTGGCCATCAGCAGGTGCAGGTTGACCGTGAGGGCGTTCATCACCACGGTCTCCTCGGGCCGCGCCCCCACGATCGCCGCCATGTCGTCGCGCAGCAGCCCCGGGTAGCCCACCCACGGCCGCCCGGCGGCGAACCACCCCTCGACGGCCTGCCCGGCCCAGGCGTCCAGCTCGGCCCGCACGGCCTCGGCCGTCGCCTTGGGCTGCAGGCCCAGGGAGTTGCCGGCGAAGTACGCCAGGTCGGGGTACGCCCCGCCGGGGGCCGGCGGCACCAGGAACTCGGCCCGCCTGCCCGGGTCGGCGGCGTCGGCCGCGATCGCGGCCCGCTCGCTCGAATCGCGGGGCCCGCCCGCGTACCCGTCGGCGCCGCCCGGTGGTCGCGCCGCCGGCTCCGGCGCGGGACGGGTCGCGGGGCCGGCGGGCGTTCCCGGCCCCGCGGGCCCGACTGGCGTGGCCGGCCGGTCGCCGGGCCTGATTCCGGGCCCTGTCGTCATGGCATGCTCTTACCCCGCCGCGTCACATCGCCGTGCGGGCGGACCACAGCTCGGGGAAGATCTCGCGGCGCAGCGAGCGCTCCAGCCAGCTCACGCCGCTCGACCCGCCGGTGCCGATCTTGGCGCCCATCGCGCGCCGCACCACCATCAGATGGCGGTAGCGCCACTCGGCGAACCGCTCGGCGACGTCGGTCAGCGCCTCGCCCAGCTCCCACAGCTCGTCGCCCGGGCCGTGCCCGGTGTAGACGGCCACCCAGACGGCCTCGACCGCCGGGCCGGGCCGGTACGGCAGCGCCGGGTCGCGGGCGAGCACCGCCGCCGGGACGGCGTGGCCGCGCCGGGCGAGCAGGGCCAGCACGGCGTCGTACACGCCGGGGGCGCGCAGCGTGGCCATCAGGTCCCGGTGCGTCTCGGGATCGCCCCGGTGCGGCCACGTCCGCGACTCGGCCTTGTCGCCGAGCAGGAACTCCACGTGCCGGAACGCCGCCGACTGGAACCCCGAGGCGTCGCCCAGGGCGGCACGGAACGCGTTGAACCTCGGCGGCGTGAGCCCGGCCAGCACCGGCCAGGCGGCGTTGAGCGTGCCGAGGTACGCGGCGACGCGGCGCAGCGCGGCGGTCGCCTCGCCGACGTCTCCCGAACCCGGCCCGCCGCCGGCCGCGAGCCGGTCGCGGGCGAGGGTCAGCTCGGTGCGGATCAGGCCGAAGTACAGCTCCATGACCCTGGTCGTGACCAGGAAGGCGGGCTCCTCCGCGGCGTCGGTGCGGGGGCCGGGCAGGGCGCGCAGCGCGGCGGTGCCGACGTACTCGTCGTAGGGGGTCGCGTGCGCGAACTCCACGGTCGGTGACGTCATGGCTCCTCACTCCCTCCTCGTTCGCCTCTATCGTCTCGCGCGCCGGGGCGAGGTTGAATGGCGAACGAAAGGGGCAGGGCCGATTCGCCTTGCGAACGAAAGGCCGATCGGGCCGATCGCCTTCACCGCTACGGAGGGTACGCGTGGACGCCATGGACTGGGCCATTCTCGCCGAGCTGCAGGCCGACGCCCGCCTGTCCTACAGCGAGCTGTCGCGCCGGGTGCACCTGTCGGCTCCGGCCGTGGCCGAGCGGGTGCGGCGGCTGGAGGAGACGGGCGTGATCCGCGGCTACCACGCGCACGTCGACCTGGGCCGCGCCGGGCGCGCCGTCCGGGCGCTGATCCGCATGTCCTGCTACGGCGCCCGCTGCGTGCTGCGCGACGAGCAGGCGCTCGCCTGGCCCGAGCTGATGCAGGTGTACCGCGTCACCGGCGACACCTGCTGCCTGCTGCTGGTCGCCGTCGCGTCCATGCCGGCGTTCGAGGAGCTGATCGACCGCCTCGCGCGGTACGGCCGCCCGTCGAGCACCATGGTCCTGTCGAGCCCGGTGCCCTGGCGTCCGGTGACGCCGCCGCCCGGGCCGGCTGAGGACGGCGGCTGACATCGGGCCCGGCACGCCGCCGCGAACCCTGCCCGCGGACCCCGCCCGCGGCCTGGACCGGGCCGCGACCGGGCGCGGGCCTAGCGGGTCTCGCCCAGGTGCGCGGCCAGCGCGGCCGCCGTGGTGGTCCAGATGTCGGAGGCGGGGTCGATGACGTCGAAGTGGTCGCCGGGCAGCTCCAGGTACGTCACGTCGTCGCCGGCCGTGGTGGCGGCGCGGGCGTAGCGGCGGTTGCAGTCGACGTAGTCGAGGTCGTCGCCGGCGCCCTGCACGAGCAGCTGCCGGCCGCCCAGGGGCAGCCGGGCCAGCGGGCTGGACGCGGCGTACACCTCGGGGACCTCGTCATGGTGGCCGCCCAGGGCCTGCGCGATGGCTCCCCCGCTGAGGTCGCGCCGGTCGCAGGTCTCCAGGTCGACCAGGCCGGCCAGCGACACGACCAGCGACAGGGCGGGGGCCGGGCCCGACTCGCCGCCGGGCAGTGTCGTGGCCACCTGCTCCAGGCCCTCGGGAACCTGACCGGACCACACGTCGGCGGCGAGACGCAGCGCGAGCTGACCGCCCGCGGAGTGGCCGATCACCGCCACACGGCTCAGGTCGAGCGGCGCGTCGAGAGTGGCGAGGGCGGCGTGGCCGGCCGCGACATCGGTGACGGTGGCGGCCCAGGAGCCGACGATGGGGCTGCGGTACTCCACGTTCCATACGGCGACGCCCCGGTCGACCAGGTCGCCGGCCAGCGCCTCCATCAGGTCGGCGCACCAGATGGGACGGTAGAAGCCGCCGTGCAGGAGCATCGCCACCGGCGGCCGCTCGACGCCGAGGGGCACGTACAGGTCGCCGTACCGGTGGCGGCCCGGGCCGTAGGCGATGCGGCGGGACGGCCGGGTCGCGTGGTGCACGCCGTGCCTGATCGCCCAGGTCAGCCCCCACACGCCGCGCCCGCACAGGTGCGGGGAGTCGCAGGCGGGCTCGGGCAGGTCGCCGGCGAGGTCCAGCCACACCAGCCGCCCCCCGTACGGCCGCGAATGGTCCATCAGCCCGCGCAGCTCACGGTCGGGGCCGGGCAGGGCGACGATCACGGTGCCGGGCTCGCCGCCCGACGCGCCGAGGGCGGCGGCGAACGCGGCAGCGCTGGGGGCGGCCAGCAGCCGGCCCGGCACGCCGAGGGCACGGAACTCGCGGCCGGCCACCTCGGTCAGCAGGTCCCGGTCCGCGACCAGGCGCGGCCCCACGAGGACCGTGACCGAGAGCTCCGCTCCCTGCCGCCCGGCCGCCGGCCCGCTGTCCGAGACGCTCATCGGTTCCCCCAACCGAACATCCGGCCGCGCCCCCGTACGGGAGCCGCCGGCCGCCGATATCCGTCGCTCAAGGCATTGTGATCGCCGGGCGGTCCACCGCCGGAACCCGGGCATGGGCGGCCGCCGGGTCCCATCCGGTCTCGCACGCGCGGTCGCATGCCCCCTCACCCGCTGACCTGCCCGCCACCGGCGACGACACACGCCGGTGGTCCGCATGAGGGGCGGGGCGGGAGGTGTGCTGCTCACCGCATCGGGCACGGGTCGTCGCATGAACGACAGCCCCGAGCGGGCCGAGCGGCTCAGAACGCTGGAACACCTCACCGAGCGGCTGACGCTGCTCAGCCATGTCAGCACCGTGCTCACCACGACCCTGGACGTCGACGAGATCCTCAGACGGCTCGCCAAGGTGATCGTGCCCCGGCTGGCCGACTGGGTGGCCGTCATCCTGTGGAGCGGCAACGAGATCCGCCGGGTGACCGTCACCCACCGCAACGGCCCCAAGGCGCTGCCGGAGGACTGGGCCGCCAGCCTGCCGCCCGTGCCCGCCATCCCGCGCGACCCCCTGCCCCGCGCCCTGCGCGAGGGCGTGGCCGCGATCCTCGACCCCGGCGAGATCACCGCCGCGCACTACTCGCCGCTGCAGGCCCGCCAGGACGAGCTGTTCCGGCGGCTCGGCGCGGAGTCGGTGCTCATCGCGCCGCTGCGGACCCCCCGGGAGGTGCTGGGCTCGCTCACCGCGGTCCGCGTCGAGCCGGGCTGCCCGTACGGCCCCGAGGACCTGGAGTTCCTGCTCGACATCGCCGGGCGCGCCGCCCTCGGCATCGAGAACGCCTGGCTCTACGATCGGCAGCGGACCGTCGCGGAGGCCATGCAGCGGCACCTGGTCGGCCCGCTGCCGGAATGCGAGCGACTGCGGCTGGAGGTGCGCTATGTGCCCGCGCCGCGCGGCAGCCAGGTCGGCGGCGACTGGTATGACGTGTTCCCGCTGCGCAACGGCTCCCTCGCCGTGGCCGTCGGCGATGTCTCCGGGCACGATCTGCGGGCCGCCTCCGCCATGGCCCAGCTGCGCAGCATCCTGCGCGCGATCGCCTGGGACCGCGACGAGTCGCCCGCGAACATCGTGGGCCGGGTCGACTCGGTGATGAGCAACACCACGGACGCGCAGCTGGCCACCATGGTGTTCGGCCGCCTGGAGGGCGACGGGGACGTGCCGGTGCGGCTGCACTGGATCAGCGCAGGCCACCCCCCGCCCCTGCTCATCGCCCCGGGCGGGCCCCGCTACCTGGAGGCCGGCCAGGACGTGCTGCTCGGTCTCGACCTGCCCGGGGCCGGGCGCGCCGACGCCGCCGAATCGCTTCCCCCCGGCAGCACCGTCCTGTTCTACACCGACGGCCTCATCGAGTCGCGCACGACCTCGATGCACGCGGGCATGCCCCGGCTGCTCCGGCACGCCGCCGCCCTGGCGCACCGCCCGCTGCCCCAGCTGTGCGACCAGCTGCTGGCCCGCCGCCCGAACGACTCCGCCGACGACGTCGCGCTGCTCGCCGTGCACGTCGTGCGGTGACCCCGGCGCCGGGCCGCGCCGGGGTCTCGGCGGGGGCGAGAGTCGCGGCGGCGGTCAGGACTGGGAGCCGGCCTCGACCTCGGTGGCCTCGGTCAGGGTCGCCCGCTGGTCGCCCCGCGCGGCGTGGCCGTCGGCCAGCGCCTGGTTGCGCTCGGCCTCGGCGAGGTTGCGGTGGCCGAGCGACAGGACCGCGATGGCGAGCAGAATCGAGCAGGCGCCGATGTAGAACGGCACGTGGACGTTGAAGCTCTCCGCGAGCCTGCCGGCGGCGAACGGCGCCAGCCCGCCGCCGATGAACCGGACGAAGCCGTACGCCGCGGAGGCGACCGGGCGCTCCACGGGGGACACCATCATGACGGCCTGCGTGGTCAGCGTGTTGTTCACGCCGATGAAGATCCCCGCCACGATGATGGCCACGACCAGCGTGGCCGGCGAGCCGGTGAACGCCGCGACGACGAAGACGTCCACGGCGAACAGGGCCAGGTTGCCGTACAAGGTGTGGGCGAGGCCGAACCTGCGCTGCAGCCACGGGGCGCCGAACACCGAGAACACCGCGACGAGCAGGCCCCAGCCGGTGAACACCAGGCCCAGCCGGATGGCGTCGAGGCCCATCGGGAACGGCGCGTAGCCGAGCACGGTGAAAAAGCCCCAGTTGTAGCACAGGGCGGTGAGGCTCATGATGAGCAGGCCCTTGTGGCGCAGCGCCTTCAACGGGTCGGCCAGCGAGGTCTTGCGGGCCGGCCGGGGCTGTTGCCGCAGCAGGGTGATCGTGGCGAGCAGCGCGATCGCCATCAGCGCCGCCACCCCGTAGAAGGGCCCGCGCCAGCTGATGTGACCCAGCAGGCCGCCGAGCAGCGGCCCCACCGCGATGCCGAGGCCGAGCGCGGCCTCGTACAGGATGATCGCGCCCGCGAAGCCGCCGCTCGCCGCCGCGACGATGACGGCCAGGGAGGTCGCGATGAACAAAGCGTTGCCGAGGCCCCATCCGGCGCGGAAGCCGATGATGCCGCCGACGGTGTCGGACGCGCCGGCGAGCGCGCTGAACGTGACGATGAGCACGAGCCCGGCGATCAGCGTCCATTTCGCGCCGATGCGGCTGGACACCCACCCGGTAATCAGCATCGCGACGGCCGTGACGACCAGATAGCTCGTGAACAGCAGCGTGACCTGGCTCGGCGAGGCGTGCAGGTCGCTGGAGATGGCGGGCAGGATCGGGTCGACGAGGCCGATGCCCATGAAGGAGACCACGCAGGCGAAGGCCACGGCCCAGACGGCCTTGGGCTGACGGAACGGGCTCGGCGCGATGTGGGGCTCGGTCACTCGGCGCCCCCCGCGGCCGGTGCCGCCGGGGCGCCGGGCGACGCCGCCCGTTCCCCCGTGTCCCCCGCGGCGGGCCCGAACGCGCGCGCGGTGAGCCGGTCGAGGGCCGGCAGCGCCGCCGCGATCGCGGCCCGGTCGGCCTCGGACAGTTCGGCCAGCAGGGCGGCCAGCAGGGCGGCCTGCGCCTCGCGCCGCCGGGCCAGATCGGCCCGGCCGGCCTCGGTGATGCGGACGACGACCACGCGCCCGTCGGTGGGCTCGCCGCGCCGTTCGGCCAGCCCGTCCCGTTCCAGCCGGGACACGATCTGGGTCATGGCCGGCTGCGTGACGCCCTCCAGGGTGGCCAGCTCGGTGAGCCGGCGGGGCCCGAATCGTTCCAGCGTGGCAAGGGTCGACAGGGTGGTCATCGACAGCTCGCGGGGCACGCTCAGCGAGCGCATGAGAGACGACACGCGCCCCAGCCCCGCCGCCAGCTTCAGCTCGTCGACCGGCAACGATGTATCCATAAGCCATTTATATCAACTGCTGATATATGCCCATATCGTCTCCCGGGGAGCCCGGCCCCGGCGTCACTCCCCGAGGGCGCCGAGCCGCGCGTGCCCCTTGAGCGGGTTGGGGCGGGCCGAGCCGCCGGCAGCGGAGAATTCAGGGCCCGCCCCACGTCGACAGTTGCTAGAATTCAATTCTAGAATTCTCCTGCCCGGCCGGCACCGGCCCGAAGACACGAGGAGCCCGATGGCACGCAGGACCTCCGCCAAGCGCGGCTCCTGGGAATGGAGCCGCACCGCCCAGACCCGCCGGAGCATGCTCGACGCCGCGCGTCAGGTGTTCGCCGAGCACGGCTTCGCCGGCGCCGGCGTCGCCGACGTCGTCGAGCGCGCCGGGTCGAGCGTCGGCAGCCTCTATCACCACTTCGGCGGCAAGGCCGAGCTGTTCCTCGCCCTCTGGGAGGACCACCAGTCGGCCCACGAGCAGGCGTCGGCCTCCGCCGTCGCCGACGCCAGGCAGGCCGGTGTCACCGACCCGCTGGAGCTGTTCATCGCCGGCGCGCGCGCCTACCTGCGCGGCTCCTGGGAGCGGCGCGACCTGGCCCGGCTGTTCATGGACGGCAACGGCCCGCCGGGGTTCGAGCCGATGCGCCGCAGCCGGGGCCGGGAGTGGGTACGGCAGAACACCGTGCTGCTCGGCGCCGGCGACACCCCGATGGACCGTCTCATGGTCTCGGTGCTCACCAGCGTCATCGGCGAGGCCGGCCGCGAGGTCGCCACCAGCGAGACCGAGGCCGAGGCCGCCGAACTCATCGAAGCCGCCATCACCCTCATCCGCCGCTTCGCCCCGCTCGACTCCGCGTCCGGCTGAGCCCGGCGCGCGGAGCCGGCCGCCGCCTCGTCGCCGCGGCCCCTACGCGGCCGTTCGCCCCGAGCGGGCAGGAACGCGATTCCGGCATGGGACTCCAGAACCGGTCAAAGGGCATCGTGATCCGGCTCCCGGGCCGGCCGCCCGGTCACGGACGCCACCGGCCCGCCAGGAGGATCGATGACGCCCCCTCGTCACCGCCCGGTGTCCGGCGCGGAGGCTGCCGGGGCGGCCGCGGCCAGGCCGGGCGGGGCGGCGGCGATGGCGCGCCGGATGGCGTCGGCCAGGGCCAGGGCCGCCTCCTCGGTGAGCTCGACCGCGACACGGGCCGACGGGCCGAGACCCGGATTGGTGAAGTCGATGTTGACGGTGTGCTCGTAGGGCGCGTGCTGCGGGTGGTCGACGTAGACCATGGCGTTGGTCAGGCCGAAATAGCCCGACGCGCCCTTGCCGCTGCCGTCCACCTCGATCAGCTCGGTCAGGTAGGTGCACATGACGATCCCTCCCGGTCAGCCGGCCAGGTGGCGGCCGTAGAAGTCGAAGATCCGCCGCCAGCCGTCCATCGCGGCCTGCGGCCGGTACGCCGGGCGCGACACGCAGAAGAACGCGTGGCCGGCGCCCTCGTAGGTGTGGAACTCGTGCGGCTTGCCGAGCCGGTCCAGCTCCGCCGACAGCCGCTCGTTCTCCTCCGGCGCGGGGAACCGGTCGTCGGCCCCGAACAGGCCGAGCAGCGGCGCCGACAGCTTCGGCGCGAGATGCAGCAACGGCCGGGCGTTCAGCCCTCTGCCCTCCGGCGGCTCGTTGACGACGAACGCCCCGTAGCAGTCGACGGCGGCGTCCAGCTGCAGCGAGCACGCGGCCAGGAACGCCTGCCTGCCCCCGGAGCAGTGGCCGATCACGCCCACCTTGCCGTTGGCGTTGGGCAGCGACCGCAGGTGGCGGGCCGCGCCGTCGACGTCGCCGACGAGCCGCTCGTCGGGCACTCCCCCGGCGGCGCGCACGGTCGCCGCCGCGTCGTCGGGGGCGGCGCCGGGAGCCTCCCGGTAGTAGAGGTTCGGGCAGATCGCGTTGTAGCCGTGCGCGGCGAACGTGCGCACGAACTCCTTGGTGCCCTCGTCGTAGCCGGGCATGTGGTGGATCACCACGACACCGCCGCGCGGCTCGGGCGCGTGGCAGCGGGCCAGGTACGCCTCCACCGTGTCGCCGCCGTGCCCGGTGATCATGATCGTCTCGGCCGTCAGCGCGTCCGTCATGCCATGTCCTTACGGTTGGGTCCTCGTGCACGTACCGCACGCCGCCGTGCCCGCCGCCGTGCCGGACACGATGACGAGGCCGGGCCCCGGCCGGTCACAGCCGCTCCGCCAGGCGCTCCAGCAGCGGGATCACGTCGCGGATCCGGTGCAGCTCGTCGGAGGTGAAGCCCTCGGCCAGGGCGTCGGCCACCATCCTGGCGTTCCGCGACCGGCGATCGACCATCAGACGCCGGCCCGCCTCGGTCACCGAGAACACGACACGGCGCCGGTCGGCGGTGTCAGGGGTGCGGGCCACCAGGCCGCGCTGCTCCAGCTCGCCGAGCGTGGCGCCCATCGCCTGCGGCCGCACGCGCTCTCCCTCGGCGAGGGAGCCGGGCGTGCTCGGCCCCTCCCGGTCGAGCCGGGACAGCACCGAGGCCGCCGACAGCGTCAGCTCGCCCGGCGTGTGGCTCTGCCGCAGCCGCCGGACGAGGCGGCCGAGCGCGATGCGCAGCTCGTTGCCGGTGCGCAGCAGATCCGTGTCGTCCTGCCTGCCCATAGTCGTAACGCTAGCTTTATCAAGCCAGGTGGACAAATGTCCGGTCGGCGCCCGGCTCTCGCGGCCCGGTACGCCGCCCGGCCGCCGACACCACGCCCGGCGCGGCCCTTCCCGTGCCCAGGCTCAGGTGGCCGGCAGCCCCGTGGCCAGCACGATCACGCCGACCGAGCCCACCAGCGAGGCCACGGCCATCGCACGGGCCAGGCTCGGGCGACCCTTCCCCTGGGCCCAGCCGTGCAGCGTCGCCGCGACCATGACGGCGCAGAACAGGGCCAGCTTGGCCGCCAGGACGCGGCCGTACCCCGGCTCGGCCAGCGACGCCCAGGTCACGCCCTTGTGCCAGGCGAGCAGCACCCCGGTGCCGATCTGCACCGGGAGGAACACCGCGCCGGTGAACATGCCGAACCGGCGGCCCACCGACTTCAGCAGCGCGCCCCGCCCGGCGGGGTCCAGCGAGCGGCGCGCCATCGGCAGCACGACCAGCGACACGGTGAGCTGCCCGCCGACCCACAGCGCCGCCGACAGCACGTGCAGGAACCGCACCGCCGACCACCACGTCAGCATGGCCCCGCCTCGGCGACCGGCAGGCGGGCGGATCGGAGGCTCATGGCGCGCCCACCTCGAAGACGCCGCGCGCGCCGCCCTCGGCGTGCCGCATGTCGTGGTCGAGCACCGGATAGCGCCCGGGCTCCGGGAACGTCAGCTCGGCGAACCCGCCCTGCGCGGGCGCCAGGTCCAGCACCTGCGCGCCGCCGGGGTCGTCCCGCCCGAGCAGGTACGCGCCCTCCTTGTACACCGCGTCGAACGGCGCGCCCACCACGTGCAGCGCCAGACCCGAGCCGGGCCCGGCCGACACGGCCCAGATGCGCACGCGCTCGCCCGCCTTGGCCGTCAGCGGCGCGTGCTCGTACCCGGCCGCGGTGCCGTTGAACATCCAGCCGTCGGGGCGGCCGTCGCGGATCCTGGCCGCGTGCGCGTCGTCGCCCGGCGGCCCCAGGTAGAGCTCGCCCGCCACCAGCAGGTACTCCCGGTCCACCTTCGCCAGACCGGGTGGGTCGATGATCACCGCGCCGTACATGCCGTTGGCGATGTGCAGCGACATGGGCATGGTCGAGCAGTGGTAGAGCCATGCGCCGGCGTGGTCCGCCCGGAACCGGTACGTCAGCCGCTCCCCCGGCTCGATCGAGCGCATCACCCGGTCGGGCGCGACCGCGCCCGCGTGGAAGTCGATGCCGTGCGCCATAGTGCCGCCGTTGACGAAGGTCACGGTGAACACGTCGCCCACCTTTCCGCGCAGCACGGGCCCCGGCACGGTGCCGTTGAACGTCCACATGCGCTGCCGGACTCCCGGCGCCACCTCCAGATCGGCGTCGGTCACCTCGATGCGCACCTTGTGCTCGGTGCCGCCCGGGGCCGGGCGCAGGGCCGCGTCGTACGGCCGCCAACCGGCGCTCATGCCGGCCGTCAGGTCCAGCGGCGCGCCGTCGTGGCCCGCCGAGTGGCCCGCCGAGGTGTCCCCCGCCGGGGTGCCCGGGGACGCCATGGCGTGCCCGGGCCCGGTCGGCGTGATCCGCATGGTCATCCCGGCGGCCCGATGCCCGGCCACCGTGCACCAGCCGTCGATGGGCGCGGTCAGCGCGGGCACCTCCAGCACCGCCGTGCCGCCCGGATCGAGCAACGGAGTCGCCGCCCCGGTGGACAGCCGGACGTCGTGCCGCTGCGCGTCCTTGTTGACCACGCGCAGCACGAGCCTGGTGCCGGGCGGGGCCTCGATGGCGGCCGGCCGGATCCGCATGCCCGAGAGCGTCACCTCGATCGTCTGGGTGCCGCCGCCCACCTGCACCGGCGCCGCCGGGCCGCTGCCGGACACCGCGACGACCACGGCCGCGGCGGTCACCACGCAGCCGATCGCCGCCCCGAGCACCACCGGGATCCGCCCGGAGAACCGGGCGGCGGCCAGCGCCCACAGCGCGAGCACGGCGAACGCCGCCACCGCCGCCACCAGCATCGCCCAGCCGGCGGTGCGCAGCGGGCCGGGCACCGGCACGGCCAGCAGCGGCACCGCCAGGTTGATCGCCGCGAGCCGCGCCACCCAGCCGCGTTCCATCAGCGCGGCGTTCTCCTTCAGCCGCGCCGGCCCCCCGCCGAGCACCACCGGCAGCAGGTGCGTGAGCGAGCCGAGCAGCACCTGCGCCACGAAACCCGCCAGGACCAGCGGCAGCAGCGGCCCGAGGGCGTCCCCCGGCCGATCCCGGGTCGCCGTGACCACCACGGCCACGGCGAGCGCGACCGCGAACCACACGACCGAGGCGGCCAGCATCCAGGAGGCCGCCGTGTGCGGGCGGCGCCGGCGCACCGTCTCCACCAGCGGCACCAGCGCGATGGCCGACCCGGCCGCGTACCCGGCGAGCCCGGCCGCGGCCACCCAGCGCAGGCCGAGCAGCAGCCCGGCCACGGCGATCGCCAGGGCCGGCACCGCCGTGCGCAGCGCCACGATCGAGGAACGGCGCGTCAGCTCCGACAGGCGGGTGCGCAGCACGGTCGGCCACAGGGTGAACAGCGTGCCGAGCACCGTCAAGCCCACCCAGCCGAACAGGTTCAGCACCGCGTGCGCCGCGTGCAGCCGCGGCGTGGCCGCCGGAGAGACCATCAGGCCGCCCAGCACCCCGCCCGCGGCGAGCGCCGCACCGGCGGCGACGTACCAGGGGATGACGTGGCCGAACCGGCCCGGCAGCGCCCTTCGCGGCAGGCGGGCCAGGACCGCCGTGTGCCACCCGACGACGGCCACCACGACGCCCGCGCCGGCCGCCGCCACGGGCCAGGGGCCGGCGGCGACGCCGTACAGGACGGCGACGGCGCCCGCGTTCAGCGCCGCGAGCCGGCTGAGCCGGGGCCTGCCGGGCGGTGACGGGACACGCAGCAACGTGACGGTGAAGTGCTCGCTCCAGATGACGATCGCGTTCGTGACCGCGCCGAGCAGGAACACGTGGATCAGCAGCCAGCGCGGGGCGGGCAGCAGGCCGTGGACCAACGCGACCGGCACGGCCGCCGCGAGCCAGGCCACGACGACCGCGTTCGCGCGCAGATGCCAGGAACCACGTGATCCGTCCGGGCGTGGCGGAGCAGACGACGCCGGCGGACCGCCGGGCCGCGTACCGATCTCGATCATGAACGACGCACCTTGTCCCTCCCCCACCGGACGTTAGGGGCGCGACGGGCCGATGTTCGATGGACCGAAGTCCCATGGTCCAGGGGCGAAGGACCCCTGTGCCGCGATTCGGCGGCATTTCGGCCGCCGGTCGGCCGCCGGGCGCGGGCCTCGGGACGTTGGTCCCTGACCGTTCGGGACCTCCGCCCCGTCAGCACCGCCGTCCGATACGGCAGGCTGAAACCGGCCGGGCACGCCGGCCGGGAGAACCACGAAGGGACGACGACATGGCCGGACGGACAGGGCTGCCCGATCGCGGCCTCGGGGCCGAGCGCGTACCGGGCCACTGGCTGCTGGCCCGGCTGGGCAAGCGGGTGCTGCGGCCCGGCGGCGTCGAGCTGACCCGCTGGATGCTCGACACGCTGCGCATCGGCCCGTCCGACACGGTGGTCGAGCTGGCCGCCGGGCTCGGCGCCACGGCCCCGCTCGCGCTCGCCCGCGAACCCGCCGAATACGTCGGCGTCGACCGGGACGCCCAGGCCGTCGCCGCCCTGTCCGCGCTGGCCACGGACCAGTCGACCCGGGTCGGCTGGCGTGAGGCCGACGCCGCCCGTACCGGCCTGCCCGAGGGCGGCGCGACGGTGGTGTACGGCGAGGCCATGCTCACCATGCAGCCCGACGCCGCCAAGCGGCGCATCGTCCGGGAGGCCCACCGCCTGCTCGCCCCGTCCGGCAGGTACGGCATCCACGAGCTGTGCCTCACCCCCGACGATCTGGACCCCTCGATCGCGGCCGAGATCCGGGCCGCCCTGTCCGGCTCCATCCACGTCGGCGCCCGTCCGCTCACGGTGGCCGAGTGGCGCGGCCTGCTCACCGAGGCCGGCTTCACCGTCGAGGCCGAGGCCACGACCCCGATGCACCTGCTGGAGCCGCGCAGGCTGATCGCCGACGAGGGCCTGCCCCGCGCCCTGCGGATCGCCGGCCGTCTCGCCCGCGACCGCGCCGCCCGGCGGCGGGTGCGGGAAATGCGCGGCATCTTCCGCCGCTACCAGGCGCACCTCGCCGCCGTTTCCCTCGTGGCGGCACGCTGAGCTGAGCTGCCCTCGCGGCGACACCCCGGGCTTTCCTCACGGCGACACGCCGAACTTGCCCCAAGGCGGCACGCCGAATGCCGCGCGTCCGTTTCTGGCGGCACATGGAGTACCGGCGCGCTCGGCCCGGGCGGGCGTGGGCGAACCTGCCCGTACGGCCCGGCCGGGGCTGGGCCTCGCCGACGTGGCGCCCGTTCCGGCCGCGTCACCGGGCCTCGGCCCGTGCGTCGGCGGGGGCTCGGCGCGTCAGGTCCGCCCGGAGGTCAGGGCCGTCAGGGATCGATCAGGGCCGCTTGGGGTGCTGGCGGCGCTGGTCGGTCCAGGCCCACTCGGCGTCCCAGGCGGCGTAGCGCCGATGGTCGAGCGCGTTGCGCAGGACGGCGGCGAACAGCAGCGTGCCCAGGCCGGTCAGCAGGACGACCGCCAGCCCGGCCGCGATGCCCTGCGCCACCAGCTCGGCCTGCTGCCGGGGACGTTCGGCGACCCGCCCGGAGCCGTCGAACCAGACGCGGACCGTCGTGCCGGCCTCGGCGCCCAGCCGCGCCGGCACCTCTCCGGTGACCACGCGGCCGTCGGGGCCGGCCCATCGCGCGGGTGTCCACAGCGGGGAGACGCTGCCCTCGGGCACGGACCGGCTCGTGGACGCGGTCTTGGTGAGAGTGGCGGTGACCCAGTGGCCGGTCGCGACCTCGGCCCGGCCCCGCTCGTACAGTGCGGTGCCGAGCATGGGGGCGGCCACGAGGCCGGCGACGAAGAGGAGCAGCGCGAAGATCAGGCCGAGCGCTTCGATCCGGTCCGATCGCCGCCGCAGGGGGTTGCCGTCGAGCCGGTAGAGCCGGACATGAAGCATCACCCACCGCATCGCGGCCCGCATCGTGGCCACCTCCCCATCGTCGGCTTCCAGCCTTCCCCGGCACGCTGCTGATCGGCAGGGCCATTGGCCCGTCCGAACCGGGACGTTCGTCCTTCTCGCGGGTCCGCGTCCCTGGCGACGCCCGCCGTGTCAGCCGTCGCGGCGGCGGCGCCAGAGGTGCCAGGCGAGGAGGCAGCCGCCCGCCACGGCGGCGACGATCCAGGCGTAGACCGCGTAACGCGAGATCAGGTCGTAGACGGCGAAGACGCGCCGGCCGGTGACGTAGGCGATGGTGCTCCACACGCCGACCCAGAGGACCGCGCCGACGACGTTGGCCGGCAGGAACCTCCGCCACGGCATTCCGATCGTACCCGCGACGATGCCGTTGGCCTGGCGCAGCCCTTCGATGAACCGCGCCACCACCACGATCTTGGTGCCGTGCCGGTCGAAGAACCGCTCGGCGCGCCGGAACCGCCTCGGCGTGAGCAGCACGTACCGGCTCCACCGGGCGACGGCGCGGCGTCCGCCCACCCGCCCGATCAGGTACCCGATGTTGTCGCCGGCGACGGCCGCCGCCAGCCCCACGAGGGCGACGGCCACGATGTCGAGCCGTCCCGTGCCCGCGTACACCCCGGCCGCGATGAGGACCGTCTCCCCCGGCACCGGGATGCCCAGGCTGTCGAGGCAGACCAGCACCCCGACCGCGGCGTACCCGTACTGGTCGAGGATCGGAGCGAGGTCGGCCAACGGCCCGGGCAGCGGTGCGGCCACGACGGCGCCTTACGTCCGGCTTCGCCGTGCGGCCCTCACCCGGCGGTGAGGCGGCGCTCGGCCAGCTCGGCGTAGAGGGCGGCTCCGTCGCTGAGGAGGGACTCATCGTACGAAGCCTCCGGGGAGTGGTTGTAGGGGGCGCGCATGGGGTCGGCGCCTTTGGCGCAGGCGCCGAGGAGGACCAGGGCCGAGGGGACGCGGCCGCCGATGAAGGAGAAGTCCTCCGAGCCGGTGACCGGGCGCGCGGCGGACACGTAGCGGTCGTCGCCGAAGACCTCGCGGACGGTGCGCTCGACGTGCCGGGTCTCGGCCTGGTCGTTCACGGTGACCGGGTAGTTCTCGACGTATTCGACGTCGGCGCGCAGGCCGTGGGCGGCGGCGATGCCGTTCATGAGGTTCACCGTCATCTCGCGGACCCGCGCGTGCGCGGTGCCGGAGAACGACCGGATCGTGGCGGTGAACCTGGCCTCGTCGGGGATGACGTTGTCGACGTTGCCCGCGTGGAAGGTGCCGACCGTGACCACCACGGGGTCGAACACGTCGAAGGAGCGCGTCACCATCGTCTGCAGCGAGGTCACCATCTCGCACGCGGCCGGCACGGGGTCCTTGGCGCGGTGCGGCACCGACGCGTGGCCGCCCACGCCGTGCACCGTGACGCGCAGTTTGTCGGCCGCCGCCATCATGGGCCCGGCCCGGGTGACGAACAGGCCGGACGGGATGTCGGAGCTGCTGACGTGCAGGGCGTAGGCGGCGACGGGCGGAGTCCCGGCGGCGTCCAGCACGCCCTCGTCGAGCATGATCTTGGCGCCGCCGTACCCTTCCTCCCCCGGCTGGAACATGAACACGACCGACCCGGCGAGCCGATCGCGGCGGGCCGACAGCAGGTGGGCCGCGCCGGCGAGCATGGCGGTGTGCAGGTCGTGGCCGCAGGCGTGCATGGTGCCGTCGATCGCCGAGCGGTACGGCAGGCCGGTGCGCTCGGTGACCGGCAGGGCGTCCATGTCGCCCCGCAGCAGCACCGCCGGCCCGGGCCGGGCCCCGCGGAGCACACCGGTCACGGAGGTCAGGGCCCGCCCGGTGGCGATCTCCAGGGGCAGCCCGTCGAGGAAGGCGAGGACCTTTTCCTGGGTGCGGGGCAGGGCGAGCCCGACTTCGGGCTCACGGTGCAGGTCGCGGCGTAACCGCACGAGCTCTTCTTGCAGGTCGGCATGCTGGGGCACGAACGGTCTCCCTCCGATGGCGCGGCGGAACGGCGGTGTGCGGTGCTCCGGGCCTCGCGCCACTTCCCGGACATGCACGGAACTAACGAATTACCTCCAAGAAGCCCGCGAAAACCTCCTATTACGGTCTGCTGCCGGACACGGCGGTGATCGCGACGGTCAGGGCCGGGGCCGCGTCTCCGGGGCGTGGCCCACAATCCCTGTTCCATAAGGGACGAAACCCCTCGAACGGGACTACAGCCCGCCACCGTCGGCGTTGCACCGTGTGCCGCCGCTCCCCGGGCGCTTCGGCCGGGCATCGGGCGGCGCGGAACGACAAGGAGCGGCATGTACCCAAACGATGACGTCGGCGCCGATCGGCCCGGAACCACCCACCGGCGCGGACGCACGCCAGGGCATTCCGCCCGATGAGCCGGGAGATCGACATCGCGGGCCTCGGCAGGGGCCGCCGCATCGGCATCATCGTGACGCTCGGCTCCCTGTCGGCGTTCGGCCCGCTGTCCATGGACGTCTACCTCCCCTCCCTGCCCGACCTCGGCCGTGACCTGCACGCCTCCGACTCCGTCACCCAGCTCACCGTGTCGCTGTGCATGGTCGGCCTGGCCCTCGGCCAGGTGCTCGCCGGGCCGCTGAGCGACCGGCTCGGGCGGCGCCGCCCGCTCATCCTCGGCGTCGCCTGCTACGCGGTCACCTCGCTGCTGTGCGCCCTCGCCCCCGGCATCTGGTCGCTCATCGGCCTGCGCCTGCTGCAGGGCCTGGCCGGGGCCGCCGGGCTGGTGGTCGCCCGCGCGATGGTGCGCGATCTGTTCACCGGCGACCAGGCCGCCCGGGTGTTCTCCACACTCATGATCATCACCGGGCTGGCCCCGGTGCTCGCGCCGCTCGCGGGCGGTCAGCTCGCCAGGTTCACCGACTGGCGGGGCATGTTCGTGGCGCTCGCCATCATGGGCCTGCTGCTGCTCGGCGCCGCGCTGCTGCTGCCCGAGACGCTGCCTCCGGCCGCGCGGCACACGGGCGGCCTGCGCACCGTCGGCGCGCAGTTCGCCACGCTCGCCCGCGACCGCCGCTACGTGGGCTACGCCCTGGTGCTGGCGACCGCCGGCTGCGCCCTGTTCTCGTACATCTCCCTCGGGTCGTTCGTGCTGCGCGACGGGTACGGCATGAGCGCCCAGCTGTACTCGGTGGTCTTCTCCGCGAACGCCCTCGGCATCGTGCTCGCCGGCAACCTCAACCGGGTGGCGGTGGCCCGCGTCGGCTCGCGCCGGCTGCTGTTCGCCGGCGTCGTGACCACGCTGACCGGAGGCGTCGTCTCGTTCGGCTCGGTGCTGACCGGCCTCGGCCTGGCCGGGCTGCTGCCCGGCCTGTTCCTGATCGTCGCCAGCGGCGGCATCACCCTGCCCAACGCCACGGCCCTGGCCATGGACCGGCACGGCGAGCGCGCCGGCAGCGCCTCCGCGCTGATCGGCATGGTGCAGTTCCTCAGCGGCGCGATCGTGCCGCCGCTGGTCTCCACCGCCGGGGCGGGGGCGCTGACGATGACCCTGACCTGCCTGGTGTCGAGCGTCGCCGCCCTGCTCCTGCTGATCACCCTGAGCTCGGCGCGGACCCGGGCGATGCCCGCCGGCGTTCCCCTCCCCCGTGAGGAGCCCGGCGTCCAGGCCGATCGGTGAGGTGCGCCGCGGGCGGGGCGTCAGGCCGGGAAGCGGTACGTGGTGGTGGAGGTGCGGCGCTCGCCCGGGCGCAGGACGGTCGACGGGAAGTCCGGCCGGTTGGGCGAGTCGGGAAAGTGCTGGGTCTCCAGGCACAGCCCGGCGTACGGCCCGTACGGCGTGGCGACGCCGTCGAGCATGCCGCCGGCGTAGAACTGCACCCCGGGCTCGGTGGTCGTCACCTCCATCACGCGCCCGCTCACCGGCTCGGTCACCCGCACCGGACCGTCGAGCACGTAGCAGTGGTCGTAGTCGCCGTCGAGCCGCTCGCCCACGGGGTGCGGCTCGGTGAAGTCGTACGGGGTGCCCTTGACCCGCGCGAGCTCGCCGGTGGGGATCTTGTCGGCGTCGACCGGAAGGTAGTGGTCGGCGGCGATCTGGACGATGTGGCCGCGGATGTCGCCGCCTCCGGCCAGGTTGAAGTAGGAGTGGTTGGTGAGGTTGACGACGGTCGGCGCGTCGGTCTCGGCGGTGTAGTCGAGGCGCAGGGCGTCGCCGGTGAGCGTGTAGGTGACCGACGCGGTCAGGGTGCCCGGGTAGCCCTGGTCGCCGTCGGGGCTGACGAGGGTGAGCGTGACCGAGGAGCCGGTGCGGCCGGTGACCTGCCACACCTTGGTGTCGAAGCCGTGGGTGCCGCCGTGCAGGCTCGCCCGGCCGTTGTTGAGCGGCAGATGGTACTCCACGCCGTCGAGGGTGAACCGGCCATCGGCGATGCGGTTGCCGTACCTGCCGACGACCGCGCCGAAGTAGCGGCTCCGGGTGAGATAGTCGTCGAGCGTGCCGAGCCCCAGCACCACGTCGACGCCGGACACCTCCAGCGACTGCAGGACGGCGCCGAACGTGAGCACGGCCGCGCGCAGCCGCCCCGACGACAGCTCGATCCGCTCGACCGGTTCTCCCGTCGGAAGCGTGCCGAATGTCATGTGCGTACCTCTCCGGTGGATTCGCGGACGATCAGGCCGGTCTCCAGCATGACGACCCCGGTGGTCGCCTCCGGAACGGCCGATTGGAGCAGCATGTCGACGGCGGTCCGCCCGGCGGCGGAGGTCGGCATGGAGATCGTGGTGAGCCGGGGCCGGCTGAGCCGCCCGGACACGATGTCGTCGACGCCGATCACGCTGACGTCGCCCGGCACGTCGGCGCCCCGGTCGATCAGCCCTTCCATGAGGCCGATGGCGACCAGATCGTTGTACGCCAGCACACCCGTCACCCCGGCGGCCAGCACGTCGGACGCCGCGGCGAGGCCACCGGCCTCGGTCGGCGGGTTGGGGCCGAGGAACACCACCTCGACGTCGCTCCGCGCCGCCGCGGCCGCCTGCATCTCCTTGCTGGTCCACGACCCGCTGGGCCCGGTGACGAGCGCCAGCCGGCGGTGCCCGAGACCGGTGAGATGGTCGATCGCGAGCGTCGCGCCGTGCCGCACGTCCATCAGGACGGTCGGCATCCCCCGCACCCTGCGGTTGACGACGACGAACGGCACCTCGGCGTGCAGCCGCTCGATCACGCGGTTGGAGAGGCGGGGGCTGCACAGCAGCACGCCGTCGACCTGCTTGGTGAGGTTCTGGATCACCTGCTCCTCGGCCCGCGGATCCTCGTCGGTGTCGGCGACGAAGACGTGGTAGTCGCGGAGCCTGGCCTGGGCCTGCGCGGCCTTGATCAACGGCGGGAAGAACGGGTTGGCGATGTCGGCCACGATGAGGCCGATGTTGTGGGTGCGCCCGGTGGTCAGCGCCCGCGCGGCCCTGTTGGGCCGGTAGCCCAGGCCCTCGGCGATGGCGAGCACCCGGGTGCGGGTCTCGGGATTGACCTTGTGGGGTGCGGAGAAAGCGCGCGACACTGTGGAGACGTGCACCCCTGACGCCGCAGCCACGTCGCGAATCGTCACCGCCACTGCCGGCCTCCTTGCACCCGCTTTCCCCCGCAGTGTACTGCAATCGTTTGTATCAGATCTGCCCCGCTTTTCCCGACCCGGGCCGGTACCGGTCCGCGAGTTCGCGCACCATGCGCGTCCGGGCGCCCGCGCGCCGGGCGGCGCCGCCGGGGCGGGCGCTTGACGCCCTTCCGGCCCGGCCTCGATACTTCGTGCAACCGGTTGCCGTTCGAGGTCGCCGGACCGGACGAAAGGGACGCGAGGTGACGATGCGGGTCGTGCTGGCCGGCGCCCGGGGGTACGGCGCCCATCACCTGGACGCGCTGCGGCGGCTCACCCACCTGGTCGAACTCGTGGGCGTGTGCGACGTGGCACCCGTCGCCCCGGAGGCCCTCGCCGGATTCGCGCAGGACGGGCGGACCCCGGAGGTCGGCACCGACCTGGCCGAGCTGATCGACCGCACCGGGGCCGACATCGCCATCCTGGCCACCCCCATCCCCACGCACGCCGACCTCGCCCTGGCCGCGCTGCAGGCCGGCGCGCACGTCCTGGTCGAGAAGCCGCCGGCGGCCACGCTGGCCGACTTCGACCGCATGCGGCGGGCGGCCACCGCCGCCGGGCGCGCCTGCCAGGTGGGCTTCCAGAGCCTCGGATCCGCGGCCGTGCCCGCCGTGCGGAACATGATCGCCGAGGGCGCCATCGGCCGGGTCACCGGCATCGGGGTCGCCGGCTCGTGGCCCCGCCCCGCGTCGTACTTCACCCGCTCGCCCTGGGCCGGCCGGCGCCGGCTCGACGGCGTGGAGATCGTCGACGGCGCGCTGACCAACCCCTTCGCGCACGCCGTGGCCACCGCCCTCGCCGTCAACGGCACCGTGGAGCGCGGCGCGATCGCGTCCGTGCGCACCGAGCTGTTCCACGCGAACCCCATCGAGTCCGACGACACGTCGTCGATCCGGATCAGCCCGGCCGACGGCCCGCCGATCGTGGCCGCCGTGACGCTGTGCGCCGCGAAGCGGGACGAGCCGTACGTGGTCGTGCACGGCGAGAAAGGGCACATCACCCTCACCTACACGCTCGACGAGGTGCGGCTCAACGACGGGCCGCCCCAGGTGTTCCCGCGCACCGGCCTGCTGGAGAACCTGGTCGAGCACATCCGCTCCGGGGCCGCGCAGCTCGCGCCGCTCCGCGAGACCGGGGCGTTCATGGAGGTCATGGAGGCCATCAGGCTCGCCCCCGACCCGCTGCCGATCGCCCCCGCCCACCAGGACCTGTCCGGCGACGGCCCGGTGCTCCCCGGCATCGACCGGCTCGTGGCCGAGTGCGCCGAGAAGATGACGCTGTTCTCCGAGCTCGGCGTGTCCTGGGCCACGCCGCTCACGGTGCCGGCCGCCCCCGGCTCGTCCAGCGGGCCTGGCGGCCGGCGCGACCCGGGTGACGGACGGCACTTCGACAGGCAGGGCCCGCCCGGCCTCGCCGGGCCGCCGCATCCCGATGACCCGGCCGATCCCGGCGACCCGGCCGGACCCGGCGCGCCCCGCGGCCGCGGCCGCACCGTGGTCGCGGAGTACGTCACCCACCCGGACCTGCCGCTGGAGGCCGCGCCGCGGCCGTACCTGCACCCGGTGCGCACCCTCGGCGGCACCGTGGTGACCGAGGTGCGGCCGGCCGACCACCCCCACCACCTCGGCGTGGGGGTCGCCATCACCGACGTGGGCGGCCGCAACTTCTGGGGCGGGCGCACGTTCGTGCGCGATCAGGGGCCGACGTGGCTGGACGATCACGGGGTCCAGCGGCACGAGTCCTTCGCCGCGCGGGACGCCTCGGGGTTCGCCGAGACGCTGGTGTGGGGGCGGCCGGGCGAGCGGCCCCTGCTGCGCGAAGAACGCACCGTGCGGGCGGTGCCGCTGTCGCGCGGCTGGGCGCTGGACTTCTCGTTCGTACTGCGCGACCTCACCGGCGGGCCGCAGACGATCCGCAGCTCGGCCACCAAGGGCAGGCCCGGCGCGGGCTACGGCGGCTTCTTCTGGCGGGCGCCCAAGGCCGCGCGCGACCTGCGGGTGTGCACCCCCTCGGCCGAGGGCGAGGCGCGCGTGCACGGGTCGCGTGCGCCCTGGCTCGCGCTGTCGTCGCCGGAGTGGACACTGGTGTTCGCGCAGGACGCCGTTCCCGGGG
This sequence comes from Actinomycetales bacterium, assembly GCA_044507605.1. GTDB lineage: Bacteria > Actinomycetota > Actinomycetes > Streptosporangiales > Streptosporangiaceae > Thermopolyspora. The sequence continues at coordinate 101,848 of JBIQJI010000006.1, read as the reverse complement.
ACGACGGGGCCGACGGCGATCCGTGGTTCGTCCGCGTCGCGGAGTATCCGGGGGTGGGCACCGCGCTCGCCTGGGACACGCCGCTGGTGTTCGAGGGCGAGCTGTCCCGCCGCGTCACGGTCGCCGTCGCCGACGGCCGGCTCTCGCCGGAGGAGGCGGGCGACCTCGCCCGCGAGGCCCGGGCCCTGACGTCCCGGCGGAGCCGCACGGCCCGGACCGCCGCGGACGACGAGCCGGCCGAGGCCATCGGGACGGCCGGGGCCGCCGGGACGCCGTAGGGAGCCAGGAGGCCGCGCGGACAGGCGCGACGACCGGGGAACCCCGGAGGGCCCGAGCGGACGCCTCAGCGACCGATCACGGCCGCGCACGGCGGCAGGGCCCGGAGGCCACGCCCGACGGCGGGGCACGATGGCGGGGCACGGCAGCGGGGCGCGACAGCGGGGCGCGACAGCGGGGCGCGACAGCCGGGCGCGACGGCGGCGCGCGACAGCCGGGCCCGCCCATGATCGGCGGTAGGACTCGACGGGCGCGCAGGACGGCGTGGCGCGGCAGCAGGGCGTAGGGCGCGGCGGTCCGGTGTCACCGGAGGTCCGGCGCCGAAGAGGCCCGGAGACGCCGGCAGGGGCCCGGGGAGAGGTGTCCCGGGCCCCTGCGACGCCTTACCGGCGTCCCCGGCAGCCGGCCGACGGGGACGCGGGGTTTCAGCCTGATATGGCGGCGTTCGCCTCGGTGAGGAACTGCTGGGCGCCCTCGTCAGGGGAGGCCTTGCCGAACATCACCGACTGGCTGGCGCGCTTCAGGATGTCCTCCATCTGCAGCGCGCCCTGCGGCGGCGGGCTGATCGGGCTCAGCTCCGGCTTGATCTGGTCGATGAAGTCCAGGGTCTGCTGGTCGGTCTCCGGCAGCTTCTCGCGCACCGCCGTCAGCACCTTGGAGTTGGTGGGCAGGCCGCGGTCACTGAGCAGGATCGCCGCCGCGTCGGGGTCGTTCACCAGGAAGTCGATCAGTTTGGCCGCCTCGGCCTGGTGCTTGCCCTTGGCCGACATCGCGTAGTACATCGCCGGCTGCAGGAACATCCCGCCCGTCGTCGAGCCATCGGCCTTCGGCATCCGCATCAGGGTGAGCTGCTTGCCCGACGACGTGGTCAGGGCGTTGAGCTGGTTGGTCCACCACATGCCCATGGCGCCCTTGCCGGTGCCGAGCAGCGACTGTTCGGGCCCGGTCGAGCCGATCTCGTCCATCTTGGCGGCGTCGGGCGCGCCCTTGGTGTCGATGAGCTTCTGCTCCAGCGCCCACCAGGCCTTCAGCGTGTCGGGCGACATGCCGATCTTGTTGCCGTCGTAGAACTTCTCGCCCCGCTGCGCGGCGAAGATCTGCAGGAACGCGGGGTTGTAGTTGTACTCGGCGCCGAAGGAGCCGTCGCCGGCCTTGCCGGTGATGCTCTTCGCCAGGTCGACGAACTGGTCCCAGGTCCAGGTCTTGTCGTCCGGCACCTCCTTGCCGGCCTTCTTGATCTGGTCCTCGTTGACCACCATGGCGAAGGCGTTGACGCCGGTCGGGATGGCGTACTGCTTGCCGTCGACCTGACCGGCCTGGAGGACCTGCTGGTCGAGGTCCGTGGTGGGGAGCTTGCCGGTGAGGTCGGCCAGGGCGCCGCGCCGGGCGTACTCGCTGAGCCCGCGGATCTCGATGCTGAGGACGTCGGGTGCGTCGTCGGCGGCGACCTTGGTGGCCAGCTTCTCGTAGTAGCTGTCCCAGTTGGAGAAGTCGCCCACGACGTCGATGTTGGGGTTCTTCTCCTCGAACTTCTTGAACGCCGCCTCGGTGAGCTTCTGCCGGGAGTCACTGCCCCAGTACGCGAAGGTGAGCTTGACCTTGCCGGCGGAGGTCTGGCCTCCGCCGCCGCTCGAATCGTCGCCGGAGCCACAGGCGCCGGTCATGGTCAGGACGGTCGCCGCCAGGAAAGCGGCCGTCCACATACTTCGAGAGCCGAATTTCACAGCTCTACCTCCTCTAGGAGCGATGGGGGGTTGCAGCGGAACTACCTGTGCGGGCCGCCGGCCGCGGCCGCTACTTCAGACCCGTGGTCGCCACACCGCGGATCAGGTACTTCTGGCCGGCCAGGAAGAATCCGAAGATCGGCCCGAGGGACACGATCGACATCGCGAACATCGGCCCCCAGGAGGACTCCCCGCTGGAGTCCAGGAACTGACGAAGCGCGACGGCGATCGTGAGATTGTCGGAGTTGGTCAGATAGAGGTTCTGGGAGAAGAAGTCGTTCCAGGTCCAGATGAAGGTGAAAATGCCGGTGGTGGCCAGCGCGGGAACGCAGAGCGGCATGATCACCCGAAGGAAGATACGCCAGTAGCCGGCCCCGTCGATGGCCGCCGCCTCGTCCAGTTCCGTGGGCAGGGTGCGGATGAACTGCACCATGAGGAAGATGAAGAACGCGTCCGTCGCGAGGAACTTCGGCACGACGAGCGGCCAGATGGTGTTGATCCAGTCGAGTTTGGAGAACATGATGTACTGCGGCACGACGGTCACGTGATAGGGCAACATGATCGAGCCGAGCATGATCGCGAACCACAGCTTCTTCAGCGGGAAGTTCAGCCGGGCGAACGCATAGGCCGCGAGCGAGCAGGCGACCAGGTTCGCCACGACCGACAGGCCCGTGATCACCGCGGAGTTCCACAGGTAATACCCGAACGAGTGGTTCAGCGCGGTCCAGCCCTCGGTGTAGTTGTCCAGCGTCACGCTCTTCGGCCACAGCCCGGGCTCGCGGAAAATGATCTCCTGTGGCTTCAGTGAGCTGGAGATCATCCACAGCAGGGGGTAGAGCATGATCAGGCCGAAGCCGATCAGTAGCAGATGCTTCACCAACCGGCCGCCGCGCATCGGGCGGAACAGCAGCGGGACGGCGTTACTTCGAGTCGCCATAGAAGACCCAATACTTCGACGCGAGGAAGTTGACTCCGGTGAGTCCCGCGATGAGCACCAGCAGCACCCAGGCCATCGCGGCGGCATAGCCCATGTCGTAGGACTTGAAGCCCTTCATGTACAGGTAGAGCGTGTAGAACAGGGTCGAGTCGACCGGTCCCCCGGTGCCGCCGCTGACGATGAACGACTGGGTGAACGACTGGAACGACTTGATCACCTCGAGCACCAGGTTGAAGAAGATGATCGGCGTCAGCAGCGGCAGGGTGATCGAGCGGAACCTGCGGAGCCTGCCCGCGCCGTCCACCGCGGCCGCCTCGTAGTAGCTGCGGGGTATCTGCCGCAGGCCGGCCAGGAAGATGACCATCGGCGCGCCGAACGTCCACACGTGCAGCAGGATCAGCGTGCCGAGCGCGGTGTCGGGGCTCGACACCCAGCCGGTGCCCTCGATGCCGAAGAGACCGAGCGCCGCGTTGACGAGCCCGTCGCTGCCGAAGATCTTGCGCCAGAGGATGGCGATGGCCACGCTGCCGCCGAGCAGCGACGGCAGATAGTAGATCGACCGGTAGAACGCCAGCCCGCGCAGCCCGGCGTCCAGCGCCAGCGCCAGCGCCAGGGCGAACGCCAGTTGCAGCGGCACCGAGACGACCACGTAGATCGTGGTGACCTTCAGCGACGTGAGGAACCTCGGGTCGCCGGCGAACATCTTGGTGTAGTTGTCGAGCCCGATCCACTTCGGCGGCTGGAGCATGCTGTAGTCGGTGAAGGACAGGTACAGCGAGGCCACGATCGGTACGACGGTGATCACGATCAGGCCGAGGAACCACGGCGCGAGGAAGAGGTAGGCCGCGCGAGCCTCCCGCCGCCGCCGGGCGCCCGCATCTCCCCGCAGGCGGGGTTTCCCGGGCGCGGTCGTGGCCGGCACGTCCGCAGCAGCTTGCTCCGGTTGCACAGATATCGCGTCGGACATCAGTTCATACATCCTCATTCCAGGGCCTGCCGCGGCATGACCGGATCGGATAGCGCTTTCCTATAGCGCCACCAAAACTTTCGTCAACCCTTTGCATACGTTATAAAGCCGTTATGATTTTGCTAGATCGCCTATTCGGCCAGGTGAACGGCCGATACACGCGATCCGCACGGACATAACGTTTCGGTCGATGGCCCAGGACTCTACAACCGGTTGCAGCAGCGGCGCACCTCGGGGAAAGCGCCATCCACGCGGCCGGGCAGATGGTAACGTGATCTTCGCCGGGCGGCCCGGCACAGGCGGGCCGCCCGTGGTCAGCGGCCGCTGCCGGTGACCGGTCCGGCCGTCACCTGGCCAGATCGCGGGCGATGACCAGGCGCTGGATCTGGTTCGTGCCCTCGAAGATCTGCATGATCTTGGCTTCGCGCATGTAGCGCTCGACGCGGAAGTCCCTGGTGTAGCCGTTGCCGCCGAGCACCTGCACCGCGTCGGTGGTGACCTTCATGGCGGTGTCGGTGGCGACCAGCTTCGCGATGGCGGCCTGCCTGGTGTACGGCCGGCCGGAGTCGCGGCGGCGGGCGGCGTCCAGGTACGTCGCCCGGGCGCTGTCGACGCCGGCCGCCATGTCGGCCAGCAGGAAGCCCAGGCCCTGGTGGTCGATGATGCGCCTGCCGAAGGTGTGCCGCTGCCCGGCGTAGGCGACGGCCTCGTCGAGGGCGGCCTGGGCGAGCCCGACGGCGCAGGCGGCGATGCCGAGCCGGCCGGAGTCGAGGGCGTCGAAGGCGATGCGCAGGCCCTGCCCCTCCTCGCCGAGCAGCCGGTCGGCGGCGAGCGCCACGCCGTCCCAGTGGGCGCTGGTGGTGGGGATGGCGTGCAGGCCCATCTTCTCCTCCGGCCGCCCGAAGGTGAGGCCCTCGGCCGCGCCCGGCGCGAGGAAGCACGACACGCCGCGGCTCCCCTCGCCCGTGCGCGCGAACAGGGCGTAGCGGCCGGCCCGGCCGCCATGGGTGATCCACGCCTTGGTGCCGGTGACGCGGTAGCCGCCGGCGGTCCGGTCGGCCCGGCAGGTGATCGCGGCGGCGTCGGACCCGGCGTGCGGCTCCGACAGGCTGTAGCCGCCGATGACGCGCCCCGCCAGCATGTCGGGAAGCCGGCGCTCCCGCTGCTCCCGCGTGCCGTAGGCCGCGACCGGATAGCAGGCCAGCACGTGCACGCTGACCGCGACCGCGACGGCCGCCCACCGGGCCGCCAGCTCTTCGATCACCTGCAGGTACACCTCGAACGGCTGGCCGCCCCCGCCGTACTCCTCCGGGTAGGGCAGCCCCAGCAGCCCGGCCGCGCCGAGCGTGCCGAACAGTCCCTCGGGGTAGCTCTCGGCCCGCTCGCACTCGTCGACCCGCGTGGCGAGCTCGCGGTCGGCGATCTCGCGGGTGAGCCCGATGAGGTCCTCTGCGTCCTGGGTGGGCATCAGGCGATCGACGGTCACGGCGGCTCCCGGGTGAAACGTACATCCGACGCCGGCCAGCACAGCAATTCCGCACCGGCCGCGCAAGTATCCGGGGGTGTCCGCGTGGCCTTGCCCGGCGGAATCCCGTGGCGATGGCGGTGGTCACCGGGCGACCGCCGCGTGGAGTGGCACGGGCGGCGGTGCGGTCCGCATCGGTGCGGACACCGCCCGTTCGCGCGGATGGTCATTGACGGCAGGCACCGGCGTCCCTTAAGTTTCGGCGTATCCCCGAAACTTTCAGTTCCTCCAGCCCTTCGAAAGCCCCCCTGCTGAAAGGACAGTTCATGAGGTTCAGACGCCTCGCGCAGGTCAGCGCCGTGGCCGTGGCGCTCGTCACCGCCCTCAGCGTGGCACCCGCGTCCGCCACCAACTCGCCCGGGCACGGCCCCGGCGGCGGGCTCCCCGACGACCAGAGCCTGCAGGCCCTCGGCGCCCGCCACGGCCTCGCCATCGGAACCGCCGTCGACATGGACGCGCTGGACGACAGCTCCGACCCGAAGTACCGCGAGCTCGTGGCCTCGCAGTTCTCCACGGTGACCGCAGAGAACGTCATGAAGTGGGAGGTCCTGGAGCCGGAGCGCGGCAAGTACAACTGGGGGCCGGCCGACGAGCTGGTGCGGTTCGCGCAGCAGCACCACCAGCGTGTGCGGGGACACGTGCTCGTGTGGATGAACCAGCTGCCCAAGTGGCTGACCGACGGCGTCGCGGACGGCTCGATCAGCAACGACGAACTGCGCACCATCCTGCGCGACCACATCACCACGGTCGTGAAACATTTCAAAGGCAAGATCTGGCAGTGGGACGTGGTGAACGAGGCCGTCAGCGACCCGTGGGACAGCCCGCCGGAGATCCACCTCAAGGGCTTCTGGGCCGAGCACCTCGGTGAGAGCTACATCGCCGACGCGTTCCGCTGGGCCCGCGCGGCCGACCCGAACGCCCTGCTGTTCTACAACGACTACAACCTCGAAGCGTTCGGCGACAAGGGCCCGTCCGACAAGGTGTGGTACGTCTACAACATGATCAAGAAGCTGCGCGCCGAAGGCGTCCCGATCGACGGGCTGGGCAGCCAGGGGCACCTCGGCACGCAGTACGGCAACTTCGACACCTTCCAGGTGGCCGAGACCCTCAAGGCGTTCACCGACCTCGGCCTCGCCACCGCCTTCACCGAGGTGGACGTGCGCAGCCAGATCACCGACGCGGTGAAGGCCGGCGACTCCAACGAGATCAACCCGCGTCTGCAGGCGCAGGCGTCGGACTACAGCGTGCTGATGGAGGCCTGCCTGCTCAACCGGCACTGCCTGTCGTACACGGTGTGGGGCTTCACCGACAAGCACTCCTGGGTGCCGGGCACGTTCGCCGACGAGGGCATGGCCAACCTGTACGACGAGAACTACCAGCCCAAGCGGGCCTATCAGCAGGTCAAGGCCGCCCTGGTCCTCGCCGGGCCGCCGTACGTGGGCAAGCGCATCCCGCAGCACCCGACGCGGGGTCACCACCCGCACCGACCGTGACCACCCGCGCTGACCGTCAATGCCGACGCGCGGCAGCGCACCTGCACACGGCATGACCTGGGCCCCGCCGAGTCTTTCGGCGGGGCCTTCGCCGTTCCGGGGCCGGGCGCGCCATCGCCTCGCCGCTCGTGCTCTCCGCCGCTCGCGCCCGCGGGCACTCAGCGGGCCGGCGGGCCCGCGAAGGGCGGCGCCGGCGCCCGGTGATGCCCGGTCAGGAACGGCCGTCCCCCGCGCCGGACCGGCCCGCCGGCGCGGCGAGGGCGGTCTCGACGTTGGTCGCCATGGTCGCCAGAGTGTCGACGACCGCGGCGTACCGCTCCGGTGCGAGGCCGGACATGACCGTTTCCCGGGTCCGGGCGACGCGCTCGGCCATGCGGGCGTGCGTGGCACGGCCCGCCTCGCTGAGGGCGATGGTCGCGCCCGCCCGGCCCGGCGTCGTCCAGCCCCGGTGCGTCGCCTCTCCCAGCGCCGTTTCGAAGTCGGGTTCGCCCGGGGTCCAGAACGGGGCGAGGGCCTCTCGGAGGTCGTCGGCGGTGCGTTCGCCCCGGCTGAGCGTGTTGAGGATCTGCCACTGCCGACGGGTGAGACCGAGATCGGCGAGGTCGCGTTCGAAGTACTCTTCGAGCAGATTGTGCAGGTGCTTGAGCCAGTATCCCAGCGGCTTGGGCGCTTCCATCACGGCCCGCCATTTCCATGTAGAATTACATGTAGTTGTCGGCGAGTATGCAATGGAGCTGATGTGGCGGTCAACCCGGGCCCTGACGGCGACCGGCACGAGACGGAGCCGGTGGCCCGGATCGAAGCGGCCCTGGTGTCCATCCGCCGAGCCCAGACCGGCCGCGCCCTGGCCAGGCTGTCCAGGCGGCGCGGCCTGCGCGAGGGCACGCACGCTTCGCTCCCCGACGCCGTCTTCGAACTGCTCGACGCGGTGGCCGGGGCGGCCGAACGCGACCAGAGCCCGACCGTCACCGAAGCCGCGGCCCTGCTCGGCGTCGACCAGCCCCGTGCCAGCAGGCTCGCCGCCCAGGCCCTCGAAGCCGGACTGCTCTACAGACAGGCCGATCAGCGCGACGGCCGCCGGTCCCGGCTCGCCCTCACCGGCGAGGGCCACGACGCCCTCGCCCGCATCCGCGCCTTCCGCCGAGGCGTCATAGCCGAGGCGACCGCCGCCTGGACCCCCGCCGACCGAGCGGCCCTGGCGCGCCTGCTCGCCCGCTTCGTCCGCGACATGTCCGCCGTGTCCGGCCGGCCTGCGGCGGACGGCCCGGGCGAGGGTCGCCCGCCGCGCACGGGGTGAGGGCCCGTCAGGCGTCGGCGAGCAGGGCGCGGAGGCGGCGGTCGAGCGTCAGCAGGATGAGGCCCGCGGCGACGGCGACCAAGGCGAGGATCAGGTAGTAGGCGGGCGCGGAGACGTGGTCTTGCAGGCGCAGGGTCTGGCCGCCCACGGCGTCGCCGACCGCGAAGGAGAGGTACCACACGCCGAGCATCTGGCTGCGGAACGCGCGGGGGGCGAGCCTGGTGGTGACGGAGAGGCCCACCGGGCTGAGGGACAGCTCGCCGAAGACCTGGATCAGGTAGACGGCCACGAGCCACCAGATGGAGATCTTGCCGTTCTGGGCCGCCGCCAGCGACATCAGCACGAAGCTCAGGCCGATCACGACCAGGGCGAACGCGAACTTCTGGCCCACGCTCACCCGGTCGCCGAGCCGCACCCACAGCCAGGCGAAGACCGGCACGAAGATGAGAATGAACAGCGGGTTGAACGACTGGGTGACGCTGGCCGGGAACCGGACGCCGAACAGGGACAGGTTCGTGCGCTGCTGCGCGAACAGGTTGAGCACGCTGGGCGCCAGGTCGTAGATCATCCAGAAGACGGAGGCGGCGGCGAACAGCCAGATGTAGGCGATCAGCCGGGAGCGTTCGCCGGGTTCCAGGCCGTGGCCGCCGAGCAGCATGTACGCGAAGTAGCCGATGGGCACCAGGACGATGGCGACGGTCAGGGCCGCGGTGAAACGGTCCAAGGTGAAGGTGCCGGTGACGGCCCAGCCGGGCAGGACCACCGCGACGGCCGCGGCCGACCCCAGGCCGATCCTGCCGAAACGCCGCCGCTCGGCGGTCGTCAGCCGGTGCTCGGGCCGCACGCCGGCGTCGCCCAGGTGGCGCCCGCCCCTGACGTACTGGGCCAGGCCGAACGCCATGCCGACGGCCGCCGCGCCGAATCCCAGATGCCAGCGGTCGCCGGAGGCCAGGGTGCCGACGACGTACGGCGCGATGAAGGCGCCGATGTTGATGCCCAGGTAGAAGATGGAGAAGCCGGCGTCGCGGCGGGCGTCGGCGTCGGCGGGGTAGAGCCGGCCGACCATGCTGGGCATGTTGGGCTTGAGCAGCCCGGTGCCGAGGCCGATGAGGATCAGGCCGAGCCAGACGAAGGCCGCGCCGCCCACCGGCACGGCCATGCTGATATGGCCGCACATGATGATCGTGCCGCCGCAGAGCACCGAGCGCCGCGCGCCCAGGACGCGGTCGGCGATCCAGCCGCCCGGCAGGGCCGCCAGGTAGATGAACGCGCCGTAGATGCCGACGAGCGCCGTCGCCGTCTGATCGGTCAGTCCCAGGCCTCCGGTGGCCGGGGAGGCCACCATGAACAAGACCAGGATCGCGCGCAGGCCGTAGAAGCTGAACCGCTCCCACATCTCCGTCATGAAGAGCGTCGCCAGGCCGCGCGGATGGCCGAAGAACGTCTTTTCCTGTGTGCTGTCGCCGAGCTTGACGCTCATGCAGAAGGCCCCCCGGTCCCTCGAACCTCGTCGCTGTCAGGCCACGCGCGCCGGGGCCGGCCGTGCGCGCAGGCGGCACCAGGCTACCCGCGCCACGACGGTGCACAGGGCCGCTGACCTGCGCAGACACGATACAGAGACGATGCGGGGCGGGTCACATCAGTCTGCCGCCGGTCACCTCGATCACGGTGCCGGTGACGTAGCTGGACAGGTCGGAGGCGAGGAACAGCGCGACCTTGGCGACCTCCTCGGGCTCGCCGATGCGGCCCAGGGGGATCTCCCGCACCTTGGCCTCGCGTACGTGGCCGGGCATGGCGGCGGTCATCGCGGTGCGGATCAGGCCGGGCTGGATGGCGTTGACGCGCACGCCGCGCGGGGCGAGCTCCTTGGCGGCGGCCTTGGTCATGCCGACGATGCCGGCCTTGGCCGCCGAGTAGTTGGTCTGGCCGAAGTTGCCGGCCTTGCCGGAGATGGACGACATGTTGACGATCGCGCCGCCGCGCTGCTCGCGCATGATCGGCGCGGCCGCGCGCAGGCCGTTCCAGCAGCCCTTGAGGTGCACGGCGATGACGTCGTCGAACTGCTGCTCGGTCATCTTGTGCAGGCTGGAGTCGCGGGTGATGCCGGCGTTGTTGACCAGCACGTCCACGGACCCGAACGCGTCGCCGCAGCGCCGCAGCAGCGCCTCGACCTGGGCCCGGTCACGCACGTCGCACCCCGCGCCCACGGCCTTCGACGGCCCGCCGAGGGCCTCGGCGGCACGGTCGAGGGCGGCCCGGTCGAGGTCGCCGATGACGACCCTGGCGCCCTCGGCCACGAACAGGGCGGCGATGGCGAACCCGATGCCCTGCGCCCCGCCCGTGACGACGGCGGCGCGCCCGTCGAGCAGGCCGCTCATCGCCGGTCCTGCGCCTGACGCGGCAGCCGCTGGGCAATGCTCACTTCTGCACCTCGCTGGTCTCCTCGTGGCCGTGGCGGAGCCGGGCGTCGCGGTGGCTCCCGACCGCGACGCCGTGACTGTAACCGCTGCCGCCGTGGATCCGCACGGCCCTTCCGGCGGGGGGCCGCGAGCGACGCCGGGACCCCTCCCGATCCGTCTGCGGTACAAGGGACTTGTCATCACGTGCCGGACGGCCACACGGGCCGTGGAACCGAAGAAGGAGACCTCATGCGTCGCAAGATCATCGCCGCCCTGACCATCGCGTGCTGTGCCGCAGTGGCGGCTCCGGCCCTCACCGCGACCCCCGCCGCCGCGACCACGGCCAAGCGCACCCTGCGGGGGTGCTACGACGGGAAGTGCACCTTCACCTTCAGGAAGCCGGTGCGGTTCCACGTCGCCAAGAGGTACGGCCTGAGCTGGGTGCGCGTCGCCAGATACGACGCCGACACGATCGTCGTGCTGGGGCCCAACGTCGCGACGTACCTCGGCGAGGGCGGCAGCGGCAGCATCTCCGGCGGCCCGGCCGACCTGAACTTCCGCGTGCTGGACATCACGAGCAAGGGCGCGAAGATCCGCTTCACCGGCTGACCGGCCGGTCGAGCGGCCGCGGCGCACCGGGCGGCCGCCCGCGCCCGCCGGACACGGCGGCCCACGCCCCGGGAACGACCGCTCCGCGCCGTTCCTAGCGGGCGCCCTGGGCGAGGGCGGCGCGGGCGGCGGCGCGGTCGACGTGGAGATGGTCCAGGAGGTCGGCCACCGGGTCGGGGCGCCGCTGGTCGAGGAGGGCGAGGAGGAGCTGGGCGGGGCCCCTGGTGCTCCTGTCCTTCCGGGTGGTCGTCTTGATCGCCTGGTTGACGGCCGCTCTGGCGCTGGTGGTGAGCGCGGTGGCCGGGACCGCCGGGTGGCGGCGCGGCCGGGCCGTGGGCGCCTCACCCAGGTTCAAACCGATGGCGCGCAGGGCCTCGGCGTCCAGCTCGGCCAGGGCCGCCCGGGCGGCGGCGACGTCGACGCCCAGTGTGCGGGCGCCCACGGAGCCGTCGCCGTGCAGCAGGCCGAGGAGGAGGTGCTCGGTGCCGATGCGCCGGTCACCGCGCCGCCGGGCCTCCTCGGCGGCGGCCTTCACGGCCACCGCGAACGGGCTCTTCTCGCTGCCCAGCATCACGATTCCTCACTTTCCGTACTTGGCGTGCGCCGACTGCCGTGACATGCCGAGCGCGTCGCCGATCTGCTCCCAGGTCCAGCCCTGCTCCCTGGCCAGGGCCACGGAGACGGCCTCCACCTGCTCGGCCAGCCGGTGCAGCGCGCCCACGGCGCGCAGCCCTACGGCGGGGTCGGCCGACCGGATGCGCTCGGACAGTTCGTCCAGGTCCATGCCGTCAGTTTAGATTGACAGCCGAGATTGTGTCAATCTAGCCTGACAGCCATGGACGACATTGTGATCATCGGAGCGGGCCCGGTCGGGCTCATGCTGGCCTGCGAACTGGCCCTCACCGGGGTGACCCCGGTCGTACTCGACAGCCGATCCGAGCCGGGCGACCTGCCCAAGGCCAACGGGCTCGGCGGGCAGATCATCGACCTGCTGGACCACCGCGGCCTGCTGGAGCGGCTCGCCGCCGGCAGCCCGTTCTTCGGCACCCCGCCGGGCTTTCCGTTCGGCTCGGTCCCGCTGCGCTTCGCCGGCCTGGACGACATCCCGCTGCGCATGCTGATGATCCAGCAGCCCCGCCTGGAGCGGCTGCTGGGCGAGCGCGCAGCCGAGCTCGGCGTGCGGGTCCGGTGGGGCCACGAGGCGACCTCGCTCGCCCAGGACGAGACCGGCGTGACGGTCGAAGGCGCGGGGTTCGGGCTGCGCGCCCGCTTCGCCGTGGGCTGCGACGGCGGCCGCAGCCGGGTCCGGGAGCTCGCCGGTATCGGCTTCCCCGGCACGACGGACGACGAGGTGCTGCGCCTCGGCCACTTCACCACCGGCACGCAGACCGGCATCTTCGAGAGCGTCGAACTGGCAGGGCTCCGCCCCGGCTGGAACCGCACGGCGGGTGGCCGTCTCCTGGTCACCTCGCTCAAGCCGGGCGTCCACGTCGTGGGCGTACGCGAGCGGGGCGCCCGCCCGGCGGGCGAGGTCACGCTCGCCGAGTTCGAGGCGGCCGTGCGCAGGGTGCTCGGCCGCGACCTGCCGCTGGGCGAGCCGATCTGGCTGTCGAGCACCGTCTCACAGGCCCGGCTGGCCGACCGGTACCGGGCGGGGCGGGTGTTCCTGGCCGGCGACGCCGCGCACCTGTTCCCCGCCGGCGGCTCCGCCCTCAACGTGGGCATGACCGACGCGACCAACCTCGGCTGGAAGCTGTCGGCCCACCTGCGCGGTCAGGGCCGCAAGGACCTGCTCGACACCTACGAGGCCGAGCGCCGCCCCGTCGCCGAGAGCGCCCTGGCGCAGACCCGCGCCCAGGCGGCGCTCGACCGCCTGTCGGGTGCGGAGGGTGAGGCCCTGCGCGGCCTGCTCACCGACCTGTTCGCCTACGAGCAGCCCCTGCGTCACCTCGCCACGCTGCTGCACGGCTCCGACCGGCCCTATGGCGGCGGCGACCACCCCCTGGTGGGCCGCCTGGTGCCCGACCTCCCCCTCACCACCGGCACGGGCGTCCGGCGCGTGGCCGAACTCATGCGCCGCGCCCGCCCCGTCCTCCTCGACCTGCGCGGAGACCTCGCCCTCGGCCCTGACCTGAGCGACGTGATCGACGTGGTCGGCGCCCGCACCGGCGCCCCGCCCGCCGACGCCCTCCTGATCCGCCCCGACGGTCACGTCGCGTGGGCGGGCGCCGAAGGCCTCACCGAAGCGGCCGAGGCGTGGTTCGGGCGGCCGTGACCGCCGGGGCGGGCGGCCGGGCGGCGGGCGGGGTAGCCTGCCTGCCATGCCTTCCCACGTGCCCGGAGGGGTTGATGCGGAGATGACGCCAAGACGGGCGGTGCCCACGCAGGACGACGTCCTCGGCTACTTCGACACGCTGTCGAACTGGGGACGGTGGGGCAACGACGACGAGCTCGGCACGTTGAACCACATCACCGACGAGGTCCGGCTGGCGGCGGCGCGGGCCGTGCGCCACGGCAGGAGCGTGTCGTGCGCGTGGGAGGTCTCCGTGCCCGGAGACATGGAGCGGTCGACGACGGCGTGCCCGCGCGCCGCCGACATGCCGGGTGCCGAGAACATGCCCCTGCCCACGTTCCGCAACGACCGGCGCTGGGGCTACTCGTCCGAGCGGCTCGGCGTCACGTTCCACGGCAACACCCTCACCCACCTCGACTCGCCGTGCCACATCTTCTGGGACGGCATGATGTACAACGGGCGGCCGCACTCGATGGTCGACCCCGCGACGGGATCGGCGTGGGCGGCCGTCACGGCGGCGGCGAACGGGATCCTCACGCGTGGTGTGCTGCTGGACGTCGCCGGCGTGCGCGACGTGCCGTGGCTGGAGCCAGGGCAGGGCGTGTTCCCCGACGATCTGGAGGCGGCCGAGCGCCGCCAGGGTGTGCGGGTGCGGTCCGGTGACGCGGTGCTCCTGCGCACCGGCTACGGCCGCGCCCGGCACGAGACCGGCGCGGCCGACGGTTTCACCCAGGCGGGGTGGCACGCGTCCTGCCTGCCGTGGCTGCACGACCGCCAGGTCGCGCTGATCGGCGCCGACACCCCGCAGGACGTTCAGCCGTCGGGGTACGACGACGTGTTGATGCCGGTGCACGCCGTGAGCCTCGTCGCCATGGGACTGTGGATGCTCGACAACTGCGACCTGGAGGCGTGCGCGGCGACGGCCGCCGAGCTCGGCCAGTGGGACTTCCACCTCGCGGTCGCGCCGGTCCGCTTCGCCGGCACGTCCGGCAGCCCGGTCAACCCGATCGCCACCTTCTGACCGCCCGCGCGGCGGTCAGCGGGAGTAGTGCTCGACGACGAGCTGCTCGTCGACGGGCACGGCGATCTGGTCGCGTTCGGGCCGGGCCGCCAGGGTGCAGCGCAGGTTCGCGTGGTCGACGGACAGGTACGACGGGGTCCGATCGTCGGCGTAGACGCCTTCGGCCGCCGCCACGAAGGGCTGCATGGCGCGCGATCGGGGCCGGACGCCGATCACCTGGCCGGGGCGCACCAGGTAGCTCGGGATGTCGACCTTGCGGCCGTCGACGGTGATGTGGCCGTGGGTGATGTACTGGCGGGCGGCGTAGATGGACGGCGCGAAGCCCGCGCGCAGCACCAGCGAGGCGAGGCGGCTCTCCAGGATGGCGACCAGCTCGTCGCCGGACCGGCCGGGGCGGCGCAGCGCGATCGCCCAGTAGCGGCGCAGCTGCTTCTCGGACACGTCGTAGTACCAGCGCAGCTTCTGCTTCTCCAGCAGCCGCATGCCGTAGTCGCCGGTGGCGCGGCGGTCGGTCTTGCGGCCGTGCTCGCCGGGCGGGTAGGGGCGCCGCTCGAAGTAGCCGGCCGCCTTGCGGGTCAGCGGGACGCCGGCACGCCGCGACAGGCGCACCTTGGGACCTGTGTAGCGCACGTTCACCTCTCTGTGGTTAGGTAAGACTAAGTAAGGCAAGCCTAACCTTAATTCTAGTGGCCGCGCACAGAGGAGAGGGACACATGCGCCACCCCATCGCCGCCCCGCCGATGCCGGAACGGATCCGCTCTCTGGCCGCCATGGCCATCCCCACCCACGTCTCGATCCCCGGCTCCCCGACCCCCGCGTCCCCCGTACGCGGCGGGGTGGACGAACGCGGCCGGCCGGTGCTGCTGGTCAAACCCGGTGAGCCGCTGCACGGCCTGGCCGACGACGACGAAGCCGTGGTGACCATCGATCTGACCACCCTGCGCGACCTCGGCGGCACCGCCCAGCCGCGTGGCCTGCTGAAGATCCAGGGCTGGGCGAAGGCGGTGCCCGGGCCGCAGCTGCGCTCGGCCGCCATCGCCGTCGCCGAACGCTGCCCCGACGAGGACCTCTTCACCGCCCTGGAGCGGCGCGGCGACCCAGGCGCGCCCTTGCTGCTGCGCGCCGACGTCGGCTTCGTGATCTACCTCACCGGCCAGGAGTCGGGCGTCCTCGACGCCGAGGAGTACGCCGGCGCCGACCCCGACCCGCTCCTCTACGCCGCCGAAGCCATGATCGCCCACCTCAACGCAGCGCACCGCGGCCGGCTCGCGGCCTCGGCGTCCCGCATCCTGCACGCCCCCGTCACCGACGTGTGGCTGTGGGAACTGGACCGCTTCGGCGCCACCCTCCGCTCCGGCACCGACTCCCCCACCCTGATCCGCGTCCCCTGGCCCACCCCCGCCGCCACCCGCGACGACCTCGAACGGTCCATGCGCGGCCTGCTGTGCCCGTGCCACGAGCCCTGAGCCGCCCGGTCGCCCACCGCGGGCCCCTGGCATGCTTGAGGGCATGCCCGCTCCGCTGTGGATCGTGTCCGGGCCGCCGGGCGCGGGAAAATCGACCGTGTGCGAGCTGCTGCTCCAGCGGCTCGACCCGCCGCCCGCGCTGCTCGACAAGGACACCCTCTATCAGGGCTTCGTGACGGCCACCCTGGCGGCGTACGGCAGGGACGAAGGCGAACGCGAGGGCCCCTGGTACGACGAGCACATCAAGCGGCACGAGTACGCCGGCCTCACCGCCACCGCCAGGGAGATCCGGTCACACGGCTGCCCGGTGCTGCTCAGCGGCCCCTTCACCGGTCAGGTCCACGACGCGGCCGTGTGGCACGCCTGGACGGCCGAGCTCGGCGGCCCCGACGTCCACCTGCTGTGGGTGCGCTCCGACGGGCCCACCCTGCGCCGGCGCCTCGTGGCGCGCGGCCTGCCCCGGGACGCCGGCAAGCTGGCGGCGTTCGACGCCTTCCTGAAGGCCGTCCGCGTCGACGACCCGCCCGTCGTCCCCCACCTTGAGATCGACAACCGCCCGGCCGCCCCGCCCCTCACCGCCCAGCTCACCCGTCTCCTCGCCCGCACACGTTCACCCGGGCCGGGCCCGCGCTTCACAGCGCCAGGCGCGGCCCGGCCAGATACGTCTTGAGGTGCTCGTTGAGGGCGCCCGAGCCGAGGTACCTCGCCACGGTGTGGAAGTCGATCCAGTCGAGATTGACGAGCACGTCCTGGTCGACGCCGATGAAACTCGCGGCCAGCGCCGCCGGGATGGCCACGATGTCGTCCTTGTCGGCGATGTTGACCCAGCGGGCCACGTTCGGCGGGCGGCGGCCCAGGCCGGCGCGCGGGGCGGGCCGCAGGCGCTCGAAGACCACGTTGCGCATGCCGAGCGGGCTGCCGAGAGTGATCAGCAGCTCCACCTCCAGCTCCGGGTTGGCCCACAGCGCCTCGTACGCCACCACGCTGCCCAGCGAATGCGCGATCACCACGCGGGGCCGGCGCCGCCGGATCGTGTCGGCCACCGCGTCACGCGACTTGATCCGGGCCGCGGCCCGGTCGCCCGCCAGGTAGGCGGCCACCTCGGGGACGAAGCTGCGCGCGAAGTCCTCGGCCCGCTCCCCCAGCCGCTCGACGGCCCACCCGGCGAGCCGCCGGAGCAGGCCGGTGACCGACTCCCCCGCGGCCCGCACGACGTCGCGCCCGTCGGCGAGCTGGGCGAGCCAGTCGGCCAGCAGCAGCCGCTGCTCGGGCCCCATGCGCCGCAGGTCGCGCTCGGCCTCCCCGTCGCGCCGCTCGTGAAGGTAGTGGGCGTAGTAGGCGATCTCGGCCACGTACTCTTCGCCGCGCCACGGCGCCTTCTCGCCGTAGAGACCCGCGTGCAGATACCGATCCCAGCGCACCCGCATCGCCTCCGCCGCCCGCCCCGACGACCCGCTCTCGGCGAAGTACCGATATTTCCCGATGCCATGCACCCCGACGATCGCCGCCGCCAACGCCCGCTCCCTCACTCCACCCGCCTCGACCCACCGCGTTGACGATGACACCCCCGAACCGCACCGGCAACCCGCCGCCGACCCGGCACCGGCACGCGCGGGCCGGCGGACGACACCACACCTCCAATAGGCAAGCGAACGTTGACAATCACCGATTTGTCAACTAGATCTTGCCTTATGGCGCTTCCAGATCTAGACGATCTCATCGCAGAGGTGGACCGGACCTGCCCCGACGCCGCCGGGCGCGGTCAGGACGGCCAGCCCGACTGGCTGGCATTGCTGACGGTCGCCGCACGGCTCGCCGGCGATCTCCAGGCCCTCGCCGACGACCTGGTCGAGGACTATGTCGAGCACTGCCGGCTGCACGGCTACGCGTGGGCCGACATCGGGGCCGCGCTCGGCATCACCCGTCAGGCCGCACAGCAACGCTTCCCCGCCCCCCACAAGGAGTACGCGCCCGAGGAGTTCAGCGACGAACTGCGCCAGGCCATGACCCGCATGAAGCAGGTCGCCGTGCAGCATCGCAACAACTACATCGGCACCGAACACGTGCTGTGGGGCCTCATCGCCGAGGACTGCACCGCCACCAGGCTCCTGGCCGCCGGCGGCGTCGCGGCCGAGGATCTCCGCCGTTCGCTGCGCACCAGGTTCGGCATGGGCGCCTCCCAGGCCGCCGAGCGCATCGCCTGGACCCCCTACTCCCGCAGGGCCCTCCACACCGCCCGGGACCTCGCCACCCGGGCCCGATCCCCGGCCATCGGCTGTGATCACCTTCTGGCCGGCCTCGTCCACATCGGCAGGGGAGTCGCCGCCACGGTCCTCGACGAGACGGGCTTCGACCGCACCGCCATCGAAGCCATCGCCCGGCCCCCGGCACACGGATGAACCCGCGGGACCAGCGGCCGGGCCGGGGCGTCGGCCGGGATCAGCTGCGACCGCTCCGAAGGGCCTCGACCGTGTCGCGGGCGGCCGGAGTGTCGATGGCGGCGAGAGTGGCCTCCACCTCACCGAGTCGTTGCCGAACGCGCGCCGACGCCTCCACGGGTATCTCGCCGTTGGCGGCCAGGGTCTCGGCCGCCCTCTCTTCGACCTCACCGGCGAGGACGAGGCTGTGGCCTAGCTGGATGCGGTAGAAGGCGTGGTTGCGGCCGTAGCCGGGGCCGAGGTGGGACAGGGCCGCCCGGTAATACGAGACGGCGGCGCGGTGGAGGCCCGGCCTGGGTGTAAAGGTGGCCCTGGACCATGTTGATATCTACCGGTCCGTAGTACGCGGTCCATTCGGGCGCGGGGCGGCCCCGTTGGCTCCGCTCATAGAGGCGGGACGCCCGGGCCAGCGCGCCTCGTGCCATGTCATGGTCTTTTCCGATGGCGAAGGCGCGAGCCTGACGGGCCGCGAGCACGGATATCAAGCGCGTGTTGCCCAGCCCCTCGGCCCGTTGCATCCCCGCTCGCAGGAAGTCCTGTGCCTGCCGGGGACGGCCTTCGTGAACGGCCTGCAGGCCCAGCATCGCCAGGATGCGTGTCTCCAGTGCCTCGTCGCCTGTCAGGCGGGCCGTCGTCATGGCCTCGCCCCAGTACAGGCGCGCCGCGTCGCCTTTCCCCGCGTCGAAGCTGAGCCAGGCGCAGGCGGCGGCCGCCTCTCCTTCCAGGAGAAACAGCTGACGCCGCAGTGCATCCGAGTGGGCGGCCGAGTGGATGATGTGACGGATCCGGTGGAGATGCCGGACAGCGAGCGGTAGGACGTCGTGGCTTCCGTGCGCGTCGTCCAGCACGCGGACCGCGTGCAGGCCATCACGTAGTTGTTGCAGTTCGGTCGTGCCGATGCCCTTGGGCGGCACGGAATCACCCAGCGTGGCGAGGGCCGCGCCCGTGACGGTACCCGTCACGAATGTCCGTCTTTTCACATCCGCGCCCTCCGCACCATTTTCTACTGTCCGGCATATATCAATATTTGTCTCGCCATGAGGGTCTGCTGGGAAACCCAATTCAGCCGGATCTATTCCGAACAAAGCATGGAGGACGCGATACGAGGCCGGGTGGGGCCGGGGGGTTGGGCCCGCGCCAGCGGCGGAGTTGGCGGTCGGTGACCGTGACGGATTCGCCGATCAGAGAGGCCGCCCTGGCGAACTGCGCGGGGAACACGGTGGGGCCGGCCAAACCGCGATCGGCGCACGCCTGCTCGAACGGCGATCGGTAGTCGCCCTGGTGGTCGGTCATACCCCACCCCTCGTCCGGCCTTCGAGACACACCCGAACAGTATCCGGACGATTACCGAGAGATAGACGACTTTCGGAGAAAGGTCCGGCCGAATTTCCGCTCCGGGCATCCGCAATACCGCCACACCGGCCGATTTACTGATCGTTATGAACGACGTGCGATTCCCCGCCGGGACGCCTGGATCCGAGGAAACCGAGACCGCGTCCCCGCTACCGCCACCCTCCCCGCTCGCCGCACCGTCGCAGGGGTCGCCGCCGGAGCGGTCCCGGTCGTCGGCCGGTGGGCCCTCAGCACGGTTCCGGCCTCCGGAATCGTCGGCCAACGGATTCCTCGAGGAACGGCAATTGGCGACACTGACGGCGGCCCATCCCGACCGGCGGATTCAGTACGTCCCGCGCGCCGACGGGCGGGCCGGCTGGTGGGCGACCAGGCGGGACGATCCGACGGCCGCCGAGCGCGCGGCCGGGGCGCTACCCAGCGTCGCCCGCGCCGACGCGGTGGCCCTGGCCGTGGTACTGGCCGTGCAGGACGACATCCGCCGGGAGGTGCGGCTGCGTCAGGGGCCGGCCGATGACACCTCCGGGGGCCGAGCCGTCTCCGGCGGCCTCGGGACATCCGGAGGTCCCGACGCGTCCGATTCGCCTGACACATCCGGTTCGGCGGGGGCCCGGTGGCCGGACTGCCGTGTGTTTCCGGCCACCGGGGCGTCCCTGGGCAGGGCGCGGAGTTGGCTGGCCGACGTTCTCTACGGGCACTCACGCCGCGACGATGCGTTGCTGCCGCTGTCGGAGGCGTTCACCAACGCGCTGCTGCACACCTCGTCGCCGGAGATCGCCGTCTTGGCCGTGGTCGACCAGGACGACACAGTGCGTATCGAGATCACCGACTCCGGCTCCTCCACCGTTCCGCACACCTGTCCCGGCCGCCAGGCCGATCCCCTGGCGGAGTCGGGCCGGGGCATCCTGCTGCTTCGCGCGGAGGCCGCGCGTTGGGGATTCACCGAGAGTGGTCTGTGCTGCTCGCTGTGGTTCGAGCTCGCCGGGCGCGGGACCAGTGGGGCAGGTGGCGGCGGCGGAGGGCGCGGCCGCCGAACACCGCGACCATGAGCTTCGCTGCGACGGCCACGACGATGATGTCGATGGAGATGCCCGCCCAGGGCGAGGACGACAGCGCGCCGAGGAGCCCCAGGTGGATCGCTACGGCCACGACGACCAGTGCCGCCAGCAGGACCCCGGCGCGGCGGCGGGGACGCCGCCCGTCCTGTCGGTGAGTGTCCGGACTCGCCGCGCCTTCGGGGGCGGCGGGGCGGGCGGGTGGCCAGGTGAGGGTCAGTTCGTCGCGGCGGCCGAACCGTTCCAGGTTCCGGGTGATGATTCCCTGGATGCGCGCCAGGGCGTGCTCGTCCACGGCCTCGACGCGCACGGTGAGCCGGTCGTCGGCCGCGTTCAGGACGCAGCGGCCCCACGGCGTGAAGGTCACGACTCCTTGACCGTCGCCGTAGTAGGCGCGCACCTGCACATCGCCGCCGCCGGGCCTGCGGTCGCCCGGTCCGTGTCCGGCGTGCCCATGTCCCTCGGGCGCATGCCCGGCGGGCTCATGGTCGTCGTGGGCGCCGCGATCGGGGCCGTGGAAGCCAGGGCCGTTGCCCTGCCGGGCCATGGCGCCTGCGTGGCGGCAGAGCTGGGTGAGGTAGCGGGTGGGGCGGCCGGTCCTGATGGTGGCCTCGGAGATCAGCATGGGGTCCTCGTCGTGGTGCGGTGGGGTCCTGGGCGGGGGTCAGGTTCTGGTCGCCTTGACCAGGAGGGCCGTGAGGGCGCCCGGCGCGACGGCCACCTCGATCACGGCCGGTTCGATGGCGTCCAGCCGCCAGCCGGTGGGGAACGCGGCGACGACGTCGTCGCGGCTCAGCCGGTGGCGGGCCCAGCCGCCCGGGCGGGGATCGGCGTATCCGAGCATGTAGTAGCGGCCGCCGGGGGGCAGCGCCGCGGCCAGGCTGCGCACGTACGCTGCGCGCCGGTCGCCGGTGAAGGCGTGGAAGAGGGCGCAGTCGAGCACCGTGTCGAACCGCTCGGCGAGTTCGTGGAGCCGGAGGGCGTCGTGGCGTAGGAACCTCGCCGGCAGGCCCCGGTCGCGGGCCTTGCGCTCGGCGGCGCGCAGCGCGGTGGCCGAGAGGTCGACGCCGGTCGCGTCGAGGCCGAGGCCGGCGGCCATGAGGACGTGTTCTCCGGTGCCGCAGCCCGCGTCGAGCACCCTGCCGCGGATCTCACCGGCTTCGGCGAGTCTCCGGAAGGCCGGTTGGGGCCGGCCGATCTCCCAGGGCGGCGTGGTGGCGTAGAGGTCGTCGGGTGCCGGCGGCGCGCCGGCTCGTGCGGCCGATGTGCCGTGCGGACGCCAGAATGCGTCGGGCATGCGCGGGCTCCGTCTCGTCGTGGCCGGGCGCCGCGACGGTCCGGCGCGGCTTCGGCAATTTATCGAGACAAGTGTCTATAGTCAAGGACATGTGTTCGCGCTGGCGGCGGCGTGTATGGTCGACTGGTGCCGAAACTGTGGGACGAGTCGATCGAGGCGCACCGGCATCAGGTGCGCGACGCGATCCTCGACGCGGCCGCGGGGCTGATGACCGGGCACGGGCGGCGGTCGGTGACGATGTCGCAGATCGCCGAGGCCGCCGGCATCGGCCGGGCGACGCTGTACAAGTACTTCGGCGACATCGAGGCGATCCTGCACGCCTGGCATGCCCGGCAGATCGGCGAGCATCTGCGGCATCTGGCCGAGGTGCGCGACCGGATCGCCGACCCCGCCGAACGGCTGGCGGCGGTCCTGGAGGCGTACGCCCTCATGTCCCACCGGAACCGGCGTCACCACGACCTGGACCTGGTGATCTTCCTCCATCAGGACGACACCGTCGGGCCCGCCCATCGGCGCCTGCACGAGATGATCCGCGACCTGATCGCCGGCGCCGCCGGCAGCGGGCGGCTGCGCACCGACGTGTCCCCCGGCGAGCTGGCCACCTACTGCCTGAGCGCCCTCAACGCCGCCACCGCCTTGCCCACCGAGGCGGCGGTGCGCCGGCTGGTTCGGGTGACGCTGGCGGGGTGCGGTTACGCGATGGGATGAGCGGGCGAGTCGAGCCAGATGTGACGGCCCTCGGGGGTGACGGTCATGCCGAAGCGGTCGCGGCCCGGGGAGCCCCAGGAGATCCAGCGCAGGTAGGCGGCCGCCACCTCGTCCCATAGGTCACGGGGGCCGCGTTGCAGTACCGTGCTGCGCTTGTACTCGGGCGAGTAGTGGATCTGGGCGTCGGAGTCGCGGGCCCACAGGGTCAGGTGGAACTCGCCGGCGTCCTGGTCCGCGTACGCGGGCAGGACGCCGGGGACCATGGCCGCCATGGCGATGTCGGCACCGTAGGAGGCGCGGACCACGCGGCGGGGGTCGAGGTGCGTCGAGGAGTCCCGGTAGGGGGTCTGGAGGCGGGCCGGGGTCCAGCGCTGGGAGCGGAGCATCATGTAGGCGACGCCGCAGTGGAAGCGGCCCACCGCCGTACCCTCCCCCGTCACGGTGAGGGCGGTCAGATGGCCGCCCTCCCAGGGCGGCATCCAGGGGAACACGATGGTCGCGCCGGGCCGGGCCTGCTCGACCCAGGAGTAGGGCACGTCGTCGACGCCGCAGGTGACGTGGACGTGATCGTAGGGTGCTCCATCGGGGGCGCCCTTGGCGCCGTCGCCGAGGATCAGGCGGGGCGATCGGCCGGCCTGGCGCAGGTTGGCCGCGGCGATGCGGTGCAGGGTCTCGTCGATCTCGACGCTGGTCACGTTGTCGTCTCCCAGCCGATGGGCCAGCAGGGCGGCGGTCCAGCCGGTGCCGGTGCCGATGTCGAGGACCTCGTCGCCGTCGAAGGGGCGGAGGAGTTCGAAACCGGCCAGGACGGCGCTGGGCATGGAACACGAGCAGGTGCATTCGCCGGTTTCCGTCGCGATATCGACGTTTCCATCGTTCAATTGGGTGCCGATGGGCACATCGGAATAGATCGCGTCGAGCCATGCTTCGGGATCGGCCGAGCGGTCCAGCAGCGTCCCGGAGCCGCCATCGTCGGGGTAGGCCCATGCCCTGGCCGGGACGAACAGGTGCCGCGGTGTCGCACGGAAGGCCGCGAGCCATCGGTCGTCGTGATCGGCGAATCGCCCGGCCAGGGCGGTGATGCGTTCGGTCACGTTCACTTCGTCGCCGGCTTTTCATGCTTGCCGGGCGGATCGGGCCGGGTGCGGTCGGGGATGGGTCGCGGCCGCTCGACGGGCTGGTCCGTGGGTTTCCTGGAGTCGTCTTCGTGTTTGCCCATGGATCGAATTCCTCCCGATAAGGCGATCTTCCGGGTGGACCGCCTTATCGGCTTACTTTAGATTCCCGGTAATCGGCGTGACGACCCCCTTACACAAAGACCCGGATATCGTGGTGTTCGTTGTTATTCAGCACACCGATGGCGATTTTCGGCTGTTTTCGGGGATCGCGGTACGGCGGAGCGCCCACCGGTTCAGGGGAGGTGGTCGAGCTCGGCGAACAGGACGTGGTCGGTGACCATGAGGGCGCAGCCGACGATGCCCGCGGTGGGGCCGAGGCGGCTGCGTTCGATGCGGAGGCTGCGGGTGGCCAGGGCCGTGGAGCGGCGGTGGACGACCTCGCGGACCGCCGAGACCAGGGGCTGGAAGAACTCGACGGCGTCGCCGCCGAGGACCACGACGGCGGGGTTGAGCAGGTTGACGGCGCTGGCGACGACCTCGCCGAGGAGGCGGCCGGCGCGGCGGACCACGGCCATGGTCTCGGCGTCGCCGGCGCGGACCAGGGCGAGCGCGTCGGGCAGGCCCGCCACGTCGCGGCCGGTGGCGCGCAGGTCGCGGACGATGGCGGTCGCGCTGGCCACCGAGTCGACGCAGTCGATGTTGCCGCAGCGGCACAGGACTCCGCCGCCGTCGCGGACCGGGATGTGGCCGATCTCGCCCGCCGCGCCGAGTGCGCCGCGCATGATGACGCCGCCGGCGACGACCCCGGCGCCGACCCGGGTCGACACCTTGACGAACAGCAGGTCGCCGACGGTGTCGGCGTAGACGGAGCGGTACTCGCCCATCGCGACGACGTTCACGTCGTTGTCGACGAACACGGGCACCGGGAAGCGCTCCTGGATGAGCGGCGGGATCGCCACGCCGGTCCAGGTCGCCATGACGCGGACGCTCTCGGTGCGGCCGGCGGCGAACTCGACGGTGGCCGGCACGCCCATGCCCACGCCTTTGACGGCGGAGGCGGGACGGCCGCCGAGCAGGTCGTCCCAGATGTCCATGATGAGGGGCAGCACGGTGTCGGGCCCCTTTTCGACGTCGATGTCCAGGTCTCTGCGGGCCAGCACCTCGCCGGCCAGGTCGCAGACGGCCACCTGGGTGCGGCGCGCGCCGAGCGCGGCGGTCAGCACCAGCCCGCCGGCGGCGTTGAAGACCAGCCGGGCCGGGGGGCGGCCGCCGGTCGAGGGGCCCTCGGTGTCCTCGACGACCAGGCCGCGGTCGATGAGCTCGGCGACGCGCAGGGTCACGGCCGGCCGGGACAGGCCGGTCACCCGGCCGATGTCGGACCGGGTGGTGGCTTCGCCGGTGCGGATGAGGCGCAGCACGTCACCGCTGGTGGCGAGGGCCGGGGCGATACGTCGAGACATGTCCTGGTCCTGGGTTCGGGCGGTCGATGCACTGAACCATACGCTGGGATCTTGACACAGATTTGTGATCCAAAGTGCAGGCTTTCGTAGTCTAACTGACAAAAGCTGGCTTGTGCAATACAAAAGATGCGGCTAATGTCCCTTTCTGTCCTTCTACGGTGGAGAGAGTTGCCGATGGCCCTGATCCCAGAGCCCAGCGAGGAGCGTCCCTGGCTGGTCGCCGACGTCGGCGGTACCCATGCCCGGTTCGGCCTGATCACCCGGCCGGGCGGCTCACCGGAGGCGGTGGCCGTGCTGCGCGGCGCCGAACATGAGGGCCTTCCCGATGCCGTAGCCGCCTATCTCGGCCGAGCCGAGGGCGGAGTCCGGCCGGGGGCCGCGTGTCTGGCGATCGCCGGGCCCGTCGAAGGCGACCGGTACCACCTGACCAACGCCTCCTGGCACGGGTCGATCCGCGACCTCGGCCTCCCGCACTCCTACGTGCTCAACGACTTCGAGGCGCTGGCCCTGTCCCTGCCGTACCTCGCCGAGGACGACCTGCTGCCCTTGGGCGGCCCGGCCGCCGGCGACACCGGCGCGACCGGGCCCGACGGGGGGCGGGCCGGCATGGTCAAGGCGGTGCTCGGCCCCGGCACCGGGCTGGGCGTCGCCGGGCTGGTGCCGGCCGGGGACCGGTGGGTGCCGGTGCCGGCCGAGGGCGGGCACGTGTCCGCTCCGGTGGTCACCGACCTGGAGGTGGAGATCGTGCGGGCGCTGCGGGCCGACGGCATGCCGTACGTGGACGCCGAGCACCTGATCTCGGGGCCCGGGCTGACGCGGCTGCATCACGGGCTCGCCCTGGTGCACGGGCTGACCGTGGTCTCTCCCCCGGCGGCGCGCATCGTGGCGGACCGGGACGATCCACTGTGCGCCCAGACGGTGGAGGTGTTCTGCGGGCTGCTCGGCGGCTTCGCCGGCGACGTCGCTCTCACGCTGGGCGCGCGTGGCGGCGTGTTCCTGGGGGGCGGGGTGCTGACGCACCTGGCCGACCGGCTGCGCACGAGCGACTTTCGCCGGCGGTTCACCGCCAATCCCGCGCTCGCCGGCTACCTGGCCGCGATCCCGACGTCCCTCATCGTGGCCGGCCAGCCCGCCCTGACCGGCGCGGCGGCCTGGCTCGCCCAGCGCAGCGGCCCGGTGCGGGCCGCCCCAAGGCGCGTCGTATCGCCCGCGGCGGCGCCCGGCAGACTGTAACCGCCATCCCCGTCCTCGCCCGGCACGAACCGGCCACCGCCTCTGGAGTTCCGATGTCCCTGCTCGACCTCGCCCCCGTGATCCCGGTCGTCGTCATAGCCGACTCCGGCGCGGCGGTGCCGCTCGCCCGCGCCCTGGTCGCCGGCGGGCTGCCCGCCATCGAGGTCACGCTGCGCACCCCGGCCGCGCTCGGCGCCATCGAGCGCATCGCCGCCGAGGTGCCCGAGGCGATCGTCGGGGCGGGCACGGTGCGCACCCCGGCCGACGTGAAGGCGGCGGTCAAGGCCGGCGCCCGGTTCCTGGTCTCCCCCGGCGCCACCCCCACGCTGCTCGACGCCATGGACGACGGCGACGTGCCGTACCTGCCGGGGGCCGCCACGGCCTCGGAGGTGCTGGCGCTGATGGAGCGGGGCCGCACCGAGCTGAAGTTCTTCCCCGCCGAGCAGTCGGGCGGCGTGGCCTACCTGAAGGCGCTGGCCGGCCCGTTCCCCGAGGTACGGTTCTGCCCGACGGGCGGCATCCGCCCCGCGACCGCCATCGAGTACCTGTCGCTGCCCAACGTGGGCTGTGTCGGCGGCACCTGGCTCACCCCGGCCGATGTGCTCGCCGCCGGCCACTTCGGACTCATCGAACGCCTCGCCCGCGATGCCGCCGCGCTGCGCCCTGCCGGCTCGTCGCGGTGAGGTCCGGTGCCGGCCACGGTGGCGAACCCGACCCCGCCGGCACCACCCGGGGCAGCCGCCCCCCGCGCCGCCCGGGCACACGGAGAACCCCGTGCGCCCGGGCGACCCGGCCTATCCCCGCCCGATGAGCGGGCCCGAGCCCGTCGAGCCGCGCACCACCAGCTCGGGCTGGAAGACCAGCTCGACGTTCCCGGCCGGGGCGCCGTCGATCTCCTCCAGCAGCGCCTCGACGGCCGCCGACGCCATCGGGCCGATCGGCTTGCGCACGGTGGTGAGCGGCGGGTCGGTGAACGGGATCAGCGGCGAGTCGTCGTAGCCGACGACCGACACGTCGCCCGGCACCGACAGGCCGCGCTCCCGGCAGGCGCGGATCGCGCCGAGCGCCATCAGGTCGCTGGCGCACACGATGCCGGTGCAGTCGCGCTCCAGGAGGGCGCGGGCGGCGGCCTGGCCGCCCTCGACCGTGAACAGCGAGTGCTGGATGAGGTCGTCACACTTCGCGACGCCGAGCAGCCGCTCCATGGCCTGCCGGAAGCCCTCGATCTTGCGCAGCACCGGGACGAACCTGCGCTGCCCGACGGCCAGCCCGATGCGCCGGTGGCCGAGATTCACCAGGTGCCGCACGGCGAGCCGGGCCGCCGTGCGGTCGTCGGGCGAGATGAACGGCGCCTTGACCGCATCGTTGTAGCCGTCGACGAGCACGATCGGCAGGCCCCGGTCGATGAGCCGGGAGTAGCGGTCGGTGCCGGCCGTGGTGGAGGCGTGCAGGCCGGAGACGAACACGATGCCGGTGACGCCGCGGTCGAGCAGCAGCTCGGTGAACTCGTCCTCGGGCATGCCGCCGGGCGACTGCGTGCACAGCACCGGCGTGTAGCCGAAGGCCGCCAGCGCCTTCTCGATCGCCTGCGCGAACGCCGGGAAGATCGGGTTGTCCAGCCCGGGCGTGACCAGGCCGATCAGCCCGCTGCCGCGCTGGCGCGGCCGCTGCGGCCGTTCGTAGCCAAGCAGGTCCAGGGCCGTCAGCACCGACCGCCTGGTGGCCTGCGACACGCCTGCCCTGCCGTTCAGGACACGGCTCACCGTGGCCTCGCTGACCCCGGCCTGGGCGGCGATGTCGGCGAGCCGCGCGGTGCCGCTCATGGCGTCGCCCTACGCGATCCGGCCGGCCCACCAGCCCGCCGCATCGGCGGGCAGCAGGGCGGACCCGCTGCCGGTGACCGAGATCGGCGCGCTGGCGAGCAGCAGCTCGCCGCGCAGCGGCAGATCGACCGGACCCGGGCCGAGGTTGACCGCGCACACCAGGTCGTCGCCCCGCGAGAACACCAGCGTGTGCGGCGGCGACGGGTGCCAGGTCAGCGAGCCGTCTCCCAGCTCGGGCCGCTCGCGGCGCAGCCGCAGCGCCGCGCGGTACAGCGCCAGCGTGGACCCGGGGTCGCGCAGCTGGGTCTCGACGGTGAGGCCGGCCCAGGAGGCGGGGGCCGGCAGCCAGCTCTTCGGGCCCGGCCCGAAGCCGAACGGCGGCTCGGTGTCCGACCACGGCATCGGCACCCGGCAGCCGTCCCGGCCGTCGCCGGGGGCGCGCAGCCGCTGCGGGTCCTGGCACACCTCCTCGGGCAGGTCGAGCACCTCGGGCAGGCCCAGCTCCTCGCCCTGGTACACGTACGCCGAGCCGGGCAGGGCGAGGGTCAGCAGCGCCGCCGCCCGGGCCCGGCGCAGCCCGAGCTCGCCGTCGCCGTACCTGGTGACGTGCCGCTGGACGTCGTGGTTGGACAGCACCCACGTGGTGGGGGCGCCGACCAGCCCGGCGGTGTGCAGCGACTCGTCGATGACGGACCGCAGCGCGGCGGCGTCCCAGGGGGCCTTCAGGTAGTGGAAGTTGAACGCCTGGTGCATCTCGTCGGGCCGGATGTAGCGGGACAGCCGTTCCGGGTCGGGCGCCCAGGCCTCGGCGACGCCGATGCGCTCGCCGTCGTAGGAGTCGAGCAGCCGCCGCCAGGCGCGGTGGATCTCGTGGACGCCCTCCTGGTCGAAGTACGGCAGCCGCTCGGTGCCGAGCATGTGCACCTGGCCGCTGTGCCCGATGTCGGGCAGGCCCGGCGCCTTGATCATGCCGTGGGCGACGTCGACGCGGAAGCCGTCGACGCCCCGGTCGAGCCAGAACCGCAGGATGTCCTCGAACTCGGCGTGCACCTCGGGGTGCTCCCAGTTCAGGTCGGGCTGCTCGGCGGCGAACAGGTGCAGGTACCACTGCCCGTCGGGCACGCGGGACCAGGCGGAGCCGCCGAACACCGACTCCCAGTCGTTGGGCGGCAGCGAGCCGCCGGGGCCCTTGCCGTCGCGGAAGACGTACCTGGCCCGTTCCGGGGAGCCCGGGCCGGCCCGCAGCGCCGCCTCGAACCAGGGATGCCGGTGCGAGGTGTGGTTGGGCACCACGTCGAAGATCACGCGCAGGCCGTGCGCGTGGGCGTCGGCGATGAGCGCCTCGGCGTCCGCGAGGGTGCCGAAGACCGGGTCGACGTCACGGTAGTCGGCCACGTCGTAGCCGCAGTCGGCCATGGGCGACGGGTAGAAGGGGGTGAGCCAGATGGCGTCGACGCCGAGCTCGGCCAGGTAGCCGAGGCGGCTGCGCACGCCCGGCAGGTCGCCGAGGCCGTCGCCGTCGGTGTCGGCGAAGCTGCGGACGTAGACCTGGTAGATCACGGCGTCGCGCCACCAGCGCGTGCCGGACCCGCCCGGAGCGCCGCTGAGCGCCTCCGCGTTCACCAACTGGGTCATGTGATCCCCCGATTCCCTATCTGTTGGGCCATAGAACAGCAATATGGGCCAAGACGGCCCGAACCGTCGAGTCCTGCCGAGGACGCCGCCGACAACCCGACCGGCGGGCGCACGTCACCGGCCCTTGCGGTGGCGCCGCGGGAGCCGCCAGGGGCCGGCAGGGCGATCACGAGAACCCGGGCGACCGGTCCGGGTCGCCGGCAGCACCACGATGCCGGTACGCCGACTGCGGGCGACGTAGGACAGACCGGACCTGAAAGAAGTTACCGAAAGTTTCCGCAAACCATGACGTATCACATGGCGCACCCTCCCCTGCCACCCAGTACGAATCAGGGGATGCGCGAATTCTTACGTCATGTATGGACACATCGCCCTGGGACGCGATGTACTACCAAACCCAATCAAAAACCGATGGCTGAGGTCCGGGCAGGCATGCCCTGGAGGAACGAGCGAGCCATGAGTAGCGCAGCGAGCGGGTCGATGGCGACCCCGCCCTGTGCGAGCGCGCCGGTGTGCCCGCGGACGGGGGAGACATGATGAGCACCGTCGTCCTCGACAATGTAACAAAAGTGTATCCAGGTGGGTTTCTAGCGGTCGACCGCCTGAGTCTTCGCGCCGAGGAGGGCGAGCTGCTCGTCCTCCTCGGTCCGTCCGGCTGCGGCAAATCGACGCTGCTGCGGATGATCGCGGGCCTGGAGGAGATCACAGAGGGAGAGCTATGGCTTGATGGCCGTTTCGCGAACCAGCTGGCGCCGCGCGATCGCGACGTGGCGATGGTGTTTCAGAACGGGGCGCTGTATCCCCATCGCACCGTGCGCGGGAACCTGTCCTTCCCGCTGCAGATCGCCAAGACGGACCCGAACCAGGTCAGGGCAAGGGTCACCGAGCTCTCGCGCGCACTGCACATCGACGAGACGCTCGATCGCCGCCCCGGCACACTCTCGGGCGGTCAGCGCCAGCGGGTGGCGATGGGCCGGGCGATCGTCCGCCAGCCGTCCCTGTTCCTGATGGACGAGCCGCTGTCGAACCTCGACGCCGGCATGCGGACCGAGCTGCGCATGGAGATCTCCTCGCTGGTCAGAGCGCTGGGGGTCACCACCATCTACGTCACGCACGACCAGGTGGAGGCGCTGACGCTGGCCGACCGGATGGCGATCCTCAACCGGGGGGTCCTGCAGGACGTCGGCACCCCCGGGCAGATCTACAACGACCCGGCCACCGCGTTCGTCGCGGCGTTTCTCAGCTCCCAGCAGCTGAACCTGATGGAGGCCAGCGTACGAACCCCGCAGAACCAGTACATTCTGCTGGACTTCGGCCGCCACCAGCTCACCATGCCCTGGAGCGACCCGAGAGCGTACGCCGTCTCACAGCACACCGGCCGCCAGATCCTCGTCGGCATCCGCCCCGACGGGCTGACGCCGATCGGCGAGGGCGTCGACGGGCCCAGCTTCAGCGGCAGGGTGCGCGCGCTGGAGTATCACGGCCACGAGTGGCTGGCGTACGTCGAGGCCGGCGTGCCGGCGGTGCCCGTGCCGGAGCCGGCGAACCATCAGCGGTACGTCAACGGCAACGGGAGCGGCGGCGGGGTCAGCAGGGCCAAGGCGCTGGTGCGCCGCCTGCTCAACAACCAGCCCGAACCCGTCGACCAGGAGGCCGTTGCCGGGGGCAGCGGCACCCATCGCCGGGCCGACCTCATCGTCCGGCTCGGCACCCGGCCGGCCTGGCGGGCGGGGCAGATGGCCAGGGTCGGAGTCGACCTCAGCCGCATCATGCTGTTCACCACCGAGGGGGCGCGTATCGACCCGCCGCGTCGCTGACGGGCCGGGGCCTTCGAGGTCAGCGAGGGCCCCGTGGCCGGGCCGGTCGTCACGCCGGTCGTTCCTGCGGGCCGGCCGCGCCGGCCCGTCACCGGCGGCCGGGCCCGCGGCTCTCGACGCCGCGGGCCCGGGGGCGGTCAACGCCGGGACGTGCGGTGCTGGTACGCGCCGGCGTCCGGATGGGCGATGCCCTTGAGGCGGGTTCCGGCGATGTCCCGCAGGGGGATGTCCGTGCCGTACCAGGAGGCGCCGAGCCGCACGCCGCGCCCGATCAGCGGCGAGCCCGGACGCGGCCGCAGATTCTTCCTGGAGCGGAAGCGGGGGTCGGCCCGCACCGAGCGGGGGCCGAGC
This sequence comes from Actinomycetales bacterium, assembly GCA_044507605.1. Taxonomy (GTDB): domain Bacteria; phylum Actinomycetota; class Actinomycetes; order Streptosporangiales; family Streptosporangiaceae; genus Thermopolyspora. Next base: position 69,556 of record JBIQJI010000006.1, on the reverse strand, counting down.
GTGAAGTCCAGCTCGCGCCCCCAGTAGACGCCGCCGGCGTCGTCCACGCCTTTGCCGTCGGCGCTGCCGACGACCCCGCCCACCTTGATGGCGTTGGCGCGCAGCTTGAGGATCTTGGGCGAGCAGCCGGCGTAGCAGGAGAAGCCGATGGTGCCGCGGGCCGGCAGATAGACCGAGTTGTGCACCGCGATGGTGCCCGTCACCGGCCCGATGTGGGTCTCCTTCGGCCCTCTCGTGACGAGGAACGACCCTTTGGGATGCGACGAGGTGACCACGTTGCCGACGAAGCGGTTGTCGGAGACGGTCTTGCCCGGCCCGTGGCCCAGCTCGGTGAACGTCTCGTTGTCGTGGGCGACGTTGAACGCGACGGTGTTGCGGTCGCCGTTGTAGATCTCCACGGCGGCGCCGTCGTGCCCGAAGTCGTGACTCTTCGCGTAGCTGTCGGTGATCAGGTTGCCCATGACGACGTTGTAGTCGCCGTTGAGCAGCACGCCGAAGGCGCCCGAGTCGTTGTCGGGCTCCTCGTCGTTCACGCTCATGCGGTCGTTGCCGGCCATGGTGCTGTCGCGGATCACGTTGTGCGAGGAGTTCTCCGTCACCATGACCCCGGCGATGTTGTCGTCGGCGTGCACGTCGCGCAGCGTGTTGTGGTCGCCCACGAGCTCGAAGCCCGCCCACTGGCAGCGGCTGGCCCGCAGCGCCGTGACCTCCCAGTACGACCCGGTGATCCGCACGCAGTTGCCCTCGGTCCCGGTGATCTTCGGGCGGGCGCCCTTGCCGTACGCCCCCACCGTGATCGGGTGGGCCGCGGTGCCCGTGGCCGACAGCGTGAGCGTGCCGCTCCAGGTGCCGCCGCGGCGGAACAGCAGCGTGTCGCCCGGCCCGAGGCCGGCGGCGTTCGCCTGGTCCAGCGAACGCCAGGCGGTGCCGGGCGACGTGCCGTCGGCCGTGTCGTCCCCTCCCTTCGCGTCCACGTAGTACGTCTGCCCGGCCGCCGCCAGACCGGCCCGCGCCTCCGTCTTCGCCCACGCGGCGTCCGCCAGGAGCCCTGTCTGCGGCGCCGCGGCCAGGGACGCCACCGCGATACTCAACCATCGCCGACCGACCGGCATGTTCATATCACCCACCACTCCTGTAACTGCGAAGTAGCGGGCAACAGTAGCGAACAGTCGTCACACTGTCATAAATCCACTGTGCTGGAAATTTCTGCAAATCACGGCAAGGCCGAGGCCCCTGCACCCGCACCGGAACCGGCATCGAGACCGGCGCCGGGCTCGGCGTCGATCCCGGCGCCGGTGGCGATGGGCTCGACGAGCACCGGGGTGAGCGACAGCGGCAGCCGCAGCCGGCCCTTCTCGACCCGGGCCGCGACGGGGGCGCCGTGGGCGTCGATCGCCCGGGCCGCCGGGGCCGGCCAGGGCAGGTCGAAGGGCGTGGGCGGCTCGGCCTCGCCGGTGAGGTCGTCGCGGCGCTCCCAGGCCACCAGCAGCGGCGGGGCGGCCCCGCGGGCGACCTCCGCGACGTAGCGATCGGGGCCGGCCTCCAGCAGGCGCGCGCCGGTCGCGCCGCGCAGCGCCCGGGCGGTGCGTGCCAGGGCGTCGGCCGAGGGATGGCGGTGCGCGATCTCGCCGTCGCGGTAGTCCATGAGGGCGAACTTGTCGAACATGAGGGCCATGAACATGTACGGCCCCGGGTCGGCGGCGATCTCGGGCGCGAGGTTCCAGCACAGGGTGCGGCGCACACCGCTCGCCAGGGCCAGCACGTTGCGCACCACGATGTCGCGGGCGTTCCACCGGTGCCGCGCGGCCTCGAGCTCGGGCGGGCAGCCTCGCATGAACATCTGCAGGGCCGGCGGCAGCGTGGCCATCCGGGCGTAGAGCGCCTTCATGGCGTCGTGCTCGGGCGCCGGGCGGCCCGCGTCGGCGACCCTGCTCACCCATGCGCCGCTCGCCCGCTCGCCGCTCGCCCGCTCGCCCGCGGGGGCCGCTCCGGCTGAGCCCATGCCCACCGCCTTCAGCACGTCGGTCAGGTGCGCGAACAGCTCGGGCCGCTGGAACAGCACCGGGCCGTTGTACTCGCCCGCGACCACCGGCCGCTGGTAGCCGGCGTCGGCCATCATGCGGCGGGCGCTCGCGATCAGCTCGGGGATCAGGTACGGGTCGCCGTACAGGTGGGCGTCGAACACGTCGAAGTGGCCGCGCGCCCCCTCCACGATGCGCCGGAACGTGGCGTGCTCCTCGGGGTCGTCGAGCGGGATCAGCGCGCCGGGGGGCGCGCCGCCGAGCACCACCAGCGCCGCGGGGTCGGCCTCGCGCACCGCCGCCGCGAAGACCTCGAGCTGGGCCACGTACTCGCCGGCGGTGCCGGCCCACAGGATGGGGACGGTGGGCTCGTTGTCGCACTGCCAGTACGTCACCCGGCCCGCGCAGCGGGCGACGAGCCGCCGCACGAAGGCGGCGTACGCGCCGAGGTCGTGCGGCGGCGACGGCGGCAGGAAGTCGGTGGCGCGCCGCGTGCCCCACAGCGAGCTGGCGCACACCGTCACCCATACCTCCATGCCGGGGTCGCCGTCGAGCCCGGCGAGCAGGGAGTCGACGACGTCCCAGCGGAACCGCCCGGGCTCGGGCTCGATCTGCGACCAGTACAGGTAAACGCGCACCACGCCCGCGCCGAGGGCCCGGGCCTGCGGCACGAACGGGTCCGGTGGCCGGAACAGGCCGTAGGTGACGCCGCGGACGACCCCGAGCCGGATCCCCGGCGGGACGCGATCGCCGTTCGGCACCGGCCCGCCGCCGGTGTTCTCCACACCCATGTGAGCTTCCCTTCGATGGACGCCGGCCGGGCGCGCACGCGGGCCGGCCGTGAACGTTTCATGAACTTCGTTCGGGAGGACGTCGATTGAACAGCGTTCACTGAACACTGTTGAGGAGCGTAGCTGAACACTGTTGAGTGGCGCAAACCTGGGCTAGAATCACTCACCGATGGCACTCGACCGGGACCTGATCGTCCGCACCGCGCTCCGGCTGCTCGACGAGGTCGGACTGGAGACGCTCTCGCTGCGGCGGCTCGCCAAGGAGCTGCACGTGCACGCGTCCGCGCTGTACTGGCATTTCACCGACAAGCAGGACCTGCTCGACGAGATGGCCCGGGTGATCGTGCGCGACGCCGCCGGCGAGGGCTTCCCCGAGCGGTTCGACTGGCGCTCCTGGCTGACGCACCTCGCCCGGGCGCAGCGGCGCGCCATGCTCTCCCACCGCGACGGCGCCCAGCTGCTGCTCGCGGCGCAGCCCACCGCCGACTACCAGCTCGACTACCTCGCCACGCTGACCGATCTCACGGTCCAGGCGGGGCTGCCGCCCGATCAGGCGGGCGCGGCGTTCATCGCGGTCACCAACTACGCGGTGGGCAGCGCCATCGCCGAGCAGCGGGGCGGAAGCCGCAGCGCGGCCGAGGACCTGCGCAAACGCGCCGCCGACGATCCCCGGGTGGGCGTCGTGGCCCAGGCCGCGCACCACGGCGACGAGACCTTCGAGCGCGGCCTGGGCTGGCTGCTCGACGGCATCGGCGCGGCGGCCGCGGCCGCGCCGCGAGCCCTGCCGTAGCGCGCGGACGGCCGCTTCCGGCCCCGATCGGGCGCGGCCGGTTTCGACCCGGAGCGGCTTGTCGTACGGAAACGAGGACTTCCGTACACGTCTGGGATGGGAGCGCTCCCAAATGCCTGTTTGGGGCGTTTATGACTGAATGTCTGATTCTTGGCCCCTAACCCGTCCCGGAGTAACAGTTATATTTCGGCATATTGACTGCCGCATCGCTCATCGGCGAGTCTTCGTGGGAGCGCTCCCAACGCTCGGGACACCCAGGATCACGGCAAAGGATCCAGCCCCCGCTGGCCGTGTTGTCGGGGACCGGCCCGGGGTGCCCAAAACTCCCACCTGTTCGGGGAACCACCTGAGAGGGGTCTGGAATGTTGATCAAAAAGCGCCACGGCAGACTTGCCGCGGTCGCGGTGGCGGTGACGGCACTGACCGTGACCGCGGCCTGCGGCTCGTCGTCATCAGATAGCGAGCCCGCCAAGGACAACGCGTCGGCGGCGTCCAACGAGCCGATCACCCTCGTGCTCAGCACGTTCGGTGGCGGCAAGAACTTCGGGTACGAAGCCCTCATCAAGGAGTACGAGGCCCAGCACCCGAACATCAAGATCGAGCACCGCAACGTCGAGCGGTTCGAGGACCAGTACCTGCCGGCCCTCCTGCAGAAGCTCGACGCGGGCTCCGGGGCCGGCGACGTCGTGGGCATGGACGAGGGCGGCATGGGCCTGGCCAAGGCCCGTCCGCAGTACTGGCTGGACCTCGGCCAGTACGGCCTCGACTCCCGCAAGGCCGACTTCCCCGACTGGAAGTGGCAGAACGGCGTGACCCAGGACGGCCACCTGTTCGCCCTCGGCACCGACGTGGGCGGCCTGGCGATGGCCTACCGCAAGGACCTGTTCAAGAAGGCCGGCCTGCCGACCGACCGGGACGAGGTCAGCAAGCTCTGGCCGACGTGGGACGACTTCGTCAAGGTCGGCAAGGAGTTCCAGTCCAAGGTGCCGGGCACCAAGTTCGTCGACGGCCCGAACACGCTGTACAACGCGGTTCTGGTCCAGGAGGCCGCCAAGAACGGCAACGTCTCCTACTTCGACACCAGCAACAACCTGATCGTCGACAAGAACCCGGCCGTGAAGACCGCGTTCGACTTCGTCGTGAAGCTGCACGCCGACGGCCTGACGGCCAAGCTGCAGAGCTTCACCCCGGCGTGGAACACCGCGTTCAAGAAGGACCAGTTCGCGACCATGGCCGCGCCGGCGTGGATGCTCGGCGTGATCGAGGGCAACGCGGGCGAGTCCCAGTCGGGCAAGTGGGACGTCGCGACCGTGCCGGGCGGCGGCGGCAACTGGGGTGGCTCCTGGCTGATGGTGCCCAAGCAGACCAAGCACCCCAAGGAGGCCGCTGACCTGCTGAACTTCCTCACCAGCAAGGAAGGCCACATCGGCGCGTTCAAGGAGGCGAGCGCCTTCCCGAGCGGCCTGCAGGCGCAGCAGGACCCGGCGGTCGCCGACATGAAGAGCGAGTACTTCAGCGACGCTCCCGTCGGCAAGATCTTCGGCGAGTCGGTCGCGTCGCTGCAGCCGGTGTTCCTCGGTGAGAAGCACGCACAGGTGAAGACCGAGGTCGAGAAGATCATCCAGGGCGTCGACCAGGACTCCATCAAGCCTGACGGTGCCTGGCAGAAGTTCGTCGAGGCGGCCCAGAAGGCGGCGGAAAGCTGATCCTTTCCCTTCGACTGAGGCGTCCGGCCCGCCGCCGCGGTGACACCTGCGGCGGGCCGGACGCCTGTCACCCGCTGAAAGGTTGATCGATGAGCCTCAACGTCGACGCGGCGCGGGTGTCGGAGAGCGGCCGGTCCCCGGCCGCGACGCCACCCGGCCGCAAGGGCGGGCGCTCGTTCCTTTCGAGGTTCGATCTGCGCGCCACCCCCTACTTCTTCGTCTCGCCGTACTTTCTGCTCTTCGCCGTCTTCGGGGCGTACCCGCTCGTCTACACGGCCTGGGTCTCGCTGCACGACTGGCAGCTCGCCGGAGACAAGGAATGGGTGGGACTGGAGAACTACTCCCACCTCATCACCAACGAGGACTTCTGGAACGCGGTCCTCAACACGGTCGGCATGTTCGTCCTGTCGACCATCCCCCAGCTGCTGCTGGCCCTGCTCCTCGCCAACGCGCTGAACAAACGCATCAGGGGCCGTCTGTTCTTCCGCCTTGGCGTGCTGCTGCCGCTGGTCACCTCGGTCGTCGCGGTCTCCGTGGTCTTCACCCAGCTCTACAACCGCGACTTCGGCCTGGTCAACTGGTTCCTCGGCCTGTTCGGCGTCGATCCGATCCTGTGGCAGGGCCAGAAGTGGTCGTCCTGGGTGGCGATCGCCACCATGGTCGACTGGCGGTGGACGGGATACAACGCGATCATCTATCTGGCCGCGATGCAGACCATCTCGAAGGACCTGTACGAAGCGGCGGCGATCGACGGCGCGTCGTCCCGGACGCAGTTCTGGCGGATCACCATCCCGATGCTGCGCCCGACCATCATCTTCACGGTCTTCATCTCCACCATCGGCGGCCTCACGCTGTTCGCCGAGCCCGTGATGTTCGGCGCCGGCCTCATGGACGGCGGATCGACCGGGCAGTTCCAGACCGTCGCCATGTACATCGTGAAGAAGGCGTTCCGCGGCAGCTTCTCCTACGGGTACGCGGCCGCCGCAGCCTGGCTGCTGTTCGTCCTGATCCTGCTCGGATCTCTCATCAACTACTCGCTGGCCCGCAGGATCGGTGGAGGAGAGTCGAAATGACCGCGCTCAACACGCGGGCCCGCCACTCGCAGTCCGCGCGCCTGCCGGGGCGGCCCAGGTCGATCTGGGACGCGACGCCGCTCGCCCGCATCGCGCTCGTCATCGCGCTGATCCTGTCGGCGTTCCCCATCTACTGGATGGTCATCATCGCGACCCGGACCAACGACGACGCGGTGGACATCCCGCCGCCGTTGCTGCCCGGTGGCACGCTCGGCGACAACCTGCAGCGGCTGTTCGCGACCGAGGACGCGCACTTCGTGCTGGGCCTGGTGAACTCGTTCATCGTGTCCGCCACGGTCACCGTCTCCGTCGTGGTCATCTCGACGCTGGCCGGATTCGCCTTCGCCAAGCTGCAGTTTCGCGGCCGGCGGATGCTGCTCGGCGCCATCCTGCTGACGATGATGGTGCCGCTCCAGCAGATGGGCGTGGTGCCGCTCTACATCATGATGGTGAACCTCGGCTGGACCGGCACGCTCAAGGCCGTGATCCTGCCGTTCCTGCTGAACGGCTTCGGCGTCTTCATGATGACGCAGTACGCCCAGCAGGGTGTCCCCGACGAGCTCGTCGAGGCGGCCCGGGTCGACGGCGCGTCGACGTTCCGGATCTACTGGAACATCGTGCTGCCGGTGCTGCGTCCGGGGATGGCGGTGCTCGCCCTGTTGACGTTCATGCAGACGTGGAACGAGTTCATGTGGCCGTTGATCGTCTTGAATCAGGACAACCCAACGGTCCAGCTCTCGATCCACGCCCTGAACGGAGCGCACAGCGACGACTACGTGATGCTGTTCACCGGCACCGCCATGTCCGTCCTCCCGCTGCTCGTCATATTCGTCGTCTTCGGCCGGCAGATCGTCGGCGGACTCATGGAAGGTGCAGTCAAAGCGTGACAACGCATGGGACTCAGCCCAAGACCGACATCCCCGCGCTGGAGTTCCCCGCCGGTTTCGTCTGGGGCGCCGCGACCTCGGCGTACCAGATAGAGGGCGCCACCAGCGCCGATGGCAGAGGCACCTCCATCTGGGACACCTTCGTGCGGCAGCCGGGGAAAATCCTGGGAGGTGACAACGCCGACATCGCGATCGACCACTACAACCGTTACCGCGACGACGTGCGGCTGATGGCCGACCTCGGTCTCACGGCGTACCGGTTCTCCGTCTCGTGGCCCCGCGTGCAGCCGACGGGGTCCGGAGCGGTGAACCAGGCCGGCCTGGACTTCTACCGCCGGCTCGTCGACGAGCTGCTCGCGCACAACATCGAGCCGTGGGTGACGCTCTACCACTGGGATCTTCCGCAGCCGCTGGAGGACGCCGGCGGCTGGCCCGCACGTGACACGGCGAAGCGCTTCGCCGACTACGCCACCATCGTGCACGAGGCGCTGAGCGACCGGGTGACCCACTTCAGCACCGTCAACGAGCCGTGGTGCGCGGCGTTCCTGGGGTACGCCTCCGGGGAGCACGCTCCCGGCCGCCGGGAGCCGGCGGCGGCCATTCGCGCCGCCCATCACCTGCTGCTGGCGCACGGCCTGGCGACCCGGGCGATCCGTGCCCAGAGCTCGCTGACCAAGGTCGGCGGCAGCGTCAACCTGTACGCCATCTCACCCGAGACGACGAGCGACGCCGACCTGGAGGCCGCGCGGCGCATCGACGGGCTGCAGAACCGGTTCTTCCTCGACGCGCTGCTGAAGGGCGGCTACCCCGCCGACGTGCTCGACGACCTGCGCGCGGTCTGCCCGCTGGACTTCATCAAGGACGGCGACGCCGCCACGATCGCGGCGCCGATCGACGTCCTGATGATCAACTACTACAGCCGCTTCACCGTGAGCGGCGTGGCGGGAGGCGCCGCGTCGGCCGCCGCCGCGCCCACGGGCGCCGGCTCGCCGTGGGTCGGCAGCGAACACGTGTCGTTCGTCAACGCCGGCCGCCCGGTCACCGCGATGGGCTGGGAGATCGACACCGACGGCCTGGTGGAGGTCCTCACCCGGGTGGCCGCGGAGTACCCCTCCATCCCGTTCGTGATCTCGGAGAACGGCGCGGCGTTCGACGACGTGCCGACCGACGACGGCAGCGTGCACGACCCCGAGCGCACCGAGTACATCATCGGCCACCTGCGGGCCTGCCACAAGGCGATCGAGGCGGGCGTGCCGCTGCGCGGCTACTTCGCCTGGTCGTTCACCGACAACTTCGAGTGGGCCTGGGGATATGGAAAGCGCTTCGGCCTGGTCTATGTCGACTATCCGACGCAGCGCAGGCTGGTGAAGGACAGTGCGCTCGCGTACGCGGAGACCATCAGGCACGGCGGCCTGCTCAACGGCGCGGCCGATCGCTCCGGAGGCTGACCCGGCGGCGCGGCCCCGCTTCCGGACGCAAGCGAGTGCTTCCATACGGAAGCGGGGGATCACCATCGCGGCAAAGTCCGGCAGAATAGAGCCAGGACCGAGAAGGGGGCAGCTGATGAACGGGGACCGCCGACCGGCCGCACGGCCGACCTTGGAGGCGGTCGCCGCGCGTGCCGGAGTCGGCAGGGGTACGGTGTCACGGGTGATCAACGGCTCACCCAAGGTGAGCGAGCACACCCGCGACGTCGTGCTGCAGGCGATCGAGGAGCTGGGCTACGTGCCCAACCGGGCGGCGCGCACGCTGGTGACGCGTCGCACCGACACCATCGCCCTGGTGGTGTCGGAGTCCGAGCAACGGGTCTTCGACGAGCCGTTCTTCGCGGGCATCGTCCGCGGCATCGGCTCGGCGTTGTCCGAGACAGGGCTGCAACTCATCCTCACGATGGCGCAGTCGAGCGAGGAGCACGGCCGGCTGGAGCACTATCTCAGCGGCCAGCACGTCGACGGTGTGCTGCTGATCTCGCTGCACGGCGCCGACCCGCTGCCGGGTCGGCTGGAGGAGATGGGCGTGCCCACGGTGCTCGGCGGCCGGCCCGTCGGCCTCACTCCCTACAGTTACGTCGACGTCGACAACCGGGCCGGGGCGCGGCAGGCGGTGAAGTACCTGCTGGGCAAGGGCAGGCGGCGCATCGCCACCATCGCCGGCTCGCAGGACATGGGCGTGGGCGTCGACCGGCTCGCGGGCTACCGCGACGCGCTGCTCGCCACGGGCATGCCCGAGCGGGTGGCGTACGGCGACTTCTCCGAGGAGACGGGCGCGGCCTGCATGCGCGACCTGCTCGACAAGTATCCCGACATCGACGCGGTGTTCACGGCGTCGGACCCGATGGCGGTCGGCGCCATGCGCGCGCTGCGCGAGCGGGGCCGCACCGTTCCCGACGACGTGGCGGTGATCGGTTTCGACGACTCCAACGCCACCCGGCATACCGATCCCCCGCTGACGAGCGTGCACCAGCCCTCCGAGGCGATGGGCCGGCAGATGGTGCACCTGCTCGTCGCGCGGGTCAACGGCGAGCCGCTGGAGCAGCCCGTCGTGATACTCGACACTCATCTGGTCATCCGCGGCTCGGCCTGACGGCCGGGGCCGACTACATAGAACCGCTGGGAGCGCTTCCCTCGGGGAGTGCCTGAAATCCGGGAGCGCCCACGCCTCTTGGGAGCGCTCCCAGCGCCATCCCCTCCATGGAGTGACGTGAACGACACGAGACGCTTTCCACCCGGCTTCGTCTGGGGCGCGGCGACGTCGGCCTACCAGATCGAGGGTGCCGTCGACGAGGACGGTCGCGGCCCGTCCATCTGGGACACCTTCGCCGCCACGCCGGGCAAGGTCGTGAACGGCGAGACCGGGGCGCCCGGGGCCGATCACTATCACCTGTGGAAGGACGACGTCGAGCTGATGGCGTCGCTCGGCCTGCGCTCCTACCGGTTCTCGGTGGCGTGGCCGCGGATCCAGCCCACCGGGTCGGGCGCGCCCTCGCAGCGCGGGCTGGACTTCTACCGGCGCCTGGTCGACGCGCTGCGCGAGCACGGCATCGAGCCCATGGTGACGCTGTACCACTGGGACCTGCCGCAGGCGCTGCAGGACCAGGGCGGCTGGGAGAACCGCGACATCGCCCACCGGTTCGCGGAGTTCGCGCGGATCATGTTCGATGCCCTCGACGTCCGCGACTGGCTGACCATCAACGAGCCGAAGACCGTGGTCGACGCCGGCTACCTGCAGGGCATCCACGCGCCGGGCTTCAGCGACGAGTCACGGGCCTACGTGGCCCTGCACCACCTGCTGCTCGGGCACGGCCTGGCCGTCCGCGAGCTGCGCGCCGCCGGCGGCGACCGGCGGGCCGGTCTGGCGCTCAACCTGAGCCCGGTCTACCCCGCCGACGACGCTCCCGAGACGGCGGCGGTCGCCCGCCACCAGGACGGCGTCGAGAACCGGCTCTACCTCGACCCGGTGTTCGAGGGCCGCTACCCGGCCGACACGCTGGCGTGGATCGCCGAGCGCAGCCCGATGCCGGACCGCATCGCGGACGACGACCTCGCGATCATCGCGGAGCCCATCGACCTGCTCGGCGTACAATATTACAGCCCGCTTTACATTCGGGCTGACAAGGGCCGCGAATTTCGCCACCCCACATCCCAGGCCGCCTGGCAGGAGATCTATCCTGAGGGCCTGTACGACATTCTGTGCCGGCTGACCCGCGATTACCCCCCCATCCCCCTGGTGATAACCGAGAACGGCATGCCGGCGCCCGACGAGCCCGATGCCGAGGGCAGGGTCCGCGACCGGCATCGGGTGGACTTCCTGCGCGGCCACCTGACGGCCCTGCACCGGGCCATCGAAGCCGGTGCGAACGTCACGGCCTACCACGTCTGGTCGCTGCTGGACAACTTCGAGTGGGCGGAAGGGTACGCCCAGCGGTGGGGAATCGTGCACGTGGCCCATCCGAGCATGCGCAGGACGCTCAAGGACAGCGCCCTGTGGTACCGGTCATTGATCCGGCACGGCGTTCTCGAATAGCGCGCCCACCTGGACGACACTGCCGCCGGTACACCTGGGGTCGGTTCCGGCGGCAGTGTTTTTTCTTTGCCTACTTTCTTGACCCATTAGTTGACCGCGCATCCAAAAGGCTCTACCTTATTAGCCTTGTGGGAACGTTTATGTGTCCCGATGAAACGTTCTCGCGAAAAATCCCGTCACCGCTTCCCGATCTCCCTTGAGATCGCGGGTGACCTGCGATGACGGAGTCGACGCCGAAAATTTCGTCCTCGACGAAAGGACTCCCCCGTGTCTTCCTCCTCCCTTGGCTGCGGCGCGCTCCGCGCGGAGATCAGCCGCCGCGGCGGCGCCCTGCGGGTGCTGCGCCACAACGAGCGCGACCTGGTCGCCAGCTGGCCCGAGCCGGGACCCGTCCCCTACTACAGCGGCACGGTGCTGGCGCCCTGGCCCAACCGCGTCGCCGGTGCCCGCTACGTCTTCGACGACGAATGTTTCGAGCTGCCGGTGAACGAGCCGCAGCGGGGGCACGCCCTGCACGGCCTGGTGGCCGAGCTGGACTGGGACGTGGTCGAGTCGCTGAGCGTGCCGGGCGAGCGTGATTCGGCCCGGCTGGCCCACACCGTCGAGCCGTCGCCCGGCTACCCTTTCACCTTGGCCCTGGAGTTGCTCTACGTCCTGACCCCCGAAGGCTTGACAGCGACATTGACAGCGCAGAACACCGGCGACCGGGCCGCGCCGTACGGATGCGGGCCGCACCCGTGGCTGATGGCGGGCGACGCGGAGCCGACCGGCTGGGAGCTGGAGCTGCCGGCCACCCGTGTGCTCATGGTCGATCACCTGCTGGTGCCCGAGTCGCTGGAGGACGTCGAGGGCACCCGCTTCGACTTCCGCACGCCGCGCGTGATCGGTGAGGCGGCCATCGACCACGCGTTCACCGGGCTCGTCGCCGGCGCCGACGGGCTCGCCCGGGTGCGCCTGCGCGGCCCCGCCGGCGGCGTGGAGATCCGCTGGGACGCCTCGGTCATGCCGTGGGCGCAGGTGTGCACGGGCACCGGCCTCGGCCATCGCGGGCTCGCGGTCGAGCCGATGACCTGCCCGCCCGACGCCTTCAACTCCGGCACCGATCTGGTCGTCCTGCAGCCCGGAGACAAGCACGAGGCGAGCTGGACCATCGCCCCTCTGTGACCGCCCCAGCCGAGCCATCAGCAGAAACCGGAGCACCGCAGCACCATGGACAGCCGGACCAAGCGGCAGTTGAATCCCAGCCAGTTGCAGACTTTGATCGCGGACACGCTCGGCGCGCAGATCGTCTCCTCCGCCGAGCTGCCCGACGGCTTCGCGAACGCCGTCTGGCGGCTCGCCCTGGCCGACGGCCGCGATGTGGTGCTCAAGGTATCGCCGCCACCCGACATGAAGCTGCTCGGCTACGAGCGCCATCTGCTGCGCACCGAGGCGCTCGTCTACCGGCTCGCCGCCCAGGTCGGCCTGCCGATGCCCGCGCTGCTGCACGCCGGCTTCGACGACTCCCGGCTCGGCGGCGACTTTCTGATCCTCTCGGCGCTCGACGGCACACCGTGGAACCACGCCGAACTGCCCGACTCCGACGACCAGGAGCTGCGCCGCGAGCTCGGCGCGCTCCTGGCCCGGCTGCACACGATCCGCGGCGACGACGTCTACGGCTACCCGTACGCCCGGCTCACCGGCCGCACGTGGCGGGAGGCGTTCCTGGTGATGACGGGGGCGCTGCTCGACGACGCGGTGCACTACGGCACCGCGCTCCCGCTGTCGCTGGTGGAGATCGCCAAGATCGTCCACGTCAACTCCGACGCGCTCGACGCGGTGCGGGCCCCGGCGCTCGTGCACTTCGACGTGTGGCCGGGCAACGTCTTCCTGGCGTTCGACGGCGACCGGCCCCGCATCCAGGGTCTCATCGACCACGAGCGGGCGTTCTGGGGCGATCCGCTCGCCGACTTCGTCACCCCGACGCTCTTCGACCGGCTGCGCGCCGACGACCCGCTGCTGATCGGCTACCGCGCGGCGGGCGGCACGGTCGAGCTGACGCACGATACGCTCGTGCGCGACGCGCTCTACCGCTTCTACCTCTACCTGATCCTGCTGGTCGAGAACGGGCCGCGGCAGTATCCGGAGGACCAGTACGCTCGCATCCGCGACCTGGCCACCGAGCATCTGCTGCGCACCGCCGATTTCCTGCGCCCCTGACCGGCCGCCGTTCCCCGGCCGGGCCATCCGTGAGAGGATTTCTCCGGGTGATGAATTCATGTCGAACACGACGACGGCCACCGGGAACTCCTGCGTGATCGCCGGCGGCGGGCCGGCCGGGGCGATGCTCGGCCTGCTGCTGGCCAGGGGCGGGGTCGAGGTGACCCTGCTGGAGAAGCACGCCGACTTCCTGCGCGATTTCCGCGGCGACACGATCCATCCCTCGACCCTGCGCGTCCTCGACGAACTGGGGCTGGCCGAGGAGTTCCACCGGCTGCCGCACCGCAAGGCGCGCACGGTGGCGCTGGAGACCGACCAGGGGTCCGTCCCGCTCGCCGACCTCGGCCGGCTCGGCGGCAGGTTCCCCTACATCGCGTTCGTGCCGCAGTGGGACTTCCTCGACCTCGTCACCGGAGCCGCGCGCCGGCTGCCCGGCTTCCGGCTGCTGCTCAACGCCGAGGTCACCGGCGTGGTCCGCGAGGGCGGCGTCGCCCGCGGGGTGCGCTACCGCGACGAGCACGGGGCCGAGCGGGAGATCCGGGCCGCGCTGACCATCGGGGCCGACGGCCGGCACTCCGACGTGCGGCGGGCGGCCGGGCTGACCGCCAGGGAGTTCGGTGCGCCCATGGACGTCGTCTGGTTCCGGCTGCCGCGCGACCCCGGCGACCCGGAGGAGACGTTCCTGCGCCTGTCGGCCGGGGCCATGATGGTCGCCATCAACCGCGAGACGTACTGGCAGCTCGGCTACATCATCCCCAAGGGCGACGGTGAGCGGCTGCGGGTGACCGGCATCGACCGGCTGCGCGGCGAGGTGGCCCGGCTGCTGCCGTTCACCGCCGGCCGGGTGGCGGCGCTGCGCTCCTTCGACGACGTGAGCGTGCTCTCGGTGGCGCTCAACCGGCTGCGCCGCTGGCACCGGCCCGGGCTGCTGTGCGTGGGCGACGCCGCGCACGCCATGTCGCCGGTGTTCGGCGTCGGCATCAACCTCGCCGTGCAGGACGCCGTGGCCACCGCCAACCTGGTCGGCCCGGCCCTGCGCGCCGGCGTGGTGCCGGAGGAACTGCTCGCCAGGGTGCAGCGCCGCCGCACCCCGCCCACGGTGATCACCCAGTTCGCGCAGCGGGTGGTGCAGGACCGGGTGGTGCGGCCCGCCCTGCGCGGCCGGGCCCGCCCGCCGGCGCTGCCCCGCGACATCGCGCACCTGCCCGTCGCGGGGGCGCTGCTGCGGCGATTCGTCGGCTACGGCGTGCGTCCCGAGCACGTGCGCTTCGGCGCCCTGGTGCAATAGCCTGATGACCCGTGAGCACGATATCCACCAATCCATCGGCCGACCCGTCCATGGAGCTCGACTCATGGCGGTCCCTTCCTGCCGCGCAGCAGCCCGACTGGCCCGATCGGTCCCAGCTCGACAAGGTCGTCGCCGAGCTGGCGGGAGTGCCGCCACTCGTGTTCGCCGGTGAGTGCGACCGGCTGAAGGACGACCTGGCGGCGGTCGCCAGGGGCGAGGCGTTCGTCCTGCAGGGCGGCGACTGCGCCGAGACCTTCGCCGGGGCCACCGCCGACGATGTCCGCAACAAGCTCAAGACGCTGCTGCAGATGGCCATCGTGCTCACCTACGCGGGCAGCGTGCCCGTGGTCAAGATCGGCCGCATGGCCGGCCAGTTCGCCAAGCCCAGGTCCAAGCCGACCGAGGTGCGCGGCGGGGTCGAGCTGCCGGCGTACCGCGGCGACATGGTCAACGGGTTCGACTTCACCGCCGAGGCGCGCCGCCCCGACCCGCGGCGGCTGCTGCGGGCCTACCATTCGGCCGCGGTGACGCTGAACCTGTGCCGGGCGTTCACCAAGGGCGGGTACGCCGACCTGCGCCAGGTGCACGCCTGGAACCAGGACTTCGTGGCCGAGTCACCGGCCGGGCGGCGCTACGAGCAGCTCGCCCGCGAGATCGACAAGGCGATCCAGTTCATGGCGGCCTGCGGGGCCGACGCGCCGGAGTTCCACACGGTCGAGGTCTACTCCTCGCATGAGGCGCTCATCCTCGACTACGACCGGGCGCTCACCCGCATCGACTCGCGCACCGGGCTGCCGTACGACGTGTCGGCGCACATGGTGTGGATCGGCGAGCGCACCCGGCAGCTCGACGGCGCCCACGTCGAGTTCTTCAGCCGCATCCGCAACCCCATCGGGGTGAAGCTCGGGCCCACCACCACGCCCGAGGACGCGCTGGCCCTCATCGAGCGGCTCAACCCCGGCAACGAGCCGGGCCGGCTCACCTTCATCACCCGCATGGGCGCCACCAAGGTCCGTGAGACGCTGCCGCCGCTGGTGGAGAAGGTCACCGCGAGCGGCGCCACCGTCGGCTGGGTCTGCGACCCGATGCACGGCAACACGTTCGAGGCGCCGAGCGGGCACAAGACCCGCCGCCTCGACGACGTGCTCGACGAGGTGACGGGGTTCTTCGAGGTGCACCGGGGGCTGGGCACGCATCCCGGCGGCATCCACATCGAGTTCACCGGCGACGATGTCACCGAGTGCATGGGCGGTGGCCGGCCGATCGTGGAGGAGGACCTCGGCCTGCGCTACGAGACGGCCTGCGACCCGCGGCTCAACCGGGGCCAGTCACTGGACCTGGCGTTCCGGGTGGCCGAGCTCTACCGCTGCTCCTGACGCCGCCCGCGATCCGGCCGCTTCTGGCGGCGGCCACGGCACGCGTCGCGATGCGCGCCCGTGGCGCCGGCCACGGCGGGCGCCCCCGGGAAGGGCGCTCGCCAGGGGCGCGCGCCGGTCAGCCCTTGACCTCGCCGTTCAGCTCCGCGGCGATCTCGGCGCGGATCGACTCCATGTCGAGGGCGCGCACCTGCCCGATCAGGTCGTCCAGGGCCACCTCGGGCAGGGCGCCGGGCTGGGCGTACACCACGATTCCGTCGCGGATCGCCATGATCGTCGGGATCGCGGTGATGTCGAACCCCTCGGCCAGCCGCGGCTCGGCCTCGGTGTCGACCTTGCCGAACGTGATGTCGGAGTGCTCCTCGGACTTCTTCTCGAAGATCGGCGCGAACTGCCGGCACGGCCCGCACCACGACGCCCAGAAGTCGAGCAGCACGATGCCTTCGTCGGCGATCTCGTTGAAGTTCGTCTCGGTCACCTGAATGGTCGCCACTGCGGCTCCCGCCTTCCGTCCGTGCTGTCGTGCGCCCCGCGCACCGGTCGTCGTGGGTACTCGACGGTGCTAACCAGTACCCCGGCTCCACCATTCCACGCGGCGGGATCTCGGGCCCGATTTCCGGGAATACTCCCCCACCGGAGTTTCGGGAGTTCGAATGGGTGCGCATGTGGCGGGGGTGTCCGCAGGCGGGGTGGCCCGGCGGGCGCAAGGGTGAGAATCTAGGAACGAGCAGGGAAGCACCCTGGTAAATAACCTTATGTGTCTATTCCGCTACGGAAAGGTGGCCTGTGGCCCTCCGGGGTCATGTGGTCGTGTATGACGTGAGATATGAGGGCCCCCATCGTTTTCGACGTCGGCTGGCGCACCTGCGGTGCCCATGGGGACGGCCCCCCGGCCTGCCTGGGAGCCGTCTGGGCGCCGTACGACCGATGCCTGGCCCACCTGTCCCCCGCCGAACGCGACGTCGCGCTGGCCGCGCTGAAGCCCCGGGCGTCGCTCGATCTGCGCGGCACCGAGATCGATGACGAACTGCTGGTCCGCGTCCTGGACGCGACCGGCGGCAGGTTCGGCCGTGCCCGGTTCGAGCGGGCCCGGTTCACCGGCGAGGCACGGTTCGGCCGGGTCGAGTTCGCCGGCGACGCGTCGTTCTGCCACGCCCGGTTCGACGCGCTGGCGTCCTTCTTCTGCGCCCGGTTCGCCTCGAACGCATCGTTCCGTGAAACGAGGTTCGCCGGGCGGCTGTCGATGCACGAGGTCGTGGTGCGCGGACACGCCTGTTTCGAGGGGACGTGGGTCGGGGACGACGCCCTGTTCAGCGAGGCGCGGTTCACGCGCACCGCGTCGTTCCAGGGGGCGCGGTTCCACGGCTTCGCGTCGTTCGACCGCACCCGGTTCGGCGGCGACGCGACGTTCCGCGGCGTGCGGTTCGGGCGCGCCGTGTCGTTCGGCGGGACGTCGTTCGCGGGCGGCTCGGTGCTTCAGGGGGCGCGTTTCGGCGCCGGGGCGTTCCTGTCGCCGGCGTCGGTGGCGCGGCGGCTCGACCTCAGCGGCGCGAGCGCCCACGACGTCCTGACCGTCGACGCCGGCGTGTGCGCCGTCGACCTCGGCCGGACCCGGGTCATGGAACGGCTCACGGTCCGGCTGGCCGGCGGGCAGGTCGACCTGCGCGGCCTCACCGTGCACGGCCCCGCCACCGTGACCCGCCGCGACGGCGACGACAGCGGGCCGCGGATCGTGTCGCTCGACGACGCCCACGCCGACGGGCTGACCCTGACCGGGGTCGACCTCAGCGGCTGCCGGCTGTCGCGCGTGCGGCGCCCCGATCGCCTGCGGCTGCGCGACTGCCGCTTCGCCACGCCACCGCCCGGCCTCCAGATCGGCCTGCGCTGGCCGCCGGTGCGCTGGTGGTCGCGGCGGCAGCTGCTCGCCGACGAGCGGGTGTGGCGTGGCTGGTGCCCCGACTCCCCCGGCGACACCGACCCCCGCGGGCTCGCGGTGCTCTACGCGCGGCTCAGCCGCGCCCAGGACGACGCGCGCACCGCCGCCGACTTCGCCTTCGGCGCCATGGAGATGCGCCGCCTCGCGGCCACCCGCGCCGGCCGGCTGCTGCTCGGGCTGTACTGGCTCGCCTGCGGGTACGGCATGCGCATGGGCCGGGCGCTGGCCTGGCTGACGGTGCTCGCGGCGGTCGTCGTGGCCGCGCTGATGTGGTGGACGGCTCCCCCGTCGTCGCGCCGTCCGGTCGGGCATCGTCCCGTCACCTCCGTGAACGTGCTGCGCGGCGCCCGCGGCTGACGTTCCCAGGGACATGTCAGGGATGCCCCTGATGTGAAGGTGGCGACGCCTGACGGCAAGATGGGGTGCGAGGCGGCTCTGCGCACGACGAACGGGACGGAACATGGCGGGCACGTGGCCTATCGACGGGCCGATCGACAGGCTCATCGACGGGCCGGCCGATGGGCCGATCGACGGCCCGACCGGCACGGCGCCCGGTATTCCGGCGGCGGAGCCCGTCATCGAACCGACGGGGCAGATCGCCGGTGGGCCCATCAGCGTGTACCTGGCGTCGCTCGACCGGCGGCTGCGCGGCCCGCGCCGCATCAGGCGCGACCTGCTGGCCGAGGCGCGCGACGGCCTCGTCGACACCGCCGAGGCGCTGGCCGAGGACGGCCTGCCGCCGGTGGCGGCAGAGCTGGCCGCCGTCGCGGAGTTCGGGCCGGTGGCCGAGGTGGCGTCCGCCTACCAGGAGGAGCTCGCCGCCGGGCAGGGACGGCGCACGGCCGCCATGCTGTTTCTGACCGTGCCGGTCTGCTCGCTCCTGTGGAGCCTCATGTGGCGCATCTTCCCCACCGTCCCCGTCCACCGGCACACCCCCCTGCCCGGCTGGTTCTGGACGATCTCCCGGCTGCTGGACTGGACGCAGGTCGCCGTCGCCGTGCTCGGCGCCGTCGCGCTGGTCGCGTTCGGCGTGGTGGCGCTGCGGCGGCCGCGTGCCGTCACGCGGGCCCTGGGCATCCTGATCGTGGCCCATCTGCCCCTGCTGGCGGTCATGAGCATGGTGCTGACGATCGCCAACGGCGAGGAGTTGCGGCACTTCCGAGACTTCCCGCCCGCGATGGCGCTGAACGTGCTCACCTTCCTGCTCTACGGCTGGCAACTGTGCAGCGCGTACCGCTGCCTGTCCGCCGCGCGTGGCCGGGCGGCGGCGTGACCGCCCGCCGGGCCGTGCGGAGTGCGGCCTAGGGGGCCGGCCGGGAGGGGCGGGGGTCGAGGACGCTGCCGATGGCGCTGGTGAAGTCGCGCCAGGCGGAGCGCTCACCCGCGAGCGCCCGCAGGCCCTTGGAGGTGAGCCGGTAGGTGCGCCGGCGACGGCCGCCGATCGTGGCCCAGTCGCTGGTCAGGTGGCCGACGCGCTCCAGCCGCCGCAGCGCGGGGTAGACCGTGCCGGTCGGCACGATCAGCGCGCCGCCGCTGCGCCGCCGCAGCGCCTCGATGATCGCGTAACCGTGGAGCGGGCCGTCCTCGAGCACGGCGAGCAGGAGGGCCTCCAGGTGCCCGCGGAGCAGGTCGTTGGCGGGCTGCCGGTTCGCGCCGGGACCGGCGTCGCCGCCGGCCTCACCACGATCCGGCTCACCGCCATCCGGCTCGCCGTGATCCCGATCACCACGAGACGGCTCGCGCCGACCGGGGTCGCCACGAGGCGGCTCGCCTCGATCGTGCACGACCGGATGCGGCGCGGCGTGGCCCGCCCCGCCGCGGACCGGAGCCCTGGCCCCCGCGGGGCCCGGCTCGGTGCCGTGCCGCTCGGTGCCGTGCGGTGCCGAAAGGCCCGGTGACGTGGCCGGCCGAGCGTGGTCGGAGGGCTCGGCGGCCCGCAGGCGTTCGGTCACGACTCAAGCCTAGCCGGGTTCTGCATGTAGCCAGTCTACATGTAGGCTGCCTATATGTAGACAGGCACAGCATTCGTTGGCTGGCCACCCCCAAACGGAGATGGAGCGATGGACGTCCTCGACCTCGCCCGGCTGCAGTTCGCGGTGACCGGAAGCCTGCACTTCCTGTTCGTCGCGCTCACGCTCGGCCTGGCCCCCCTTGTCGCGATCATGCACACGAGATACGCGATCACCGGACGGCCGGTCCACGAGCGCATGACCCGGTTCTGGGGCCAGATCTACCTGATCAACTACGCGCTGGGCATCGTCAGCGGCCTGGTGATGGAGTTCCAGTTCGGCCTGTCGTGGAGCGGCCTCACGGACTACGCGGGAGACGTGTTCGGCGCGCCGGTGGCCATCGAGACCCTGGTGGCGTTCTTCCTGGAGTCCACGTTCCTCGGCCTGTGGATCTTCGGCTGGCACCGCCTGCCGAAATGGGCGCACCTGGCCTGCATCTGGCTGGTCACGCTGACGGCGTACGCCTCGGCGCTGTGGATCATGGCGGCCAACGCGTTCCTGCAGCATCCGGCGGGGGCCGTGGAACGCGGCGGGCGGCTGGAGCTGACCGGGTTCGGGGCGCTGCTCACCAACCCCGCCCTCACCATGGCGCTGCCGCACGTCATCGCGGCCGCCATGTTCACCGGTGGCATGGTCATGGTCGGCGCGAGCGCCTACCGGCTGTTCCGCCGGACCGCCGAGCAGGAGTTCTTCCGCCGGTCGTTGCGGCTCGGCGTGGTGTGGGCGGCCATCGGCATCGTGTTCACCGAAGGGTTCGGGTACGCCCAGTTCGGCCCGATCGACCGTGTCCAGCCGGGCAAGTTCGACGGCGTCGGAGGCTATCTCGGCGGGATGATCATGATCGCCGATCTGGCGACCCTCCTGATGCTCTTCCTCATGCTGCCCCTGCTGTTCCGGAACCTGCTGGCGCGCTGGCGGTGGTTGCATCCCCTGCTGATGATCATGACTCCGCTCCCGTTCATCGCGGTGATCCTCGGCTGGCTCACCCGCGAGATCGGCCGGCAGCCCTGGCTGGTGTACGGCAAACTCACGGTGGCCGATGCCCTGAGCCCCGGCCTCACCGGGCCGATGATCACCTGCTCGCTGATCGCGTTCGTGGGCGTGATCGGGCTGCTCGCGCTCATCGACTACGTGCTCATCGTCCGCGCGGTGCGGCGCGGCCCCGGCGGCGCGACCCTCGGCGCCGCCGCGCCGGCCGAGGCGCCCGAGCCCGCCCCCGTCCCGTCACTGTGAGCCTGGGAGCCCGACATGGAGATCATCTGGTTCGTCGTCTTCGCCCTGCTGCTGGTCGGATACTTCGCCCTTGAGGGCTTCGACCTCGGCGTCGGCATGCTGCTGCCGTTCCTCGGCCGGGGCCAGGAGGGCCGGGACCGGCTCGTCGCGGCCATCGCCCCGTACGTCCTCGCCAACGAGGTGTGGCTCGTCGCCGTCGCCGGGACCCTGTTCGGCGTGTTCCCGAGCCTGGACGCAGAGGTGATCGGCGGCCTGTACCCCCTGGTGGTGACGCTGCTCGTCTCCTGGATCCTGCGCGACGCCGGGCTGTGGTTCCGGCGCCGCCTCGACGGGCGGCTCTGGCGGCCCGCCTGGGACGGGGTCATCTGCGCCGGATCGTTCGGCCTCGCGCTGTCGCTCGGCTCCGCCCTCGCGGCCGTCGTCACAGGGCTGCGGGTGACCCCGCTGAGCCTGCTCGGCGGGGTCCTGGTCGCCGCGCTGTTCGCCTTCCACGGCCGCACCTTCATCGGGTGGCGGCTGGCCGGCGCGGCCGGCGAGGAGCGCACCTGGGCCGAGCTGCTGCGCTCCGCGGTGTTCGCGGGCCTGCCCGCGGCGGTCGTGCTCGTGGCCACCGGGCCCGAGCTGTTCGACGTCATGGCCCCTGCGGAGACGCTGTCGGCGCTGGGGATCGTCGCGCTGCCCGTCGTCCCCATCATGATCGCCGCCCAGGTGTGGGTGTGGCGCACCTTCCGCCCGGTGCACGGGACCCGGAACGGGGACGGGCGGTACGCCCGGCTACCGTCGTTCTTCTAGGCGTGGGATCCGGCCTCTGTCCGGGGCCGCACGGTGCCTGATCGGTGCCTGATCCGTGCCTTCGGTGCCTTCGGTGCCTGATCGGGGCCGATCCGGCCCGGACTTCGCCTGGGCACGGCACGGTCGCCCACGACCTACCTTGGAAGGGGGATCTCATGACGTTCGGGGGCGTTACCGGGAGCGATGCATAAGGACCTGATGGGGCTGGCGCGGGCCGAGCGCACGGTGCTCGGCCACCTCGCCGTCTGCCTGGCCGCGGCCGTGCTGGCCGGGCTGCTCGTGCTCGCGCAGGCCGAACTGCTCTCCGGGGTGCTGTCGGGACGGCTCGCGCTCACCGCGCTCCTGCCCCTCGCCGGCGTCGTCGCCCTGCGCGGCCTGCTCGGCCTGCTCCAGGGCCGCGCCGCCGGGCGCGCCGCGACCGCCGTCAAGACCGTGCTGCGCGAACGGATCCTCGCGCGGCTCCTCGACCTCGGCCCCACCCGGCTCGGCGCCCGCCGCTCCGGCGAGCTCATCACGCTCACCGGGCGCGGCCTCGACGCCCTCGACCCCTACCTCACCGGCTATCTGCCCGCCATGGCCGTCGCCGGGGTGGTGCCCGTCGCCGTGCTCGTCCGGCTGGTCACCGCCGACCTCGGCACGGCCGTCATCGTCCTCGTCACGCTGCCCCTCATCCCGGTCTTCGGCGCGCTCGTCGGCATGCGCACCAAGGCCGTCACCGAACGCCAGTGGCGGGCCCTGTCGCGCCTCGGCGGCCACTTCCTCGACGTGCTGCGCGGCCTGCCCACCCTGCGCGCCTTCGGCCGCGCCCAGTACCAGGCGACCGTCATCCGCCGCGTCGCCGAGGCCCACCGCGAGGCCACGATGCGCACCCTGCGGGTCGCCTTCCTGTCCTCCCTGGTGCTGGAGCTCGTCGCCTCGCTGTCGCTGGCGCTGGTCGCCGTGCCCGTCGGGCTGCGGCTGCTGTCGGGCTCCCTCGACCTGCCCACGGCGCTGCTCGTGCTGCTGCTCGCCCCGGAGGCGTACCTGCCGCTGCGCGTGGCCGGCACCAAATTCCACGCCTCCATGGAGGGCGTCGCCGCCGCCGACGAGGCCTTCGCCGTCCTGCGCGCCGAGACCGGCACGGGCGCATCCGCCTCGTCCGAGTCGGCCGCACCGCCTGAGTCCAACGCTCCGCCCGAGTCGACCGCCCCGTCCGATGCCGCTGCCGGGCCGCGCCGCACGGCCGGCGCCGGTGCGCGGCACGACGCGCCGGAGATCCGGCTGGAGCACGTGAC
Source organism: Actinomycetales bacterium (assembly GCA_044507605.1). GTDB lineage: Bacteria > Actinomycetota > Actinomycetes > Streptosporangiales > Streptosporangiaceae > Thermopolyspora. The sequence continues at coordinate 46,158 of JBIQJI010000006.1, read as the reverse complement.
GGTCCGGTATCCGGGCAGCCCGCACGCCGCACTCGACGACGTGTCGCTGACCATCGCGCCCGGAGAGCGGGTCGCCCTCGTCGGCGAGAGCGGCGCCGGCAAGACCACCGTGCTCAACCTGCTGCTCGGCTTCGTCGCCCCCGAAAGCGGCCGGGTGCTCGTCGACGGCGTGGACCTCGCCGCGCTCGACCTCGCCGAGTGGCGCGGGCGGCTCGCGTACGTGCCGCAGCGCCCGCACCTGTTCGCCGCGTCGGTGGCCGACAACATCCGCCTCGGCTCCGCCGCCACCGAGGCCGAGGTGCGCGCCGCCGCCGAACGGGCCGGCGCCGCCGAGTTCGTGGACCGGCTGCCCGCCGGCTACGACACCGTTCTCGGCGAACGGGGCCGCGACCTGTCGGCCGGGCAGCGCCAGCGGGTCGCGCTCGCCCGCGCCTTCTGCCGCCCCGACGCCCGGGTCCTGCTGCTCGACGAGCCGACCGCCCGGCTCGACGGCCGCAGCGAGGCCGCCGTCGTGGAATCGACCCGCCGCCTCGCCGAGGGCCGCACCACCCTGATCGTGGCCCACCGCCCGGCCATGATCGAACCGGCCGACCGCGTCATCCGCGTCAGCGACGGCACGATCTGCCCGGCCGGCGCCCCCGGAACGGCTCCCCCGGCCGCGAGCGTCACGGGCCGCGGCGCGACCCCGGCCCGTGACGCGGGCACCGAGGCGGTGATCTCGTGACCGCCCTGCCCGCATCGACCCCTGATCTCCCGGCGGGCGCCGCCACGGCCGGGGGCGGGCCCGCCCGACCGGCCCGGGCCGGTCTCGTCCGTGAGAGCGTCGCCGGGATGGGCGGCCGGCTCACCGTCGCCGGCCTGGCCGCCGTGGCGGCGGAGCTGGCGTCGCTCGGGCTCATCGCCGCCGCCGCGTGGCTCATCTCGCGGGCCGCCGAGCAGCCGCCGCTCACCGCGCTCAGCGTCGCCATCGTCGCCGTGCGGGCCTTCGCCACCACCCGGGGCGTCTTCCGGTACGCCGAGCGCCTGGCCGGTCACGACGTGGCCCTGCGCGCCCAGGCCACCACCCGCGAGCGGCTCTACCGGGCGCTCGTCCCGGCCGGGCCGCTGCGCCGCCGGGGCGCGGACCTGCTCAGCCGCATGGTCGACGACACCGACGCCGTGCAGGATCTGCTCGTCCGCTGCCTGCTGCCCGCCGTCGCCGCCCTGGTCACCGCCGCCGCGGCCGTCGTGGTGGCGGTGGTCCTGCTGCCCGCGGCGGCCGTGGTCCTGCTGGCCGGCCTGCTCGCCGCGGGCCTCGCGCTGCCCGCCGTCACCTTGGCCGCCGCCCGCCGCTGGTCGGCCCGCGTCGCCCCGGCCCGCGCCGAGCTGGCCACCCGTGTCGCCGACCTGGTGCACGGGTCGGCCGACCTGCTGGCGTACGGCGCGGAGCGGGACGCCCTGGCCGCCGCGGCCCGGGCCGACGCGCACCTGGCCCGGCTGGAACGCGGCCAGTCCCGCGTCAACGCGGCCGCCCTCGGCGCCGGCCTGTTCCTGCAGGGCCTGACCGTGGTGCTGGTGACGCTGACCGCCCAGGCCGGGGGCGCGGACCGGGTGGCGACGGCCGTCCTCGCCCTCGTCGCGCTGGTGTCCTTCGAGCCGGTCCTGCCGCTCGCCGCGGCCGCCGAACGCCTGTCGGGCGTCGTCGCCGCCCTGTCCCGGCTCCGCGAGGTCCGCGCGACCCCGCCCGCCGTCGCCCCCGTGACCCCACCGGCCGGCCCCGCCACCCGGCCCGGTCTCCCCCGGCGAGATGGGCCGCCGGCCGAATGTCCGGACGGATCGCCGGAAGGGCCTCTGGACGGGCCTCTTGCCGGTTCTCCGGCCGGTTCTCCGGCAGGGACGCTGACGGTCGCCGATCTCGTCGTGCGGCACTCCCCCGACCGTCCCCCGGCGCTCGACGGCGTCAGCCTCACCCTCACGCCGGGCAGGCGGGTGGCGCTGGTGGGGCCGAGCGGCGCCGGCAAGAGCACGCTGCTGGCGGCGCTGATGCGCCTGGTCGAGTACGAGTCGGGCGTCATCAGGCTCGGCGGCGTGGACCTCCGGACGCTGACGCCCGAGGCCGTGCGCGAGCGCATCACCGGGCTCACCCAGGACCCCTACGTGTTCCGCGCCAGCCTCCGCGACAATCTCCGCCTGGCCGCCCCGGACGCCGAGGACGAGACGCTGCGCGCCGCCGCCGAGCGGGCCCGCCTGGGCGCCTGGGTGGAGCGCGTCGGCTGGGACGCCGAGCTGGGCGAGGACGCCCGCACCGTCTCGGGCGGCCAGCTGCAGCGTCTGGCCCTGGCCCGTGCCCTGCTCTACGATCCCCCGATCCTGCTGCTCGACGAACCCACCGAGGCCCTGGACGAGCCCACGGCCGACGCCCTGATGTCCGACCTGCTCGCCGCCACCGAGGGCCGCACCACGCTGCTGGTCACCCACCGCCTGCGCGGCCTCGACCAGGTCGACGAGATCATCGTGCTGGAGAACGGGCGCGTCGTTCAGCGCGGCACCCACGACGCCCTGGCCGAGGCCCCCGGCTACTACCGCGACCTGCTCATGTCCGAGGCCCTGCGCAGCGCGGCATGACGACCGCGGCACGCGCCGCGGCATGACACCGCCGCCGGGGGCGGTGCCGCCCGGCGGCGGATCGGCGGCGGGTCAGCCGGTCTTCTCGGCGAGGGTCACGGTGGTGGTCTGGGTCTTGCCGTCGCGGATGAAGGTCAGGGTGGCCTTGTCGCCCGGCTTGAACCCGCGCACCATGCCGACGACCGTGTCGGCGCCCGCGACCGGCTTGCCGTTGATCTGGGTGATCACGTCGCCGATCTTCAGCCCGGCCTTGTCGGCGGGGGAGCCGCTCTGCACCAGGCCGATGAGCGCCCCCTGCGTGTCGCCCATGGCGTCGGTGAGGTTCACCCCGAGGTAGGCGTGGACGGCCTTGCCGGTGGTGCTGAGCTGCTCGGCCACCTGCTTGGCGGTGTTGATCGGGATCGCGAAGCCGACGCCGATGTTGCCCTCGCCGCCGTTGGTGGCGATCGCGGTGTTGATGCCGATGACCTGGCCCGAGGTGTTCACCAGGGCGCCACCGGAGTTGCCCGGGTTGATCGCCGCGTCGGTCTGGATGGCGCCGCTGATCGTCGTGCCGGCCGACTGCTGCTGACCGTAGCCGGGGAAGCCCGGGAAGCCCGGCGGCTGCTGCTGATCGGGGCCCTCGTTGAGGGTGCGGTCGAGGGCGCTCACGATGCCGAACGTCACCGACCCCTCCAGGCCCAGCGGGCTGCCGATGGCGAGCACCTGGTCGCCGACCTGCAGCTTGTCGCTGTCGCCGAGGCTGGCCGGGGTGAGACCGGAGACGTTCTGCGCCTGGATGACCGCGAGGTCGGTCGCCGGGTCGGTGCCGACCACGGTCGCCGAGGCCGACTTGCCGTCGCTGAACCGCACGCTGATCTGGGCGCCCCGCGCCGCGCCCTCGACCACGTGGTTGTTGGTGAGGATGCGTCCGTCGGCCGAGAGGATCACCCCGGAGCCCTCCGTGCCGCCGGTCTGGGTGCGGACGGCGATCGACACCACGGACGGCTGCACGGCCTTGGCGACCTGCGCGATGGTGGTGCTGTCGGCGACCGTCGCGGGGTTGCCGAACACCTGGCTGGACGCCGCCGGGGCAGGGTCGTCGTGGAACGTGTTGGCGACGAGAGCCCCCGCGGCCCCGCCGCCCAGCGCCATCGCCACCAGGGCGAGGCCCACTGCGGCCTTCTGTCCGCGGGTCCAGGTGGCCCGCCCCGGCGGCGGGGCGGTGAACTCGCTGCCGATGTACTGCCCCGACGAAGGGGGCGGGGTGAAGGTCGGCCCGTACCGGTTCCAGACCTGCCGCGACTCCGGGAGCACGGAGGTCGTTCCGGCCGTGTCCTCTTCAGAGAAACGCCCACGCGGCTCTTCAGTATTCATCGGTCCCTCAAATCCTCACGCGTTGCCGGACACCTGGTCGGCTGGTCGCCTCGCCTTGAATATGGCACGGCGCCGATAAGCCGAGACTAAATCGCGGATAACCCGTGAATCGCCGGCCGGGCGGACCGCCGACGTTCTCTTAAGAAGAGATGATAGCGTGCCGATGGCGCAGGCCAGCGCCCGTCCGGTGGGAGAGCGCGGCCGGCCGGGGCGGCATCGGCTTATCCATCCGGCACCCGTTCACCAGGCCTTCGGCGAGGGCCGCCGGGGACGGTTCCGGCGCGAATCTGGGGAATTCACAGACAGAATTAATCGAATTCTCATTCTTCCCCGGCGGCACCGCCGGCTCAGGTGAAGCGGCGCCCCTCGTCGCGCCGGTACGCCCAGGCGGCGAGCGCCAGGCAGACCGCCGTCCACACCCCGAGCATGATCATCGATAGCGGCCGCGGCGAGAAGTCGCCCGTGGCGGCCCACACCAGCTCCACGCCGCCCCTGCTCGGCAGGAACGGCGCGATCAGCTCGACGAAGCCGGGGGCGTCCTGCGGGGCGCTCAGCAGGCCGCCGCCGAACGCCATGGGGAAGAACACGATCTGGGCGACGGCGATCGCCGCCTTCGACGGCAGCGCGTAGCCGATGAACAGGCCCATCAGCGTGAACGGCACCGAGGCGACCAGCAGCGCGCCGATGCCGAGCAGCAGACCGGCGAGGCTGGCCGTCGCCTCCGTGAACAGGGCGGCGATGACCAGCACCGGGAGGATGGCCACCAGCATGAACAGCATGCCGTTGAGCACGCGCCCGGCGAACCTCGGCAGCGGACCGGCCGGCAGCGTGCGGAGGTAGGGGTCCCACGGCTGGGCGCGGTCCTCCGCCACGCCGATGCCGTAGCTGAACAGGCAGGTCGACATGACGGCGAACGTCGTCATCGAACCCGTCGCGTACGTGGCGGCCACGGCGTGATCGCCGGCGAACGGCACCACGAAGAACAGCATCGCCGCCGCGGGGAAGAACGCGCTGCCGATCACCGCGATCGGGATGCGGATGCTCTCCAGGAACTGGTATCTGGCGTGCGTGAAGGCCAGTGACATGGGGGTCCCCCGGGAAGTCAGGCGGCCGGCTCCAGCCGGCGCGCGGTGATGGTCAAGAACGCCTCCTCAAGGGAGGTGGGCCGGATCTCCAGGTCGGCGAAGCCGACGCCGGCGCGGACCAGCTCGCGCACCAGCCGGTCGGAGTCGGCGGTCAGCAGATGGACGCGGTCGCCCTCGCGCTCGACGCCGAGCACCCCGGGCAGCGCCCCGAACCCGTCGGCCCCGGCTCCGCCCTCGGCGCCGGCCGGCGCGCCACGGTCGCCGGGCTCGCCCGGCTCGCCGGGCGTGAAGGTCACGCGGCGCACGCCGACCATGCCGCGCACCGCATCGACCGTGTCGTCGGCGAGGAGGCGGCCGCCGCCGACCACCACCACCCGCTCGGCCAGCGCCTCGATCTCCTCCAGGTAGTGGCTGGTCAGCACCACCGTGCCGCCCTCGTCGTGGAAGGCGCGGATGCCGTCCCACAGGGCGTGCCGGGCCTCGACGTCGAGGCCCGTCGTGGGCTCGTCGAGGAACACGATGCGCGGGTCGCCCGCGAACGCCAGCGCGACGGCGAGCCGCCGCTTCTGCCCGCCGGACAGCCCGCCCGTCTGGCGGCGCTCCAGACCGGCCAGGCCGAACCTGCCGAGCAGGTCGCCGGGCTCGGGCCCCGACGCGTAGTGCGCCCGCACGAACTCCACGCACTCGCGGACCCGCAGGGTCGGCGGCAGCCCCGTCTCCTGCGGTGTCACGCCGATGGCGCGCCGCCGCGCGGGGTCGCGCGGATCGCCGCCCAACAGCTCCACCCGGCCGCTCGTCGGCCGCCGCAGCCCCACGAACAGGTTGATCAGTGTCGACTTTCCGGCGCCGTTCGGCCCGAGCAGGCCGACCACCTGCCCGGCCCCGATGTCGAGCGACACGCGGTCGAGCGCCGTCACCTCGCCGTACCTGCGGGTGACCTCGATCGCCCGCGCCACGGTCTCGCCGGTCTCCTCTGTCATGACGTCTGCCCCGTCTCCGCCGCGTCCAGCAGGCTCCGGATCGCGGCCTTGTAGTCTTCGAACGCCAACCGGCCCCTGCGGGTCAGCGCGATATAGGTGATGGGCGTGCGCCCCTTGTGCCCCTTGACGATCTCCACGTACGCGGCGTCCGCCAGCTTGCCGAGGTGCACCGACAGGTTCCCCGCGGTCATGCCGAGCAGGGATTTCAGCCAGGGGAAGCTGATGCTGTCGCCCTCGGGAAGGGCGTAGAGGGAGGTGACCACGCGCAGCCGGGCCTGGGCGTGGATCACCGGGTCCAGCTCCGGCAGGTGCCCCGGCGCGCCGCCCCGGCGGCCCTCGTTCGGGCCGGCGTCGCCCGCCCCACCGGTCTGATCTCCGGTCTGATCTCCGGTCGGCTCGCCGGTCGGGTGACGGTCAGGCATCGGCCCGGCCCCAGCGGCGCCGCAGCACCGCGCCCGTCACCAGGAATCCGCCGCCTCCGGCGACCGCGATGAGCAGAGGGTGCCACCCCGGCCCGGCGGCCACCCCGATCATGTTGATCAGCGCGAGCCACATGCCGAGGAAGAACATCGACCACTCACGCCAGATGGCGGCCCCGGTGAGATACATGATGGCCACGACCAGCACCGACAGCGAGCTCCACAGCAGCCCCGTCTCCGGCGCGGATAGGAGAGAGGAGAACCGGCCGCCGATGGCGCCCATGGCGACGAGGCCGATGAACCACGCCAAGCCGTACATCGTGCCGCGCTCGCGGGAGATGCCGCGCACGTCCGGCGTGGACCGCCACGCGTGGTAGGCGGTCGTCACCATGGCCAGCAGCAGACACGATCCGAAGATCGCCAGGGCGACCCCTTTGGACAGCGGAACGTACGACTCCCCGTTCAGGCCCGACTGCAGGAAGATCGCGCCGAATCCCACCAGCCAGGCCAGGCCCCACGGCCCATAGAACAGCAGCGGATCGGCGACCATCCGCTTGACCGCCACGCTTTGCTGATCTTCGATCAGCTTCAGCGCCTCCGCCGGGCTCAGCGGCCGCTCGTCCTCTGCCGCGAGCTCATCCTCGCCCACGATGTCTCCAATTCAGCGAAGCATCCCCGATGCAGCGAATCAAACCAGTTTGTAGTTTAAACCACACTACGTCGCCAACTCCATCGGCGCGCAGACCGCTTCCGGCGCTCCGCCGGGCCCAGGCCTGATCCGCGCCCTCCGGGTAGTGCATGCACAAGGCCTCCGGCCGCGGGGCCACGGGCCGTGCCCCGCCCGCCCATCGACCGGACCGACCCCAGCGGAGGGGACATGACCAGCACGGACACACCGATCACGGCACCGGCGCTGCCGGAGCCGCGTGGCCCGCTGTCCGACGGCGTCATCGCCGCGCTGCGCCGGCCCCCGGCCGCCACGCCGCTCCCCCCCACCGGCCGGGTGCGCGATCCGCTCGGCGAGGACGCCCAGCTCGCCCTTTACGTGTGCTACGAGCTGCACTATCGCGGCTTCGGCGGAGTCGACGCCGCGTGGGAGTGGGCGCCCGCGCTGCTGGCCGCCCGCGCCGGGCTGGAGGCGGCGTTCCTCGACGCGCTGCGCACCGCGACGCCGGGCGGCGGCGACGTGGCGGCCGTGCTGGACGAGCTGCTGGTCGAGCGCGTCGACGATGACGGCGTGTCGCACTTCCTGCGCGATCACGGCGAGCCGTGGCAGCTGCGCGAGTACGTGGCGCACCGCTCGATCTACCATCTCAAGGAGGCCGACCCGCACGCCTGGGTGATCCCCCGCCTGCGCGGCCGCGCCAAGGCGGCGCTCGTCGCCGTCGAGTACGACGAGTTCGGCGGCGGCCGGGCCGAGATGATGCACTCGCGGCTGTACGCCGGCCTGATGGCCGAGCTCGGCCTCGACCCCGGTTACGGCGCCTACCTCGACCGGGCCCCGGCGCAGATGCTGGCCACCGTCAACATGATGAGCCTGTTCGGCCTGCATCGCGCGCTGCGCGGCGCCCTCGCCGGCCACTTCGCCGCCGCCGAGATCACCACGGCGCCCAGCGCCCGGCGCATGGACCAGGCGCTGCGGCGGCTCGGGGTGGGCCCGCGCGGCACCGTGTTCTTCACCGAGCACATCGAGGCCGACGCCGTGCACGAGCAGGTGCTGCGGCGGGACGTGCTGGGCGACCTGCTGGCCGCCGAGCCGGCGCTCGCCCCCGACGTGGTGCTCGGCGTCCAGGCCACGGGGTTCCTGGAGGCCCGCCTCGGCGCCCACCTGCTCGGCGCCTGGCGCGCCGCCCCGCCCCGCTCCTCCCTGCGGCGGCCGCTCGACGCGGCGCCCGCCCGGTGAGCGCCGTGTCCGGGCATCGCGATTCTTCCGCCGGCCCGCGTTCTCCTGCCGTGGCCCGGCCCGGGCGACCGCGGCCCGGCCCAGGCCGGCGGCCCGCGCCGAGGTTTCCATCGGCCCGTCCACGGTAGAGGAACACGGTGGTACTGCTGAGACCGTTCGGCGTGTATCCCGCGCAGGGCGACACGGCGGTTCTGGCCGCGGCGCTGGGCGACCTCGACCTCCCGCCGGTGGCCCGCGTGCTGGACCTGGGCACCGGGACCGGGGCGGTGGCGATGGCCGCCGCGCGCCTGCCCGGTGCCAGGGTGACGGCCGTCGACGTGTCGCTGCGCGCCGTGCTGGCCGCGCGGATCAACACGCTCGCGCGGGGTCTTCGCGTGCGGGTGCGCAAGGGCGACCTGTTCGCCCCGGTCGCCGGGGAGGTCTTCGACCTGATCGTCAGCAACCCGCCGTACGTGCCGGGCGTCGCCGCCCCGCCGCCCCGGCACGGCCGCGCCCGGGCCTGGGACGCCGGCCTGAGCGGCCGCCGCCTGCTCGACCGGGTGTGCGCCGAGGCGCCCCGCCATCTCGCCCGGGGCGGCGTCCTGCTGATGGTGCATTCGGTGCTGAACGGCGTGGAGGTCACGCTGCGGCACCTGCGCCGCGGCGGCCTGGAGCCGTCGGTGGTCGCCCGCGCGACCGAGCCGTTCGGCCCGGTGATGCGGGCCAGGGCGGACCTGCTGGAGGGCTTCGGGCTGATCGGCCCGGGGCAACGTCATGAGGAGCTGGTGGTGATCCGTGCCGACCGAACCTCGGCGGCCTGCGCCCGCGCAGCCGCCTGACCCGCCGCCGCGCCCGCCGGGCGGCGCCCCGGCCCGGCCGGTGGGCACGGCCCCACGGGTGGAGACGGGGTCCTGCGGTGGCGAGCCGTGCGACATCCGGCCGTCGGGCGCCCCTCCAACCGACCCCCCTCCAGTGGACGCCCCTCCAGTGGACGCCCTTTCGCCGAGCGCCACTCCGGCCGGGACCCCGCCATCGGGCCCTTCGCTCGCGGATCGCGAGCCGCTTCGGGTCACCGTGGTGCCGGGCGGTCCGATACTGGTGCCCGGGCCGGTCGAGGTCGTCCTGAACGACGGCACCGTGGCCCGTTCCGACCGGTTTCTGGTGGCGCTGTGCGCCTGCCGCCGCAGCCGTCGCCACCCCTTCTGCGACACGAGCCACCGCCGCCGCGTCCGCACCCGCCCCACCGGTGCCGATGCGCGCGACGACCCAGCCGACGGCGACCCTGCCGGCGGCTAGCTGGGCCAGTACTCCTTGCGGAGCAGGTGCTTGTGGAGCTTGCCGGTGGGGTGGCGCGGGAGCTCGGGGCGGAAGTCGACCGATCGGGGGCACTTGTAGTGGGCCAGGCGGGCGCGGCAGTACGCGATCAGCTCGGCCTCGAGGTGCGGGCCCGCCTCGGCCATCGACACCGGCTCGACGACGGCCTTGACCGATTCGCCCATCTCCTCGTCGGGCACGCCGAGCACGGCGACGTCGGCGACCTTGGGGTGCATGGCGAGGACGTCCTCGGCCTCCCTCGGGTAGATGTTCACCCCGCCCGAGATGATCGTGTGGGCGCGGCGGTCGGTGAGGAACAGGTAGCCCTCGTCGTCCAGGTAGCCGATGTCGCCGAGCGTGGTCCAGCCCCGCCCCTGTGGGTCGCGGGACTCCCGGGTCCGGTCCGGGTCGCCGTGGTACTCGAACGCCGGTCCTCCAGCGAAGTACACGAGGCCGTGCTCGCCGCGCGGCAGTTCCTCGCCCCGCTCGTCGCACACGCGGATGACGCCGCCCGTGTCGCGGCCCACGGCGCCCTTGTGCCGGAGCCAGTCGTGCGGGCCGATGTACACCAGGCCGTTGCCTTCGGTGCCGGCGTAGTACTCGTGCAGGATCGGCCCCCACCAGTCGATCATCTGCTCCTTGACGGCCACCGGGCAGGGCGCCGAGGCGTGGATCGCGAACCGCTGGGACGACAGGTCGTAGGCGGCGCGGGTCCGCGCGGGCAGCTTGAGCATCTTGATGAACATCGTCGGCACCCACTGGCCGTGGGTCACGCGGTGCCGCTCGATCGCCGCCAGGGCCTGCTCCGGGTCGAACCGCTCCATCACGACGACCGTCGCGCCGAGCCGCAGGAAGCTCAGGCAAAACCGCAGCGGCGCCGCGTGGTAGAGCGGCGCCGGCGACAGGTACACGGCGTCCGGCGAGGCGTCGAAGAGGGACCGCGCGAGCAGCATCAGCGTCGACGGCTCGGTCAGCGGCACCGGCGCGGCCGGGGCGGGCGGCAGCACCCCTTTCGGGCGGCCGGTGGTGCCCGACGAGTAGAGCATGTCCCTGCCCTGCTGCTCATCCTCGACGGGCAGCGGCGGGTGGGCGGCGACGGCCTCCTCGTACGACGCGAACCCCGGCGCCGTGCCGTCGATCATCAGCCGCAGCTCGACGCGGGGCGTGCGCGCGGTGATCGACGTGGCGACCTCGGCGAGGCGCGCCGAGCCGATGAACACGCGGGCGCCGCAGTCGTTCACGATGTACGCCAGCTCGCCGTGCCGCAGCCGGGGGCTGATGGGCGTGTAGCACAGGCCGGACCGGTGCGCGGCCCAGGCCACCACCAGGAACAGCGGATGGTTCTCCAGCATGAAGGCGATGTGGTCGCCCGGGCGGAGCCCGGCGGCGCGCAGCAGGCGTGCCAGCCGGTTGGACTGCTCGTCCAGTTCGCGAAAGGTGACGACCCGGCCGGAGCCCGCCATGATGACGGCCGGCCGGTCCGGCGTGACCGCCGCGACCGCTCCCGGATGCATGACCGAACATTACTCTGCCGGGTGTGCCGCGTGAAGCGCGTCCGCCGCCGGGCGAGGCGGCGGACGGCTCGCGCGCTTCACGTGGCGGGCCGCGCGCCCTCCAGCTGGGCGTACTCGGCGATCTCGGCGATCACGGCGGCGTCCTCGTCGCCCCGGCCGGCGGCCATGACGTCGCCCATGCGCTCGGCGGCGCGGGCGGTCACCGGCAGCGGCAGCCCTCGCTCGGCCGCGTCGGAGACGGCCAGCCGCAGGTCCTTGGCCATGAGCCGGGCGCGGAACGCCGCGGGCAGGTAGCCGCGGGTCCGCATGAACTCCGCGCGGAACGCCATCACCGGCGAGCAGACGCCGCTGTTGGCGATCGCGCCGATCAGGGTCTTGCGGTCGATGCCGGCGCGGATGCCGAAGGCCAGCGCCTCGGCCAGCCCCACGACCTGCACGCCGAGCAGCAGGTTGAACGACAGCTTCATGGCGCACGCCATGCCGGGCGGGCCGAGATAGGCGACGTCGTGGCCGAGGGCCTTCAGCACGTCCTCCATCTCGACGATGTCGCGCTGGTCGCCGGCGGCGAACAGGCGCAGCTCCCCCGAACGCGCCATGGCCGGGTTGCCGAGCACGCACAGCTCGACGCGGCGCACCTCGTCGGCGGCCAGCCGCTCGGCGGCCGACACGGCGTAATCGGAGGAAGTGGTGGTGGTGTCGGCGACGATCATGCCGGGCTTGAGCACCGGCAGCAGCCGCCCGAACAGCACCTCGTCGACGGCGGTTTCGTCACTCAGGCTGAGCAGGATCACATCGGCGTCGTCGGCGGCGGCCTCCGGGCTCGCCGCCCACCGCGCGCCCGCCGAGACGAGCGGCTCGGCCTTGGCGGCGGTGCGGTTGTACACGGTGACCGGGAAGCCGGCGTTCAGCAGGCGGAACACCATGCCGGAACCCATCCCGCCAAGACCGACAAAGGCCAGTTTCATCGGTCCTCGGCTCCACGGGTGTAGTCGGACGCTCCCGGCAGGCCCCTCGCGGCGCGCATGTCCGAGCGGTTCTCAACGGCGCTCGGCACGACGGCCGCGGCGGCGTCTCCCACATCAGCGCTTGTCACAACAGCGTGCGGCATCACATTCCCCCGTTCACATCAAGTGTGATCCCGGTGACGTACCGGGAGGGCACGTGCCCGGGGGGCGTCATACCCCCGGTTGATGGCACGCACCCCTCCCGGTGTCACGTTCACGCCATCGGGCCCGCGGCCGGCTCAGGCGACGGCGCGGTCGGCCACGGTGGCCGGGGTCAGCGCGATGTCGAGGACCTCCCTGACGTCGCTCACCGTGTGCACGGTGAGCTCGTCGCGCACCGCCTCGGGCACGTCGTCGAGGTCGGGTTCGTTGCGCGCCGGGATCAGCACCGTGGTGATGCCGGCCCGGTGGGCGGCCAGCAGCTTCTGCTTCACGCCGCCGATGGGCAGCACCCGCCCGGTCAGCGACACCTCGCCGGTCATCGCCACGTCGGAACGCACCGGGCGGCCCGAGAGCAGCGACGCCAGCGCGGTCGTCATGGTGACGCCCGCCGACGGGCCGTCCTTGGGGATGGCCCCCGCCGGCACGTGGACGTGCACCGAGCGGTCCTTCAGCGAGCCGACCGGCAGCTCCAGCTCCGCCCCGCGCGAACGCAGGTACGACAGCGCGATCTGCGCCGACTCCTTCATGACGTCGCCGAGCTGGCCGGTCAGCGTGACGCCGGTGGACCCGGTCTCGGGGTCGGCCAGCGACGCCTCGACGTACAGGACGTCGCCGCCGGCGCCGGTGACCGCGAGGCCGGTGGCCACGCCGGGGACCGCCGTGCGCTGCCTCGACTCGGGCAGCGACGACTCGGGCACGAACCTCGGCCGCCCCAGGCAGCCGACCAGGTCGGCCTCGCCGACCGTCACCGGCAGGGTCGCCTCGCCGAGCGACTCGGCCGCGGCGATCTTGCGCAGGATGCGGGCGATCGACCGCTCCAGGGACCGCACGCCCGCCTCCCGGGTGTACTCCCCGGCCAGCCGCCGCAGCGCGGCGTCGTCGATGGTGACGTCGGCGGCGGTCAGCCCGGCCTTGTCGAGCTGACGCGGCAGCAGGTGGTCGCGGGCGATCGCGACCTTCTCGTCCTCGGTGTAGCCGTCGAGGGTGACGACCTCCATGCGGTCCAGCAGCGGGCCGGGGATCGCCTCCAGCACGTTGGCGGTGGCGAGGAACAGCACGTCGGACAGGTCGAGCTCGACCTCCAGGTAGTGGTCGCGGAACGTGTGGTTCTGCGCCGGGTCGAGGACCTCCAGCAGCGCCGCCGTCGGGTCGCCCCGGTAGTCGGCGCCGACCTTGTCGACCTCGTCGAGCAGCACGACGGGGTTCATGCTGCCGGCCTCGCGGATGGCCCGCACGATGCGGCCGGGCAGGGCGCCGACGTAGGTGCGGCGGTGGCCGCGGATCTCGGCCTCGTCGCGGACGCCGCCGAGCGCGACGCGCACGAACTTGCGGCCCATGGCCCGCGCCACCGACTCGCCGAGCGAGGTCTTGCCGACGCCGGGCGGCCCGGTCAGCGCCAGCACGGCGCCGCTGCGGCGCCCGCCGACGACCTTCAGCCCCTTGGCCTCGCGGCGCGAGCGCACGGCCAGGTACTCGATGATGCGGTCCTTGACGTCGTCGAGCCCGGTGTGGTCGGCGTCGAGCACCGCACGCGCCCCGGCGATGTCGTACACGTCGTCGGTGCGGACGTTCCACGGCATGTCGAGGATCGTGTCGAGCCAGGTGCGGATCCAGCCGCCCTCGGGCGACTGGTCGGAGGTGCGCTCCAGCTTGCCGACCTCCTTCAGGGCGGCCTCGCGCACCTTCTCCGGCAGGTCGGCGGCCTCGACGCGGGCCCGGTAGTCCTCCTCCTCGGAGGCGGCCGCGTCGCCGTTCAGCTCGGCCAGCTCCTTGCGGACGGCGGCCAGCTGCTGGCGCAGCAGGAACTCCCGCTGCTGCTTGTCCATGCCCTCCTGGACGTCCTTGCGGATCGACTCGGCGACGTCGAGCTCGGCCAGGTGCTCGCGCGCCCAGCCGACCAGGCTCGCCAGCCGGACGGCCGGGTCGGGCTCCTCCAGCAGCTCCACCTTCTGCGCGGTGGTCAGCCACGGGGCGTACCCGGAGCTGTCGGCGAGGGCCGAGGGGTCGTCCATCTTGCTGATCGCGTCGACGACCTGCCAGGCGCCGCGCTTTTGCATGATGGTGGTGGCGAGGGCCTTGTACTCCCTGGCCAGATCCTCGGCGCGCTCCCCGGCGGGGACGGGCCGCATCGGGGTGGCCTCCACCCACAGCGCGGCCCCCGGGCCGGTGGTGCCGGCCCCGACGCGGGCGCGTGCGGTGCCGCGCACGACCGCGGCCGGCTCGCCGCCGGGCAGCCGCCCGACCTGTTCCACGGTCGCGGTCGCGCCGACGGCGCCGTAGCGGCCGTCGATGCGGGGCACGAGCAGCACGCGCGCCTTGCTCTGGCCCCGCTCGGCCGCCCGCGCGGCGTCGATCGCGGCGCGCACGGTGGTGTCCGAAAGATCCAGCGGGATCACCATGCCGGGCAGCACGACCTCGTCGTCGAGGGGAAGGACCGGCAGGACGATGCTTTCAGTCATTGGCGCTCCCAAAGCTTGAGTTACATCGACTCAAGTATGGAGAGCCGGGTATTGTTCCCATACTTGCGCCTGTTCGCCGTAAGCGATCAGCGAGGACACCGTCCCGCTCCCCGTCTCCTACTTTCGAGCCACGTACGAGTCCCTCCAAAGAGGGACTTCCCGGGCGAGTCACCCCAATTAAGCTGGTCCGATGCTCAGCAGGCGACGGATCCTGGCGCTGACCACGATCGTCGTGCGTCCGTTCCGCGCGGCGGCACGAGCGCTGGTCACCGGGGCCGCCGGGCCTCCCTTCCCGCGATCGCGCCGCCTCCGGCCGCGGCTCCCCCTGCTGCGGCTCCGGCCGGACCTCGTGTTCGGCGCCGACATGCTGCTGGCCTGGATCCTGTTCGCGACCGGCCTCAGCTATCTGGAGGCCGAAAGCGCCACCGTCGCGCCGCAGTGCGTCCCGCCGCCGTTCACCTCCCACCAGTGGGCCGTCCTGGTCGCGGCCGCGCAGGCCGTCCCGGTGGCCCTGCGCACCCGATGGCCGCTGGCGTCATGGCGCGTCCTGGCCGTCTCCTTCATCGCGTCCGCCACCTGGGTCACCATCGTCCTCGGCGACCCCTACACGCCGGCGGTGATCCTCAGCTACCTGCTGTGCGCCTACTCCCTCGGGCTGCGCTGCGACGGCGAGACCACGGCCGGGGCCTTCGCCGTCACCGCGATCGAAATCGCGTGCTTCGACCCCGCCCTGTTCGCCGAGCCGCCCCGGCTGATCATCACCCTGATGGTGGTCGCGCTGCCCCTGCTGGCCGGCCACCTGGTCGGGACGCGACGCCGCGCCGCCAGGCGGCTCGCCGAGGAGCAGCGGCGCACCGCGGAGGAACGGCAGGCCCGGGCGGTGCTCGCCGAGCGGGCCAGGATCGCGCGCGAGCTGCACGACGTGGTGGCCCACCACATGTCGGTGATCGCCATCCAGGCCGAGGCCGTGCCGATGCGGGCCAAAGACGACCCCGACCAGTTGCGGGCCGGCCTGGCCGAGATCAGGGAGATCTCGCTGCGGGCGCTGGCCGAGATGCGGCGCGTGCTGGGCATCCTGCGCGATCCCGACGGGGAGCGGGTCACCGCTCCGATGCCGGGCCTGACCGCGCTGCACGACCTGGTGGCCACCGCGCGCGGCGCCGGGCACGAGGTGACGCTCCGGGCCGACACCGATCTCGGCGACCTGCCGGGGGCGGTGAGCCTGTCGGCGTACCGGATCGCGCAGGAGGCGCTGAGCAACGCGATGCGGCACGCGCCCGGCTCGGCCATCACGGTCGGCGTCTCCCGCGGCCCGATGCGCGGATCCCGTGAGGGGGCGGGCGCCGAGGAGCTGCGGCTGACCGTGGTCAACGGCCCCGGGACGGCCGCCGCATCGCCTGCCGCGGCGTCCGGCGGGCAGGGGCTGATCGGCATGCGGGAGCGGGCCGCCATGCTCGGCGGCACCCTGCGGGCCGGGCACGACAGAGCCGGCGGCTTCGCCGTCACGGCGACGCTGCCCATCACGGCCGGCGACGACGTGCCGCACCACGACCCGACCGGCGTGGACCATCATGGTGCGGACTCCAACGAGACGGGCGAGGCCGGGGAGGGCCGTTGATCCGAGTGCTGATCGCCGACGACCAGGGCATGGTGCGGACCGGGTTCACGGTCTTCCTCGACGGCCAGCCGGACATCGAGGTGGTCGGCGAGGCGGTGGACGGCGCCGAGGCGATCAGGCGCGCCGCCGAGCTCACGCCGGACGTCGTGCTGATGGACGTGCGGATGCCGGTGCTGGACGGGCTGGAGGCGACCCGCCGCATCGTGGCCGAGATGGGCGACTCGGCGCCCGCCATCCTGGTGCTGACCACGTTCGACCTCGACGACTATGTGTACGAGGCGCTGCGCGCCGGGGCGAGCGGCTTCCTGCTCAAGGACGCCAGCGCGCAGCAGCTCGCCGACGCCGTGCGGGTCGTCGCGGCCGGCGACGCGCTGCTCGCGCCCTCGGTCACCCGGCGGCTCATCGCCGAGTTCGCCCGGCTCGGCGCGCCGCGCGCCCGCACCAGGGAGCGGCTCGCGGGCCTCACCGAGCGGGAGACCGAGGTGCTCACGCTGGTCGCGCGGGGCCTGTCCAACCAGGAGATCGCCGCGCGGCTGTTCGTCTCCGAGCAGACGGTGAAGACCCATGTGGGCCGCATCCTCGCGAAGCTCGGCCTGCGCGACCGCGCGCAGGTCATCGTCCACGCGTACGAGGTGGGCCTGGTGCGCCCCGGCGACTGACCGGCCGCCCCGCGCCGCCGTCCCCCCGCGGGGTGAGCCCGCGGATGGCACCGTGGCACGACGCGCGCGACAAGGGCCGCTGCATAGCGTCCTGTCCGATCATCGACCGGACAGGAGGCTCTCATGGCCGGCAAGGCCCTGGCGAAGCTCAGCCTCGCCGCCCTCGGCGGAGTGTTCTCGGGCATGGTCCCGGGCATCGCCACCGGCACGCTCGCCGAAGCGACGCCGCTCGATAGGGGGCGGGGCGACCGTATCGTCGAGGTGTACGGCGCGGACCTGGCCACCGCCCGCCACGTGGCGATCATCGTGCCGGGGGCCGACACCACGGCCGCCACGTTCGAGACGCACGGCGGCAAGCCCTACAGCGCGCCCGGCGGCGGGGCGCGGGCCCTGGTCGCCGAGGCGCGGCGGCTCGACCCGGCGGCCCGGCTCGCGGTCGTCGCCTGGCTGGGGTACGACACCCCGCGCACGCTCAGCCTGCGGGCCGCCACCGACGGCGCCGCGGTCGCCGGGGCACCGGAGCTGCGCCGCACCGTCGCCGCGGTGCGGTCGGCGACCGGCGCCCCCATCAGCTTGCTGTGCCACAGCTACGGCTCGGTCCTGTGCGCCAAGGCGCTGCCCGGCCTGCCGGTCGCCGACGTCGCCGTCTTCGGCAGCCCGGGCCTCGGGGTCGCGCGAGCGGCCGAGCTGCGGTCCCCGGCACGGCTCTGGGCGGGGCGGGCACGGGGCGACTGGGTCCGGTTCGTGCCCTCGGTGCGGATCGGGCCGCTCGGCTTCGGCGCGGACCCCACCGCCCCGGCGTTCGGCGCCCGGGTCTTCGCCGCCGGATCCGGCGGGCACGGCGACTATCTGAAGCCCGGCGGCGTTGCGCTGCGCAACCTCGCGCTGATCGCGCTCGGCCGGGGCGGCGAGGTGACCCGTGGCTGACGGCACGGATGGGCGGGACCTCGGCGTCGACGCGCTGCGAGCGCTCGCGATCGCCGGCGTGGTGACCGGGCACTGGCTCGTCACCGCCTGGGTGCCGGGCGGGGCGGACCGGCTCGTGATCAGCAGCCCGCTGGCGTTCCTGCCGGGCCTCACCCCGCTGTCGTGGCTCCTGCAGACGCTGGCGGTGTTCTTCCTCGTGGCCGGGTTCGCCGCCGCGCGCCGCCGGCGTTCCGGTGGCGGGCGCGGCAGGGCGGCCCGGTCGGCGCGGCCGCTCGCGCTCCTGCTCGCGCTGTGGGCGGCGTTCGGGGTGGGGCTGATCCTGGCAGGGCTGCCCGTCGGCTCGTTCCGCGCGCTGGCGCTGCCGACGCTCGGACCGCTGTGGTTCCTCGGCGTGTTCACCCTGCTGTCGCTGGCCGCCCCGGCGCTGACCCGGGCCCGGCGGGGATCGCCGCTCGCCGTCGTCGCCGCCTGCGCGGCGGGCGTGGTGGCCGTGGGCGACATCGCCCGGTTCGCGGGCGGCGCGCCCGCCTGGGCGGGGTGGCCGGGCATCGTCGCCGCCTGGCTCGTCCCGTACGTCCTCGGCGTCGCCTGGGGGCAGGGCCGGCGGGTCGTCGTGCTCGCGCCGTGGCTGCTGGGCGGTGGCGTCGCCGCGACGGCGGTACTGGTCGTGGCGTTCGGGTATCCCGCGAGCATGGTCGGGGTGACGGGCGCGCCGGTGTCGAACCTGAGCCCGCCGACGCTCGCCGCCGTGACCTTCGGTGTCGCCCAGGCCGGCCTGGCGATGCTGCTGCACGCGCCGTTGACCCGGCTGATGCGCCGCCGGCGGCCGCGGGCCCTGGTCGGGTGGGCCGGCCGCGCGGCCGTACCGATCTACCTGTGGCACCAGACCGCGCTGACGCTGCCCGCCCTGGGCGCGTTCCTGGCCGGGGGCGCGCCCGGCCTGATCGGGGAGCCGTCGGGGCTCACGTGGGTGGCCTGGCGGCTGGCGTGGCTCCCGGTCGCCGCCGGCCTGCTGGCGCTGCTGCTGCGGGTGTCGCGCCGACCGGCCGCCGCGACCGGCCCTCCCGGCCCGCGACCGGCGTAGGCGGGCAGAACGGGGGCGCGCGCGGACGCATCAGGCGCGAAAGGGGGATGATGCCGGCATGGAAACCGAGTCGATCAGGCTGGCGTCGGGGCCGGGGCGGTGGATCGTGCTGACCACCGTACTCGGGTCGGGCATGGCGCTGCTGGACAGCACCGTGGTCAACGTCGCCCTGCCCCGCCTGGGAGAGTCGCTGCACGCGGACATGTCCGGGCTGCAGTGGACGATCAACGCCTACACGCTCACCCTGGCCGGGCTGATCCTGCTGGGCGGGTCGCTGGGCGACCGGTACGGGCGCCGCAAGATCTTCCTGGTCGGCGTGGCCTGGTTCGCGCTCGCCTCGGCGCTGTGCGGCCTCTCCCTGAACATCGAGATGCTGGTTCTGGCGCGGGCGCTGCAGGGCATCGGCGGAGCCCTGCTCACGCCCGGCTCGCTCGCCATCATCCAGGCGTCCTTCGCCCGCGGCGACCGGCCGAAGGCCATCGGGGCCTGGTCGGGGCTGGGCGGGGTCGCCGCCGCGATCGGGCCGCTGCTCGGCGGGTGGCTGGTCGAGGCCGCCGGCTGGCGGTGGGTGTTTCTGATCAACCTGCCGATCGCGGCGCTGGTGATCGTGGTCGCGTCGCGGCACGTCCCGGAGACGCGGGACCCGTCGGCGGCCGGGCGGTTCGACGTGCTGGGGTCGACGCTCGCCGCCCTCGGGCTGGGCGGCGTCACCTACGGGCTCGTCGGCGGCGTCACCGGCGTCGTGCCGATCGCCATGCTGATCGCCGGGATCGTGCTGCTCGGCTGGTTCGCGGTGCTGCAGGTCCGCCGGTCGCGGCCCGGGCACCCCACCGGGGCGCTGGTGCCCGTCGAGGTGTTCCGGTCCCGGGTGTTCACGTCGGTGAACATCGTGACCCTGATCATGTACGCGGCGATGGGCGTGGTGTTCTTCCTGCTGGTCGTGCAGCTGCAGGTGTCGGCCGGCTTCTCCCCCATCGCCGCCGGATCCGCGACGCTGCCGGTCACCCTGCTGATGCTGGCGCTGTCGGCGCCCGCCGGCGAGTTCGCCAAGCGCGCCGGCCCCCGGCTGCCCATGACCGTCGGCATCCTGCTGGCCGGGGCGGGGTTCGTCCTGATGAGCCGCATCGGCCCCGGCGCCGCCTACCTCACCGACGTGCTGCCCGGGGTCGCGCTGTTCGGGCTCGGCATCTCCGCCGCCGTCGCGCCGCTGACCGCGACCGTGCTGGCGTCGGCGGCCGAACGGCACGCGGGCATCGCCAGCGGCGTCAACAACGCCGTCGCGCGCACCGGCGGGCTGCTGGCCGTCGCCGCGATCCCGCCGCTGGTGGGGCTGACCGGCGCGGCGTACCGGTCGGCGGCGGTCTTCACGTCGGGCTTCCACGCCGCGATGCTGGTCTGCGCCGCCATGATGGCGGCGGCGGCGCTGCTCACGTTCGGCACCATCAGGGGCGACATCCTCGGCGAGCCGGCCCCGGCCAGGACGCGCCCCCAGTGCCCGGTGGCCGCCCCGCCGCTGGAGCCGGACGAACGACGGTGACGGAGCCGGGCGCGCGGCGGCCCCCGGCTCCGCATCACGCCCGGTCAGACCTTCCGGCCCACCCCGCAGAAGGCGTCGACCGCGGGAATGTCCCAGTCGGCCTCGGGCCGCCAGTGACCCAGCCGGACGACACCGGGATCGAGCATTTCCAGACCGTCGAAGAAGCCGGTCAGCGCGGCGCGGCTGCGCAGCCGATAAGGCACGGCCCCGGTGTCGTCATAGCCTTCCTGGGCCACTTCGAACGCCGCGCTGAATTCGTTGGTGCCGTCATACAGGGTGAGGTGGCTGCCGACCGGCAGCCCGGCCAGTAACCGCGCGACAATGGACCGCGCCATCTCGTAGTCGGGAATGTGGCCGAGAATTCCCATCAGCATGAGGCCGATCGGCCGGGAGAAGTCCAGGGTCTCGGCCGCGGCCGCCAGGATGGTCTCGGGCTCGCGCAGGTCGGCGTCGATGTACGCCGTTGCGCCCTCCTTCGTGCCCCGCAGCAGCGCCCGGGCGTGGCTCAGCACCAGCGGGTCGCTGTCGACGTACACGACGCGGCACTCGGGCGCGACCCGCTGGGCCACCTCGTGGGTGTTGTCCTCGGTCGGCAGACCCGTGCCGATGTCGAGGAACTGCCGGATCCCCACCTCGCCGACCAGGTGCCGCACGGCCCGGGCCAGAAAGACCCGGGAGTGCCGGGCGATGTCGACGATGCCGGGAAACGTGGCGACGTACCGGTCGCCGGCCTCCCGGTCGACGGGATAATTATCCTTTCCGCCCAGCCAGTAATTCCATATTCGGGCCGAATGCGGAACGCTGATGTCGATCGCGGGCGACGGCGCACCGGGGGGCGCGGAGTCAGGTGTCACGGGGACCATCTCCTGCACTACGGGTCGGCGATCTATGGCCCTCCCCAAGATATAGATCGACCCGCCGCGCGCCAGCCCGGAAAAAAAATTGACCGCGCTTTTTCGCCGGGCGAAACCCGCCCGCTTTCAGAAAGTGAACGGCTGGCTGCGGACGCTGTTGTCGAAGTTGGACAGCAGCAGGCGCGGCTCGCCCGTCGTGCGGATGCCGGGCAGCCGGGTGAGCAGCTCCCGGAACATGATCTTGATCTCCTGGCGGGCCAGGTTGGCGCCGAGGCAGAAGTGCGGGCCCGGCCCGCCGAAACCGACGTGCGGGTTGGGCTTGCGCGTGATGTCGAAGGTGTCGGGCCGGTCGAAGACGTCCTCGTCGCGGTTGGCCGAGCCGTAGAACAGCACCACCTTGTCACCGCGCTTCAGGTGGACGCCGCGGATCTCGTAGTCCTGGGTCACGGTGCGCCGGAACTGCATGATCGGCGAGACGTACCGGACCATCTCCTCGATGGCGCCGCCGATGTGGGCGTCGAAGTCGCTCGTCAGCAGCTCCCGCTGGGCGGGGTTGTCGGTGAGCAGCTTGATGCCGTGGGCCATCGTGTTGCGCGCCGTCTCGTTGCCGGCGACCAGCAGCAGGGAGAAGAACGAGCCGAGCTCGCGGGCCGACAGCCGCTCGCCGTCGACGTTGGCGTTGACCAGGGCGGAGATCAGGTCGTCCTTCGGCTCGCGCATGCGCTCCTTGCCCAGCTTGATCACCAGCCGCTGCAGCGCGAACAGCGCGATGGTGTTGCTCGCCGCCATGCGCATGGTGTGGGTGACGCTGGAACGCACCCCGCTGTAGGTCGTCGAGGCGTCGGCGTGCCGATGCGCCTTCGCCCGCACGTCGTCGGGCACGCCCATCATCTCGCAGATGACGTGGATGGGCAGCCGCGACGCCACCTGGGCCACGAAGTCCGACGGCCCCTGCCGCACGACATCGTCGACGATCTGCGCGGCGGCCCGCTCGATGCCCTCGGACAGGCGGCTCAGCATCTTCGGCGAGAACGCCCGCGACACGATGCGCCGCAGCCGGGCGTGCCGCGGGTCGTCCATGTTCACCATGGACTCCCCGAACACGTACTTGACCCAGCCCGGCGGCTCCGGGCTGGTCACCGCCGGCTCGCTGCTGAACACCTTGGCGTTGCGGCTGGCCTCCACCACGTCGGCGTGCCGCACCAGCGCGTAGAATCCCTTGCCCGACCGCAGCAGGGGCACCTTGCGCTCGGGGAAGAACACCGGATGCTCCAGCGCGCGCAGCCGCGCGAACGCCTCGTGCCGCTCGCTGAGCGGCCGCCCCCAGAACTCCAGGTCCGCCAGGTCCACACCCGGCACCGTCACCGTTGCCATGTCACAATCCTGGCACGCTCTTTACGATGCGCGCGCCCTGTCCGGCGCCGGGAACCCCTGCCCGCCGGGCCGTCAGCGGCGCCGCTCGTTCAGGCAGCGCAGCACCGGAGGAGCGACCAGCGCCGTGCGGTCCAGATCGTGGCGGGTGGTGATGTGGCAGACGGCGGTCTCGCCGGGCAGCAGCGTGAGCGGCATGTCGTCGACGTACGCCGCCGGGTCGAGCCGATCGGGGAACAGGGCCAGCTCGCGCACGATCGTGTGCGCGGTGACCGTGACCCGGTAGCCGCCGTGGACGTGGTCGGCGCGGGCGTCGAACGACGCCTCCGGATAGGCCATTTTCGGGTCCTCGGCGAACATCCGCAGCGTGCGCAGCTTCCCCGCCCGCCCCACCAGCAGCTCCCGCGACGGGTCGCCGGGGGTCGCCACCGGCACCGGCAGCTCGATCCGCGACACCGACCGCGGGGCGACCGAGGCGACCAGGGTCTCCTGGGCCAGCGGCTCGCCGGTCAGGGCGTACCGCACCAGCGTGAGCTCGCCGCACCACGCCTCGTCGGAGTCGTTCACCAGCACCGCGTCGCCCTCCTGGAAGGTCAGCAGGCGATCGGCGAAGGCGCGCCGCAGGGCGTACCACAGCGGCTTGCGGCGGCCGTCGCCGTCCACCGCCGACCACGACGTCACCGGCCAGCAGTCGTTGAACTGCCAGACGATCGCGCCGGTGCAGTGCGGGCGCAGCGCCCGGAACCGCTCCACCGCGAACGTGACCGCGCGGGCCTGGTTGAGCTGCGTCAGATAGTGCCAGTCGTCGAACGTCTCCGGCACCGGCAGATGCTCGCCGAGGCCCCGCATCAGCTTGCCGTTGCCGTCGATCGCCTTCTGGTGGTGCAGCACCAGCGGCGCGTCGGGCGCCAGCCGGCCGCCGATCGCCCGGCGCATCGTCGCGTACGTCGCCGGGCCCTGGAAGCCGAACTCCGCGACGAACCGCGGCGTGTACGAGGCGTACCGGTCGTAGTCCTCGCGGTTCCACACGTCCCAGATGTGCACCGTGCCGCGCGAGGGGTCGTTGGGCGGCAGGTCGGGCGCGCCCGAGTAAGGGCTGCCGGGCCAGTAGGCGCGCACCGGGTCGAGCTCGGCGACGATCGAGGGCAGCAGGTCGTAGTAGAAGCCCGAGCCCCAGCTGCGCCGCTCCAGCCGGTCCTGCCAGCCCCAGTCGGCGTGTCCCTCCAGGTTCTCGTTGTTGCCGCACCACAGCACCAGGCTCGGGTGGGGGGTGAGCCGGGCGACGTGCTCGCGGGCCTCGGCGGTCACCTCCGAGCGGAACGGCTCCTCCTCCGCGTAGGCGGCGCACGCGAACGCGAAGTCCTGCCACACCATCAGCCCGAGCGAGTCGGCCAGATCGTAGAAGTCCTCGCTTTCGTACGTGCCGCCGCCCCACACCCGCACCAGGTTGACCCCGGCGTCGGCGGCCTGCTGGAGCCGCTCGGCCAGCCGCTCGCGCGTGATGCGCGACGGGAAACAGTCGTCGGGGATCCAGTTGACGCCGCGCACGAACACCGGCACGCCGTTCACCGTGAACCCGAACGCCTCCGGGTCCACCTCCACGGTGCGAAAACCGATCTTCGCCCGCCAGGTCTCCTCCCCCAGCCGGACGGCCAGATCGTAGCGGGGCCGGTCACCGTGGCCGCGCGGCCACCACAGCCGCGCCTCGGGCACCGTGAGCCGGATCACCGTCTCGCGCTGCCCGGCGGCCAGCCGCGCGACGGCGGTCGCGCCGGGCACCCCGTCGATCTCCGCGGTCAGCGTCAGCGGATCCTCGGTGACCCGGTCGACCCGCACGTGCGCCTCGACCCGCCCCTGGACCCGCTCCGGCACCCGCCCGTGCTGCCCGCCCACCCGGGTGACGGTGCGGACCTCGGCGATGCGGGCGCCGCTCCACGACTCCAGCCCGATGGGCTTCCAGATGCCGGCGGTGACCAGCGACGGCCCCCAGTCCCAGCCGAAGTTGCAGGCCATCTTGCGGATGAACTGGTACTGCGCCTCGTAGGCGCCCGGCCGGTCGCCGAGGGCGGCCCGCTGCCGCTCCGCGTACTCGTACGCCGAGCCGAAGATCACGGTCAGGGTGTTCTCCCCGGCCCGGAGCAGATGCCGCACCGGGAACCGGTAGGAGCGGTGCTGGTTGGCCGTGCGGCCGAGCTCGACGCCGTTGAGCAGCACCGTCGCCACCGTGTCGAGGCCCTGGCACACCAGGTCGGTGCGGTCGTGGCCGTCGTCGCGCCAGGTGAAGCTGGTCTCGTACGCCCACGTGCTGCGCCCGATCCACTTCAGCCGGTTCTCGTTGTCGTCGAGATAGGGGTCCTCGATGAGCCCGGCCACGAGCAGGTCGGTGTGCACGCAGCCGGGCACCGTCGCCGGCACGCCGGAGATGGCGCCGCCTCCCGGGGCGTCCGGCACGGCCTCCGGCGACAGCCGGGTGAGGGTCCAGCCGTCATGGAGCGGACGGTAGATGCTCAAGAAGTTCTCCTCTCGCAGGCGCCGAGCCCGGCGCACGCCACGAAATGCCCGGGCTCGGCCTCGATGAGGCCGCCGGGCGAGGCGCCGTCCCGGTCGGCTTGACGTTCGTGGTAGACGCAGCTTTCGACCGGCTCGGCGTCCTCCCACGGGTCGTGCAGGCGTGGCACCGCCGACAGCAGCTGCCGGGTGTAGGGGTGCAGCGGCCTCTCGAAGACCTGCCCGGTCCGCCCCATCTCCACGATCGAGCCGCGCCGCAGTACGACGGTCCGCGCGGCCAGGTAGCCGCCGAGCGACAGATCGTGGGTGATGTAGAGCACGCCGAGGCCGCGGTCGCGCAGCTCGGCCAGCAGGTTCAGCACGTCGATGCGGGTCGACGCGTCGAGCATGCTGGTGATCTCGTCGGCGATCAGCAGCTTGACGTCGAGCAGCAGGGTGCGCGCGATGAGCACCCGCTGCAGCTGGCCGCCGCTGAGCTGGTGGGGGTACTTGCCGAGGACCTCGCCCGGGTTGAGCCGGACGTCCTCCAGCGTGGCCCGCACCCGCGCGTCCCAGTCCCGGCCCGGCACCTTCGCGAAGTACGCGTCCTTGATCATGCCGAAGACCCGGTCGACCTTGAACACCGGGTTGTAGCAGCTGAAAGGGTCCTGGAACACGCCCTGGACGTGCCGGTAGTACTCCTTGCCCGGCCGGGCCGGCACCCGGGCGCCGTCGAAGGTGATCGTGCCGCCCGACACCGGGGTGAGGCCCAGCACCATCTTGCCGATGGTGCTCTTGCCGCTGCCGCTCTCCCCGATCAGGGAGACGACCTCGCCCGGATCCACGCCGAAGCTCACCCCGCGCACGGCGGTCATCGTCTTCCCGCCGAAGGCGCCCACCCGGTAGACCTTGGTGACATCGTCGAGTCGCAGCATCACTCGGCCTTCCAGCAGGAGACGAAGTGACCGGGCTCGACCTCGGTCACCGGGGGCCGCTCGGCGCACTGCTCGCCGGCCAGCGGGCAGCGGTCCCGGAACCTGCAGCCGGTGGGCGGCGTGAGCAGCGACGGCGGCGAGCCGGGAATGCCGGCCAGCTTCCTGTCGGCGTAGCGCACGCCGACCTCCGGCAGCGAGTCGATGAGCAGCTTCGTGTACGGGTGCCGCGGCCGGGTCACGATCGACTTCGCGGGCGCCTTCTCGGCCAGGCGGCCGGCGTACATCACCATGATCGTGTCGGCGACCTGGTACGTCAGCGAGATGTCGTGGGTGATGAACACCATGCCGCCGACCACGCCGTTGTCGCGCAGCCCGGCGAGCGCGGTCACCACGGCCTTCTGCGTGGAGACGTCGAGCGCCGAGGTCACCTCGTCGGCGATGAGCAGCGACGGGTCCAGCAGGGTCGAGATCACCATGACCATGCGCTGCTTCATGCCGCCCGACAGCTCGATCGGGTAGCGGGCCAGCACCTCGTGCGGCAGCCCCACCAGGTCGAGCCGGGCGCGCAGCTTGTCGTGGTCGGGGGCGACGCCCCGCGACCTGAGCAGCTCGTCGACCATCTTGCCGATCTTGCGGGTGGGGTTCATCGCGCTCATGGAGTACTGCGGGACGAGCGAGACCCGATGGAACCGGAACGCGTTCATGGCGCGGTCGTCGCCGATGGGCAGCTCCTGCCCGTCGAGCTCGACCGTACCCCCGACGTGACGCATCCGGCCGTCGAGCCTGATCAGGCTCTTGCCGAGGGTCGTCTTGCCGCACCCCGACTCGCCCGCCAGGCCCAGGATCTCGCCGTCCCGCAGGTCGAACGACACGTTATCGAGGGCCCGCACCATGCCCCTGAGCGTCCGGTAGTACACCTTCAGCCCGCTGACCCGTAGGCTCATGTCTCCCTCAGCTTCGGGTTGAAGACCTCGTCGAGGCCCACGTTGGCGACGTACAGCGCCCCGACGATCGCGGTGATGGCCGCGCCGGGCGGCACGAACCACCACCACAGGCCCAGCTGCATCGCGCTCCATTGGTAGGCGTTCTGCAGCATCAGCCCGAGCGACACCCCTTCGGTGGGGCCCAGCCCGATGAAGTCGAGGGAGGAGGCGATGAGGACGGTGCCGCCGAACAGCAGGATGAACGACATGACCAGGTAGGAGCTCATGTTCGGCGCGATCTCCCTGGTGATGATCTTCCAGGTGCCGGCGCCGCTGAGCCGGGCCAGGTCCACGAACTCCCGCGCGCGCAGCGAGAACGTCTGCGCCCTGATGGCGCGGGCCGCCCACGGCCAGGAGGTGAGGCCGATGAACAGGCCCTGCGCGCCGACGCTGCGGATGCCGAGATAGGCGTTGATGATCAGCAGGACGGCGAGGGCCGGCAGCACGAGCACCACGTTCGTCAGCATGTTCAGCGCCTCGTCGACCAGGCCGCCCCGGTAGCCGGCGACGAAACCGACCGCCATGCCGATCACGGCGGCGATCGCGCCGCCGATCACGCCCACCAGGAAGGTGGTGCGCAGCCCGTACACGAACTGGACGAACACGTCCTGGCCGAACGTCGTCGTGCCGAACCAGTACTCGCTCGACGGCGGCCGCATGTGCGGACCGACGTACTCGTTGGGCGGCGCCGAGCCGAACACCATGGGGCCGAACACGCCGAGCGCGAGCAGCACCAGCACGATGCCCGACCCGATGAGCAGCTTGGGGTTGCGCAGCGCGAAATGCAGCACCTCGCGCCGCCCGCTCGCCGCCGCGGGCTCCCGGGTGGTGATCTCCTGGGTGACCGTCATGCCGCCGCCCCCGCCAGTCCGGTGCGCGTACGCGGATCGACCACCACGTACACGATGTCGATGATGAAGTTGGCGATCAGCACGCCGAGGACGATGAACAGGAAGACCCCCTGGAGCAGGAAGTAGTCCTGGTTCTGGATCGCCTTGAGGATGAGGCTGCCGAGCCCCGGATAGGAGAAGACGATCTCCGTGACCAGCGCCCCCGCCACCAGCACGCCGAGCTGCAGGGCCAGGCCGGTGATCTGCGGCAGCACGGCGTTGCGGAACGCGTAGCGGCGGATCAGCCGCTGCGGCGCGCCCAGCGCGGCCAGGTAGTTCGAGTAGTCCGACTCCAGCTCATAAATGATCATGTTGCGCATGCCGATGGCCCAGCCGCCCAGCGCCACGACGAACAGCGACAGGAACGGCAGCACCCAGTGGTGCAGGAGGTCCAGCAGGAAGCTCAGCGACCAGCTGGGCGTGCGGGCGAAGCCGTACCCGCCGGCTATGGGGAAGATCCCGAGGACCACGCCGAACCCCCAGGCCAGCAGGACCGCCAGCCACATGTACGGCGTGGCCGTCAGCACATAGCCGACGGGCAGCACGGAGTTGTCCAGCAGCCTGCGCCGCGCCGCGTACGCCCCCAGCCGGTTGCCCACGACCCAGCTGAGCAGCACGGCGGGGATCATCAGCGCGAGCGTGTACGGCACCGCCTCGATGATCACCGTGCTCACGGGCGTGGGGAACAGCCAGATGCTGACGCCGAGGTCGCCGTGCAGCAGCGCCGACCAGAAGTTCAGGTACTGCCGCCAGACCGGCTCGTCGAACCCGAACAGGCCGGTGTAGTACTCCTGCATGGCGGCCGCGCCCTGGGGGTTGCTCACGCCGGCGCGGGCCACCATGCTCGACACCGGGTCGCCCGGCATGAACCGCGGGATCATCCAGTTGATGGTGACGGCGACGACGAACGTCAGTGCGTAGATCAGCAGTTTCCGGCCGAAGTATCGACGCAACGCGGGCTCCTGACGGTGCGATCGGCGGCCGGGTCAGCCGGCGGCCGGCTGGAGCTGGGTCAGCGTCTTGAAGCCGCCCATCTCCCACCAGTTGCGCCAGGTGACCGCGGGCGTCTTGGGTGCGCTGCCCTCCGAGCTCGGCCAGTTCTTCCAGACCTGGTTGCCCACCTGCGACCACAGGCCGTTGTACCAGAGCGGGATGACCGGCAGGTCCTTGAGCTGCCGCTCCTGAAGCCGAGCCAGGATCTTGTTCATGCCCTCGACGTCATCGGTCTTGACCTGGTCGAGTGCCTTCACCAGGTCCCAGGCCTCCTTGTCCTCGAACCGGCCGAAGTTCACGGTGTTCTGGATCTTGATGACGGGGAGCTGGTAGATCCACTGGTAGTAGGAGAACGGGCTGTTCGACAGCTGCCGGTCGTTGTTGAGCACGATGTCGAAGTCGCCCTTGTTGCGGGCGGTCACCAGCGCGTTGTAGTCGGGGAAGTCGGGCTGGATGTCGATGCCGGCGGCCTTGGCGTCGGCGGCGATCGACCGCGCCGCCTCCATCCAGTCGGTCCAGCCGGTGGGCACGGCCAGTTTCAGGCTGAGCTTGGAGCCGTCCTTGTTCTCGACCAGTCCGTCACCGTTGGTGTCCTTGTAGCCGGCGTCGGCGAGGATCTTCTTGGCTTCGTCCTTGCTGTAGGTGTAGCCCTCCTTGACCACCACGTCCTTGTCGATGAACTTGTCCCACTGCGGCAGCAGGCCCGTCGGGTCGGCCGCCTTGACCATCTCGCCGTACACGTTCTTCACGATCTTCTGGGTGTCGATCGCGGTGGCCAGCGCGTGGCGGAACGCCACGTCGTTCATGGGCTTCTTGGTGGTGTTGGGCACCATCCAGGTGGTGTTGGCCGACAGCATGTACGGCGGCTTCGGGTAGTAGGTCGAGATGCCGAAGTTGCCGTTGACCAGGTTGGTGATGCCCGGCAGGAAGTTGTTGCTGATGTCCAGGCCCTTCTGCAACAGCAGGCCCATCGCCACCTCGTTGCTGGAGTTGACGATGTCCACGATGTACGTGGGCCTGGGCTCCATGTTCAGCGCCGTCTTGCCCCACCAGTCGTCGCGCCGTTGCAGCACGACCCGGTCCTGGGCCTTGCTCATCAGCCGGTACGCGCCGGTGCCCACCGGGGTGTCGTTGGCGCCGTTGAGCACGTCCTCCTCGGACAGGTCCTTCCACAGGTGCTGCGGGACGATCGCGCGGTTGTACAGGTTGAAGTCCCACTCCTGGTAGTTGGCCGTGGAGAACGTGAACTTCACGGTCGAGTCGTCGACCGCCTCGGCGCTCTTCAGCCACTCCCACAGGTTGTGGTACGGGATGGTCTCCATCTTGCCGAGCCGGTAGGTGAACGCCACGTCCTCGGCGGTGAGCGGCTGCCCGTCGGACCATGTGATGCCCGGGCGCAGCTTGACCTCGTAGGTCGTGTCGTCGGTCCAGGTGCCGCTCTCGGCGAGCCAGGGGATCAGCCGCCCGGCGGTCGGGTCGTAGTGGAACAGGGTCTCGTAGATCAGGCCCTTGGTGCCCATGGCGGAGTCCCACTCGCGCAGCGGGTTGAAGTTGGCGGGCGGGCCCCACTGGGTGCCGGACGTGTAGAGCGTCTCGTTGCGCGGCAGGGAGCCGGGGTCGGCGGGAGCGGCGGCCGGGGCGCTCGCCTGCTGTGACGTGCCGGAGGACGGTGCGGAACCCCCGCTGGAGCAACCGGCGGCGACGACGGCCGCCGCCAGGATCGGAATCGTCAGACGTACCCGGTTAAGCATCTCAGTTCTCTCCTTCCTCCGCGTCCCCGCGGAGGTCCGCGTGTCTGTCGAGCGCTGCGCGGTCACCGTCCGCGGGGAACCCTCCCCCACGGACCGTTGGGAGCGCTCCCAACGCCCGCTTCGCGCCGGGCACGCCCCTGGACTCGCACCGGTCAGCGGCGCACGCGCCGCTCCCCCGACCAGCCCACCCCCACCGACGCGGGGAAACACGCCCGTGAGACCTTGCTGAACCGGATAAGTACCGCGACCGTAAATTCCACTTGTCCGCCCTGTCAATAGGATGATGCGGGATCGCGACGAACGACCCGCCGGCCGCCGCCCCGCACACCGAAACGCCAAGGCGCACGCAGGTCACGCCCCACCCGCGGTGGGCGTGCGGCCGCCCGGAGGTAGTAGGGTGCCGCTTGGCATCCCACGACAAGAACCGATTCAGTGAGGGGGGTCCGTGAAGCGCCCGACGATCGCCGACATCGCCCGCCGTGCGGGGGTCTCGAAGGTCGCTGTCTCGTACGCCCTCAACGACCGCCCCGGCGTCTCCCCGGCCAAACGCGCCATGATCAAAGCGATCGCCGAGGAGATCGGCTGGCGCCCCAACAGCGCCGCCCGGGCCCTCAACGGCGCCCGCGCCCACAGCGTCGGCCTCGCCGTGTGCCGCCCGGCCCGCGTCCTCGGCATGGAGCCGTTCTTCATGGAGCTGATCAGCGGCATCGAAAGCGTGCTGTCGGCCGAGTCGTACGCCCTGATGCTCCAGGTGGTCACCGACCACGACCAGGAGATCGAGATCTACCGCCGCTGGTACGGCGAAGGCCGCGTCGACGGCGCGATCATGGTCGACCTGCACTTCTCCGACCCCCGGGTCGCCGCGCTGCGCGACCTGCGCCTGCCCGCCGTCGTCGTCGGCCACCCCTCCGAGGCCGGCCCCCTGGTGCCCGTGTGGTCAGACGAGGCGTCGGCCGTCCGCGAGACCGTGGAGTACCTCGCCGCCCTCGGCCACCGCCGCGTGGCCAGGGTGGCCGGGATGCCCGACCTCGTCCACACGGTGCTGCGCGACAACGAGTTCACCGCCGTCTGCGACGAGCTCGGCCTCACCGGCCACGCCATCATCCACACCGACTACACCGGCGAGGCCGGCGCCAGGGCCACCCGCCGCCTCATCGCCTCCCCCTGCCGCCCCACCGCCATCGTCTACGACAACGACATCATGGCCGTCGCCGGCCTGTCCGTCGCCCAGGAGATGCGCCTCGACGTCCCCTCCGACCTGTCCATCGTCGCCTGGGACGACTCCCCGCTCTCCCAGGTGGTGCGCCCCTCCCTGACCGCCCTCACCCGCGACATCCCCGCCTACGGCGCCAACGCCGCCCGCACCCTGCTCTCCCTGATAGCCGGCGACCCGGTCACCGGCTTCGAAGACGCAGCCGCCCGCCTGATCCCCCGAGGCAGCACCGCTCCCCCACCCACCTCCGCCTGACCCTCACGAACCCACCGCCCCGCCAAGACCACCGACCTGCCGGCCGTCCGGCCGGCGCCTGACGTGCGACCTCACCCCCGAACGCCACGTTCATGCCGACCCGGAGCGGCGACGGCTGCCCGCCGCGCCTGGCCGGGCTCCTGAACACCGCGCGCACCGCTGAAGGCGAACAGGTCTCGATCAGCCGGTTTCCCGTCATCGACATCGAGGAGAGGGCCTGGGAGCTGCGCTCCATGCTGGAGGTGACGGCGCCCGGCATCGAGCACGACTACCGCCGGACCGGTGACACACGGGTCGCACCGATGGTCCACGCGGACGGGTCATGGGCGCGGGCCGAGCAGACCGGCGACGGGCTCGCGGTCGTGCACCAGGGCGGGCCCCGCCGCCTGTGGTACCTCCTCGACGAAGCACGCGACCACTGGCTGCGCAACGGTGCGTTGCCGCTGTACGGGGCGAAGGTCCGCATCACCCAGGACGGGACGATCCACCTGCGGCGCGGCGACTGGACGGCCACGATCTCGTGAGTCCGGTGTTCGCCGACCCCCGGCCGCGGGCCGGTGGGTGCCGTGTACGCCGCCCTAGGCCTATGACGCGACGTGCAGCACGGCGGCGCCGTTGACGCGGTCGGCGGCCAGGTCGGCGAGGGCCGCGTCGGCTTCGGCGAAGGGGTAGGGGACGGTCGTCACCTGGAGGGGGTCGCGGGTGGCGAGGTCCAGGAAGGCGCGGCCGTCATCGCGGGTGTTGGCGGTGACGCTGCGCAGCACGCGTTCCTCGAACAGGTGCCGCTGGTAGTGGAGCGGCGGGATGTCGGTGAGGTGGATGCCGGCGACGGCGAGGGTGCCGCCCCGGTCGAGGGCCGCGAGCGCCACCGGCACGAGGTCGCCGACCGGGGCGAACAGGATCGCCGAGTCGAGCGGCTCGGGGGGTGCGTCGGCCGCGCCGCGGGCGGAGGCGGCGCCGAGGTCCAGGGCCAGCCGCCGGGCCGCGGCGGACCTGGTCAGCACGTGCACCTGGGCCCCCTGGGCGATGGCCACCTGGGCCGTGAGGTGCGCGGAGGCGCCGAAGCCGTAGATGCCGAGCCGCCCGCCCGGCGGCAGCTCGGCCTTGAGCAGCGCCCGGTAGCCGATGATGCCGGCGCACAGCAGCGGGGCGAGCCGCTCGGCCGGCCGGTCGCCGGGCAGCGGGTAGACGTAGTCGCGCCGGGCGGTGACGTATTCGGCGTAGCCGCCGTCGGCGTCCCAGCCGGTGTAGGTGGACGAGGGGCAGAGGTTCTCCAGGCCCCGCAGGCAGTAACGGCACCGGCCGCAGGTCGAGCGCAGCCATGCGATGCCCACGCGGTCGCCGACGCGCACGTCGTTCGCCCGCGCGGCGCCTGGTGCCGTCGTGCCGTCGTCGCCGGGTGTCTCCGCCGCGGCGGGAGCGCCGGGGCCCAGTGCGACGACCCGGCCGACGACCTCGTGGCCGGGGACGGTGCGTGGGCGGCGCGGCGTCAGGTCGCCTTCGGCGAGGTGCAGGTCGGTGCGGCAGACGGCGCACACCTCCACCTTGACCAGGACCTCGCCGGGGGCCGGCTCCGGCACCGGCAGCCGCAATCGCCGCAGCGGTCGCGTGGCCATCGGCCCGGGCCGTTCGACCACCCAGGCGTCCATCTCCCGTGCGTGCGTGGCGGAGGGGACCGGCCCTCCGCTGCGAACCTCGCCCATGCCCGAACGATAACCCGCGCCGGCCCAGGTATTCCGCCGGCTCTCCCCGCGGGGCGGTAAGCGGAAAAGATCTAGAGTGGGTCCTTACGTGCGGGGAAGGCCGGGATCGGGGCCGGGATCGGAGGCGTGGTGGAGGGCATGGCGAGGATGGTCGGCGGCGTGGAGGTCATCCCGATCTGTGATGCCGTCGGCCCGATGGGCGAGGCGATCGCCCGGCCGAACGACGAGATGTTCGGCGGCGCGACCGACGGCGACTGGGCGTGGGCGCGGGCCGCCCATCCCGGGGCGTTCGGGCCCGGGGGCGAGTGGGTGCTGCGGTTCCACTGTTTCCTGCTGCGCGACGGCTCCGGCGGCACGGCCCTCGTCGACGCGGGCATCGGCCCGTCGGACTCTCCCGCCGCGACGTGGGCGCCGGTGCCCGGGCGGCTGCTCGGCGAGCTCGCGGCGGCCGGGGTCGATCGGCATGACGTGGGCACCGTGATCGTGACGCACCTGCACAGTGATCACGCGGGCGGCCTGGTGACCGATGGCGTGCCCACGTTCCCCAACGCCCGGCATGTGCTGCAGCGGGCCGAGCTGGACTGGATCGAGCAGGGCGGCCCCGGCCCGATGCGGGAGCGGATCCTGCATCCGCTGACCGGGCTGGTCGACGCGGTCGAGGGCCGGGCGCGGGTGCTCCCGGACGTGGTCGTCGAGCATGCGCCCGGTCACACGCCCGGCCACCAGGTGGTGACGGTCGGCTCGCTGACCCTGACCGGCGACGTGATCTTGCATCCCGTGCAGCTGGCCGATCCGGGCGTCACCTACCGGTACGACACCGATCGCGTCCGGGCGGCGGAGACGAGGCGGGCCCTGCTGGAGCGCGTCCGGTCCGCCGGGGGCACGCTCGCCCCGGCGCACTTTCCCGAGCCGTTCGTCGAGCTTCCGTGACCGGCGGGGCGTCTTCGCCGTGCCGGCCCGGCGGGGGCCGGGCGTCCGTGGCGTGCCCGGCGGTGCCGTACCGCTGGTGGTCGCGTTACGCTCGGGCGCATGGATGATCGTGATGAGGCCGTGCCGGCGGCTCGCCGGAGCCATGATGAGTACTGTGCCGCGCTCGGCGCCGAGATCACGCGTTTCGTGCGGGTGGTCGAGACGGCCGATCCGGCGGCCCCGGTGCCGACGTGTCCGGGGTGGACGATGGCCGGGCTCGCCAAGCATCTCGGCATCACGCACCGCTGGGTCGAGCACATCGTGCGCAACGGCCTGTCCGAGCGCATCCCGCAGCGTGACGTGCCGGCGGACCTGCCGGCCGACGACGCGGGGCGGCCCGCCTGGCTCGCCGAGGGGGGTGCCCGGCTCGTGGCCACGCTCGGCGCCGCCGGCCCGGAGGCGCCCGTGTGGACCCTGCCCGGCATGGGGCGCGCGGCGTTCTGGCCCCGCCGCATGCTGCACGAGACCACGGTGCACCGCGCCGACGCGGAGCTGGCGCTCGGGGCCGAGCCGGAGATCGCGCCGGACGCGGCGGCCGACGGTCTGGAGGAGTATCTCGACATCCTGGCGCGGGTCGAGCGGATGGCCGTGCTGCAACGCGAGCTGGCCGGCGCCGGCGAGACCATCCATCTGCACGCGACCGACGTCGACGACGGCCAGTGGCTGATCACGCTCGGGCCGGGCGGCACGACGTGGCGGCGCGGCCACGCCAAGGGCGCGGTGGCGGTCCAGGGCACGGCGCGCGATCTGCTGCTGCTGGCCTACGGGCGGATCGGCCTCGGCTCCCGGCACACGGTGTACGGCGACGACGGCCTGCTGCGGAAGTGGCTGACGAAGTCCACGTTCTGACGGCTTCGCGCCGCGGGTCTCCCCGGGGCGGATCCGTCGATCATGATCTTTCCCCAGCGTGGACGATCTCGGGGGGTTGAGCAGGCCCGTCTCGGTGCAACTCCCTGGAAAGAGGTGAGATCCGGGGGAAGGGGACGGGCGTGCTGGTCGAGGACGAACTGCGGGCGGTCGACGCCTACTGGCGGGCGGCGAACTACCTGTCCGTGGGGCAGATCTATCTGATGGACAACCCGCTGCTGCAGGAGCCGCTGCGGGCCGAGCACGTCAAGCCGCGGCTGCTCGGGCACTGGGGGACGACGCCGGGGCTGAACTTCTGCCTCGCGCACCTGAACCGGGTGATCAAGCGGCGCGACCTCAACATGATCTGCGTCCTGGGGCCGGGGCACGGCGGGCCGGGGGCGGTGGCGCACGCCTGGCTCGACGGCACCTACAGCGAGACATATCCGGATATCGGGCGGGACGTGCGTGGGATGCGGCGGCTCTTCCGCCAGTTCTCCTTCCCCGGCGGCATCCCCGGCCACTGCTCCGCCCAGACGCCCGGCGCCATCCAGGAGGGCGGCGAGCTCGGCTACTCCCTCTCCCACGCGTACGGCGCGGCCCTCGACAACCCCGGCCTGATCGTCGCCTGCGTCATCGGCGACGGCGAGGCCGAGACCGGGCCCCTCGCCGCGAGCTGGCACGCCGGCAAGTTCCTCGACCCCGCCAGGGACGGTGTCGTGCTGCCGATCCTGCACCTCAACGGCTACCGGACCGCCGGGCCCGCCCTGCTGGCCCGGATACCGGAGGACGAGCTCGTCAGCCTGCTCGAAGGGTACGGCCACCGGCCGTACATCGTGGCCGGCGACGACCCGGCCGAGGCGCACGAGGCCATGGCCACCACGCTCGACGCCGTCCTCGACGAGATCACGCAGAACAGGCTGGGCGGCGCCCGCGTCAAGGCGCCCATGCTGGTGCTGCGCACCCCGAAGGGCTGGACCGGGCCGCGCGAGCTGGACGGGCGGCCCGTCGAGGGCGGCTGGCGGTCGCACCGGGTGCCGCTGCCGCACGTGCGCGACGACCCCGCCCAGCTGGAGCTGCTGGCCGAGTGGCTGCGGTCGTACCGGCCGGGGGAGCTGTTCGAGCAGAACGGCCGGCCCGTGGCGCTGATCCGGTCGCTCGTCCCGTACGGCACCCGGCGCATGGGCGCCAACCCGCACGCCAACGGCGGCCTGCTCATGTGCCCGCTCGGGCTGCCCGACATCAGGGAGTACGCGGTCGAGCTGAAGAGCCCGGCGACGATCCGGAGCGAGCCGACCGACGTGCTCGCCCCCTACCTGCGCGACGTGATCCAGGCGAACCGCGACAACTTCCGCATCATGGACCCCGACGAGACGGTCGCCTCCCGGCTGCCGGCGGTGTTCGAGGTCACCGACCGGGCCTGGGCGGCCGACCGGCTGCCCACCGACGAGCACCTGTCGCGCGGCGGGCGCGTCATGGACGTGCTGAGCGAGCATCTGTGCCAGGGCTGGCTGGAGGGCTACCTGCTGTCCGGCCGGCACGGCCTGCTCACCTGCGACGAGGCGTTCGCGCACATCGTCGCCGGAATGGTCGGCCAGCACGCCAAGTGGCTGGGCGCCTGCGGTTCGGTGCCGTGGCGGCGGCCCATCGCGTCGCTCACGTACCTGCTCACGCTCGACGGGCGGCACCACCCCGACCCGGGCTTCCTGGACATGGTGGCCAGCAAGGGGGCCCCGGTGATCCGGGTGTATCTGCCGCCGGACGCCAACACGCTCGTCGCGACCACCGACCTGTGCCTGCGGTCCCGGAGCCGCGTCAACGTGATCGTGGCGGGGGGCGAGCCGACGCTCGACCTGTTCACCGCCGACGAGGCGACCGCCCACTGCTCCCGCGGCCTCGGCATCCTGCCGTGGGCGAGCACCGACCAGGGCGACGACCCCGACGTGGTGCTGGCCTGCGCCGGCGGCTCGGCGACCCTGGAGACCCTGGCGGCGGCCGACCTGCTGCGGCACCACTTCCCGGCGATCAAGCTCCGGGTGATCAACGTGGTGGACCTGATGCGGCTGCAGCCCCAGTCGGAGCATCCCGTCGGCCTGCCCGACACCGAGTTCGACGCGCTGTTCACCGTGGACAAGCCGATCATCTTCGCGTTCCACGGCTATCCGTGGCTGATCCACCGGCTGGCGTACCGGCGGGCCGGGCACACCCAGATGCACGTTCGCGGCTACAAGGAGGAGGGCGGCCTCACCACGCCGTTCGACCTGGTCATGCGCAACGACCTGGACCGCTACCGGCTCGCCATGGACGTCATCGACCGGGTGCCGTCCCTGCGCGGCAAGGTCGCCACGGTCCGCCAGCAGCTGGCCGACGAACGCCTCGCCAAGCGCGTGCACGCCCGCGAGCACGGCGACGACCACCCGGACATCCTCGACTGGACCTGGCCGTGGCCGGCCGAATGAGCACGCCGTGGCACACCGGGCGGGCGGGCCCGGCCATGATCGACGGATGACGGCGGATCATCACCTGCCATGCTTGTTCCTGCAATGTTCTGGTATGCGTGGCAGGGACATCATGAGGTGCTATGAGCGAGCGTAAGCCGATCGAATACTGGCTGTCGGACATGGACGGCGTGCTCGTCCACGAGGGGCGACCCGTGCCGGGCGCGGACGAATTCATCCGGCGGCTGCGCGACCTGGACCGCCCGTTCCTGGTGCTGACCAACAACTCCATCTACACCCCGCGCGATCTGTCGGTGCGGCTGCGGACGGCCGGCCTGGACGTGCCGCCGGAGTCGATCTGGACGTCGGCGCTGGCCACGGCGAACTTCCTGGCCGCGCAGCGGCCGGGCGGCTCGGCGTTCGTGATCGGCGAGGCGGGGCTGACGACGGCGCTGCACGAAGCGGGGTACGTGCTGACGGACATCGGCCCCGACTACGTGGTGCTGGGCGAGACCCGCACCTACAGCTTCACCGCGATCACCCGCGCGATCCGGCTGATCGACGGCGGGGCCCGGTTCATCGCCACGAACCCCGACGCGATCGGGCCGTCCACCGAGGGCTCGCTGCCGGCGTGCGGCGCCGTGGCCGCCATGATCACAAAGGCGACCGGGGTCGAGCCGTACTTCGTGGGCAAACCCAACCCGATGATGATGCGCAGCGCGCTCAACGTCATCGGCGGGCACAGCGAGGCCACCGCGATGATCGGCGACCGCATGGACACCGACGTCGTGTCGGGCATGGAGGCCGGCCTGCACACCATCCTGGTGCTCACCGGCGTCACGACCAAGGAGCAGATCGACCGCTACCCGTTCCGCCCGTCGCAGGTCGTCGACTCGATCGCCGACCTGATCGGCATGCTCTAGAGCGGCGCCAGCACGAAGTCGAACGACACCTCGAGGAAAGGCGGCCGCACGCCGTTGGCGGCGGCCGCCGCCGGGTCGTCGTTGCGGCGGAACTCGCGGACCAGGCTCGGCCGCACCCCGAACACCGTGTCAGAGTCGAGGTAGGCGGACGCGGCGTCGAAGATGTGGGTGGTCACCGTGCGGTGGCCGGGCGCGGAGACGATGGCGTGGATGTGCGCGGCCCGCCAGTTGTGCCGGCCGGTGGCGCGGAGCAGCGCGCCCACGGGCCCGTCGCCGGGCACCGTGTAGTCGACGGGGCGTACCGTGACGAACCGGTACCGGCCGGCGTCGTCGGTGCGGAACCGGCCCCGCAGGTTGAACGGCGGCTGGTCGGGATCCTGAGTGTCGTAGAGCCGGTTCGGCGCGGTCTGCCACACGTCGAGCATCGCCCCCGCGATGGGCGACCCCGCGGTGTCGAGCACCCGCCCGGAGACCACCGTGGGCTCGCCGCCGACATCGCTCAGCACGATCGAGGCGCCGAACTCGCGCAGCGGCGCGCCGGGCCGGTAGAAAGGCCCGAGGACGGTCGCCTCGGTCGGCCCGGGCTGCTCCGCGCCGCCGTCGCCGCCTTCGTTGATGGTCTCGACCAGGCTCGACAGCCCGAGCGTGTCGGACAGCATGATGAACTCCTGCCGCTCGTCGTCGCACAGCCGCCCGGTGGCCGTCAGGAACTCGATCGCGGCACGCCATTCGTCCCGCGTCAGCCGCGTCTCACGGGCGAACGCGTGCAGGTGGGCGACCAGCGCTC
This sequence comes from Actinomycetales bacterium, assembly GCA_044507605.1. Lineage (GTDB taxonomy): Bacteria > Actinomycetota > Actinomycetes > Streptosporangiales > Streptosporangiaceae > Thermopolyspora. Next base: position 6,156 of record JBIQJI010000006.1, on the reverse strand, counting down.
GCATCAGCTCGCGCAGCCGGGGGTCGGGAGTGGCGGCCAGCCGCTCGATCACCTCGGCCGTCAGCTCGCGTTCGGCGGCCTGCGACATCGGACCCTCCTTCCCGGCGGCGAAACGCCCGTCGCCGTCACGCGCGTGCCCGGCCGGCGGACCCCCGAGACGGCGCCGCGCCGGTCCGGGCCGACCCGGACCGTCCGGTCCGGCGGCATACCTGCCGGTCGTTGACAGTCTTTCATGCCAGGATCGTCGGCATGAGCGAGCGAACCGAGGAGCCGACCACGGGCGGGGGCGTCCCCGGCGGCCGCACCCGGATCTACCTGGAGCTCGGCCCGAAGAAGGTCTTCGCGTGCGCCGCCGACTGGCCCGGCTGGTGCAGGGTGCGCAAGGGCGAAGACGCCGCGATCGAGGCGCTGTGGGAGTACGTCCCGCGCTACCGCGTGATCGCCGAGCGCGCCGGGCTGACGTTCGAGCCCCGCGAGATCGTCGTCGTGGAACGGGTGAAGGGCGGCGCCACGACCGACTTCGGCGCTCCGGGGGCGATCCCGGACCTCGACGGCGAGCCCGTCGACGCGGCCACCGCCCGGCGCGAGGTCGCGCTGATGCGCGCCGCCTGGCAGGTCTTCGACGAGGTCGCCGCCGGCTCGCCGGCCGAGCTGCGCAAGGGCCCGCGCGGCGGCGGCCGGGACCGCGACAAGATGATCGCGCACGTGATCGAGGCCGAACGCGCCTACCTCCGCACGATCGGCATCAGGGTCCGGCCGTTCCCCCACGGCGACGCGGCCGCCCTCGCGGCGATGCGCGACCAGGCCGCCCGGGTGCTCGGCGAGCCGTCCGACGGCACGCCGCTCGTCCCGAAAGGCTGGCCGGCCCGCTACGCCGTCCGCCGCATCACCTGGCACGTCATCGATCACCTCTGGGAGATGCAGGACCGCCGCGAGCCGTAGGCGCGGGGCCGATCAGGTCGGGCAGCCGGGCGATGTGCGCGGCCAGATAGTCGCCGAGCTCCTCGGGCACCAGAGGGATGCCGGTGATCTGCGCCGGCGACAGGGGAACCCGGACCACCTCGTAGACGCCCTTGGCGGGGTCGGTGAACTCCGGCCCGGAGCGCAGCGCGAGGTCCATGGTCAGCAGGCGGCAGCCGTACACGTGCTGGGTCTTGATGGCGCGGTTGCGCACGTACGTCAGCGTGGTGAGCGGCGTGATCCCGCCCACGGTCGCGCCGAGCTCCTCCAGCACCTCGCGGCGCAGGGTGTCCTCCAGCGTGCGGTCCTCCGGCTCGACGTGGCCGCCGGGCACGCTCCAGTAGAGGGGCCGCCCGGGCGGCGTACGCCGGAACAGCACGAGCCGGTCCTCGTCGAGGATCACGGCCCGCACACTGGGCACTCGGGCGCGAAGACGCTGCGTCATCGCCCAATTATCCCCTTTTACCGCCACCTGGCCATTCCGGGACGGCCCGGCCCCCGGGGATCACCTTCTCCCGGCCGCGACCGGCATCTCCACAAAGTGCCCGCGTCCACCTGCGCGCCCCATCGGGGCCCTTGTGCGCACCGGCCGGCTCACCCCGGTTCGCCGAGGCCGTGCCGACCGGCGAACCAGGCGGCCGGGTGCGAGGAGCCCGCCGCAGTGAAGCTTTCAGCGCCGCGCCGGCGCGTCGCCTTCGGCACACGTGACTCGGAGCCCCCGCCTGCGCGGACGTCATCCGCACACCGACCGGCCCGCGCGTGCGCCGAGACCTCGTTGACCCGTCACAGCCCGATGCCTAGCGTCACGTTGCGCGTACTCCATATGCCCTTCCCTTCCCCCGATCGGAGGCACGGTGTTCCGGAAACGTGCGACTCGCCTCGTCCCCCTGCTCGCCGCCGCCATGCTGGCCACGACGGCGTCACCCGCCATCGCCGACACGACCGACCCCCTGGAGATCGGCCCCGGCCAGTACTTCGTGGGCGCGGTGAACGGAGAGACCGACATGGCGGTCATCCGCATGGCCTGCTTCGGGCCGGTGCACCCCGGACAGACCGGTCACCCGATGGCAGGCCAGAAGCTGCAGGTCAAGCGCGTCACGGCGGGGACGAGGGATGCGGGCTACACCGGCGGCGCGGCCCACGAGATCGCCGTCGACCTGGGCGGCACCTCGACCGCCGGCAGGGTCCTCGTCCTGCACCGCTACGACGAGGTCGTCGAGATCCCGACGGCGCTCAACCTGCCGTGCTACGGCAGCGGCGTCGTCACGTTCGTGCCACTGCCCGGCAGCTGGACCGCGCGTTCGGCCACCGTCAAGGTGGACTTCGTCGGCCAGCCCTGACGTTCTCGTCGCTTCGCGGGCCCCGGCGCCCGGCAGATCCGCGCCCGCTACGTCGAATGTCTCGATCGGAGCGGCCGGATCGGCCTGCCGGCGCCGGGTCGCGCGTCTCAGGGATCCCTCTGGCCAGGCGAGTAGCTTGAGGCGTTGATGTACGTCGCAACCGAGGTGATGCGAGATGACGCCTGTTCAGGGGCTACCGGAGATCAGAACCGGGCTCTTCATCGACGGGAAATCCCTTGAGGCCGAACGCACGCTGAAAATAGCCGACCCTGCCGATCACGAGTCCGTCGCCGGATACGCCGCCTCGGCCACCGCCGAACAGGCCACGGCCGCGGTCGCCGCCGCGCACCGGGCCTTCCCCGACTGGGCCGCACGTTCGCCGAAGGAGCGGGCCGACGCGGTGCTGGCCGCGCTGGCACCGCTGGAGGCCGACCGGCCGGCCACGGCCGAGGTGCTCACCCGGGAGAACGGCAAGATCCGGATGGAGTCGGTCATCGACTCCATCGTGTTCGAGCACCGGTTCCGGCTGGCCGCCGCGCTCGCGGACCAGCTCGGGCAGGTGACCCGGCTGGACGCGCCGCCGTACCGGACCGAGGTCGGCTACCTGCCGCTCGGCGTGGTGACCATCATCGTGCCGTTCAACTGGCCGCTGGCGATCCTCGCGGCGTCGCTGCCGCAGGCGCTGATCGCCGGCAACACCGTCGTCGTCAAGCCGCCGCCGACCTGCCCGCTGGCCACCGTGCGCACCGTCGAGCAGGTGGCGCGGGCGCTGCCGCCGGGCGTGGTCAACGTGGTGACGGGCCTCGACGCCGAGATCGGCCGGCCGCTGATCCAGGACGACCGGGTGAAGAAGGTCTGCTTCACCGGCAGCGTCGGCGGCGGCAAGCGCATCATGGCCATGGCCGCCGAATCGCTCACCCGCGTCGCGCTCGAACTCGGCGGCAACGACCCGGCGATCATCCTGCCCGACGCCGAACTCGACGCCGACGCCATGCAGCGCCTGTTCACCGGCGTCTACGACAGCACCGGCCAGATCTGCATGGCGGCCAAGCGGCTGTACGTGCACCGCTCACGCTACGACGAGGTCGTCGAGGGCCTGTCCGGGCTGCTCGCCGCGACCCGCCTCGGCCACGGGCTGACCGAAGGCGTGACGATGGGCCCGCTGCACAGCCCGCAGCAGCGCACGTTCGTCGAGGAACTGGTCGAGCAGGCCCGCGCGGCCGGCGCCGAGGTGCGCACGTTCGGCGAGCCCGTCGACGGCGCCGACCTGAGCAAGGGCAACTTCGTGCGGCCCACCCTGGTGCTCGACCCCGCCGACGATTCGCGCGTGGTGACCGAGGAACAGTTCGGGCCGACGGTGCCGATCCTGCCGTTCGACGACGAGGACGACGCCATCGCCCGCGCCAACGACACCTGGTCGGGGCTGTGCTCGTCGGTGTGGACCGCCGACCTCGACCACGCCGCCGCGCTCGCCGCCCGGCTGCGCACCGGCTACACCTTCGTCAACGCCCACGGCGCCGCACACCTGGACGAACGGGCGCCCTTCGGCGGCTTCAACCACAGCGGTTTCGGCCGCGAGATGGGCATCGAAGGCATCCGCGAGTTCATGGACACCCACTCGGTGGGCTTCCTCGCCTGAGCACCGCTTTCGCGGCGGCCGTCACAGCGGCTCGTGCCGGCCGCCGCGGAGCCGCTTCACGGCCGAGCGGTGCTTCTTGGCGGCGATGCGGCGCTCCACCGACGCCCGCGACGGCTTGGTGGGGCGCCGCCGCTTCGGAGGCGGGGCCACGGCCTCGCGGATCAACTGGGCGAGGCGCGCCTCGGCGGCCTCACGGTTGCGCAGCTGCGAACGATGCTCGGAGGCGGCGACCGTGATGGTGCCACCGACGAGACGGTGCCGCAGCCGGTCGAGGGCACGCGCCTTCAGCGGCTCCGCCAGCGCCGTCGTCGCCGCGACGTCGAACCCGAGCTCGACCCGGCTGTCGGTGGTGTTGACGCCCTGACCGCCCGGCCCGGAGGAACGCGAGAAGCGCCAGGTCAGCTCGCCCTCCGGAATGACGATCGAGCCGTTCACGACCAGTGGCCCGGGCATGGCGCGTCCCTCCTTCCTCGTCACGATCTTCTCCCACGATAGCGGGGCGGCGTCAGTGTGCTTCAACCTGATTTGGCGTGTTCCCGTTCCCGGGTGGCGGGTCGATGACGGCCGAGGGAGTGCCCCGGTCAGGGGGCCAGGGCCTCCAGGGCCTCCTCGGCGCGGCTTACGACGTCGGCGGGGTCGGTGCCGGGGCCGCCGAAGTCCGGGGAGAAGTTGAGGTCGTGGAAGACCTCGGTGACGCCCTGCTCCGCCAGGCGCGCGACGTCTGCGCGGATCTCGTCGTAGGAGCCCGACAGCGGCGCGCGGTTCCGGGCGCCGGCCGGGCCCGGCCGGGTGACGCCTCTGATGATGAAGCGGAGGGCCTCGGGGTCGCGGCCGGCTTCGCGAGCAGCTTCCTTTACAATGTAGATCTGGTCGTGGACCGCGGCCAGGTCGGTCCTGCTGGAGCCGACCCAGCCGTCGGCCAGGCGGCCGGCGCGGCGCAGGGCGGCCGGTGCGGCGCCGCCGAGCAGGATCGACGGGGGCGGGGCCGGCTTGGGATCCTGATGGGCCGCGGGCACCTGGTAGAACTCGCCGTGGTGCTCGATCACGTCGTCGGTCCAGAAGCGCCGCAGCAGGCCGAGGTATTCCTCGGCGCGCCTGCCCCGATGCTCGTACGGCCTGCCCGACGCCACGAACTCCGGCCGGGCCCAGCCGAGGCCGAGCCCCGCGTCGAGCCGCCCCCGGGCGACGATCTGCAGCGTCGCCAGCTGCTTGGCGAGCAGGGCCGGCGAGTAGAACGGCAGGTTGACGACGGCCACCCCGAGCCGGATCCGCTCGGTCAGCCCGGCCAGGTAGGCCAGCGTCACGATGGGGTCCTGCACGCTGCGGTACGCCGCCCCGAGGGGCCGATCGAGCGGCTCGACCGGGAACAGCAGCCGCTGGAAGGTCCACACCGAGTGATATCCGAGCTCCTCGGCCCGCTTGACGACATGGGCCATGGTCTCGGGCGTCGCCCAGGCGCCCGACACCGGCGCCCCGAATCCGATCCGCATACCGCCACCCTACGCAGCCGCTCCGGGCCGCCGATCGCCGGACCCGCCGCCACCGCCCGCGGGGCCGGGGCCCGCGCTGCCGGACGGCTGCCGGATCCGGCGATCGGCCGGGCCGAATCCGCCGATCGGCCCGGCCGGGCGTATTAGGTTGGTGGGCGTGTCCTCGATCGTTTCGCCGGGTTCGGCGCGTCCGCACGGTGCCGGCGCCCGGCGGGAGGCCGGGCCGGACGGGCGGGAGGCGGAGCGGCCGATGGAGCCGCCCGCGGAGCGGCTGGTGGAGTGCCTGGCAGGGCTCGTCGAGGGGACTCGTGGCGGTGTGCGGGTGCTGAAGCAGACCCGGGTCGTGGTGATCCGGGTGGGCGATGTGGTGGTGAAGGCGCACGCTCCGGGCACCGAGCGGGCGGCGCTGACGGCCCGGCTGGCGGCGGCCGACCGGCTCGGGGACGTGCTGCTGCGGCCGCTGCGCACCGAGCCGCAGGAGGTGGGTGGCCGGCTCGTCACCGTGTGGCCGGCCGGGGAGCCGGTGGAGTCGGTGGATCCGCTCGACCCGTTCGCCGCTCCCTGGTACGAGGGCGGGCGGCTGCTCGCCCGGCTGCACGCCGTGCCGCTGGACGCCCTGGCCGCGCCGGCGGGCCCGCCGGCCGTGGCCGAACCGGCCGTGGCGGCGCCGCCGCCCATGGACGCGGTGCCCGCGGCGGGCGGGCCCGGGCGGGTCGTGGCGGCGGTG
>JBIQJI010000055.1:0-41573 GCA_044507605.1 Actinomycetales bacterium | reverse complement strand
CGCGCGTCGGCCCCCCGCCCGGCGCCGCCGGCGACGACCCCCACGAGCACCGCCACGAGCACCGCCGTGAGGACGACGCCCGGCTCACCCGGCAAGCCCATCCTCCGACCCTAGACGGCCCGGCCGCGTCCCCACTCCCCGTCTGCTTCGCCACACCCAACCGGTATGCCCGGACCCGCCCGGAAGCACCCCCTGCACGCGCGGCGAGAAAGCCGGCGGGGTGAGAACCGGCGCCGACCTGGTGAGTCGCCGGCGCGACCGTCGCCGTGATCACGACGATCAGGGCGGGCGACGCGGCGGGAAACCCCTAACGGCTCGCCCCGCGCGGCCAGGGGAAGCGGCGGCGGGGCTTGGGCGCGAGGCGGGCGACCGTGACGTCCGGGGTGACCTCGGTCAGGCGCCGGACGGCCTCGGCGGGCGTGCCGGAGAGGGCGGCGAGGGCCCGCAGGAGGGCGCCCTCGACGGGGAACGGCACCGGCCCGGCCACGTCGACGACCACGGCGGCGGCGTTCTCGTGCAGGGCCGCCTGGCACACGGCCGGGCCCTTGATCTGGATGGGCCGGGCGTCGGCCCGCCAGCGGCGCAGCGGCTCGGTGCCGGTGAAGGCGAGCACCGCCTCCCGCCCGTCCCTGCCGATGAGCTTGGGCAGGGCCATCTCGCTCTGCTTCTCCTGCCGCACGCCGTGCTCGCCGACCTCCGACTCGGTGAGCACCGCCACGACGGGCACGAGCAGGCGGGCCGTGCCGAGCGCGGTGGCGACCGCGCCCACGGCGGCCGCCCGGTCGCCGTCGGCGGGGGTGGCGGCGTACGCGGCGAGCGCCGCCGCCAGGGCGGGGTCTGCGCCGCCGTCGTCATCGGGCACGAGCGGCCGTGGAATGCTGTGCACGGCCTCGAAGCCTACCCGCGCCGCCCGCCCGGCCCCGCCTCCGCCACCGCTCATCCGCCGAGGTCGCTGATGGCCGCCACGGTGCCCCCTCCGGAGGGTCCCTGGTGGACGGCCGCGACGGACACGAAGACGGCCGGGTCGCCGGTGACGGACGCGGCGACGCCGCCCACGGTGGCCTTGATCTGCCGGTGCCAGTGCACGTCGGAGTCGTCGAGCATGATGTTGCGGCGTCCCCGCACCCTGCCCGACGGGTCGGCCTCGCACTTGATGAACACGTTGACGAGGCGGTCGCCGAGGTCGGACGGGTGGGGGCGGCCGGGCAGGTCGATGCCGCTGTCGCGGATGGCCGTCCAGATGCCGTCGGCGTCGAGGGCGTCGCGCATCACCGAGTGCCCGATGCGGTAGCGGCCGCCGATGCCGCGCACGTTGCCCACGACCACGATCTGCGCCCGGTCGAGCTCGACGCCGGAGGAGCAGGAGGCGACGCTGGAGTACAGGGACAGGTCGTGGTGGATCTGCTCGGCGGCGGGCCGCTCGATCTCGCCGAGAGCGACGGCGATGCCGAGGGCGGTGGTGGAGTTGGAGATGTCCATGGACTTCAGGGTGTCCTCGGTGACCACGTCGTGCCCGCGCCGCTTGGCGTCGGTGATGGTGGCGAGGGTGAGCAGCGGCGTCTTGGTCTGCACGTAGTGGACGTCGGCCGGGTCGTCGATCCCGGCGATCTTCATGGCGTCGCGCACCCCGGCGGCGACCTTGTCCACCATCGCCGGCCGCCCGATGTCCTCGGGCAGGATCACGTCGCTCATGGCCACGCCGACCGACACCCGGGGCTCGTCGGTCCGTACGGCCGTCGCCGGGTCGACCGTGGCGAAGATCGTGGCGTGCGGGCTGAGCACCCCGTCGGTGCCGCCCGACCACACGAGCGGCACCTGGGCGACCTGCTCGGGGGTCCGTGTGCCCCTGGCGATCAGCACCTCGCGGAACGCCCGGTCGGCGAGGATGCGCGTGTAGTCGTTGACGCCGCCGTTGCCCTCGGTCTTGCCGATGACGGCGAGCACCCGGTCGGCCTCGATCACCCCGTCGTCGATCAGCGCGGTGAGCCCGGAGGCGTCGGTGACGCTCTCGATGGCCACCTTGCGCACCTCGATCGGATCCGGCATGTCAGTCACCCTTCGTCGGGAGCGGTTTCTGGAGCTCTTCCCGGGGCACGCGGCGGTTCATGCCCGCGGTGCCCCGGACCATGGTCGCCGGGCGGGTCAGGGGCCGACCACGGTGCCCGCCTCTCCGTCGAGCGCGTCGCCGATGTGCTCCAGCGACGTGATGACGGCGCGTCCCCCGCCGCCGGCGACGAACCGCAGCGCGGCGTCCACCTTGGGCCCCATGCTGCCCGGCGGGAAGTGCCCGGCGGCCCGCAGCTCGCGCAGCTCGCCGAGGGTGGTGCGGCCGATGGGGCGGGCGTCGGGAGTGCCGTACGCCGCGACGACACAGGGCACGTCGGTGGCGATCACCAGGGCGGACGCCCCGACGGCCCGCGCGAGCACCGCCGCCGCGAGGTCCTTGTCGATGACGGCCTCCACGCCGCGCAGTGTCCCGTCGGCGCACCGCGCCACCGGCACTCCCCCGCCGCCTGCGGCCACGACGGTGTACCCGGCGGCCATCAGCGCCACGGCGGCGTCGGCGTCGAGGATCTCCAGCGGCTCCGGCGAGGCCACGACGCGCCGCCATCCGCGTTCGAAGCGCCGCCAGGTCTCGCCGCGCCGCTCGAACCGCCGGGCCTCCTCCTCGCTGAAGTACCTGCCGACGGGTTTGACCGGGTTCGCGAACGCCGGGTCGGCGGGGTCGACGAGGGTCCGGGTCACCAGTACGGCGGTGGGCCGCGGCAGGGCGTTGAGCACGAGCGTGCCGATGGTCGCCTGGGTCTCGGCCACGCACCAGTCCAGCGGCACGGGCGGCACGACCCCCATGGCGAGCTGGTTCTTCACCATGATGTTGCCGACCTGCGGCCCGTTGCCGTGCGTGAGGATCACCTGCCGCCCGCCGTCGATCAGCTCGGCGACGTGCCGCATCGCCCGTTCGATGGCCTGGCGCTGGTCGCCGGGGGCGGCGTTGCCGTCCGGCGTGGTCATCGCGTTGCCCCCCAACGCGATCAGTACGCGTTCGCCCACATCGCGACGCTAACCGGCGGCCCGGCCGCCCACATGAGCACTGTTCGCCCAAGAACGGCGCCGGTGACGGCAGGCTTTGCCAATCCCGGGCACAGATCTCACTAGATAGTCAGAGTATCTACATGTGGTGCAGAATGGACTCATGCCCGAGAACCTGCAACGGGACGAGGTGGCCGCCGCGATGGCCGCGCGCCGTGAGCTCGGCCCCCAGTACGAGCTCGAACTCGCCGAATCCCTCGTCGACCGCGTGAACGCCGTGATCGACTCCCGGCTCGCCGCCGGCCAGGTCAAGCGCCCCCCGCTGGACTGGGCCCAGATGGCCCTCGGCCTCGGCTCCCTGACCCTGACCATCCCCCTGGTCGCCATCCTCGCCGGCACCGGCAACGCCGCGTACGTGATCTTCGTCCTCGGCACGGTCGCCGTCGTCAACCTGGCGTACGCGGTCGGCCGGCTCGCCCACCGCCGCAACGACTAGACCCTAGGACCCCCGCGCCGGCCGCGCACGCGGCGCGTCCGCGGCAACGGGCGGCGAGGCGGGCCCGGCCGCCTTCTCCGGCGCGGGCCGCGACACCGCCGGGCCGAACGCCGTGAGGAAGCGGTCGCGAAAGGCGTTCATCGGCCACACCGGGGCCGTGGGGCCGGGGCGCAGGCCGTCCTGCCAGCCCCAGCCCGAGATCGCGTCCAGCACCGCCCGGTCGTGGGCCACGATCGTGATCGGCACGTCCCTGCTCGCGCCCGGGCCGGTGACCAGCGGGGCCGGCTGGTGGTCGCCCAGGAAGACCAGCACCAGGTCGTCGCCGCCGTACGTCTCCACGTAGGAGATCAGGCTGCTCAGGGAGTACTCGATGGAGCCGCGATAGGCGACGCGCACCCGCTCGGCGTCGCTCCACACCTCGTCCACCGTGTGGCCCTGCGCCGGCATGCCGCGGTACGCCGTTCCGTCGCCGACGGCGTCCCAGGGAATGGTGCGGGGCGTCGGCGCCCACGGCGAGTGGCTGGACACCAGCGGGATCTCCGCCATCAGCGGCCGATGTCCCGGCCGGGCGCGCTCCAGGCGCTGGAACGCCGACAGGGTGTACTGGTCGGGCTCGGTGCCCCAGTTGAACCGCGGCCCGCGATAGCCCAGGTTGCGCTGGTCGTACACCTTGTCGTAGCCGAAGAACGGCGCCTCCGGCCACCCCCCGGTGTTGCCCGGCATCACCGCGACCGTGCGCCAGCCCGCCTTCCGGAACGCCCCGGTCAGCGTCAGGCGGTCGCCCGACACGAGATCGTCGTACCGTTTCTGGTCGCTCACCCACAGCCCCGACAGCAGCGTGCCGTGCGCCAGCCAGCTGCCGCCGCCGAACGTCGGCGAGGTGAGGAACGCGCTGCGGGCGCCGAACCCCTTCGCCTTCAGCCGCGCGGTGCCCGCGTCCAGCACGGCGCCCACCTGCGGGGTGAACATGGGGTCCTCGACGGCGTCGCGGCCGTAGCTCTCGACGAAGGCGAAGACGACGTCCTTGCCGCGCAGCGCCGTCAGCAGCCGGTCGCCGGGCGTGCCGGCGAACGCGTCGACCCGCTCGGCCACGGCGAACGCCTCCTCGTCCTGCAGGCTGGTGCGCACCTGCAGCAGCCGGTCGTACGCGAGCGCGGCCACCGGCACGCCCGGCACGAGCCGCGCGCCGAGCAGCGCGCACACCACCCACCCGGCCCCGAGCGCCGTCAGCGCCCCGCCGACGGCCTTCCGCCGCGACGCGGCCAGCCGGGCCAGCCGCAGCACCGACCGGGTCACGGCGACCGGCACGGCCACGGCCACGACCACGGCCATCGCCGCGCAGCCGTACGCCCCGGCCCGGCCGAACGACGCGGTGAGGAAATCCAGCGCGTTGCCGAAGAACGGCCAGTCGAACAGCACGTTGAACGGCCGCGCGAGCACGTTGTAGAACCCGACGTCGATGATCTTCACGATGCCGAGCAGCCCGGCCGCGACCCCCATGACGAACGCGGCCGCCCGCCTCGCCCGGGCGGGAAGCACCAGCAGCAGCCCGGCCCCCAGCACCCCCTCCAGCGGAATCCGCACCATCGCCCCGGCCGTGAACCGCCCCGCCTCGGTCGGCGCGTTCAGCACGACCAGCACCAGCGCGGCGGCCGACACGGTGACCGCCCACCCCGCCGCCCGCCGCGCCCATCCGCGGGCCGGGGAGCCGCCCCCCGTGCCGTCGCGCCCGCCGCCCGGCTCTCCCCCGGCGGCCCCGCCCGTGTCCTCCGGCCGTGCCGGGGCCTGGCGCATGCGCGTGATGAGCGACAATCCAGCGTTCCTTCCGTGCGTGCCACAGCAGCGGGACCCGGCAGATCACCGCTGACGGGACGCCGGCGAACGGTAGGGCGCCCACACTGACTACGCGGGCGGCACTCCGGCGGTTCAGGTGGCCGGCTCGACGTCGCCTTCCGGCTCGGCGGCGCCTTCCAGCTCGGCGATGCGGCGGCGCACGGCGGCGAGCTCGCGGCGCGCGGCGCGCAGCTCGCTCTCCAGTTTGAGAATGCGGCGGATGGCGCTGAGGCTCATGCCCTCGTCGGCGAGCTCGGTGACGTACTGGACCAGGACGATGTCGCGGCGGGAGTAGCGGCGCTGCCCGCCGGGGGAACGTTGCGGCCGGACGACCTCGTGCTCGTCGAGCCGCCGCAGGTACGCCTGCTGCACCTTGAGCATGGCGGCGACCTGTCCCAGGGAGTAGAGCGGGGCGTACTCGTCGTCGATCGGCAGCCTGACCATGTCACAGGGCTCCCTTCCATCACACCACGACGGGGACTCGTGGGGCGGGAACGATGCGGCGGCGCCATCGTAACTCGACAACAGCGTGGCCCGGTGCGCCACGCACCGGGCCACGTCGACGCGTGCCGCTCGTCACGCCTTGAGCGCCTTGGTCTCCGGCCGAGACACGGCGATCTTCCGCGGCCTGGCCTTGTCCAGGACCGGAATGCGGATCGTGAGCACACCATTGTTGTAGTCGGCGTCGATGTGCTCGCTGTCAAGGTGCTCGGGCAGATAGACCCGCCGCGTGAACGTGCCCATGACACGCTCGCGCACGAACAGCCGGTCGTCCTCGCCGTGCTCCTCCTCGCGACCCGCGCTCACGCTGAGCACGCCCCTGTCGACGGTCACCTCGATGGAGTCGGGATCGATGCCCGGGAGGTCGAACCGCAGGAGCACGTCGTCCGTCCGCCGGATGCCGTCCATCGGCATCACGCCACGGAGGCTGCCCTCACCCCAGCCGAACGCCTGGCTCAGCCGGTCGAACTGGCGCTCGAACTCCTGCACGAACGGATCGATCGAGGTCAGTAGCATCTCCCTGCCTCCTTCGTGTGAGCCTTCTTCGCTTTCCCCCTGGAGCGAAGCTCCACCTTCAGTTGTAGGTTATCTCCTACTCCACTAGGATGCAAACCTCCCTGAGATGCCTCTGACCAGCAATTTCGCACCGCTCGGCCGCGACCGGACGACCGGACGGTCGCTCAGCCCATGCTCTTGGCGCCGTCGATGGCCTCGCGGATGATGTCGGCGTGGCCGGCGTGCTGGGCGGTCTCGGCGATGATGTGCATCAGCACCCTGCGGGCCGACCACCGAGCGCCGTCCTCGAACCACGGGGCCTTCGGCAGCGGATGGGCGATGTCCAGGTCGGGCAGGGTGGCCACCACTTCCTCGGTGCGACGGGCGACCTCGGCGTACGCCTCCAGCAAGCCGTTCAGCGTGTCGCCGGGCAGCATGCGGAAATCGTCGGCCCGTTTCGCGAAGTCGGCCTCGGTCAAGGCGGTGTAGTCGGGCAGCGCCGACGGGCCCTCCAGGATGAACGTCACCCAGACGCGCTCCACGGACGTGACGTGTTTGATCAGGCCGCCCAGGCACAGCTCACTGACGGTGGGGCGCATCGCGGCCTGCTCGTCGGTGAGGCCGCGCGTCGTGAAGCGCAGGAAGTGCCGCTGGTTGCCCAGGGCCGCCAGCAGGTCGGCTCGCTCGCCGGTCACCTGGGCCGTGACGGGCGAGGCGGTCGACTGGTTCGCGGTCATGTGTCTGCCTTTCCGTTGCTCCGGTTCGGACCGGCGCTTCTCTTCGGGCCGGTCGGGGACCACGCTAGGGAGGGCAGCGGTCAGGTTCTGACCGGAATCGCCGGAGAATGGCGAACATGGCGAACACCGGCACCAGAACCCTGCGCCTGCTCTCCCTGCTCCAGACCCATCGCTACTGGCCGGGCGCCGAACTGGCCGCGCGGCTCGGCGTGTCGCCCCGCACGCTGCGCCGCGACGTCGACCGGCTGCGCGAGCTGGGCTATCCGGTCAAGGCGCAGCGCGGCGTCGACGGCGGTTACCAGCTCGCGCCGGGCGCGGCCCTGCCGCCGCTGCTGATCGACGACGAGGAGGCCGTCGCCTTGGCCGTGGGCCTGCGCGCCGCCGCGCAGAGCGCGGTGGAGGGCATCGCGGAGTCCTCGGTGCGGGTCCTGGCCAAAGTGGAGCAGGTGATGCAGCCCCGGCTGCGCCGCCGCGTCGAGGCCCTGCGCGCCATGACGCTGCAGGCGAGCTGGGGCGGCCCGGCCCGGGCGGGGACCGACCCCGACGTCCTCACCGCGGCCGCCTTGGCCTGCCGCGACAACGAACGGTTTCGCTTCTCCTACACCGCCGCCGACGGCCGCCGCACCGAACGCCACACCGAGCCGCACCGCCTCGTCTGCCTCGGCCGCCGCTGGTACCTGGTCGCGTACGACCTCGACCGCCACGACTGGCGCACCTTCCGGCTGGACCGCCTCACCGCCCCGCAGAGCACCGGCGCCCGCTTCCGGCCCCGCGACCTGCCCGCCCCCGACGCCGCGGAGTTCGTGCGCCGGGCGGTGGACACCATGCCCCGCACCCAGCGTGTCGAGGTCGTGGCCGACGCCCCGGCGCAGACGGTACGCGATCGCATCGGCCGGTGGAGCACCGTCGAGGAGCTCGATCCCGGCCACTGCTGGGTGATCATGACCGCCGACTCCCTCGACCTGCCGATCCTGGCCCTCGGCATGATGGGCGCCGGCTTCCGCGTGGTGTCCCCGCCCGAACTCCTCGCCCAGCTGCACGACTGGGGCACGCGATTCGTCCGGGCGGCGGACACCCCGGCCGGTGGACAGCGGCCGTCCTAGCCGTCCCCCTCACCGGCGCACCCGGTCGTCCACCCGGCCGTTCACCACGTCGCCCGCGCTACTCCGCCGACCCGCGCGACGCTCTCCCGGCCCCGGACGCGCAGGCTCCACGGCGCGTCGAGCGAGGAGCGCACGGTGACGGCGCGGGCCTCGAAGGACACGTCGAACCGGGCCTCGGCGCCGTCCGGGTTCGTCACGAGCACCGTGCGCGAGCCGCGTTCGCGGGTGGGGTGGACGTGCAGCGTCACGCCGTCGAGGTAGTCGTAGTCGGGCCGGTCCGCCCGCGAACCCATCGGGATGACGGCTCCCTCGCGCACGTACAGCGGCATGCTGCGGAACCCATGGGTCTCGCGCCGCCACCGGCCGCCCTCGACCACGGCCCCCGTCCAGAAGTCGGTCCAGTCGCCCTCGGGCAGGTAGAAGTCGGCCACGCCTTCGGCGTTGAAGACCGGCACGACCAGCAGGTCCGGGCCGAGCAGGTACTGCCGGTCGAGGTAGGCGACCGCCGGGTCCCCGGGGAATTCGAGCTGCATGGGCCGCAGCACCGGAAGCCCGCAGGCGGCGGCCTCGCGGCCGGCGGCGTACAGGTAGGGCATCAGCCGGTTCTTCAGCCGCGCGAAGTCGCGGGTGACCTCGACGGCCTCCTCGTCGATCAGCCACGGCACGCGGTACGACCCGCTGCCGTGCAGGCGGCTGTGGCTCGACAGCAGGCCGAACGCCGTCCACCTCTTGAAGACGGCGGGTTCGGGCGTCCCCTCGAATCCGCCGATGTCGTGGCTCCAGAACGCGAACCCGCTCATCGCCAGCGACAGGCCGCCGCGCAGGGTCTCGGCCATCGACTCGAACGACGACGTCGAGTCGCCGCCCCAGTGGACCGGCATGGTCTGCCCGCCGGTGGTCGCCGACCGGGCGAAGACCACCGCGTCGCCTTGCGGCCGCGCCGCCCGCAACGTCGCGAAGACGGCCTTGTTGTACAGCTGCGTGTAGTAGTTGTGCATCCGTTCCGGGTCCGAGCCGTCGTGATACACCACGTCGGTGGGGATGCGCTCCCCGAAGTCGGTCTTGAACGCGTCGACGCCCTGCTCGACGAGGGCCGCCAGCTTGCCTTGGAACCACGCGGTGGCGGCCGGGTTGGTGAAGTCGACCAGGGCCATGCCGGCCTGCCACTTGTCCCACTGCCAGACGCCGCCGTCCGGGCGTTTCACCAGATACCCCGCCTCCTTCGCCTCCGCGAACAGGGGGGAACGCTGCGCGATGTAGGGGTTGATCCACACGCAGATGCGCAGGTCACGCTCGTGCAGCCGGGCGAGCATCCCGTCGGGGTCGGGGAAGACCCGCCGGTCCCACTCGAAGTCGCACCAGTTGAACTCCCGCATCCAGAAACAGTCGAAATGGAAGACCGAGAGGGGAATCTCGCGCCGCGCCATCTCGTCCACGAAACGCGACACGGTCGCCTCGTCGTAGGCCGTCGTGAAGCTCGTGGACAGCCAGAGCCCGTACGACCAGGCGGGCGGCATCGCCGGACGCCCCGTCAGCCGGGTGTAGCGGTCGAGGACCTGCTTGGGGTCGCCCGCGATCACGTAGTAGTCGAGGCGTTCGCCGCGCACCGAGAACTGCACGCGCTCGACCGCCTCCGACCCGACCTCGAACGACACGTGGCCGGGGTGGTCGACGAACACGCCGTAGCCCCGGTTGCTGATGTAGAACGGCACGTTCTTGTAGGCCTGGTCGCTGGACGTGCCCCCGTCGGCGTTCCAGATGTCGACGCTCTGGCCGTTCTTCACCACGGGCCCGAACCGCTCGCCCAGACCGTAGATCAGCTCGCCGACCCCGAGGGTGAGGCGCTCGTGCACGAAACCCGTCGTCTCGGCCCTGGGCAGGCCCGCCACCCCGCCGTCGACCGGCGCGCCGGGCGCCACCCGCAGGTAGCCGAGGGACCCGGTGGTGCTCGACGTCAAGGTGCGCCCGCCCGACTCGAACGACAGGTTCCAGGGCGCTCCGCGGGAGACCGTGGCGGTCAGGTCGCCGCTCGTCAGCGTGCCCCCGTCACCGCCGACCTCGGCGACGCCGTGCCCGGGCTCGGCGCCCGGAAGGGCGAAGCCGAACCCCTCACGACCGCCCGAGAAGTGCTCGACACGCACGCCGATCACCCCGGGCAGCGGCGAGTGGAGCGTCACCGTCAGGACGGGCCGGTTGAGCGTGTCGCCACGTTTCTCGATCCGCTTGGTGGGCGCGGTCACCTGCAGGCCGCCGTCGACCACGCCGATGTCGTACGCCTCCTGTGCGTACAACGCGTCGACGCCGGGACGCCGCATCCAGTAGCCGTCTGTGAACTTCACCGCGACACCCCGCCCGGAAGGCCGCCGGCACCGCCGCGGGCGCGGGCGTCGGGGACGAGGTCGGAGACGACGTTCGCGCGGGCGCGGCCTGGCGGCGGCCCCGCACGCCACGTCCTGCCGGGTGGGGAGAATTCGATGTGATACACGGTTTCCGTTTCCAGGTCAGCAGCGAACGCCACCGGCCGCGATGCCCGACTTCCAGAAACGCCGCAGGAAGCCGACACCGACCCGCCAGCACCCGGCGCCGACCGGCACCGCCACGGCGCTCGCCGGCGTAGCGCGATGATGCGGCGCCCTGCTCTTGCCAGCGACCTCGGTCGCATCACGTGTTCCTTTCCGGCGCCTGTGGTACGACTCGCGGTGCAGTATTTTGTACCGTAATGAAACAAATAGCAAGAGGCAGGTCCAAGAGCAGCGACGGGACCCCGAGACGCCGAAGCGCCCGGCGGCCCGTTCCCACACGCCGGCGGGCGCCGGTCCACCCGCTCTCGCGAGGGCGGCAGGCACGAGTCAGGCCGATCCCGCGAGCCGCCGGGCGTTCGCCCGGTCCCGCGAAGCCGTCCGTTCGCGCGTTCGCCCGGTCAGACGAGATGCCGGATCGCGCTGATCGCGGCCGCCCACGCGTAGGCCGAGAACCGGAAGTCCTGCGCCTCCACGGGCGCGTACTCCGCGGCCGGATCGAGCCGCTCGCGGATGGCGTCCTCCATCGCGTCCCGGGCGATCTCCAGGACGGCGAGCCCTTCACCCGTGACGATGATCTTCTCCGGGTCGACGAGGTTGACGATCGTCGCGATCGCGGCGCCCAGCGCCCATGCCGCCCCCTCGAACGCCGCCGTCGCCACCGGCTCCCCGGCCCGCGCCCGGGCCACCGCCTCCTCGTACGTCGTGGCCCGCGCGTTCCTGATGATCGCGGGCTCGGTGACGTAGGCCGACACGCACCCGGCGTGACCCCGGCCGCATGTCGGCCCGGCCAACGTGACCGGCAGATGCCCGATCTTGCCCGGATGCCCCCGCGACCCCTTGATGATCTGCCCGTTGACGACGATGCCGGCCCCTATGCCCGCACCGAGACTCACGACCGAGAAGGACCGCAGCCCGACCCCCGCCCCGAACCAGTGATGCGCCGCCGTCAGCGACTGCACGTCGTTCGCCGCCACCGCCGGCAGCCCCGTCTCCCGGCTGACGAGCTCGGAAAGCGGCACCCGGTCCCACCCCAGAAAGTGCGACCCCACGATCAGCTCCCGCCCGCCGGCGTCCTCCACGTCCCCGGCGAGACACACACCGATGGCCCGCAGATTCGGTTCACGCTCGCGCAACCGATCGACCACCGAGCCGATGAGCGCGATGACATCCGCGACCTCACGGGATTCGAGCGGATGCTCCTCCCGCCGCCGCACCGTGGCGTGCAGATCGGTCACCGCGATGTAGATCGCGTCACCCGTGAGCTTGATCCCGACGAACGAGGCCGCCTCGGCCCGGATGTGCAGCATCTCCGAAGGCCGCCCCCGCCCCCCTCTGGGCAGCGTGTCCCCCTCGACCACGAGCCCCAGCCCCACGAGCTCACGGGAGAGCCGAGTCAGACTCGTCCGCGACAACCCCACCCGCCGCGAAAGCTCGGCCCGCGACATCGACCCGTGGATCAGCACCTCGAGCAGAACGGCCCGCTGCGCCTCAGACAGCTGTCGCCACGCCCCATTCCGATCACCCGGCTGCACAATCACGGCCGCGAGCGTAGCCCATCCACCCCGCCCTGCCGCCCCCATGCCGCAACCGGCCGCCGCCTGACTCACCCGTGTCAGGACGCCCGGGAAGCATGCCCGCAGCGGTTCGGACAATTGCCATGAAGGGTGGCATGCGCAACGAATATGACTATTCAGGTATGCACGCCGGACCGTTATGCGCCACCTGCAAGCATCCGATATTCCGGCACTCCGACGTGCCCCGGCTCCATTGCGGCGACGGCGCAGGAAATCGCGGTCAAGCCTGGTCGAGGGTGAGGAGACACCAGACGATTTTGCCGCCGCCGGATGCGGGGCGGTGGTAGCCCCAGGCCTCGGTCAGGGCGGCGATCAGTGCCTGCAATGGTGCGCCACAGTAACGGGCGCATCGCTGAAGTCAGCGAGACGCCGACGGGGGTCGGCCGAGGTGGCGGGCGAGCCAGGTGAAGGCTTCTTCCTGCATGTTCCGGGTGAAGCTGTGCGGGGCCTCGTGGAAGGTGCCCTCGTATGACGAGGGGGTCGCGCGGTAGTGCTCGGTGATGATGGCGTGGGCGCGGCGCATGCCGGACAGGGGGAACAGGGCGTCTTCGGTGGCGTACTGGACCAGGAGGGGGGCGGGGCGCGGGAGGCGATCAGGTCGGGGTAGTCGCACAGGCGGGTCAGGTCCGGCGGGTAGAGCATCCAGGTGTGCGAAGCCACATGGCGGTCGAGCATGTCGCGGTAGGAGGAGGCCATCGCGATGATCGCCACGGCCTGCATGGCCGGGTCGAACGCGCCGAGCAGGGCGGCGCGCAGGCCGCCGCCGGACAGGCCGACGCAGCCGATCTCGGCGACGTCGGGGCGGGAGCGCAGGTAGGCCGCCGCGGCCAGGTCTTCGCCGGCCACCACCCCGGCGAACGACGTGCCGAGCAGCGTGCAGTACTTGGCCAGGACGTGCTCGTGCTGGGCCGCCGCGACGTCGTAGCGGTCGGCCTCGGATGCGGGTGCGGGGCCGCCGGGGTCGGCCAGGGCCGACACGGGGTCGGGCATGGCGGTGAGGGGGAAGCGGCGGCTGCCCCAGGCCAGGACGTCGTGGGCGAGTACCACGAAGCCGCGCCTGGCCAGGGCGTTGGCGTAGGCGCGGCCGCCGTAGAGTTCGTCGCGGAGGCGGCGCACCTCGGGGGTGGCCGGGTCGGGGCCGTCGGCGATCTTCTCCTTGCCCGGCCACTTCATGCCGGCGTGGCAGTGCAGGGCCACCACTCCCGGCAACGGTCCGGCGGTGCCGCGCGGCCTCAGCAGGTAGGCGTGGGTGCGGGGGCCGTAGCCGAGCGTCCAGGACAGCTCCTCGCCGTGCAGGTCGCCGTCGGTCCAAGTGCGCTCGACGCGGACGTCGGCGGCCGTCACGTCGAGCACGCCGAGGGCCTCGCGGGCGGCGGCCCGCAGTTCGGGGCCGAGCGTCGCCGGTGGGAACAGCCCGCGCTGCCGGGCCGCGACGGCCGCGAGGCCGGAGAACTCCCCCAAATGCCGCAGCTCGATCGGCCCCGGCAAACCTGGGCGCGGGCTCGTCGTCTCCTCGGCCACCGGGTCAGCCGAGGCGGGCCAGGCGGGTGACGGCCTCGTCGATGACCTCGTCCTTTTTGCAGAAGGCGAAGCGGACGAAGGGGCGGCCGGCCTCGTGGTGGTCGTAGAAGACCTGGGTGGGGATCGCCACCACGCCGGCCAGGTCGGGGAGGCGGCGGGCCAGGTCGAGGCCGTCGGTGAAGCCGAGGGGCCGGATGTCGGTCTGCACGAAGTAGGTGCCGGCCGGGCGGAACACCTCGAAGCCGGCGGCCGACAGGCCGGCCATGAGGCGGTCGCGCTTGGCCTGGAGGCCGGCCCGCAGGTCGGCGACCCAGGGCATCTCCTGGCGGAGGGCGTGGGCGACGGCGACCTGCCAGGGGCCGTTCGCGGTGAACGTGAGGAACTGTTTGACGGTCTGCACGGCGGTGGTCAGGGCAGGCGGGGCGCACACCCAGCCGGTCTTCCAGCCGGTCACCGAGAACATCTTGCCGGCCGAGCCGATCATCACGGTGCGCTCGCGCATGCCGGGAAAGGTGGCGATGGGCACGTGCTCGGCGTCGTCGAACGTCAGGTGCTCGTACACCTCGTCGGTGACCGCGATCAGGTCATGCTCGCGGGACAGGTCGGCGATCAGACCGAGCTCGTCACGCGTGAACACCGTGCCGGTAGGGTTGTGCGGTGAGTTGACCAGGATCGCGCGGGTGCGGGGGCCGACCGCGGCCCTCAGCTCGGCCGGGTCGAAGGTGAAGCGGCCCTCGGCGGGGCGCAGTGTCACCGGGCGGCGGACCGCCTGGGCCAACGCGAGCGCCGCCGAGTAGGAGTCGTAGTACGGCTCGAAGACGATCACTTCGTCGCCGGGCTCGCACAGTGCGAGGGCGGTGGCGGCGATGGCCTCCGTGGCGCCGACCGTGACGAGGACCTCGCCGTCCGGGTCATAGGACAGGTCGTAGTGCTGCTTGTGGTGCTCGGCGACGGCCTGCCGCAACTCGGGCACCCCCGGCCCCGGCGGATACTGGTTGAGCCCCGACCGCACCGCCTCGACGGCGCGGTCCAGCATGGCGGGCGGCCCGTCGGTGTCGGGGAATCCCTGCCCCAGATTGATCGACCCGGTCCGCACGGCCAGCGCCGTCATCTCGGCGAAGACCGTCGTGCCGAACTCCCGCATCCTGGCGACCAGTGGCTCACTCACACGCATCAGGGTAACGGCCGCGCCCCCGCAGGTCCTCCGCAGGCCGCGGGCTCTGTGCGAGCCGGGCGGCACCGTCCGTCACGCGGACACTTCGGTCGCGCCGATGGGTGCCCTGTGAACGCCGGCACCGCTGCCGCCGCTCACCCGCAGGGGGCCCGGGTCCGTCTCCGGCCGGTGCCCCGGCGGGGTGTCACGGCACGGACTAGAGCGGGCGGACCTGCTCGGCCTGCAGGCCCTTGGGGCCCCTCGTCGTGTTGAACTCGACCCGCTGGTTCTCGTCGAGGCTGCGGTAGCCGCTGACGTCGATGGCGGAGTGGTGGACGAAGACGTCGGCGCTGCCGTCATCGGGAGCGATGAAACCGAAGCCCTTCTCGCTGTTGAACCATTTCACGGTGCCCTGAGCCATTTGTGGGTCTCCTCGGGAGGCGATCTTCGGGGCCACGGTCGTGGTCCCCGGGCTGCTCGACCGACCGCCATGAGAAGAAGAATGGTTCCTCGCACGGCCGACGCCCGCTGTCGTCACTCCCAGGCGCCACTACGCGTACAGGAACTGCAACTACAACCGGCATCACTATAACCCGCTGACGGCCTCGGCACGCCGACACGGCGCACGTGCCGGTGGAACGGCGTGCCGCCTCACGGCCCCGGTGGCGTTTCCCCGGCTCGGCGCGGGGGGCGCCGCGCCGGTGTACGGTCCGTACTCGCGTAGACTGCGATGACGGCCCGCCCGGTTCTGCCGCGGGCCTCTTCGCCGCCGGCCATCAGGCGCCGGCCAGCACGCACCGCGGTCACCGGCCGGGCGCCAGGCAGGACGACTCTTCCACGTTCGGAGTTCCTCATGGCGGCACGCCGCCCACGTCACACACCTGCTTCCGCCCCCGCCACGTTCGCCGGCCTCGGCGTTCCCGCCCCCGTCGTGCGGGCGCTGGCGGCCCGCGGCATCACCAGCCCGACGCCCATCCAGGCGGCGACCCTGCCCGACTCGATGGCCGGACGCGACGTGCTCGGCCGGGGCCGCACCGGCTCGGGCAAGACGTACGCCTTCGTCCTGCCCTTGCTGACCCGGCTCGCGGCCGCCGCGTCCCGGCGGCGGCCCGGCCGTCCGCGGGCCCTCGTCCTCGTGCCCACACGCGAACTCGCCACCCAGATAGAGGCGACGATCGCCCCGCTGGCCGACATCCTGTCGCTGCGCACGCTGACGGTCTTCGGCGGGGTGCGGCCGGGCCCGCAGGTCGCCGGGCTCCGCGCGGGCGTCGACGTCCTCGTCGCCTGCCCCGGGCGGCTCGCCGACCATGTCCGGGCGGGCGACGCCCGGCTCGACGACGTCGAGATCAGCGTGCTCGACGAGGCCGACCACATGGCGGACCTCGGGTTCCTACCCGAGGTCCGCAGGCTGCTCGACCGCACCCCGCAGGGCGGTCAGCGGCTGCTGTTCTCTGCGACGCTGGACGCCGGGGTCGACGTCCTCGTGCGGCGGTTCCTCACCGACCCGGTCACCCACAGCGTCGACTCGCCGCTGTCCCCGGTCGGGGAGATGTCCCACCACGTGCTGCACGTGCGCCGCGACGACCGGTTCCCCGTCCTGGTCGATCTGGCGGCCGCCCCCGGCCGCACCCTGGTGTTCACCCGCACCAAGCGCGGGGCCAGGACCCTGACGCGGCGGCTCGTCGGGGCGGGCGTGGCCGCCGTCGAACTGCACGGCAACCTGAACCAGAACGCGCGCAGCCGCAACCTGCTCGCCTTCTCCGACGGCCGCGCCGGCACCCTGGTCGCGACCGACATCGCCGCGCGGGGCATCCATGTCGACGACGTCGCCCTCGTGATCCACGCGGACCCGCCCGTCGAGCACAAGGCGTACCTGCACCGGTCCGGCCGCACCGCACGCTCCGGCGCGGAGGGCACGGTCGTCACGCTCATGACCGACGATCAGGTGTCCGACGTGCGCGACCTGACCCGCCAGGCCGGCATCACGCCGACGACGACACGCCTCCGCCCGGGCGACCCGCTGCTCGCCCGGCTCGCCCCCGGCGAGCGTTCGTTCGTCCCGCCGCCGGCCGTCGAGGCGCCCGCCGCCCGGCCGCCCCGGCGTGCTCCGCGCACCCGGGTGCAGGCCGGGCAGCGCGAGCAGGCGACGACGCCGCAGACACAGCGGACACAAAGGACACAGAGAGCGCAGGCGACACGCGATCCGGTGGCGGGCGGCGGGCGGCGGCGCTCCTCCGCCGATCGCGCTCGCGTCGGCGGCGCGGCCTCGCCCCGCGGCGGGGCCGTGTCGCCCGCACGGGGCTCCAGCGTCCCGTCCGCACACGGTTCCGCGGCGTCGTCCGCACGCGGTTCCGGCGCCTCGGCCGCACGCGGTGCCGGGGCGGCCGACTTCTCGGCGCGGGCCCGCGTCGGGCGGCGGCGCGGCCGGGGCTGACTCCGGCAGGGGCGGCCAGGGCGAGTCCGCGAGCATCGGGGAAAATAGGAATATGCGTATCGCCCTGTGCCAGATCCCCGTCAGCCGCGACCCCGACACGAACCTGGACCGCGCCCGTGCGGCGGTCGCCGACGCCGCCGGCAAGGGCGCCGACCTGGCGGTGTTCCCCGAGGCCACGCTGACCCGGTTCGGCAAGCGGGTGACCGAGGCCGCCCAGCCGCTCGACGGGCCGTTCGTCTCCGGGCTCGCCGACGCCGCCCGCAGCCACCGCGTCGGAGTGATCGCCGGCGTGTTCGAACCCGGCCCGGAGGGGCGGGTGTTCAACACGGCCGCGGTGCTCGGGCGTGACGGCGGGCTGCTGGCGGCGTACCGGAAGATCCACCTGTTCGACTCGTTCGGGTCGCTGGAGTCGGAGCTGGTCGCCCCCGGCGACACGCCGGTCGTCGTCGACTGCGACGGGCTGCGGGTAGGGTTGATCACCTGCTACGACCTGCGGTTCCCCGAACTGGCCCGGGAACTGGTCGACCAGGGCGCCGACGCGTTCGCGGTGATCGCGGCCTGGGCGTCCGGGCCGATGAAAGAAGACCATTGGGTGACGCTGGTGCGGGCCAGGGCCATCGAGAACACCATGTGGACCGTCGCCGTCGGGCAGCCCTCCGACGCCGAGGCACGCGACGGATTCGGCGTCGGGCGCAGCCTGCTGGTCGACCCCATGGGCACCCTGCGCATGGACCTCGGCACCGAAGCCGTCGTGGACGTGGGCGAGATCGACCCTGCCGTCACCCGGCGCGTGCGGGCCACGGTGCCGTCCCTCGAACACCGCCGTCTGGGGTCCCACAGATCGTAAACTGGGGGCGTGAGTCAGCCCATGCCCGAGACCCTCATGCAGAAGGTCATCCCCCCGCGGCTGCTCCTGCCCTACCTCTCAGGCAAACGCACGGTCATCTCCGGCTATGTCTACCGGGCGCAGGACTGCACCCGGCTGACCACGCCCCGGCTGCTGTTCGAAGCGCTCGACCTGGGCTTCGAAGGCTCCCAGCTCACCGCCACGGTGCCCGAGATCTACCTGCTGAGGTGGTTCACCCGCGACTGTGACACGCTGGTCGTGCCGTACGGGCCGCACATGGGCGGCGATTGGAACGATTCGGCACCCTTCGTCGGCAACGGGTTCACCTCGTCTCGCGAACACGTGGTGCCGCAATTCCACACGATGCCCATTCCGATCCCCGCCGGCACCCAGATCTACCACGTCACCGAAGCCGGCGGCGAGCGCCTGTTCGGAGAGTACGACGGGCTCGTCTGGCGGCCCGCCGCGTGACAGGTGACATGACCCACGAGATGACGGCGAGATGACAGGCGACACGAACGGCGACATCGAGCCCGTGGGCTGCGGCTTCCTCGCCCGCTACCGCGGCCGCGCCTACGCCGCCGCGGTCGGGCCCGGCAACGACGACGTCGTGCTGTTCAGCGAAGACCCGCAAGAGGGGTTCACGCAGGCCGGTGGCTACTGGCGGCTCGGCGTACGGCGCGGCGACCTCGACTCGCTGCTGCTGGTGCGCACCGTCGCCGCCTTCGGCGGCGAGCCCTGCGTCGTGCTGGACGAAGACGAGGACGGACTCCACATCGCCTACACCGGCCACGACGGCGCCAAGGCCGAGGCCCTCGGCTACTGGCTCGTCGACCACGGCGCATACGAGGTGGTCGTGCCCCGCGACGAGGTCCACTCCATCCGCGTAGAACGCATCCCCCTCCCCTAGCCGGGTTCCTCGCCGTCGTTCCCTGGCGCCGAAATCCCGCCGACCCCCCACCTCGCCGTATCGGCGCCCATTCCGACATCCCCCAAGCGAAAAGACACCCCCCGCCCCACAGCCAACACAGCACCGGCCCACCACCGCCGCCCACGCCGCCGCCCCCTGGTGCCGGAAACCCGACGATCCCCGTATCGGCGCCCGACTTGACGCTTGGGGGTCGGTGATGTTGTGGCTGGCGGGGATGCCGCGGGCGTGATCTTTCGCGAGACGCGGTGTGGGCCGGGGCTGGGGTTGCCGGGGTGGTGCGGAGACGGTGAGCGGTCGTGCTGCCGAGCGTGGGATGGGGCCTTGGCCGAGTGGTGGGTAGCCCCGGGGGCCGGGGGCATTGGTCCGGCGAGACGTTGTGGTCAGTGTATTGGGCCCAGGTTGCGGTAGCGGGATTGGCGGAGGGGGAGGCGGGATTCGCGGGGGATGGCGAGGACGGTGGTGATCTCGTGTTCGAGGGTTGCGGCCACTCGGGTGCAGAAGGCCTGGGGCTCGTAGGCGGCGTCGGGGTGTTCGGGGATGATGCGGTCGACTATGCCGTTGCGGCGCAGGTCGACGGAGCGGATGCCTTGGGCGCGGGCGATTTCGGGGGCGAAGTCGACGGTGCGGTAGAGGATGGCGGAGGCGCCTTCGGGAGGCAGGGGGGACAACCAGGCATGCTCGGCGCACAGGACGCGGTCGCAGGGAAGCAGGGCCAAGGCGGCGCCGCCGGCGCCTTCGCCGAGCAGCAGGCAGACGGTGGGCGCGTCGAGCATCATCAGGTCGGCGAGGCAGCGGGCGATTTCGCCGGCGAGGCCGCCTTCCTCGGCGGCCTTGGACAGGGCGGCCCCGGCGGTGTCGATGACGGTGACGAGTGGCAAACCGAGGTCGGCGGCGAGGCTCATGCCGCGCCGGGCGACCCGCAGCCCGGCAGGGCCGAGCGGGGCGACGGCGCGTTGCCTGCGGCCGTCCTGGCCGAGCACGACGGCCGGGGCGGCGCCGAATTTGGCGAGGGCGAGCAGCAGGCCGGGGTCGTTTTCGCCGACGCCGGTGCCGTTGAGGGGGGTGACGTCGGTGGCGCCGAGTTTGAGCAGGGTTCTGATGCCGGGGCGGTCGTCGCGGCGGGTGCGGGTGATCGCGTCCCACGCCTCGACGTGCACGACGGGCTCTTCGGGCTCGGCGCCGGGGGTCAGGCCGGCGGTGGGGGCGCACAGCACGGCCAGGGCGCGGGCGACCAAGCCGCGCAGGTTTTCGGCGGATACGACGGCGTCGACGAGGCTGTTGGCGAACAGGTTTTCCGCCACCTGGACCCCGGCGGGGAACGGGAAGCCGTAGAGGGATTCGAAGACGCGCGGGCCGAGGAAGCCGATCAGCGCCCCGGGTTCGGCGGCGGTGACGTGGCCGAGGGACCCCCATGAGGCGAAGACGCCGCCGGTGGTGGGGTGGCGCAGGTAGACCAGGTAGGGAAGTCCGGCGGCGCGGTGAGCGGCGACGGCACCGCTGATCTTGACCATCTGGGCGAAGGCGAGGGCGCCCTCCTGCATGCGGGTGCCGCCGGACGCGGGTGAGGCGAGCAGCGGCAGGCGTTCGTGTGTGGCGCGCTCCACGGCGCGGGTGAGGCGTTCGGCGGCGGCGACGCCGATGGTGCCGGCGAGGAAGGAGAATTCGCAGGCCATGAGGGCGACGCGGCGGCCGTCGATGGTGCCTTCGCCGGTGATGACGGATTCGTCGTAGCCGGTGCGGGCGCGGGTGGCGGCCAGTTCGTCGGCGTACGCGGAGCCGGGCTCGGCCGGGTCGGTGATCGGTTCGTCCCACGACTTCCAGGACCCCCGGTCGAGGACCGTGGCGACGAGGGCGCGGGCGTCGGGCCGCGTGCCGGGCGCCGGGCCTTCCGGTGGGGGCAAGGTCACCGCTCACGCTCCACCGGCCAAGCGTGTGCGGCGGCGCGCCCCGGGCGGTGCGCGTGGTCGCGCCGGCCGTCTTGGTCGATGGGTCTGGTGGCGCCCGCTTTGCTGCCGGGCATCGGCGGCATGCGCAGCCGAGGTCCCCGATGGTGCGAGGCCAATGCCGTCTCCATGTCTGCGGTCAGTTCATCCCGATGAATGAATCGTTCCCTACTGGTCGCATATTTCGGGATACCAGAGGCGACGTCCAGAAGAGCCGTCAGCTTACGCCACCTCGCCTCGCCGACGCACGCGATCTCGATCATAACCCGGCCCCCGCGGGCACGCCGGGCCGCGCCGCCGGCCCGGTGGCCTACCCGGCGGCCGCCCTGGTGGCCTTCCTGGTGTCCGTCCTGGTGGGCGGCCGATGGCCGTGCGGTGGCTCCGTGCCGCCGTGGCGCCCTCATAGGTGCCCGACCGCGTTGAACTCGCCGAGCCTGAAACGGCCGTCGTGGTGCTCCCAGGTGGTGACCGAGGCGTTGGCGATGGGGCCGAAGGTGGCGACGCCGGTCATGTCGGTGTCGTCGTCGGCCGACAGGACGTGGCGCAGCACGATGACCACCGCGTCGTGGGCCACGATGAGCACGCGTTTGCCGTCGGCCGCCCGCTCCAGGTCCGCGAGGAACGCGCGCAGCCGCGCGGCCACGTCGGGGAACGACTCGCCGCCGGGCGGCCGGTAGGCGTACTCCCCCACGTCGAGGCGGCGGCGCGCCTCACCGGGGAACCGCTGCGCGACGGCAGCGGCGTTCATCAGCTCCTGCTCGCCCATGCGCCGGTCGGCCAGCCGCACGTCGACGTAGGTCGGCAGCGCCCGTTCGGCGGGCCGCCGCTCCCCCAGCGCGGCCTGCGCGAGGCGCCAGGTCTCCAGCGCCCGCTCGTACGGCGAGCACCAGACGACCTCGGGCCGGCGCTCCTGCGGCAGCGTGCCGAGCCATCGGCCGACCGCGGTGGCCTGGGCCCGGCCGAGCTCCGTCAGCGGCGCGTCCGCGTCCCGGCCGGGCAGGACGAGGGGCGTGCCGAGCCGGTCCGCCTCGGCGTACGCGGCGTTGAGGACGCTCTCGCCGTGCCGCACCGCCATGATCAGTGTCGGGCCCACCACCGTCTCCCGTCCATCGGCACAGTGTCCAGCGCATCACCATGAAATTTCAGGAGATGGCCGGAGCTGGATTGGTTCGGAAAGATCGTCATTCCCCGTGTCGCGCCTCCCGACACGCCCTCCGGCGAGTCGGCCGGGTCGGGTGCCGAGCAGCCGGGAGACGACGGCGGCGAGCCGCTCGTCGATGTCGAACGTCGCGCTCGGGCAGGGGGTACGGCCGAGAAAGGCGACGAGACGGCCGCCCGGGCCCGTCGCGGGCGGCACCGGCACCTGTGCGGCGAACAGCAGGGGCCGGGAGCCGGGCGGCACCACGTGCGGGCAGATCTCCAGCAGGTCCGCCGCGAGGTTCGGCGGGATGTGGTGGTGTGTGCCGCAGGCGTGTGCGATGTCCCAGCCGTGTACGGCGACCTCCACGGCTCCGGTGGCGGCGACGATGCCCGGCGCGAGGGTCAGGTCGCCCACGACGATCAGGCCGTCGCCCGGCGGCTCCTCGCACGCGGCGAACAGGCGCCGGGCCAGTTCGGCGCACCCGGCCACCGGATCGTCCGGATCGTCGGGGGCACCGAGAGCGCCGGGGGCGTCGCCGTCGCCGGGTGGCTCGGGCGAAAGGTGACCGGTGGCGATGGCCTCGTGGAGGGCGGCCAGCGAGGCGCTGACGTGCCCGATCAGCGTGCCGAGGGTCCACGCCCGGCAGGGGGTCGGGCCGCACAACAGGCCGGGGGTGACGGCCTCGATGGCCGGCAGGGCGTAGGCGATGGCGCGGCGCAGCAGGTCCCCGCCGTCCAACCGCCGGACGGGGGCCTCCTGGCCGCTCGTCGCCATGTTCCTGTCCGCGCGTTCCCCGCCGCCGGGTTCCCGGCCGGTGTGCCCGCCGGAGCC
The DNA here is from genome assembly GCA_044507605.1 of Actinomycetales bacterium. Lineage (GTDB taxonomy): Bacteria > Actinomycetota > Actinomycetes > Streptosporangiales > Streptosporangiaceae > Thermopolyspora. The sequence continues at coordinate 18,481 of JBIQJI010000055.1, read as the reverse complement.
CTGGTGCCGGCCTTCCCCACCGCCGGGCTCCCGGCCCGTGCGCCCGCCAGTACCCGGGTGCCGGCCTTCCCCACCTGTGCCCTGATGCCGGTCTTTCCCGTCGGCGGGTTCCCGGCCCGTGTGCCCGCCGGAGCCCTGGTGCCGGTCTTGCCCGCCGCGTTCCGTGCCCATCCGCGCTCCCTCGCTCCTGCCGCCGTGTCAAGGTCGTCATTGATGGAGACCCGGGCGGTGCCTGGAAATCATCGGCCGCGCGACGGCCCGGGCGCGCCGGGCCCGGCTGGGGCCCTGCCGAGCGCCTGCCGGCGCGGGGGCGGACCGGTCACGGTTCGGGGCGGGCCGTTCCGCAGGGCGTGCCGCCCCGCGGGCGGGGTGCGGTGCCGGGGCCGGAATATCGGCGTGCCGGGACGGTCGATTATCGGGCGAAGCACAATTCGCCAATGCGGCCGGCGAGGCTTAGGAAAGAATGCTTTCCGCAGCGCAGAAATTGAATCTGAAAGTATCAGGATGCGGCAGAGAACGCGCCCAGACCGGCGCGGCCCGCCTCCGGCACGGGTGGGCCCAATTGCGCCGTCCAACCGCAGCATAACCCGCCGGCGGGCCGAACGCGCACGGGCGGCTCCGGCCGGGCGATCCGAGAAAGGTGACCGCGGTCGCGCGCCCGGCGGCGGGGCGGGCATGGGCCGGGGGTGACGCATTTCACCCGGTGAATACACCGGAACCCCGGGGGGCAGGGCCTGTCGCCGCCGCCTGCCCGGCCTGCCCGCCCGGCCGCTGACCTGCGCCGCACGCCCCGATCCGCCCGCCGTTCGCGGAACCGGCCGTTCCTGAATGGCATTCGGAATCGTCTTCGGGTGGCCATCACATCGGCACCGGGGCTTGAATATGGCACCTTTATATGCATACTGAGATCGACCGGAATGGTGGCAAGTGAACACCACCGGTCCGCACCACCTGGCGTCCGTCCGTTTCGAAAGTCACACCAGCGGACCGCGGCGCGCAGTGCAATAGCGTATACGTGATATGCGCCGACAGCGCGGTCGGTCGCGTATTGCCGCACGCCGTTTTTCATCACCAGGAGAGGCCGGGCACGGCGGGGACCGCACGCCCGTGACACGGGGGCCTTTCCGCATCGGGGCACTTCAGCCATGGCGACGACCTTATGGAGGTCAGCTTATGGGTTCACCGCAGGCCGACGGGGGACGGCGCGTGATCGCGCTGGACCCGTTGGACGATCTGCTCTACCAGACCGACGACCTGTTCGCGCTCGACGCCGAACGGGTCGAGCAGGCCCGGTTCGCGGCGCTGGCCGGGGCGTTCCGGCTCCACTTCACGGGGTGCCCGCCCTACCGCGCGTACGCCGAGAGCCGGGGCGTGCGGCCCGACGCGATCGACGGCCCCGCTGCCCTCGACCGCATCCCGCTCGTCCCAGCGAGCATCTTCAAACGCCGGGAGCTGGCCACCGAGCCGCTCGACGGCGACGTGCGCGTGTGCGTCAGCAGCGGCACGCAGGGCGGCCGCTCGCACATCGTGCGCGACCGGCGCACCCTGGAGCGGTTCGTCGGCGGCGTCGAGCAGGGCGGCCGGCTGCTCGGGGTCGACGTCGACAGCCCGGGCCACATCTTCGTCCTCGGCCCCGACACCGCCGAGGCCGGCGACCTGTGGTTCTCGTACGTGCTGAGCATCGTCGACCTGCTGCTGCCCACGTCGTTCCACGTGCGCGACGGCGTCTTCCGGCTCGACGAGCTGCTGGAGGCGCTGGCGGACCGGACGGCGGGGGTCCGCCCGGTCGTGCTCGGCCCGCCCGTCCTGGTGCGGGAGCTGGCCGAGGCCGTCAAGGACCGCTGCGGCACGCTCGACCTGGGCTCCGACGACGGCCTGGTGATCACGGCGGGCGGCTGGAAGCGGGCCGCCGGGTCGGCCGTGCCGCGCGAGGAACTCACCGAGCTCGTGGTGAGCGCGTTCGCGCTGGCCGGGCCGGACCAGGTGCGCGACTGCTTCAACATGGTCGAGCTGAACACCGTGCTGTTCGAGTGCGAGTCGCGGGTCAAGCACATCCCGCCCTGGCTGCGCGTGACCGCCCGCGACCCGGGCACGCTGGCGCCGCTGCCCAGCGGCGCGGAGGGCACGCTGGCGTTCCTCGACGCCCTGCCCACCAGTTATCCGGGCTTCGTGCTGAGCGACGACTTCGGCGTCGTCCGGTACGGCGAGCGGTGCGCCTGCGGCCGTACCTCGGACGCGATGGAGGTCACGCGGAGGATCTCGACGGTGGAGGCGCGCGGCTGCGCCCTGAAGATGGACGGGATGGTGCGGCGATGACCGCGATGACCGACGACGGGGTGCGGCTCCTCGGCACCACGCTGGAGCCGTTCGCCGTGGCCGGGCGGCACTGCGGCGTGCTGCGCGGCATCGTGCACCGGCGGCCCGAGCCGTCGCCGGTGGTGGTGCTGACCGCCGGGCTCGGCATGCCGATGCGCCGCATGATGCTGCCGGCGCTGTTCCTGACGGCCAACGGGTTCACGGTGGTGCGGTTCGACCCCCGCAACTCGGTCGGGGTGAGCGACGGCGACATCGCCGACTTCACCCTGCCGGGCCTCGCCGACGACCTGATCGACGTCTCGGAGTGGGCGGCCGGGCACCTCGGCGTCGAACGGGTGTCGACGTTCACGGCCAGCCTCACCGGGCGCGCGTCGCTGCGGGCCGCCGCGACCCGGCCCGGCCTGTTCTCGGTCGTCGCGACCGTCGCCTGCGTCGTCGCGGTGCAACGGACCCTCGCATGCGTGAAAGGCGAGGACCTGGTGGCCGCGTGGCGCGAAGGGCGGCTGACCGACCCCGACGCGCTCGACGACCTGCTGGAGCACCGCATCAAGCTGAACGCCGTGCGCACCATCGTCGAGGACGGCTGGGCCGACCTGGCGGCCACCCGCGCCGACGTGCTCGCCGCGGCCGAGGTCGACTTCCTCGACCTGTACGGCGACCGCGACCCCTGGGTGGCCGAAGGCGAGACCCGCGAGGTGTTCGCCACCGCGCCCAACACCACCCTCATCGTGCTCGGCGACGCCGTGCACGAGCTCAACTTCGCCTCGGCCCGCACGGCCATGGTCCGGCTCGTCCGGCACCTGTCGCCGCGGCTGCTCGGCCGGGACGTCGCCGCCGAGGACGTGGTGATCCCGTCGTTCGGCGACTTCACCGAATGCAACAAGGCGGACCGGCAGCTGACGGCCGGCCTGGCGTCGCTGACGCCCGCCCCCACCCCCGACGTGAGGACCAGCGCATGACAGCGGTGCACACCGAACCGGGCACGAACGTCACGAGGGTCGACTCGGGCGCGGAGCTGCGCGACCTGCTGCTGCGGTTCTCGCCCGAAGACGCCGAACGGCACGTGTTCGCCCAGTGCGACTACACCCTCGTGTTCAGCCGCCACCACTGGCTGCGGTACAAGGGCGAATACCGGCTGCGGGCCGACCTGCGCGCCGCGCTCGGCGACGTGCGGGCCCGCTCCCCCGAGACGTGGGACGACGAGGAGTGCGAGCTGGTGCTCGTGCTCTACGTGCTCGCCCTCGCCCGCGTCGGGCTGGAACAGCTGCGCGACGTGGTCACGGTCGCCGAGCTGCGCCACACGCTGGAGACCCGGCTGTGGTCGTACCTGGACGCCCTCGGCCAGCCCCGGGGCACGGCCGAGCCGTTGAGCGTCATCGCCCTCGCGCTGCGGCTCACCGAGCTGCGCGCCCAGGTCGAACGCTTCTACTACCGGCATTCGATCATCGACGGCGGCGCGTGGTACCGCACCGAAGGGCTCATCCCCAAGGCCGCGGTGGACCTCGACACCCTGCCGGCGCCGGTCGAACGGCTGCTCGCCGAAAAGTACGGCCTGCCGGCCGGCCCGGCGTACGAGCGGCTCCGCGCCGCCACCGCCCAGGTGGTCGGCCGCGACGGACGCTGCGCGCCCCTGCTGCGGGACATCATGCGGGCCGCCGTCGCCGACCCGGCGCTGCGGGTCGACCACGCCACCATCACCTGCGCCCGCGGCGACATGCTCGACCGGGTGGAGGAGATGACCGGCAGCGAGGCGTTCTTCACCGAAACCGTGCTGCGCGACGGCCTCGACATCGCCGACCACGCCCAGCAGCTCGGGCACGACTCGGCGGAGCGGCTGCGCAAGACCGTGCGGGCCCGCATGCTGAAACTCAAACGCAACGCCGTGCGCAACTACTTCCGGCCCGGCTGCCTGCAAGGACAGTGGGTCGAGAAGGGCGCCGACTACATGATCTTCCGCAACGAGGACGCCCACTACCGGGGGCACCGCAGCATCGGCTGCTCCACGGGCGGACGGGCCGCCTACTCCATCCGGTACGAGTCGGGCGGGCTGCCCGGCGAACTGCCGCCCATGATGGGCGACTTCCGAGTGGTGCGGCTCAGCCACGCCGAACAGGACGTGTTCACCGCCGCCGATCTGTGCCACGTGATCCGCTACAGCGACGGAATCCGGGTCGTGCTGGAAGAAACGTTCCGGCTCGGCGGCATCGTCGAACCGGCGCCCGAAGGCCGGGCCGCCGACCGGGAACGGTCCGAGGACGGGGAGGACTGATGGGCGCCGACTTCACACTGCCGATCCTGGTCAACGGCGAGCCACGCGACGGCGCCCCCGGCGGCGCGGCGCACGAGCTGCGCTACGACACCGGGGCCCGCGTACTGATCCCGAAACTCACCCCCGGCCTCACCGCCGAGATCCGCTCCGCCCCGGCCGCCGCCCTCGACGGCCTGCACCTCGACGACATCACCCTGTTCCTCAACGAAGTCGGGCGGCTGTGGGGCGACCCCCGCTACCCCGGCCGCATGGAGGCCGCGCGCGTCGCCTCCGCCGTCACCGGCTACAGCCGGCAGACCCTGGAAGAGGACTACACGCGGATCGCCCGCGCCCTCACCCGGGCCAAGCTGTACGACATCGTCGACGCCGACCTCGGCACCGGCCTCATCCTCGACGACTGGATACCCAGCCAGTCCGTGTACGTCAAAGCCAGGCCCAAGGGCAGAGTGCTGCACCTGATGGTGGGCAACGTGCCGCTGGCCGGGCTGTTCACGCTGGTGCGCAGCGTCCTCACCAAGAACACCACGGTCGCCAAGCTGCCCAGCCGCGACCCCGCCTCCTGCCTCTACTTCGCCAAGGCGTTCCACGACGTCGACCCCGATCACCCGATCACCCGCTCGCTGTCCGTCGTCTACTGGCCCGGCGGCTCCGACGAGGAAGACGCCTTCATCGGCGACGCCGACCTGGTGTGCGCCTGGGGGCAGGGCGCGTCCATCGCCGCGATCAAGCGGAAGATCCCGCTCGACACGGCGTTCCTGGAGTTCGGGCCGAAGGAAAGCCTGCACCTGATCGGCGCGCCCTACGGCGACCTGGACAACCTGGCCATGCGGGCCGCCTACGACATCAGCGTCTACGAGCAGGAAGCCTGCTTCAGCCCGCAGCGCATGTTCGTCGAAGGCGACGCCCGGCAGTTCGCCGACGCGCTCGCCCGATGGCTGGACAAGCTGCTCGTGCGGCTACCCGCCGGATTCCGGTCCGCCGACCGGCGGGCCCACCTCGGCCGGGCCGCCCTGGAAGCCGAGTTCGACGGGCACACCGTCATGCGGGGCGGCGACGGAGAATGGATGGTCGTCCTGGTGTCCGGCGGCGAGCGGGGACCGTACGAACATCCGCTCAGCCGCACCATCTACGTGCACCCGGTGGCCGACCTGCGCGACGCCATCGGCGAAATCCACGCCCAGGTCCAGACGGTCGGGGTCCACCCGTGGAGCCGCGCCCAGGATCTCGCCGACGACCTGACCCGCGCCGGCGCCGACCGCATCACCGAGGTCGGGCTGATGAGCCGCCCCCGCCCCGGCTTCACCCACGACGCCATGCGCCCGCTGCACTCGTTCGTCCGATGGGTCACGCTGGAACGCGGCCTCGCCTACAAGGGCAGATTCCGCGACTCCGACCGCGGCGCCTTCGAACGCTCGGTCTTCCAGGGCGGCCGCGACCTCGCCGCCACCCCGAACGGCACCACCGCGAACGGCACCACCGGAAACGGCACTGCCGCAACCGCCACGGCACGACCCGGCACGCTCCAGGCCGACACGCTCGGAAGCAACCCGAGCCAGGCCCCCACGCCCCAGGCCGGCACGCCCCAAGGCGACCCGAGCCAGACCGACGTGAGCCAGGCCGACGTGAGCCAGGGCGGCAATGTGCGGGTCACGGCGGCCGAGGACGGCCTGATCGGTGGGCGGGCATGAGCGCGGACGACCCCGCCTCGGGTGTCCCGCCCGGGGGCCCGGGCCGGGAGAGGCTCGCGGTGACCGTCATCGGGGCGGGAGCGGCCGGGCTGGCGCTCGCGGCGCGGGCCGCCTCGCGCGGGCATGAGGTGACCGTCGCGAATCGGCCCGGGCCCCGCATCGACGAGGTCGCGGGGCGGGCGCTCGGGCCCGGCCGCGCGTCCGTCCGGGCCGAGCTGGCGGTCGACGAGCCGGGCGGGGCACGGCGCGCGGTCTCGGTGACGGTCACCTGTGACATCGCCGCCGCCGTACGCGACGCGGCCGTCGTCGTCGCCGCGATCGCGAGCTCGGCGCAGCCGGCGATGCTGGCCGAGGCCGGCGACGCCCTGCGGCCCGGCCTGCCCGTGCTGCTGGTGCCGGGTCACTGCGGGGGCGCCTGGTCGGTCGCCGCCGCGCTTCGGGCCGGCGGCCACGCCGTGCCGCACCTGGGCGAGCTGCCGCTGCCGTTCGTGTGCCGGGCCGCCGGCCCCGCCCAAGTCGCGATCCTGCAGGACAAGGCCGAGGTACACCTCGGCGCCGGCCATCTCGACCTGCCCGCCGTGCGGGACGCCGCCGCGCGGCTCGGCTTCCCCGTCACGCACGAATGCGGCCTGCTGGAGGCGGCGCTGCGCAACACCACGGCCGTGCTGCAGCCGCTGCTGCTGCTCGCCAACCTCACCCGGGTCGACCGCGCCGAGCCGTTCACGATCTACCGGCAGGGCGTCGGCCCGGCGGTCGCCCGCATGGCGGCGGCGGTCGACGCCGAACGGCTCGCCATCGCCGAGGCGTTCGGCCTTGCCGTGCCGTCCCTGGCCGACTGGCTGCGGCGCACGTACGGGGCCACCGGCGACGCCCTGCACCGGCTGATCGCGGCCGTGCCCGGGTATGCCGGCATCGCCGCGCCCACCGAGGTGCGGCACCGGTTCCTCGTCGAGCACGTCGAGACGGGCGTCATCCCGCTCACCGCGCTCGGCAGGCTGGCCGGGGTCCCCACCCCGAAGGCCACCGCCGTGGTCGAGCTCGCATCCGCCGCCACCGGCCTGCCGCTATGGGACAGCGGTCGCGTCCTGCGCGAGATGCCGCTCCCCGAGCCCGGCCGGAAACCCGGGCCGGAGCCCGCCCGCCCGCCTGAGACGACGACCGTGCGATGACAGCGTGCGATGACCCGCGCCGACGTGTCCTCGCCCCTCGCTTCGCCTCGGCGTCCCCCACGGGACGGGGCTGGGCGCCTATCGGCAGTCCGAGCGGGTCTGCCCGCCGTCCATTCTGACCTGACCCAGAAGGTAGTGCTTCTATGTCCACGTATGCGCTGACCGGCCATCAGGCCGAGGCCGACCGGCTGCGTTTCCTCAGTTCCACCGTCGCCGACCTGACCTGGCAGGTGCTCGACCGGGTGCCGTTGCCGGCCGCCGCCCGTGTCCTCGACGTCGGCTCCGGCAGTGGCCGGCTCGCGGCCGATCTCGCCGCCCAGGACTCCGAGCGTCAGGTCGTCGGTGTCGACATCGACACGGTGCTGCTGTCCGCCGCCCGCGAGTACGCCGCCGAGCGCGGCGTCACCAATATCACGTTCGAGCACGCTTCAGTGACGGACCTGCCGTTTCCCGACGCGTCCTTCGATCTGGTCACCTGCCGTTTCGTGCTCATGCACGTGCCCGACCCGCTGGCCGCGCTCGCCGAGATGCGCCGTGTGTGCCGTCCCGGCGGGGCCGTCGTCGTCATCGAGTCCGACTGGGGCGGCCAGCTGCTCAGCCCGTCCACGCCCGTCATCGAACGGTTCCGGGAGCTGGGCGCGCAGATCGCGCGGCAGGTGGGCATCAACCCGTATCAGGGCCGGGAGCTGTTCGGTCTGATGCGCGCCACGGGCCTGACGAACGTCGAGGTGTCCGCGCACACCGACGTGTCGACCGCCGCCGACTCGACGGTGGTCGCCGAGAAGCTGCGCGCCAGGCTGGCGATGCTGCGCCACATCGCCCCCCGGCTCGGCGACCTCGCCCCGACGCACGAGGTGGCCGCGATCAGTGCCGAGGCCGAGGCTCTGCTCGCGGCCCCGGACCTGTTCGCCACGGAGTTCCGGGTGGCCGCGACCGGTCTGGTCCCCGCCGAGCGGGCCGGCCCCGCCGGGGAGCGGCCGGACAGGAGCCTGGCATGACCGCCACGCTGGCCCGGTCGGGGGTACGCAGCGTCGTGCTGGAGTGCCGGCTGTGCGGCACGGCGTACCCGACGGGGTTCGTGCCGAGATGCGAGTTCTGCGGCGGGCCGACGGACGTGTTCTACGACCTGTCGCGGGCGCGGGTCGGCGGGCTCGACGAGCCTCCGCTGCGCCGCTACGCCGACCTGCTGCCGGTGGCCGACGCGGCGGGTCTGCTGGAGTTCGGCGAAGGCACCCCGCTGGTGCACGCGAAGGAGCTGGGCCGGGCCTTCGGGCTGTCGCGGCTCTACCTCAAAGTGGAGGGCGCGAACCCGACCCGGTCCACGAAGGCCCGCATGGCGGCCGTGGCGCTGCCGTTCCTGCGGGAGCGGGGCGTCACGGAGTTCACGGTCAGCTCGACGGGCAACAGTTCGACGGCCTTCGGGCAGGCCGCGCCGCTCTTCCCCGAGCTGCGCATGCACGTGTTCTGCGGATCGGCCTTCCTCGACCGGCTGAACTTCCCGCCGAGCCCCAACGTGACCGTGTACAGCGTCGACGGATCGTTCGTGGCCGCCGGGAAGGCCGCGCAGGAGTTCGCGACGCGGCACGGGCTGCCGTTCGAGTCGGGCTTCTTCAACCCGGCCCGGCGGGAAGGGCTGAAAACGGCGTACCTGGAGGCCGTCGACCAGATGCCCGTCGAGCCGTCGGTGGTCATCCAGGCCATCAGCAGCGGCATGGGCATCTACGGGGCCAACAAGGGCTTCCGCGAGTACCTGGTGCTCGGCCGGCTCAGCCGCATGCCGCGCATAGTGTGCGCCCAGCAGGCCACGTGCGCGCCGATGCACGCCGGGTGGCGGCGGGGCGTGGCCACGCTGGACGAGTCGTTCCGCATCGCGAACCCCGACGGCCTGGCCAAGGCCATCCTGCGCGGCGACGCCAGCGCCACCTACCCGTACATGCTGCGGGTCGTGCGCAGCAGCGGCGGCTGCTTCACCGCCATCGACGCCGACGCCATGCGCACCGCCCGCCGTCTCGCCCGCGAGCTGGAGGGCCTGGACATCTGCTATGCCTCTTCGGTGGCCCTCGCCTCCGCCGCCCGTCTCGCCGCGGAGGCGTGGATCGCGCCGGACGAGCCGGTCCTGGTCAACCTGACCGGCGCCGACCGGCCCCCCATCCCGGTCCCGGCCGCCGTGAGGTACACCGATGCGCTCTGACCCGCCGTTCCCGTCCCCGGCCCGCCTCTCCCCCGGCCACCGCCGGACCGCGCCGGGCGGCGTTCCCGCCCCGGTACGCCGCCCGCGCCGCCCCACATCATCAGGGTCCGATCGGCCAGGATGCGATCATGCCGGCTGAGCCGCTGACCCTGCGCCCCTTCTCGCCGCTGGACCGCCGGCCCGGGGCCGGGACCATCGTGATCGTCCCGGGGCGAGGCGTGCCCGAAGGCGTGTACGACTGGCTGGCCGAAGGGGCCGTGCACGCCGGCTGGGCGGCCGTGGTCGCCGACGGCCTGTACGTCGAGCCTCTCGACGACCGGGGCGGCCCCGCCGCGTACGCCGCGCTCACCGACGCCCTGGTCGCCGCCGGCCTGGCCACCGCCCCGGCCGGCCCGGCCGGCCCGACCGGCCCGGACAACGAGCCCTTGGCCCCGGCAGGCGATGCGGCCGATGATGCGGCCGATACCGTCGGCCACGCCCGACCGCGAGCCGGTGCCTCGGGCGGCCCGACGGGCGGCACGGACGACGCCACAACCGATGCCCGCAACGCGGCTCCGCCCGGGAACGGTGTCCGGCCCCGGGCAGCCGCTCCGGCTCGGTTCCCGGCATCCGGTCCGGGTCATGGCCGGGCCGGTGAGCCAGGCGACGGCCGGGGCGGTGAGCCGGGCCACGGCCTGGCCGGTGTGCCGGGCGGAGCCGGGCCGCTCGTCGCCATCGGGCATTCCACCGGGGCCAGGGTGGCGCTGGCGCTGGCGGCGCGGCTTCCGCTCGCGGGCGTGGCGGCGCTGTGCGGCATCGCCGACCTGGCCGACCACGTGTCGCGGGCGGAGCGCTTCCTGCCGGACTATGTGGCCGCCGTCACCTCGGCCCTGGGCCGCCCGGAGGACGAACCGGCGGCCTACGCTGCCAGGTCTCCGGTGACCTGGATCGACCGGGTCCGCTGCCCCCTGCTCCTGGTGGCGGGCGCCCAGGACAGGGTGTGCCCGGCGTACCAGACCGAGCTGCTGGCCGAGGCGGCGCGAACGCATGGCCTGCCCGTCGACAGTCATGTCGTGCCGGGCGCCGGGCACTTCTTCGAGACCCGCGCCGCCACCGGCACGGCCCGCCCACACGTGCTCGCCGTCATCACGGCCTGGCTGGCCACCCTCATCGAGACGCCGGCCCCCCGAACCGGCCCCGAGAGGATCCCCGCCCCGTGACCGCCTCCGCGTCGACGGGCCGCGCACAGAACGGTGGCGAGGGCGGGGCGGCGGCGCGGCGGGTGCCGGTGCTGCCGCTGGTGGGCATCTGCCTGACGCTTTTCCTGTCGGCGCTCGACCAGACGGTGGTCACGACGGCGCTGCCGACGCTGGTGTCGGATCTCGGCGGCCTGGACCGGATCTCCTGGGTCGTCACCGGCTATCTGATCGCCGCGACGGTGGCGACCCCCGTGTGCGGGAGGCTCGGCGACCTGTACGGCCGCCGGCCGGTGCTGGTGGCGTCGCTGCTGGTGTTCGTCGCCGGGTCGGCGGCCTGCGGGGCGGCGACGTCCATGGCCTGGCTGATCGTGTTCCGGGTGGCGCAGGGTCTGGGCGGGGGCGGGCTGATGGCGTCCACGCAGGCGGGGATGTCCGAGCTGGCGGGGCCGCGCGACCGGGCCCGCTACCAGGGGCTGCTGGGCGCGGTGTTCGGGTTGGCCTCGGTGGCCGGGCCGCTCGCCGGCGGGTTCCTCACCGACGCGCTGAGCTGGCGCGCGGTCTTCTACGTCAACCTGCCGATCGGCGTGGTCGCCCTCGTCCTGGCCGCCCGCACGCCCTTCGCCGCGCCGGCCCGGCGGGGCCGGGCCGATCTGGTGGGCGCGGCCCTGTTCGCGGTGTTCGCGGCCGCGACGATTCTCGCCACGCTCGCCACGACGCCGGCGGCCCGCTGGTCCTGGGGCGCGGCGGGCGGCGTGGCCTTGGCGGCGTTCGCCGCATGGGAGCGGCGGGTCCCCGGCCCGCTGATCTCCCCGGCCCTGTTCCGGGCCCGGGCCTTCACGTCGGTGGCCGTGGCGGGGTTCGCCCTGGGCGTCCCGCTGCTGGGCGGCACGGTGTTCCTCGCCGTGTACCTGCAGGTGCTGCGCGGCTCGACCCCCACCTCGGCCGGGCTGCAGCTGCTGCCGCTGATGGCGGCCCTGGTGCTGGCGTCGGCCCTGTCGGGCCGCCGGGCGGCCCGCACCGGGCGGCTGCGGACGTTGCCGCTGGCCGGCACCCTGATCACCGCGGCCGCCCTGGCCGGACTCGGGCAGACCACCGCCGCGACCCCCGCCTGGCTCGTGCAGGCGCTGCTCGTCGTCCTCGGGGCCGGCATCGGCATGGCGCTCCAGCTGCTCATCGTCATCGCCCAGGCGGCCGCGCCCCCGCAGCACCTGGGCGTCGCCTCCGGCACGATCGTCTTCCTGCGCTCGATGGGCGGCGCCTTCGGCGTGGCCCTGTTCGGCGCCATCTTCACCGCGCGTCTCGGCCCCCTGCCGGGCGGTCTCGGCGCCGTCACCCACGACCTGGCGCACCCTGCCGTGGCGGCGCGGCTCCACGACGCCGTCGCGACCGCCATGAGCGCCGTCTTCACCACCGGCGCCCCCTTCGCCCTGCTCGCCTGCGCCGCCGTGCTGACCCTCCCCGGACGCCTGGCCCCCCGGCAGGCCGCGGCGTGACCGCGCGTCCCGCCGACGATCACCCGCGGGACATCACGGCCGGGGGCGGGCCAGGTCGGGGCGCTTGGTGTAGTCGGTGAGGCCGAGCACGTTGGACCAGGGGTCGGTGATCTCGATGGTCCAGCCGGTGGCGACCTCGAACGGCTCGGCGTGCAGCGACGCGGCGAGCGCTCTGGCGTCGGGCACCTCCAGCCACACCCGCATCGCGCCGGGGCGCGGGTCGGGTTCGACGCGCAGCAGCAGGCCGGGGGCCTCGGCGCCGATCGCGAACAGGGCGAGGCCGGGCATCGCGAACTTCTCCTTCAGGCCCAGCACCCCGCCGTAGAAGGCCCGCGCCTCGGCCAGGTCGCCCACGCCGATCACGATGTTGTCGACGCCGAGCACCTGCGGCACCGGCGGGGCTGCACTGGACTCGGCCATCGCTCTCGTCCTCCCATCGGTCGCCTTTCCGGGAGGGATGATCGCGGCAGCGGGCCCGCCCGCGCAAGTGGACGCGGGCAACCGGCCCCGGGACGCCCCGGCCGCGATGCCCTGCGATCCACCCTGGGTCCCGGCGCCGATCCCGGGCGCGGCCCCGGCCGCCCGGCCCGTCCGGTGCGGGGCACGTCAGGGTGCCGCCCGTCGTCGCCTCTCCTCCCTCGGATGCTGGTGGGCGACTACGGCGGTCGTGAGCAGGAGCAGCGCGGCTCCGGCGCGCAGCCCGACGGTGGCGCCGCTGGTAAAGGCGTCGCGCACGCCGGCCGGCAGATGCGCGCGGACGGCGGCAGGCCGTAGAGCGGGTAGGGGGTCGCGGCGGTGGCGCACGACAGCAGCGCGAGCGCGGCCGTGAGGGTCAGCAGGCCGAGCATGACGGTGGCCCGCCCGCCGACCCGTACCGCCAGGCGGGTGCTGCGGGCGCCGGCGTACGGCATCGTGATCGCCAGCGGCAGGACGCACACGCCTGAGAGCAGGGTCGAGGTGCCCTTGACGTCCTGCAGGTACTGGGCGTTGACGTAGAACAGGCCGAACAGCGCGAAGAACTGGGCGGTGATCCCGAGCACTCCCGCGCAGCTGACCGTGCCCGACACGGGCCCGGTCATCGACGCCGCCCGCCGATATCTGCGCGGCCTCGCCCGTTTCGTCACCGAAGAGCCCGCCGGAAAGGTGCTGCTCGCGCTGATCGGCGAAGCCCAGCACGACGCCGAGACGGCCGGCACCTTCCACCAGCGCTACCTCGACCCCCAGCGCCGGCGCGAGCGCGCGATGCTCGAACGCGCCGTCGCGTCCGGCGAGCCGCCCCCCGGACTCGACGTCGACGCCGCCCTCGGCGCGCTCTGCGGGCCGATCCGCTACCGGGCGCTCACCGGCGCGCCCATCCCCGACGCCTTCGTCGACGGTCTCGTCGCCGATGTCCTGGAGCCTCGCCTCGTCTAGGCTTTCGGCATCGGAGGTGGGCATGAGGATCGTGGGCAGTGCCGTGCTCGGCGCTGATCGAGGCAGAGTGTGGGCCGCGCTGCGCGACCCGGGCGTGCTGGTGCGCGCGATCCCCGGGTGCGAGCGGCTGGAGGCGCTCGGCGGGGACGTCTACCGCATGACCGTCTGCGCCGGAGTGGCGTCGATCAAAGGGGTCTATCAGGGCGAGGTGGCGCTCGCCGAGCCCGACGAGCCCGAACGGTTCGTGCTCAAGGCGCGTGGCCAGGGAGCGCCCGGCACCGTCGACGCCACGGTCGAGGTGGCGCTCAGCGAGGTCGACGGCGGCGGCACCCGGGTCGACTACGACGCCGAGGCCGTCATCGGCGGCGTGATCGGCGGTGTCGGCCAGCGGATGCTGAGCTCGGTCGCCAAGCGTACGGCGGAGGACTTCTTCGCCGCCGTGGACCGCCACCTGGCCGTCGCGGCCCTCGACATCCCCGCCGAGCCGCCCGCCGCCCCCGTGCCGGCAGGTCCGGTACCCATCGATCCCGCGTCCGTCGGTTCGGTGCCCACGGCTTCGGTATCCGCAGGTTCGGTACCCGTCGGTTCGGCGCCGGTCGCCGGGACCGAGGCCACGGGCCCGTCCGCCCAGGCGTCCCAGCGCCCCGCCGCCGGGCAGGTCTTCACGGCGCCCGCCGCCGGTCCCCGGCCCGGCGCACCCGCGTGGGCGCTGCTGGCGGCGTTCGGCATGGGCGCCGGAGTCGCCCTCGGCGGGGCCGCCATCGGCTGGCTGTTCGGCCGGGCCGGCCGCAGGCATCGATGACGAGCGCGTCGGCAAGGTTCGCCGAGGCGGCGGCGCGGTCTTGGCAGGCTGCGCCGATTGCGGCCGACCGGCCGGGTCGGTAGACACGGGGCATGGACGACGATCGGGGCCGGCCACGGGTGCGCATCGGGGTCGACACCGGGGGCACGTTCACCGACGTGGTGGCGCTGGACGAGCGCACCGGGCGGCTCGTGACGACCAAGACGCCGTCGACTCCCGCCGACCCCGCCGGCGGCTTCCTGGCCGGGGTGCGCAAAGTGCTGGCCGCCCTGCGCGACCCGCCGCCCGGCCCGGCCGACGCGTCGGTCGTGACGGGCATCGTGCACGGCACCACGGTCGCCACGAACCAGCTGCTGGAGGACCGTCCCGCCGCGCTCGGGTTCATCACCACCGAGGGTTTCGAGTTCGTGCTGGAGATCGGCCGCCAGAGCGTGCCCGACGGCTACGGCAACTCCTACTTCTGGGTCAAACCACCCCGCATCGTCCCCGTTCACCTGGTGAAGACGGTCGGCGGGCGGCTCGATCACCTGGGCCGCGAGGTGCGCCCGTTCGACGAGGAGGGGGCCGCGCGGGTCGCCCGCTGGTTCAAGGAGCGCGGCATCGGCACGATCGGGGTGTGCTTCCTGCACTCCTACGCCGACCCCCGCCACGAGCTGCGCATGCGCGAGGTGCTGGCGCGGGAGCATCCGGAGGCCGTCGTCTCGCTGTCGTGCGAGGTGCTGCGCGAATACCGCGAGTACGAGCGGTCGGTGACCACGCTCGTCGACGCCGCGGTCAAACCGACCATGCGCCGCTACATCGCCGGCCTGTCCGACCGGCTCGGGCGGGACTTCGCGGTGATGAAGAGCAACGGCGGCGTGCTGTCGGCCGCCGAGGTCGTGCGGCAGCCGATCACCACCGTGCTGTCGGGGCCGGCGGCGGGCGCGCTCGGCGCGGCGCTGATCGCGTCGGCCGCCGGGCACCCCTCGGTGATCACGCTGGACGGCGGCGGCACCTCGACCGACGTGGCCATGGTGATCGACGGCGAGCCGTCGGTGACCACCGAGGGCTCGGTGGGCCGCTACCCCTGCAAAATCCCCATGATCGACATCGTCACGGTGGGCGCCGGCGGCGGCTCCATCGCCTGGATCTCGGCCGAAGGCACCCTGAAGACCGGCCCGCGCAGCGCCGGCGCCGACCCCGGCCCGCTGTGCTACGGGCGCGGCGGCGCCGAGGTGACCGTCACCGACGCCCACGCCTACCTGGGCCGCGTGCCGCCCCACCTGCTCGGCGGCGAGATCCCCCTCGACGTCGCCGCCGCACGGGCCGGCATCGAGGCGCTGGCCGGCAGGCTCGGCCTCACCCCCGAGCGCACCGCCACCGGCATCCTCGAAATCAGCGCCTTCAACCAGTCGAACGCCATCCGCCAGATCACCGTGCGGCGCGGCCTCGACGTTCGCGACTTCCCGATGGTGGCGTTCGGCGGCTCCGGGCCGCTGCTCGCCTGCCGCCTGATCGACGTCCTGGGCCTGCCCGCGGCGATCGTGCCGCCCGACCCGGGCAACGTGTCGGCGTTCGGGCTGCTCACCGTCGACGTCAAAAACGACTATGTGCGCACCTTCGTCACCCGCGACCTGCGGCCCGACCAGGCAGAAACGATCTTCGCCGAGCTGACGGCCGAGGCCGCCGCCGCGCTGGACCGCGAAGGCTTCCCCCGCGACCGCCACTGCTACGTCCGCAGCGCCGACCTGCGCTACTACGGCCAGGCGTACGAGGTGCGGGTGCCCGCGCCGCCCGGCCCCATCGACGAAACCAGGCGCGCCGCCGTGGTGGCCGCCTTCCACGACGCCCACGAGCGGCTGTACGGCTACGGCTACCGCGACGACCCCCGGCACGCCGTCGAATGGGTCAACCTGCGCGTCTGCGGCATCGGCCCCATCACGCGCCCGGCCATCGCCCGGCGCCCCCGCCGCACCGCCGCCGACCCGCCGCTGTGTCCCGCCACCCGCCGGGTCTGCTTCGAACCCGGCCCCGGCCACCCCGACCCGTGGTGGGCCACCCCGATCCACGACCGCGCGACCCTCCGGCCCGGCGACGTGATCAGCGGCCCCGCCGTCATCGAAGAGTACGGCTCGACCCTGCCGGTGCACCCCGGCTTCACCGCCGAGACCGACCCCTACGGCAACCTGGTCGTCCGCCGCGGCACCACCCCGAACGCCCGGAAGCGCACCCCCCATGAGTGACAACCGCGCCGCCGGGGCCGACCCGGTGCTGACCGAGATCGTGACCGGCACGCTGGCCTCCGTGGAGCAGGAGGTCGAGACGGCGATCGCGCGCACCGCCCGCTCGCCGATGATCCGCGACGCCCACGACTTCCGGGCCGGCATCCACGACCGGCGGCTGCGCAAACTCACCGGCCGGTCGTACTCCGCGCTGGTGCAGCCCGTCGTGCGCGACTTCCCGATCGACACCATGCACCCCGGCGACGTCTTCTTCCACAACGACGTCTACCTCTCCGAGGGAGGCATCGGCCACCTGCCGGACCTGTGCGTGACCGTACCGGTCTTCCACGAGGGCGAGGTCGTGGCGTTCGTGCAGGCGTTCGGGCACCACGACGACATCGGCGGCACCGTGCCCGGCTCCATGCCGTCGCACGCGACCTCCGTCTTCGAGGAGGGCCTGATGGTGCCCCCGATCAGGCTCTGGGACCGCGGCGTGCCCAACGACGCCGCGCTGCGCATCATGACCCGCAACACCCGCATGCCCGACTCGCTCGCCGGCGACCTCGACGCCGAATGCTCGGCCTGCCTGATGGGCGCGCGGCGCCTCGCCGAACTGTTCGCCAGGTACGGCCGCCCCGCCGTCGAAGCATGCTTCGACGCGATCATCGAGGGCACCACCGAGACGTTCCGCCGCGAACTGCTGGCCAGAATCCCCGAAGGCACCTACGTCTGGGAAGACTACGCCGAACACGACGGCGTCGACCCGCCCCGCCTGCACGCCCAGCGCATCACCCTGACGGTCGACCACACGGCCCCCGCCCCGCTGCTGATCGACTTCACGGGCACCTCCCCGCAGGCCAAGGGCCCCATCAACCACGCCGGCGACTACGCCGACGGCGTGTTCCTGAAAAAGTGGCTGGCCCCCATCCTGCGCAACCTCGCCGACACCCCCGAGCGCATGGCCGAACTCGACGTCAACGAAGGCGTCGTGCCGCTCATCGAGATGCGCTTCCCCGACAAGTGCACCCTGCTCACCCCGATCTTCCCCGCCCTCACCAACGCCCGCACGTTCGTCATCCTGCGCCTGCTCGGCGTGCTGGCCGGAGTGCTCGCCAAGGCCACCGGCGGCCGCATGCCGGCCGACCAGGAGACCATCCGCTACACCGGGGTGTACGGCGAGGCGGCCGACGGCACGGCGTACCTGATGCGCGAGGTGCTCGGCGGCGGCTCCGGCGGTCGCTGGTACGCCGACGGCGAGGACACCATCCACGTGGTGCCCGACTCGCGCAACATCCCGGTGGAGTTCGCCGAGGCCCGCTGGCCGCTGCGCGTGGAACGCCTCGGCCTGGCCGTCGACAGCGGCGGCCCCGGCCTGCGGCGCGGCGGCCTCGGCTACGACAAGCACATCCGCGTGCTGCGCGACGCGTCCTTCATGTCCATCGCCGACCGCTCCATCCTGTCCTGCTGGGGTGTCAACGGCGGCCGCGCCGGCCGCCCCTTCCGCGTGACCATCATGGCCGAGGACGGCACCCCGCTCCGCGACATGGACGGCCTTGTGGACAACGAGCCGGTGCGCGCCGACCAGATCATCCGCATCCGCACGACAGGAGGCGGCGGCTGGGGCAGCCCCCTGGACCGCGCCCCCTCCCTGGTGGCCGCCGACGCCCGCGACGGCAAGGTGTCGTACGAGGGCGCCCGCGACGACTACGGCGTCGTGCACGTCAAAGGCCACCCGGCCGCCTCCATCCCGCTGGCCACCGT
>JBIQJI010000054.1:0-41954 GCA_044507605.1 Actinomycetales bacterium | reverse complement strand
CGCCCGAGGCCGGGCGCGGCCGGGGCACCGGCCGCGCGGGGCGATCGGTGCCGTCGGGCCGCTGCGGGCGGCCGGTGGGCCGCGGGCCGCGTCTCGCGGAGCCCGATCTGCCGGCGCCCGGCTTGCCCGAGCCGGGTTTGCCGGAACCCGGCCGGCCCGAGCCGGGACCGCCGCCGCGGCCGGGTCCGGGGGGCCGGCCGCCGCCGTCTCTCACCCGCGTGCTCCCTTGTCCTGCTCAGCCTGTAGCCTGCTCGGCCTGCTCGATGCGGCGCTCCCGCGGCCGATCAGTCGCCCGTCACCGGGGCGGGAGTCACGAACCGAGGGGCCGAGCGGTCGGGACGCATGCCGTGCTTGCGGGCCCGCTCGTCGACCGCGCCGGGGCCGTTGTCGCGGATGTTCTGGGTCTTGGCCTCCTCGGTCTGCTCCCGGATCTTCTGGTTGCCGGCGCGGAGCTGGTCGGCCACGAAGGAGTCCTTGGCGAGCACGGTGTTGAGCAGCAGCAGGCCGACCAGGCCGCCGCACATCAGCCCGACGACCAGCAGCACGAACGGCGCACGCGGCGCCCTGCCGTGCCGGCCGCGGCGCACCCGGGCCCTGCCCGGGGCCGCCGGCCGGCCGGTCGTCTTGGGGCCGGTCGTCCTGGGCGTCTTGGGAACGGTCCGAAGGCCCGTCGTCGTGGGGACGGCCGGCCGTGGTGTCGTGCCGGGGCGGGCCGGCCGGCGAGGACGGGGCGGTGCGGGCACCTGGGGCGCCCGCCGGCGGGTCGTCCCCCGCCTGATCTCGGTTTCCGTCTTCATCTGGGTCCTCGGTGCTCTCGCCGTGGTCGTCCTGGTGTCTCGTCCGTGCCTGGTGGTCGTACCGGTGGTCGTGCCGGTGTGCTTGCGTGTGGTCGTGGTGGTGGCCGTCATCGCTCCCCGATCCGTTCGGCCGCGCGCAGGCGGGCCGAGGCCGCCCGCGGATTGCGGGCCAGCTCCTCCTCACCGGGCAGCTCGGCTCCCCGGGTGAGCAGGCGGAACCTCGGCCGATGCTCGGGCAGCGGCACCGGGAGTCCCTCGGGGCTGGTGTCCCTGGTGCGTGCGGCGAGCAGCTGCTTGGTCAGCCGGTCCTCAAGTGAGTGGTAGGCGAGCACGACGACGCGCCCGCCGACGGTCAGCGCGTCGAGGGCGGCGGGCAGCGCTCGTTCGAGCGCCGCCAGCTCACCGTTCACCTCGATGCGCAGTGCCTGAAAAGTCCGTTTCGCCGGATTGCCGCCCGTGCGCCGGGTGGCCGCCGGTATCGCCGCGCGGACGATGTCGGCGAGCCGCTTGGTCGACGTGATCGGGCTCGCCGCCCGCTCCTTGTCGATCAGCCGCGCGATGCGCGAGGCGAACCGCTCCTCGCCGTAGACCCGCAGGACGCGGGCGAGCTCGGCCGGGGGGTAGGTGTTGACCACCCGCTCGGCGGTGAGCTCCTGGTCGCGGTCCATGCGCATGTCGAGCGGCGCGTCGTAGGAGTAGGCGAAGCCCCGGCCGGCGTCGTCGAGCTGCGGTGAGGACACGCCGAGGTCGAACAGCGCGGCGTCGATCTCGGGATGCCCGGCGCGCGCGAGCACCGCCGGCAGCTCGTCGGAGACGGCCCGCACCAGCGTGACGCGCTCGGCGTACGGGGCGAGGCGGGCGGCCGACCGCTCGATGGCGAACGCGTCGCGGTCGATGCCGATCAGCCGCAGGGCCGGATGGGCCTCGAGCAGGGCCTCGGCGTGGCCGCCCAGGCCGAGGTTGGCGTCGACCAGGACGGGCGCGGGGCCGGTGAGCGCGGGGGCCAGCAGCTCCAGCACGCGGTCGAGCATCACCGGGACGTGCCCGTTCTGCTCCGTATGCGTGATATGCATGCAACCCCCCCTTTCGTGCATTCAGTCTGAGAACGGATCGCCCCAGGCAGGCCCCCACCCGCCGCACTGTCTGTCGTCTCGTCGGTCCCCACCGAATCGTCCTGAATCGCCCGGCCAGGTCCCCATCCGCATCCTCACTTCTCGCCCGCCACCTGACACCGGGGAAGGTGCATCAGCTGACGGGTCGGCCTCGCCTGCCCGGAATGGGCCGACTGAGGAGCGGGTGGAGACCTCGCCGAACGACATCACCGACAGATCGACGCGATCGGCTTTCGCTGATCCGCTGCTAGCGATCCGCTCACATGGTCATAGAACTCCGGGCAGCACCTCCTCCGACAGATCGGCGAACGCCTGCTCCTGCGTGGCCAGATAGGTCTCCCAGGCCTGGGAGTCCCAGACCTCCAACCGGGTGTTGGCACCGATGACGACACAGTCGCGACGCAGCGCGGCATACTCGCGCAGGCCCTGCGGAATGGTGATGCGGCCCTGCTTGTCGGGCACCTCGTCGGATGCCCCGGCGAAGAAGACGCGGCTGTAATCACGGACCGCCTTGGCCGTCACCGGCGCGGTGCGCAAAGCCTCAGTGATGCGCTGGAACTCCTCCACTGGAAAGACGTAGAGGCAACGCTCCTGGCCTTTGGTGATCACCAGACCCTCCGCCAGCTCCTCGCGGTATTTCGCCGGCAGGAACAGCCGTCCCTTGTCATCGAGACGCGGGTGATGGGTGCCGAGAAACATCGGCGCCACCTCCCATGCCTCATGGAGCACATCAGCGCCTTGGCACCCGCCCTCCACTGCGCTCCACCATACTCCACTTCTCCCCACCGTCAACTGATCCCAACCGTCTCCGAACCGTTATTTCGACACGTTTCAGCAGGTCAGTCGCGGTGGTGCGGAGTGGGGGAGGCAGCGCCCGGGGCCCGCGGGCGGGCGTGTCGCGGGCGCGCGGCGGCGGTCTCCGCCGTCCCATCCGATCCGCGCGCCTCCCCCGCCCCTCTGGTCCCGCTCCCGGCGGGCCCGGTGGAGGAGACCGGCCGGGCGGGCGGCCGCGTCGTCCGCGCCGCCGGCGGCCCGGCCCCGGCGGCCCGTCATATCGGTCTTCGTGCAGGTCATCGGGCCCGCCCGGAGTCACGCGATCGGCGTCCCGGCCGCAGGCCGTCCGTATCCCGGCGAATCCAGGGGGCGTCCCGGCGGTCACGTCACCAGATCCGCATGCGGGCGAGACACAAGCGCGACGTGATGCTCCTCATTCTGGAGGTCAGCTAACGCCACCTTTACCCACAAACATGGATAAAAGGTCCATAAGGTCGTGCGACTCGCCGCGCCGTCGTAGGGTCGGCACACAGAATGGAAAAGCAATCGCAAGTTCCCCGCAATGGAGGATCTTCAGAGCGGGATCTGAACGGGGAGGCCCGGTGACAGTGACCCACGACGTCGGGGATCGGCTCGGCGATCTCGTCTCCACCGCGCATCGCATCCGCGCGGCCATCGAGTCGGTGATCGAAGGGAAGAGCGACGTCGTCAGGCTGACCTTGACGGTACTGCTCGCGGAGGGCCACCTGCTCATCGAGGACGTGCCCGGTGTCGGCAAGACGATGCTCGCCAAGGCGCTGGCGCGCTCCATCGACTGCCCCGTGCGCCGCGTCCAGTTCACCCCCGACCTGTTGCCGAGCGACATCACCGGCGTGAGCGCCTACAACCAGCAGACCCGGGAGTTCGAGTTCAAGCCCGGCCCGGTGTTCGCCAACATCGTGGTCGGCGACGAGATCAACCGCGCCTCCCCGAAGACCCAGTCGGCCCTGCTGGAGTGCATGGAGGAGCGGCAGGTCACCGTCGACGGGCACACCTACCCGCTCGACGCGCCCTTCATGGTGATCTCCACGCAGAACCCCGTGGAGATGGAGGGCACCTATCCCCTGCCCGAGGCGCAGCGCGACCGGTTCACCGCGCGCATCGCGATGGGCTACCCCGAGCCGGCCGCCGAGCTGGAGATGCTCGACGTGCACGGCGCCACCTCTCCGCTGGACAAGCTGGAGCCGGTCGCCACCACCACCGAGGTGCGCGAGCTCATCGAGGCCGTGCGCGCCGTGTACGTCTCCCAGCCGGTCAAGCGCTACGCCATCGACCTGGCCACCGCCACCCGCACCACCCCCGACCTGCGGCTCGGCGCGTCGCCGCGCGCCACGCTGCAGCTGGTCCGGGCCGCCAGGGCGCACGCGGCGCTCGCCGGGCGCGACTACGTCATCCCCGACGACCTGCAGGACCTCGCGGTGCCCGTGCTCGCCCACCGGCTGCTGCCCAGCCTGGAGGCGCAGGGCCAGCGGCGCATGCCCGAACAGGTGGTGACGGGGTTGCTCGCCCGCGTGCCCGTGCCGGAGGGAACCCGGCGGTGAGCAGCGGGCTCGGCGCGCTCACCGCGCGCGGCCGGTCGTTCCTGGTCTCCGGCGTGGCGGCGCTGGTGTGCGCGTTCGTGTTCGGCGAGCAGGACCTGCTGCGGGTCGGCGTCCTGATCATCGCGCTGCCGCTGCTCGCGGCGCTCGTGGTGGCGCGCACGAGGTACCGGCTGAGCTGCGCCCGCCGGTTGACCCCCGCGCGCGTCGAGGTGGGCCGTGAGGCCACGGTGACGCTGCGCCTGGAGAACGTCACCCGCCTGCCCACGGGCCTGCTGCTCGTGGAGGACACCCTCCAGTACGCCCTCGGCGCCCGCCCCCGGTTCGTGCTCGACCGCGTCGAGTCGCGAGGCATCCGCGAAATCGACTACAAGGTGCGCTCGGACCTGCGGGGCAAGTTCCCCATCGGGCCGCTGTCGGTGCGCATCACCGACCCGTTCGGGCTGGTGGAGCTCGCCCGGTCGTTCACGATCACCGACACGCTGGTCGTCACCCCCGAGGTCGTGGCGCTGCCGCAGGTGCGGCTGTCGGGCGAGTGGTCGGGCGGCGGCGAGAGCCGCACCAGAAGCGTGGCGGCGGCGGGCGACGACGACGTGGCGCCCCGGGAGTACCGGCAGGGCGACGACCTGCGCCGCGTGCACTGGCGGTCCACCGCCCGGCGCGGCGAGCTCATGGTGCGCCGCGAGGAGCAGCAGTGGCAGAGCCGCGGCGCGCTGCTGCTCGACACCCGGCGGCTCGCCCATCGCGGCGAGGGGCCCCGCTCGTCGTTCGAGACGGCGGTGTCGGCGGCGGCCTCCATCGGCGTCCAGCTGGCCAAGGAAGGGCTCGGGCTGCGTCTGGTCACCGACCGGGGGGTGCGGCCGCTCACCGAGGAGTCGTTCGGCCAGTCGCTGCTCGACGATCTCGCGACGGTGCGGCCGAGCCCGGTACGCTCCCTGTCGGCCGGACTGGACACGCTGCGGCAGGGCGGCGGCGACGGGCTCATCGTGGCCGTCATCGGCGCGCTCGAGGAGGGCGACGCGCACGCCCTGGCCAGGGTGCGGCACGGCAACACCACGGGGGTGGCCGTGCTGCTCGACGTGGCCACCTGGCTCGGCGGCGAGACCGACCCGGCCCACGCGGCCACGGCCGCCGTCCTGATCGGGGCCGGTTGGCGGGTCGTGCGGCTCGCCGCCGGCACACCGCTCGCCGCCGTCTGGCCGGAGGCCGGCCGCAACCGCGGCCTGGCCGCCGGAACCGTGGCCGGGCCCGGGCCCGGCCCGATCGCGGGGACTGTCACGGGGCCCGGCGCGGGCCCGGCCGGGGGGCCGGCCACGGTCCCGGGCCCGGTCGACGGCGGCGTACCCATCGGAGGTGCGGCATGAGACTGCCGCTCGCCGCGGGCCTTGCCACCGCGGCCGTCTCGATCACGCTCTACCCGCTGTTCGCCGGGGGCACCTGGTTCTGGGCCGGCCTCGGCTGCGTGATCGTCGTGACGGGGGTGGGGCTGCTGGCGTCCCGCTTCGCGGTCGACCGGCGTCTCGTGCCGATCACGCAGCTCGTCGTGCTGGGCTGGTTTCTGACGATCACGTTCGCCGCCGACGAGACCTGGTGGCGCGTGGTGCCCACCAAGGACGCTGTGGCGCTGCTCGGCCACCTGCTCGCCGACGGCTTCTCCGCCATCCAGAGGTACGCCGCCCCGGTGCCCGACCAGGCCGGCATCAGCCTGCTGGCGGCCGGGGGCATCGGCATCGTGGCGATCCTCGTCGACCTGTGCGCGGTGCGCCTGCGCCGGGCGGCGCTCGCCGGTCTGCCGCTGCTCGCGCTGTTCAGCGTGCCGGCGTCGGTGCTCACCGACCCGCTGGCCTGGCCGGCCGCCATCATCGGCGCGCTCGGCTACATCGGCCTGCTGCTCGCCGACGGCCGCGAACGCATCGGCCAGTGGGGGCGTCCGGTGCTGGTCCGCCGGGTCGCGCGGTCCGGTGGCGGCCAGGGGTACGGCGGGCGGGTGATCCGGCCCGACAACGAGCAGTTCCGGCTGTCCGGCAAGCGCATCGGCTTCACGGCGGTCGCGCTGGCGATCGCGGTACCGGCGTTGATCCCCACCCTCCAGCCGCACCCGCTGTTCGGGTTCGGCGTGGGCGACGGCAAGGGCAAGGGCGGCAACACGATCACGATCCCCAACCCGGTCGCCGGGCTGCGCGGCCAGCTCTCCCAGCAGCAGAACGTGCCGGTGCTGAGGTACACCAGCTCGGACCGGGCGCCCCACTACATGCGGCTGTGGGCCCTGGACCGGTTCGACGGCCAGGAGTGGAGCATGACGGCCCCGAAGGGCCGTCCGGAGGACAGGGTGTCGGAGGGGCCGCTGCCCGCTCCCCCGGGCGCCACGCTGGACGCCACCAGCGTCATGGTGCGCACCCAGGTCACGATGAGCGACGACATCGGCCGGCTGAACTTCCTGCCCGTGCCGTACGCCCCGTCGCAGATCGAGATCGACGGCGACTGGCGCGCCGACCGCGACTCGCTCATGGTCTTCTCGACCCGGGACGAGGCCCGCGGCAAGCGGTACACCACGGTCAGCCTGGAGCCCGAGCCCGAGCCGGCCACCCTCGACACCGCCCAGGCGCCACCGGCCGCGATCACCGAGCGTTACCTGCGGCTGCCGCGCGATCTGCCGAAGCAGATCACGGCGCTGACCCGCGTGGTGGTCAAGGGTGCGCACAGCCCGTACGACAAGGCGGTCAAGCTGCAGGAGTGGTTCACCAAGGACGGCGGCTTCACCTACAGCCTGGCCACCAAGGGGCAGAGCAGCTCGGCCCTGGTCGACTTCCTGATCAGGGAGAAGACCGGCTACTGCGAGCAGTTCGCCGCCAGCATGGCGATCATGGCGCGGATCCTCGGCATCCCGTCCCGGGTCGCGATCGGCTACACCGGGGGCACGCCGGTGCGCAACGGCTTCGAGGTGCGCAGCCACGACAGCCACGCCTGGCCGGAGCTGTACTTCCAGGGCGCCGGCTGGGTGCGGTTCGAGCCCACCCCCGCCGGCAGCCTCGGCCAGGGCACGGCGCAGGTGCCCGGCTACACGCGGCCGCCCGCGCCCACCACCGACGACGATGACGGCTCCGGCGCGGCCGACTCGTCCGCGGCCCCCGACTCGGCGGGTGCGGGCGACGCGGCGGAGCGGAACCGGGGCAACCCCCGGCTCAACGACCCCGACAAGGGGCTCGCGCCCATAGTGACCGACGAGAGCATGCCGCTCCCCGTCAAGATCGGCATTGCGGCGGGCGTGCTGCTGCTCATCGCGCTGATTCCCGCCGCCTGGCGGGTCGGCACCCGGCTGCGGCGGCGTCGTCTGCTGCGGGGCGCCGCCACGGGGGCGGGGGGCGTGACCGTGCACACCGCGTGGGCGGAGCTGTGCGACCTGCTCACCGACCTCGGCCTGGCCCCGGACACCGGGGAGAGCCCCCGGGCGCTGGCCAGGCGCCTCACGGAGCGGTTCGAGCTCGGCACGGACGCCGCCGCCGGGGTGACCAGGATCGCCATCGCCGAGGAGCGCCTGCGCTACGCTCCCACCCCGGGCGCCGACGGCCCGAGCCACGCCGACCTGCGCCTGCTGCGCCGCGAACTCGCCGCCACCGTCTCACTCGGGCGGCGCATCAGGGCGGTGCTGGCCCCGCCGTCGGCCCTGGCCCGGGTGCGCGGCTTGGGCGGCAAGATCCTGGACGGCTTCGACCTGCTGGAGAACCTGCGGCTGCGCCGCCCGCATCGCCCGCACGAGCCCGCGGCCGACGACCGCGAACTCGTGGACTCCCCCCGCTGACGCCCGTCACCGGCCGCGCGTCGCCGGCGCGCGGCCGGCTAGCGCTCGTCGTGGCGGCGGCGCCAGCGCTCCTCCATGCGTTCCATGAAGGTGCGGCGGGCGCTCTGCCGGCCACCGCCCTGCGCGCCCGGCTGACGGCGGGCGGCGGAGTCGGGCCCGAACCCGTTCATCCGCTTCCAGCTGGACAGACCCCACAAGCACGCGGCGAGCATGACCACGAAACCACCGACGCCGAGCGGGATGATCTGCGAGACGACGCCGACCATCAGCAGTACGACGCCGAGGACGAAGCCGATGGTGGCCTTGACCAGACGACGCTTGTAATGGTTGCGCGGATCGCGGGTCCGAACGGTGTTGGCCCACTTCGGGTCCTCGGCGTAGAGCGCCTGCTCGATCTGGTCGAGCAAGCGCTGCTCGTGCTCAGAGAGCGGCACGGCGCCTCCCAAGGACAGCCCCACTAAGGGGAAGACGGCAACGGACGACACGGGGTGTCCGAACCTCGCGGTCGGTTATCCCCAGAATACGAGGCCGTAGACGCGGACGAAAGAAAACGTCCAACGCAGACCAAACCGGAGGTGACGTCATACGCCCATTCCACCAAACATTCGTCCCGGCTTCGACCTCGATGAGCACCCCATAGTGACATTCCATCAGACTTCAGGATGATCCCGCTCATCCCCCCTGACAACGAGGGACGCCGGGCGCACCACGCCGGGGCCGAACCGCCGCGCGGCCAGGTCCATCGCGCGCTCGGCCTCCCGCCAGCCGACCTCCCGCTCCCCCAGGCCGAGCTGGCGGGCGGCGGTCGACGCGGGGCGGAGATTCTCGGCGCGCACCCCCACCAGGCGCAGCCGGGCCCGCTCCAGGCCCGCCGAGGCGTACAGCTCACACGCCACGACATAGATCTCCTGGGCGATATCGGTGGGCTCACGCAGGGTGCGCGAACGGGTGATGGTGGTGAAATCGGCCCGGCGCAGCTTCACGCTGACGGTGCGGCCCACGTGACCGCCCGCCCGCAGCCGCTCGGCCACCCGCTCCGACAGCCGCAGCAGCTCGCGCCGGATCGTCTCGGGGTCGGCCACGTCGTGGGAGAAGGTCACCTCGTTGCCGATGCTCTTGTCCGGCACGTACGCCGACACGGGCCGCTCGTCGCGGCCCCACGCCAGCTCGGCCAGCCGCTCCCCCGCGACACCGAACTCGCGCCGCAGCGTGGCCACCGGCACCCGGGCCAGATCGCCCACGGTCCTGATGCCGAGCCGCACCAGCGCCTGCTCGGTGCGCTCGCCCACGCCCCACAGGGCGGCCACCGGCAGCGGGTGCAGGAACGCCACCACCTCGTCGGCCGGCACCACCAGCAGGCCGTCGGGCTTGCACTCGCGCGAGGCGAGCTTGGCCACGAACTTGCTGGGCGCCACGCCGACCGAGCAGGTGATGCCGTGCCGCTCGGCGACCTGCGCACGGATCAGCGCGGCGATGGCGGCCGGCGAGCCGAGCCGGCGGCGGGCCCCGCCGACGTCGAGGAACGCCTCGTCGGACGACAGCGGCTCCACTTCGGGGGTGATCGCCCGGAAGATCTCCATGACGTCGCGCGACACCGCGGAGTAGACGCCGTGGCGGGGCGGGATGATCGTGGCGTGCGGGCACAGCCGCCGCGCCCGGGTCATCGGCATCGCCGAGTGCACCCCGAAGCTCCGCGCTTCGTACGTGGCGCTGAGCACCACGCCCCTCGCGCCGGGATGCCCGACGATGACCGGGGTCCCCCTCAGCTCCGCCCGCCCCAGCAGCCCCACGCTGGCGAAGAAGGCGTCCATGCCCACATGCAGGATCGGGCACCCCGAATCGTCGCCCGCCGCCCCCTGGGTGCGCCGCTCACCACGGGTGATCTGCTTGCGCGACACGTCCCCAGTCTACGGGAACGCACGTTCGACAGCGCGGGGACACACAGGTGCACGGGCCGATCAGCGGTGGCCGAGAAGATGGAGCTGCGTCGCCAGGTCGCGGAGGGCGGGGTGGGCGGCGGCCGACCGCTCCAGCGCGATGAGGGCCTCGGCGGCGCCGGGCTCGCCGTCGACCAGGCGGCTCGGCACCAGGTCGGCGAAGATGCGCACACCCTGGGTCTCGCCCACGGTGAAGCCGGTCGCGGCCATGAGCTCGGTCAGGGCCTCGCGGGTGAACCGGCGCGGCGCAGGGTCGCGCTCGCCCCAGCGGCCGAGCGGGTCGAGCAGGGCGTGGCGGGCTTCGTCGAACCGGCCGGCCAGCGCACGGTGCAGCGCCGCCGCCACCGGGTTGGCGGTCAGCACGCTGACCGCGCCGCCGGGGCGCAGCAGACCGGCCACGGCGGTCAGCGCCCCGATGGGATCCTCGACGTACTCGAGCACGCTGTGGCACAGCACCAGGTCGGCCGAGCAGGCGGGGAGCAGCTCGTGCAGGCCGGCGGCGTCGCCCTGGATGCCGGTGACCCGCACCCCCGCCTCATCGGCCCGGCGCTCCAGCGCGGCGAGCGAGTCGGGGTTGGGATCGACCACCGTGACGGTGTGGCCGAGCTCGGCGAGGGGCACCGCGAAGCCGCCGGTGCCGCCGCCGGCGTCGACGATGTCGAGAGCCCCGCGGCCGGTGCTCGCCGCACGCGCGGCGAGCACCGCGCGCAGCGAGTCCCACACGACGGCCGTGCGGACGTCGGGTGCCGTCGTCGTCAGTGAGTGGCCACGCACCTTCGGATCGCCTCCTGCCTCCGGAGCCCGCCCTGAGAACCCCCGCCCCCGGCCCGGGCCCTGATGTCCGACCAGCCTACGCGCCCTGCGACGTCACAGCGCCAGCGACGGCTTGAGCTCCTTGAACCGCGCGAGCAGGCCGTTGACGAACTGGGGGGACTCGTCGGTGGACAGCTCCCCCGCGAGATGCACCCACTCGCTGATCACGACGCCCTCGGGCACCTCCGTCGACCACAGCAGCTCGTAGGTGCCGGCGCGCAGGATGTTGCGGTCGACGGCCGGCATGCGGTCGAGGGTCCAGCCCTCGGCGTACGTCGAGATCAGCTCGTCGATGCGCGCGGCGTGCCGTACGACGCCCTCGACCAGGGTGGAGGTGTACTCGTTGACGGGCGGCTCGGCCCGTTCGTACCGCTCGGTGAGGATCCCGGCCGGATCCTCGCCACGCAGCTCCGCCTCGAACAGGATGTCCAGCGCGCGGCGGCGCGCCTTCCCCCGAGCGGTCACCTCAGGCCCGGCCGAGGTACTCGCCGGTGCGAGTGTCGACCTTGACCTTCTCACCGGTGGTGATGAACAGCGGCACCTTGATCTCGGCGCCGGTCTCTAGGGTCGCGGGCTTGGTGCCGCCGGTGGAGCGGTCGCCCTGCAGCCCGGGCTCGGTCTCGCGGATGGTCAGCTCGACCGCGGCCGGCAGCTCGACGTACAGCGGGTTGCCCTCGTTGAACGCCACGGTGGCCGTGGTGTTCTCGAGCATGTAGTTGGCGGCGGAGCCGACCGTGGCCCTGGGCACGGTGACCATGTCGTAGGTCTCGGTGTCCATGAACACGAAGTCGCCGCCTTCGGAGTAGGAGTACTGCATGTCGCGCTTGTCGACGTTGGCGACCTCCACCTTGACACCGGCGTTGAAGGTCTTGTCGACGACCTTGCCCGACAGGACGTTCTTCAGCTTCGTACGGACGAACGCGCCGCCCTTGCCTGGCTTGACGTGCTGGAACTCCACGACCGACCACAGTTCGCCGCCGTCGAGTTTGAGCACCATGCCGTTCTTGAGGTCGTTCGTCGTCGCCACTGGAGTCTCCTGGGTGGTTGCGCCGGATCGAGTCGGAGCGGCCGCAGGCCCATATCACAGGACCAGCAGCTCCTTGGTCGTGCAAGTGAGAAGCTCCGGTCCGTCGTCAGTCGTCACGAGGGTGTCCTCGATCCGGACGCCCCCCCGGCCCGGCAGATACACGCCCGGCTCGACGGTGATCGGAACTCGATCCTTTAGTTTACCGGCCTTCGCGGGGCCGAGGAACGGCAGCTCGTGGATGTCGAGCCCCACTCCGTGCCCGAGACCGTGCTCGAAGTGACCTCCGTGGCCGGCCTCGGCGATGAGGCCGCGCGCGGCGGCGTCGACCGTGCGCAGATCGGCGCCCGGGCGCAGGGCGTGGCGGCCGGCCCGCTGGGCGCGGCGCACCAGGTCGTACAGGTCGCGCTGCCAGGCGGCCGGCTCGCCGACGGCGACCGTGCGGGTCATGTCGGCGTGGTAGCCGGCGTAACGGGCGCCGAAGTCCAGCGTGACCAGGTCGCCGCGCTCCACCGGCCGGTCGGCGGGCTCGTGGTGCGGGATGGACCCGTTGGGGCCGCTCGCGACGATCGAGTCGAAGGCCGGTTTCTCGGCGCCGTGCTCGGCCATCAGCCGCTCCAGCGCGCGGGCGATCTCCCGCTCGGTCACGCCGGGGCGGATCGTCTCGACGACCGCGGCGAACACCCGGTCGGTGATCTCGCACGCGGTGCGCAGCGCGGCGAGCTCCGCGTCGTCCTTCACCATGCGCACCTCCTCGACGAGCGGCCCGAGAGGCACCATCGCGCCGCCGAGCCGCAGGTACTCCGCGACGGGCAGATGGTGCGACTCGAAGCCGAGCCGGTCGTGCGGCACGCGCCCGGCCAGGGCGGCGATCACGTCCCGCTCCTCGACCACCTCGACCCCGTCGTCGCCCCCGCACACCCGGCCGGCGGTCTCGATGTAGCGGGAGTCGGTGGCGAGGGTCGCCGTGCCGTCGGCCCGCACGAGCGCGGCGGCGTTGCTGCTGACCAGCCCCGTCAGGTACCGGACGTTCGCGGGCGTGGTGACCAGCAGCGCGTCGACGCCCTCGGCGGCGTACCTGGCGGCGAGCCGGGCCCGGCGGCCGGCGTGGTCGTGGGCGAGAGCCATGCCCCCGACTGTACGACGGCCGCCGTACGAGCGGGTCCTCACCGGCGCGGTCGTCAACGGGCCGAACGGCACCGATGTGTTCGCCGGCGGGCTCGACGACCCGGCCGGCGGGATGCGGCGCTGCCCGCCCGGCGGGTCCGACCGGTACGCCGCGTTCACCGGGCACGGCGCCCGTTTCGTGGACGACGTCCGCTCCTGGCAGACCGCCGAGCCGGCGCTGGACTTCGCCGCGACCGCGCTCTACGCGCCGGCCGTCTCCCCCTGAGCGCCGCTAGCCCTGCTGGGCGGCCTGGGTCGCCTCGGCGCGGTCGGCGCGGGTGCGCAGCCTCAGCTCGCGCAGGCCGAGCACGGCGCACCAGCCGAGCAGGGCGGCCGGGACGGCGACGAGGAACACCGTCTGCATGGCGTCGGCGAACGCCTGGACGACGACGGCCCGGATCGCCGGGGGCAGCTGCCCGATGGCCTCGGGCGAGCCGAGGGCCACGCCGCCGGCGGGCGGGCGGACGTGGGCCGTGGCCAGCAGGTGAGGATCGCGCCGAACGCCGCCACGCCGACGGCGCCGCCGAGGCTGCGGAAGAACGAGACGCCCGAGGTGCTCACGGCCATGTCGCGCGCCCGCACGGCGTTCTGGGTGGCGAGGATGAGCATCTGCATGGTGAGGCCGAGCCCGATGCCGAGGATGGCGATGTCGACGCCGACCGTCACGTTCGACGAGTGCACTCCGAGCCGCGACAGCAGACCCAGCGCGAGGGCGACCAGCAGCAGCCCGGCCAGCGGGAACTTCTTCCACTTGCCGGTGTGGGTGACGATGCGGCCGGAGGAGATCGAGGCGACGAACAGGCCGAGGACCATGGGCAGGGTCATCAGCCCGGACGCCGTCGGGGACATGCCCTTGACGATCTGCAGGTACTGCGGCAGGTAGATCATCGCGCCGAACATGGCGACGCCGACGAGCATCGAGGCGGTGGCGGCCAGCACGAAGGTCCGGTCGCGGAACAGCCGCGGCGGCAGAATCGGCGCCGCCGCGCGCCGCTCCGCCGCCACCGCGAAACCGAAGAACGCCACGCTCAGCGCGAGCAGCCCGTACGTCCAGCCGGAACGCCACGCGAACTCATGTCCGCCGAGCGACAGCAGCAGCATCAGCGTGGCCGCGCCGCCGGTGACGGTGAACGCGCCCCACCAGTCGATGCGGGCGTCGCGTCTGACGTGCTCCAGCCGCAGCACCCGCTGGATGACCGCGAACGCGATCACGGCGACCGGCACGCAGACGTAGAAGCACCAGCGCCAGCCGAGCCAGTCGGCGTCGACGATGAACCCGCCGAGCAGCGGCCCGGCGACGGTGGACACGCCGAAGACGGCGCCGATGTAGCCGGAGTAGCGGCCCCGCTCCCTCGGCTCGACGATGTCGCCGAGGATGACCTGGGTGAGGGCGGACAGCCCGCCGGCGCCGATGCCCTGGACGGCCCGCCCGCCGATCAGCATCGCCATGTTCAGCGACAGGCCGGCGACGACCGAGGCCGCCACGAACAGCAGCAGGGAGAGCTGGAACATGTGCTTGCGCCCGAACAGGTCCGAGAGCTTGCCCCACAGCGGGGTTGAGACGGTCATCGTCAGCAGGGTGGCGCCGGCCACCCACGAGAGCTGTTCCTGGCCGCCGAGCTCGCCCACGATCGTGGGCAGTGCCGTGCCGATGACCGAGGTCGAGATCATCGACGTCAGCAGGGCCAGCATGAGCCCGTACATGATCGTCATGATCTCGCGGTGATCGTACTCCCGCCGATGGTCGCCAGAGTGCGTCGTGCGAGGCGCCGTTTCCGCCGTCAAAGGCCCCCCAAGTGATCAATTAAGCATGCATGATGCACATAAGCAGCTAATATACATGCACAAAAGCGACAAATCACTCGGCGAGGCCCGCCGCCCCGACTCGGTCAGGACGCCAGATCGCGCACCCTCTCGATGAGCCGGACCCGGTCCTCGTGCGTGCGGGCCAGCGGCCGCACGTTCAGCGTCGTCACCCCCGCCTCGCGCAGGGCGGCGATGCGCTCCCGCACATGCCCCTCCGGGCCGATCAGCGAGGTGCGCTCCAGCAGCTCGCGCGGCACCTGCGCGGCGGCCTCGTCCTTGTGACCCGACAGGTAGAGGTCCTGGATGCGCTCGGCCGCGCTCTCGTAGCCGTACCGGCGGGCCAGCTCGGTGTAGAAGTTGCGGCCCTTGGCGCCCATGCCGCCGATGTAGAGGGCGAGCAGCGGCCGGGAGAGGTCGACGAGATCCGCGACGTCGTCGCCGATGGCCAGCGGCGCCTGGGCGACGATGTCGAGCTCGCCGAGCCCGGGGTCGCGGCGGGCCCGGCCGGCGGCGAGCGAGCGGCCCCAGACGTCGGCGGCCTTCTCGGGCAGGAAGAAGATCGGCTCCCAGCCCTCCGCGATCTCGGCCGTCAGCTCGACGTTCCTCGGGCCGATCGCGGCGAGGAAGATCGGCACACGCGGCCGCACCGGGTGGTTGATCAGCTTGAGCGGCTTGCCGAGACCGGTGCCCTGATCGGCCGGCAGCGGCAGCGTGTAGTGGACGCCCTCGTAGCGCACCGGCTCACGCCGCCACACCAGCCGGCAGATCTCGACGATCTCGCGGGTGCGGCCCAGCGGCGCGGTGTACGGCACGCCGTGAAAGCCCTCGATGACCTGCGGCCCCGACGCGCCGAGGCCGAGGATGAACCGGCCATCGGACACGTAGTCGAGGCCCGCGGCGGTCATGGCCAGCAGGGTGGGGGTGCGCGAGTAGATGGGCAGGATGCCGGAGGCGATCCGCACCCGCTCGGTCCTGGCGGCGATGTACCCCAGCTGGCTGACCGCGTCGAAACTGTACGCCTCGGCCACGAAGACGATGTCGAGTCCGGCCTTCTCGTAGTCCGCCAGCTCCGCCACGGTCTCCTTGAAGCCGCCGGCGTAGTCCAGCGCCATCCCGATCCGCATGCCCGCCACCTTTCCGAATAATGTTCGGTACCGCTGTGGGACAGGCTATCCCACTCGTCGGTCCCGCCCCGTGCCGCGCCGTTCCGACCCGCGCGCCGCCTTGCCGATAACCGCCCCGGCCCGCCGGCGCCGCTTTTCCCCACCCCTCGCCACCGGCTCGCGACGCCCCTTTTCGACACGGCGAGTTCCTTGACAGCACGCTTTTCGGGATCGTTGAAATACAAACTAAAGGTGTTGACAGACCGGTTACCAGAATGCGATCATCAGTCGCGAACGGGAGCGCTCCCATTATTGCTCTATTCTGCACAAGGGCCGATGTGCGCCCCTCCCCATCCGGTCTGGCACACCCGCTGTTCCATCGGTTCCGGCCGCGTTACCCGCCGTGCCGGAACCCACTCTTGGTACCGGGAGACGAGCAATGGTAAAAATCACTAAGCGTGACGTATGGCAGACCTACCTGAAAAGCGTACGCGACCCTTCGATCCTGTTCTCCGGCGCGGCCGGCAATGGTTTGCTCCGACTGCTCACCCTGGCCGGGAGGCTGCCGTTCCGGTCGGCGATCGGCGGCCTGACGATAAGAGAACGGCTGATTTTCCAGCACACGCTGGGGCGGGAACTGCGGCTGGTCGACCCGCTCGACCCGGAGTTCGAGGCCTGTAACGTGATCGTGGCGCACTCCCCGCTCGGCCGGATGTCGCTGCACGAGACCGGCCGGGACGACCCGCACGTCCCCGAGGACGTCGTCGCCGGGATCGCCCTGCCCGGCTGGCTCACCGACCGCGTCGAGGAGGAGGCGGCCGCCGAGCAGGCACTGGAGGAGCACGGACGGGCCGAGCTCGACGCGCTGCTCACGCGCTGGCAGGACGAAGGCGTGCTCGGGCGGAAGCTGGAGCAGGTGATCGACTGGGTGGAGCGCGTCGAGACCGTCTTCGTCTACATCGGCCGCACGATATTCTCCCGGTCCGACTCCGGCTCGTCGACCCTGATCAAAGGCGGTCTGTTGCCCGCCCTGCGCGACCGGCCCCTCGCCGAGTGGACCGCGGAGGAGCGGCTGTTCGTGGCGGCCGCGCACCTGCTGTTCCGCACCGGCCGCGCCGTGCGCTTCGAGGAGTTCAACGGGCGTCAGCTCAGCGCGACGGGCCTGCGCGAGGTGTTGCTGCGGCTGTGCAGCGGCTACCGTCGCGCGCTGGGCGAGCCGGCGGACGCCGGCCTGGCCACGATGTCCCTGGCGGACCTCGCGGCGACCGCGGGCGACCTGGTGGCCGCGGTGGACAACAGCAGGCTCGTCCGGTACAGGCGGGTCAACGGGCTGACGTACGCCAAGCACGAGTTCCTCCTGCCGTGGGACTCGCCCGACCGGTCCCTGCCGGCGGTGCCGCCGGTCCTGGCCGCGCTGGCCGAACGCCACCTGGGCCGGCCGCCGGCCGCCGACGCCGACGCGCGCGAGCTGGTGGCCGAGCTGGCCGGCCGGGCGGTCGAGATCGCGGTGCTCGACGCCGACACCACCGCGATGGAAGAGACGCTGAACGCCATCGTGCTCGGCGCCGCGGTGGCCACCGGCGGAGACTACGCGATGTCCAGCGGAATACGCGACCTGAGTCGCCTCGCGGTCCCGCAGAATTATCCGGGTGAAATTTTCGAGCTGCGCAAGCCGGACTTCTTCTGCTGTGTCGTGCCCAGTCCCGAGCTCGCCCAGGAGACCCCCGCGCCGGAGCTCTTCGAAATTCTGTGGCAGGTCGCCCAGCGCATGATGTATAATCGCTGGCATTTCATTCCGGGTAACTTCGACCGGCAACAGATCCCGCAGCAGCGGCACTATTTCTTTCCGCCCCTGGTCCCGGATATCGGTGAATGGGGCGACCTGCGCCACGGCGGCCATACCACCGCGCGCGTACGTTTCACGCTCCGCGCGCCCGGCGCGGCGATGTGGCTGCCCGCCTTCGCGCCCGACGGAGCCGCCTATCGCGGCTGTTATGACATTCGCGTGGTCCGAATGGCCGGCGAACCTTTCACGCTGGCCGACCTGCGCACCGCCTCCCGGTATTCCGAGCTGGTCGACGTGTTCTGGCGGGAGGTGGCCGGGCGGGCCAAGGCCGGCGGCTTCCCGCCGCCCGTCCTCACCTCGTACGACGCGCAGTGGTACCGCGACCGGCGCTGGAGCCCCGCCCTGGACCTCGTCACCGGAGACATGGAGACCCCCTCGTGCACCAGGTTGTGATCAACGATCGCGGCCAGTACTCGATCTGGCCCGCCGGCTCGCCGGCACCCGCCGGCTGGCTGACCGTCGGCGAGCCGGCCACACGGGACGAGTGCCTTGCGCGGATCGAGCGGCTGTGGACGGACCTGTCGGCCCCGCCCCCCGCCGCCGCGGCCCGGACCGCGGCCGTCACCACGCCCTCCGTCGCCGAGGTGCACCCCGAGGTGTCCTCGGCCCGCGGTGCGCGCACGCCGATCCCCGACGTGGGCGTGCACACGCTGATCGAGGAGTGCTGCGCCCGGCGGCCCCGGCAGGTGGCGATACGGTACGGCGACGAGGTCGTCACCCGGGCCGAGCTGGCGGACCGCACCCGCCGCTGGGCGGACGCCCTGATCCGGGCCGGCGCGCGGCACCGGCGGCCGGTCGCCGTCCTGCTCCCCAGGTCGGCGACCGCGGTGGCCGCCATCGTCGCCGTGCTGCGCGCGGGTTCCCCCTACCTGCCGCTCGCCATGGCCGACCCGCCCGCGCGGCTGCGGACCATCCTCGGCGACGCGGGGGATCCGCTGGTGATCACCGATGACCGGGGCCGGGCGCTCCTGGACGGCTACCAGGGGCCGGTGCTCCACGCCGCCGAGCTGGACGGAGCACACGACGGGCCCGGCGCCGAGCCCCCGGCCCCGCCACCGGCGCCTCGCGGCGCCGACCCCGCGTACGTGATGTACACCTCCGGCACCACCGGGCCGCCCAAGGGCGTCATCGGCACCCACGGCCAGCTCGTCAACTACGTCCGCTGGTGCGCGGAGGAGTTCGCGCTGCGGCCGGGAGAGCGGGCGCTGCTGCACGCCCCGCTGTACTTCGTCGGCTCGGTGATGACGCTGTTCACCGCCCTGGCGGCGGAGTGGGAGCTGGAGGTGGCGCCCGAGCCCGTCGGGTTCGACCGGCTGGCCGCACTGGCCCGTGGCGGCCCCTGCGGTTTCCTCAAGCTCACCCCGTCGCACGTGCGGGCGCTCACCTCCCTCGGCGACGTCGACGGCATGGCCCGGCTGGTCATGATCGGCAGTGAGCCGCTCTACCTGACGCAGGAGTTCGCCGACTGGATCGTCGGCAGTCCCGGTGCCCGGTTCGCGAACCACTACGGGATGAGCGAGACGTGCGGCTGCACCTGGCACTGGATCGGCGACGACGCGACGCTGGGCGCGCTGCTGCCCGTGGGGCGGCCGATCAGCAACGCCGAGGTGCACATCCTCGGTCCCGACGGCGAGCGGGTGCCCTTCGGGGAGCCCGGCGAGCTGTGCATCGCGGGAGAGGTCCTCGCCGCCGGGTACCACGGGCGGCCGGCGCTCACCGCCGAGCGCTGGACCCCGCACCCCTGGGGCGGGCCCGGCGAACGGCTGCTGCACAGCGGCGACATCGCCCGCATGTCCCCCGACGGCACGATCGAGGTGCTGGGCCGCGCCGACCGCCAGGTCAAGATCAGGGGGCAGCGGGTGTCGCTCCCGGTCGTCGAGGAGGCCCTGCGGCGCTGCCCGGGCGTCGGCGAGGCCGTCGCCCTCGCGACGCCGGCCGAGGGCGGCGGGCACCGGCTCACGGCGTACGTGCGGCCGGCGCCGGGCCGGGCGGTCACCCCGGACGACCTGCGCTCCCGGCTGGAGCTGGAGCTGCCGGAGGCCTCGGTCCCGTCCCGCTTCGTCGCCGTCTCCCAGTTCCCGCTGACGCCCAACGGGAAGGTCGACTACGCCCGCCTGCCGCACGTGCCGGCGATCCGCCCGGCGGCCGCGGGCCCGTACTCCGCGCCCGCGACGCAGGCGGAGCGCGCGTTGTGCGCCCTGTTCGCCCGGGTGCTGCAACTGGAGATCGTCGGGGCCGACGACGACTTCTTCGATCTCGGCGGCGACTCGTTGAGCGTGGTGGAGCTGGTCAACGCGGCCGACGAGGAGCTGGACGTCGAGATCGACATCGGCGAGTTCTTCGACCGGCGGACCCCCCGCCGCCTCGCCGAGCTCGCCCAGGGCAGCGCGGTGCCGTCATGACCGGTACGGCGCTGCGGGTCGCGTTCCGGGCCGAGCCGGGCGAGGGGCCGCTGACCTGGGGTCAGCTGCACATCTGGAGCGCGCTGAAGTGGTTCGGGGACGCGTCGGCCGCGTTCAACGTCCAACGGGTGGCCGTGCCGGACGAGGGCGCGCTCGGCCCCGCCGAGCTCGGCGCCCCGTTGCGGCGGCTGATCGAGGAGCAGCACGTGCTTCGGACCCGTTTCGTGGAGGGGCCCGACGGCCCCCGCCAGGTCGTGGCCGCCGAGGGCGAGTACACGGTCGAGGTCGTGGAGGCCGGCGACGCCGACCCCGCGCGGGTCGCCGAGGAGCACGCCGAGCGGCTGGCGCGGGAGCCGTTCCGGCTGGACCGGGAGTGGCCGGTACGGCTCGCCCTGGTCTGCCGGGACGGCCGGGTGCGTGCCGTCGCCGTCGCCGCGTCGCACGTGGCCGTCGACGGCTGGGCGGTCGAGCGGCTGCGGGCCGCGCTGGGCGCGATCGCGGCCGGCGCGCCGGCCGACCTGCCGGCGGACTGGCAGCCCCTGGACCAGGCGGCCTACGAGAGGTCGGAGCGGGGCAGGCGGC
Organism: Actinomycetales bacterium; assembly: GCA_044507605.1. GTDB lineage: Bacteria > Actinomycetota > Actinomycetes > Streptosporangiales > Streptosporangiaceae > Thermopolyspora. The sequence continues at coordinate 21,215 of JBIQJI010000054.1, read as the reverse complement.
AGGGCGCCAAGGCGCTGGCGTTCTGGCGGGCCAGACTGGCGACGGTGCCCGACGCACCGTCCCCGCCGCCCCGCCGCACCCTCGGCGAGCCGCGGGTGCAGCGCTGGGCGTACTGCTCCGACGAGATCGCCCTGGCCTCGATGGCGGTGGCGAAACGCACCGGGACGTCCAGCTCCACGGTGCTGCTGACCCTGGCCGCCGCGACGCTGGGCATCCTGCGCGGCCACGCCACGGTCGCGATGCAGCTCATCGCGGCGAACCGCTCCACCCAGCGGCAGCGGCGGCTGCTGGCGGCCGCCGCGCAGGACGGCCTGCTCGTGCTGCCCGTCCCGGCGACCGACCTGGACTCCGCCGTGCGGGAGGTGTACCGGGAGGCGACCACCGCCTACTTCCACGCCCAGTACGATCCGCAGGCGCTGGCGGCGGTCCGGGACGAGGCGCGGCCGGACCGCCGGCACCCGGTCGACCTGTCGGGTTACTTCAACGACGGGCGGCTGGGCCGCGACTGGGAGGTCCCGGCCCGGCCGCGGCCCGGCACCCCGCCCGCCCTCACCCGCGGTTTCGACCGGCACGACATGACGTTCTGCCTGGGGCTGGCGCAGCGCGGTGGCCGCTGTGAGGTGTCCCTGCTCGCCGACACCGCCCTGATCGCGCCCGATGACATCCCACGGGTCCTGACCGGGCTGCGGACCGTCCTCACCGAGGCCCGCGAGCGGCGGGTCGACATGGCCGAGCTGCCGGCCCTGCTCGGCCTCGCGTCCGGCGCCGAGGACGTCCCCGCCGCGACCCCGACGAGAAACGGAGCCTGCCCATGACCACCGTGTCCGCCTCACTCGACGACCTGCTCACCGCCGGCGCGCCCGAGCTGTGGGACATCGAGCTCCCGCCGGACGGCAGGTACCAGGTGCGCGCCGTCACCGCGCGGGAGGTGACCGAGGCCGTGACCGCCACCCTGCGGGCCGGGTTCGCCGGCCTGGCCCCGGGCGACTTCCCCCGGCTGATCGTCGGGTGGGGACGGTGCCGTGTCGGGTCCACCGCGATCACCAACCTGTTCGGCGTGGCCGGGATCCCCGCCTACTACCAGCCGGTCAAGACCATCGCCCGGTTCGTGCTGAGCGGCGGTACGGGCGAGCCGTGGCGGCTGCCGGTCGGCGAGCCGGTGCTGTTCGCCAAGGAGATGGCCGGCCCGTACGTGACGTACGAGTGCCTGTTCAACCCGGTCCACTGCCTGCTGGAGGCGGGCTGGCCGGCCGAGCGGCTGCACCTGCTGGTGCTGGACCGCGACCCGGCCGCCTGCCTGGACTCGTGGCTGGCCAAGTGGGCGTCGCGGATCGGCCGCGACCGGGTGGTGGCGAACTTCCGCCTGTCCACCGCCAACTACGTGCGCATGCGCGCGTTCGCGGACGAGGCCGGGGTCGCCACGACGCACTTCCCGTACGAGGCGAGCAAGCGGCCCGAGGACGTCGTGCCCCGGCTGTTCGAACGGATCGGGGCGGCCGACCGGTACGACCCGGCGATCCTCACCGACTGGGGCGCGGCCGGCGACCTGAACTCCGCCGACGCCCGCATCCGCTACCCGGTCGAGCCGGAGGCGTACGTGGTGCCCGGTCTGCACGGCAACGAGCAGGAGTACCGGTACCGCAGGCGCGAGCTCGGCGAGCTGACATCCGCGGACCGGGCCGTGGCCGACCTGGTGCGGGATCGGTACCGGGAGTCGGTGGCCCGCTGCCGTGCCGATCTTCACCTGGATGACGACCTGAGCGCGGCGCTCTTCGGCTGACCACCCTTGTCCCCGTCCTCATCGGAGCCGTCCCCGTCCTCATCGGAGCCAAATGATCAACACCACTGTGGCCCGGTCCGTCCGGAACTGGGGCGACGAGGCGGTGCGGCAGCGCTGGCGGATCGCGGCGCTGCTGCCCGTGGCCGGATGGCCGCTGTCGCTCGTCACGGCGGCCGTCAGCGTGCTGCGCGGCCTGCTCCCGGTGGGGTTCGCCGTGTTCATCAGCCTGGCCCTGGGCGAGATGCCTGCGGCGATCGGCCAGGGCGCGCGCTCGGAGCCCGCGCGCGCCCTGCTGACCTGGCTGGCGCTCGCCACCTGCGCGCTGGTCGGCCGGCAGCTGATGGAGCCCGTGCAGACCATGCTCGGCGAGATCCTCGCCCGGCGCGTGGACGGCGCGATGCGCGACCGGCTGATCGCCGCGTCGCTGAGCCGCACCGACCTGGCCGCCCTGGAGGACCCCAAGGTCCTCGACCTGCTGGAGGAGGCGTCGCGGGAGCTGGACTTCGCCTTCCGCACCCCGGGGGCAGCCTACGCGGGGCTGCTCGCCCTCCTCGCCCGCTACGTGCAGATGGCCGGCTTTTGCGTGGTGCTCGGCGTGATGTTCTCGTGGGCGGCCGCGGCGGCGATCGCCGTGACGGCGATCCTGTTCCGGATCGGGCAGCGCGGCGGGCTGCGCCGGTACGCCCGGGTGATCCGCGAGGTGACGCCGATCCGGCGGGAGGCGGCGTACGTGCGGGACGTGGCGACCGGCGACCAGGCGGCCAAGGAGCTGCGCGTCTTCGGCCTGACCGGGTGGCTGGCGCGGCGGTACCGGTCGGTGCAGATGCGCGCGCTCATGCCGGTCTGGCGGGCCCGTCGCCGCATCTACCTGGCGCCGTACCTCGGCTATCTCGCGGTCGGGCTGGTGGCGGGCGGGCTCGTCTTCGCGGGCCTGGGCGGGGCCGCCGCCCGCGGCGAGGTGTCGATCACCGGGCTGTCGCTGGCCGCCCAGGCCGTGCTGGCCGTGATCCGGCTGGGCGACTTCTACCCCGAGTCGGACACCCAGACCCAGTACGGCATGAACGCGGCCGATGCCATCGCCCGCTTCGAGCAGGTCGTGGCGGGCGCGCCGGAGGCGCCCCCGCCACGGGCTCCGGTCGCCCCGGCCCCCGTGGCGGCGACCGGGCCGCCCCGCATCGAGTTCCGCGGCCTCACCTTCCGGTACCCGGGCGCCGACCGGCCCGTCTTCGACCGGCTCGACCTGACGCTGGAGCCGGGGCTGTGCACCGCCCTGGTCGGGGTCAACGGGGCCGGCAAGACCACGCTGGTGAAGCTGCTGGCCCGGCTGTACCAGCCGGAGTCGGGCGCCATCCTGGCCGACGGGCGCGACATCGGCGAGCCGCCCATCGAGGAGTGGTGGCGGCGGCTGGCCGTCGTGTTCCAGGACTTCACCCGGTACGAGCTGACGGCGCGCGCCAACATCGGGTTCGGGGCGGTGGAGGCGCTGGACGACGACGACGCGATTCGGGCGGCGGCCCGGGAGGCGGGGGTCTGGCCCGCGCTGAGCCGGCTGCCGGAAGGGCTGGACACGACGCTGTCCCGGCACTACCCGGGCGGAGTCGACCTGTCGGGAGGTCAGTGGCAGCGCATCGCGCTCGCCCGCGCCATGCTCGCGCTGGGGCGGGGGGCGTCCGTGCTCATCCTGGACGAGCCGACCTCGGCGCTGGACATCCGCACGGAGGCGGAGTTCTTCGCCCGGTTCCGCGACCTCACGCGGGGCCGCACCGGCCTGCTGATCTCGCACCGCTTCTCCAGCGTGCGCTGCGCCGACCGGATCGTGGTCCTGGACGGCGGACGGGTCGTGGAGTCCGGGAGCCACGACGAGCTGATCGCGTTGGACGGACGTTACGCGCGGCTGTTCCGGCTGCAGGCCGAGCGGTTCGCGAGTGAGGGGGGCCTCGATGCCGCACCGGATCGCTGAGCTGCTGGCCCTGTCGTGGCGGCAGGACCCGCGCAAGCTGCTGGTCGCCGCGCTGCTGATGGCGGGAAACGCGCTGGCCGCGCCGCTGGGCGCCCTGTCGCTCAAGCACCTGACCGACGCCGCCCTCGACGGCCGGGGCCGGCAGGCGGCCCTGTACGGCGTGCTGGTGGCGCTCTGCGCGCTCGGCGCGCTGACCTTCGCGCACTTCGCCCATATCGCGTACTTCGAGATCTCGGAGCTGAACGTCCTCGACATGGACGATCGGCTGATCGACCTGGCCAACGGCACGCCGTTCCTGGAACATCAGGAGGACCCGGCGTTCGCCGACGAGTTCGTCGTGCTCCGGCAGGAGATGCAGCGCGTCGGGGAAGGTCTGCAGGCCGCGCTCGCGGGGCTCTCCCTGGCCGTCTCGATGGTGCTGACGGCGGTGCTGCTGGCGTTCGCGTCCCCTGCGCTGCTGGCGCTGCCGCTGCTGGCCGTCCCCTCGCTGTGGGCGGCGCGGCGCGCCCAGGCCCGGCTGGACGCCGCCAGGCGGCGCAGCGCACCCGCCACCCGGTCGGCGGACCACCTGCTCCGGCTCGCCACGACGGCGGCCACGGCGAAGGAGCTGCGCACCCTGCGGCTGCGCGGCGAGATCCGGGCCCGGCACCGGCGGTCCTGGGCGAGCGCCGACCGGATCCTGGCCCGCGCGCAGCTGGGCGCCGGGCTGGAGCAGACCGCCGGGCAGCTGGTGTTCGCGCTCGGCTACGCCGCGGGCCTGTACGTCACGATCCGCACCGTGATCGGCGGGTCGGCGAGCGTGGGCGACGCCGTCCTGGCCGTGGTGCTGGCCGCGCAGGTCAACCAGCAGGTGGCGGAGGCGGTGACGCTGTTCCAGCAGTTGCAGCGGACCGCCCGGGCCTTCTCCCGGCTGCGCCGGGTGCGGCGCATGAGCGACCGGACCGGGCCCGTGGCGCCGCCCGGCGACCCCGCCCCGGCGGTGCTGCGCACCGGCGTGGAGTTCCGGAACGTCGCCTTCCGCTACGCCGGCACCGACCGGTTCGCCATCGCGGACGTGAACCTGCGGCTACCGGCGGGCGGCACGGTGGCGATCGTCGGCGAGAACGGCGCCGGCAAGACCACCCTGGTCAAGCTGCTGTGCCGCATGTACGACCCGTCGGCCGGCCGCATCCTCGTCGACGGCCGCGACCTGCGTGACATCGACCCGGCGCGATGGCGGAGCCGGATCGCCGCGGGGTTCCAGGACTTCGCCCGGTTCGAGTTCACCGCCCAGGAGACCGTGGGCGTCGGCGACCTGCCGCGGCTGGCGGAGGCGGACGCGGTGCGCGGCGCGCTGCGCCGGGCCCGGGCCGACGCGGTGCTGCGGGCCCTGCCCGACGGCCTGGCCACCCGGCTGGGCAAGAGCCACCCGGACGGCGTCGAGCTGTCGGGCGGCCAGTGGCAGCAGCTCGCCCTCGGCCGGACGATGATGCGATCGGCCCCGCTGCTGCTGGTCCTCGACGAGCCGACCGCGGCGCTGGACGCCGCCGCCGAGCACCGCCTGTTCGAGGAGTACGCGGCCGGTGCGGCGCGGGCGGCACGCCGCACCGGGGCGATCACCGTGCTGATCTCCCACCGCTTCTCGGCCGTGCGCATGGCCGACCTGATCGTGGTGGTCGCCGACGGAGCCGTGCGCGAGGCCGGCACGCACGACGAGCTGATCGCGGCGGGCGGGCTGTACGCCGACCTCTACGGCATCCAGGCGGCGGCCTACCGCTGACCCGCCGCCGCGCGCTCGGCCACCGCGAGGCGGACGCAGACGGTGACGGCCGTCATGGCCTCGCGCAGCTCGGCCATCGAGGGGAAGCTGGGCGCCAGCCGGATGTGCCGGTCGCGCGGATCGTCGCCCTTGGGGAACGCGGCACCGGCCGGGGTGAGCGCCACCCCGGCCCCCTTGGCCAGCCGGACCACCTCGCGCGCGCACCCGTCGGGCACGTACAGGCTGACGAAGTATCCGCCCCGTGGGGTGGTCCACTCGGCGATGCCGTAGGGGCCGAGCTCGGCCGACAGGACGTCGTGCACGGCGGCGAACTTGGGCGCGAGCAGCTCGCGGTGCCGCTCCATGTGGCTGCGCACGCCGTCGGCGTCGCCGAAGAACCGGACGTGCCGCAACTGGTTGACCTTGTCGGGGCCGATCGTCTGCTTGGCGAGCAGGCCGGTGAACCAGTCGAGGTTGGCGGGCGACGAGCCGACGAACGACACCCCGGAGCCGGCCATCGTGACCTTGGAGGTGGAGGCGAAGACGAAGGCGCGGTCGGGATGCCCGGCCTCCTCGCACAGGGACAGGATCGGCGGGATCTCCACCTGCTCGTCGGTGAGGTGATGGACGGCGTAGGCGTCGTCCCACATCAGCCGGAAGTCGGGGGCGGCCGCCGGCATGGCGGCGAGCCGGCGCACGCACTCGTCGCTGTAGACCTCACCCGTCGGGTTGCTGTAGCGGGGCACGCACCACATGCCCTTGACCCGTGGATCGCTCCCGACCAGCTCCTCGACGACGGCCATGTCGGGGCCCTCGCCGGTCAGCTCGATGGGCACCATGCCGATGCCGAACCGCTCGGTGATCGCGAAGTGCCGGTCGTAGCCGGGGACCGGGCACAGGAACAGCACCTCGGGCTCGTCCACCCACCGCCGCTTGGCCCCGGGCAGGGGCGACAGCAGCGCCTGCGACACGATGTCGTGCATGAGCGTGAGGCTGGCGTTGCCGGCGGCCAGGAGCCGGTCGGCGGGGATGTGCAGCAGCTCGCCGAAGATCGCCCGCAGCTCCGACAGCCCGAGCAGGCCGCCGTAGTTGCGGCAGTCGGTGCCGTCGGCCGCGCACACGTCGCCGTCGGCCGGCAGCCGCAGCAGGCCGGCGGACAGGTCGAGCTGCTCGGGCGACGGCTTGCCGCGGGTCAGGTCGAGGCTCAGCCCCCGGGCGCACAGGGCCGCGTAGTCGCGGCGCGCCGCGTCCAGATCGGGTACGGCCGATCGCCGTGAATCGTTCGCCAGCTCGGACAACGCTGATCCTCCTCTACCCCCATGCCATGACCGGCGATCAATCTACAGCAGCGCCCGCGACGGTGCGGACGGCGGTCACTGGCGCTCCGGCGGCCGGACGGCGGCCCCGTCCGCGAGCGCCCGCAGCCGCGCCAGATCGGCCGGGGTGTCGATGTCGGCGGGGTCGCCGGTGTCGTCGCAGGGTACCGGCGTCACGAGCTCCGGGCGGCGGCGCAGGAACGCCCGCGCGCCCACGTCGCCGGCGGCCAGCTCCGCGACGGCGGCGAAGTGCTCGGCGGCGAACAGCACCGGGTTGCGGCGCCGCCCGCCGTACGTCGCGACGGCGACGGAGGCGCCGTGCCCGGCCGCGTCGATCAGGCGGCGCACCGCCCCCGGGCCGATCAGCGGCTGGTCGGCCAGCGCGACCACGACGGCGCGGATGCCCGGCGGCAGCGCGGCGAGCCCGGCGCGCAGCGAGGAGCCCATGCCGGTGGCCCACTCGGGGTTCGGCACCACCCGCGCGCCGGGCACCTCGGCCGGGGCCGCGCCGAGCACCACCACGACCGGCTCGCAGCCGCCCTCGCGCAGGGTCCGCACGCCCCGGTCGACCAGGCGCTCGCCGCGGACCTCCACGAGCGCCTTCGGCCGGCCCAGCCGGGACCCGCCCCCGGCCGCCAGCAGCAGACCGGCGACACCGGCACCGCCGCCGGCGGGCCGGGGCGTTCGCGGCCCGGCGGGCGGCGGTCCTGCGGGCGGCGGCCCGGCGGGCTCGCCGCCGGCGCCGGCGTCAGGAGTCACCGTGGATGCGGCCCTTCGTCTCGGTCAGGGCGCGGCCCGAACCGCCCCAGCGCAGCTGGATCAGCTCGGCGGCGATCGACACGGCGGTCTCCTCCGGTGTGCGAGCGCCGAGGTCCAGGCCGATCGGGGAGCGCAGCCGGGCGAGCTCGTCGTCCGACAGCCCGGCCTCCCGCAGCCGGGCCAGCCGGTCCTCGTGCGTGCGCCGCGAGCCCATGGCCCCGACGTACCCGGCGGGGGTGCGCAGCGCCACCTCCAGCAGCGGCACGTCGAACTTGGGGTCGTGGGTGAGGACGCAGATGACGGTGCGCTCGTCCACCTCGGCCGCGCTGAGGTAGTCGTGCGGCCACTTGACGATCACCTCGTCGGCTTCGGGGAACCGCTTGGGGGTCGCGAAGACCGGCCGCGCGTCGCAGACCACCACGTGGTAGCCGAGGAACTTGCCGATGCGGGCCACGGCCGCGGCGAAGTCGATGGCGCCGAACACCAGCATGCGCGGCGGCGGCGCGAACGAGCAGACGAACACCTGGAGGTCGTCCAGGCGGCGCTCCCCCTGCTCGCCGTACCGTCTGATGCCGGTCTGGCCCTGCGCGAGCATGCCCCTGGCGTCGTCGTCGACGGCCTGGTCGAGCCGCTCGAGGCCGAGCGACCCGGACGAGCGGTCGGGCCAGATCACCCGCCGGGCCCCCACCCGGCCCGGCCCGGACAGGATGGTCGCGACGGCCACCGGCTCGCGCTTGTCGACCGAGGCGGCGATCTCGCCGAGCTCGGGGAACTCCTGCCGGGAGACCGGCTCGACGAACACGTCGATGATGCCGCCGCAGGTCAGGCCCACCGAGAACGCGTCGTCGTCGCTGATGCCGTACCGCTGGAGCACCGGCGTGCCCGACTCGACCACCTCACCGGCCAGCTCGTAGACCGCGCCCTCGACGCAGCCTCCCGACACGCTGCCGACCGCCTCCTCGCCCAGCACCGCCATCGCGGCGCCCGGCGGCCGCGGGGCGCTGCGGAACGTACCGACGACGGTGGCGAGACCGAATCGGTCGCCGGCCTCCCACCAGCGCACGATCTGCGAGAGCACGTCACGCATGGTGTCCTCCCCGGATGAGTCGCGCGAGATCCTCGTACGCGGCCAGGCTGTGCCCGGCCACGAAGTCGTCGATGTGCGGCAGCGAGACCCGCATGCCCGCGGTGAGCGGCTGGTACCCCGCGCCGCCCTTGTGCGGGTTGACCCAGATCACCCTGGCGGCGAGCCGCGACAGCCGGGCCATCTGCCGGCCGAGCAGGGACGGGTCGCCGCGCTCCCACCCGTCGGAGGCGATCACCACGATGGCCCCCCTGGCGTGCGAGCCGCCGCCGGACAGGAACTCCTTCAGCTCGTCGCCGAGCCGGGTGCCGCCGCTCCAGTCGGGGATGGCCGCCGACACCTCGCGCATGGCGGTCGCGGGGTCGCGGTGCCGCAGCTCCGCGGTGACGCGGGTGAGCCGGGTGCCGACGGTGAACACCTCGGTGGCCCTCGGCTCGCAGCGGACGAGGGCGTGGGCGAACCGCAGCAGCGGGTCGGCGTAGGCGGCCATCGAGCCGCTGATGTCGACGAGCAGCACCACCCGGCGGGGCCGGGTGCGGTGGGCGCGGTAGCGCAGCCGCGCGGTCTCGCCGCCTCTGCGCAGGGTCTCCCTGATGGTGCGCCGGGTGTCGAGGCGGCCCCGGTGGGCGGGGGCGAACCGGCGGGACCGGCGCCGCTCGCGGGCGCCGTCGAGCAGGGCGAGCATGCGGTTGACCTCTTCGCGCTCGGCCGCCGTGAGCCGGGCCACGTCGCGCTGCCGCAGCACCTCCACCCGGCTCGCCGCCGCATGGATCGTCTCGCCGTCGGCCTGCCCCTCCCCCGCCGAGTCGTCCGGTGAGGCCAGGTGCCGGGTGATCGTCACGGTGGGCGCGGAGCGGCCGGCGGCGGCGCGGGCGCCGCTGAAGTAGGCGGCGAAGCACCGGTCGTAGCGGGGGATGTCGTCGGGGCCGGCGCACAGGGTGAAGCGGCCGGCCCAGTAGACGTCACTGGGGCTGGCGACGTCGAGGTGCGCCAGCGCGGCGACGAGGTTGCGGGTGCGCTCCCGGTCGGCGGCCACCCCGGCGGCGCGCAACGTCCACGCGAAGCCGGTGAGCGTCGCGGCCACCTCGGCGGAGCCGGCGACGCCGGAGGGTCGCGCGGCGCCGCCGGAGGTGTCAGGCATGGGAGAGCAGCCCGTTCTTCAGCACCGTCTCCTGGTCCTCGCGGTACTTGAGCACGGCGCCGAGGGTGGCGGCGGCGAGCCCGGGGTCGAGGTCCCGGGCACCGAGGGTGAGCAGCGCCTCGGTCCAGTCGAGGGTCTCGGCGATGCCGGGCGGCTTGACCAGGTCGGCCTCGCGCAGCCGCTGGGCGGCGCGGGCGACCTGCGCGGCCAGCGACTCGGTGCAGCCGGGCAGGCGGCGCAGCAGGATCGCCACCTCGCGCTCGAACGACGGGTGCTCCAGCCAGTGGTACAGGCAGCGGCGCTTGAGGGCGTCGTGGACCTCGCGGGTGCGGTTGGAGGTGATCACCACCATGGGCGGCCGCTCGGCGCGGATCGTGCCGAGCTCGGGCACCGAGATCGAAAAATCGCTCAGCACCTCCAGCAGGAACGCCTCGAACTCGTCGTCGGCGCGGTCGACCTCGTCGACGAGCAGCACGCTGGGCTGTGTCTCCAGGGCGCGCAGCAGCGGACGGGCGATGAGGTAGCGCCGGTCGTACAGCTCGCCCTCCAGCCGGGCGGCGTCGCCGATGCCGGCGGCCTCGGCCGCCTTCAGGTGCAGCAGCTGGCGCGGGAAGTCCCAGTCGTAGAGGGCCTGCGCGGCGTCGAGACCCTCATAGCACTGCAACCTGATCAGCGGCGCCGCGAACACCGTGGCGAGGGTCTTGGCCAGCTCGGTCTTGCCGACTCCGGCCTCCCCTTCGAGGAACAGCGGCCGGCCCATGCGCACGGACAGGAAGCATGCCGTGGCCAGGCCGGTGTCGGCGAGGTAGCCCTCGTGCTCGAGGAGATCCGCGAGCTTCGCAGGGGACTCGATCGTTACGTCTTGGGGTATTTCGGTCATTTGCCCACATCCTGCCGCAGCTCCCTCCAGCGTACAGGGACTCCTCAACGCGGCTCCGGAGCCTCTCCGCGGGCGTGGATCAGGGCCTGGAGCTGCGCGACCGCCTGGCGGGCCCGGCGCTTCTCCGAACCCTGGATGCCCATCACGCCGACGCTGTCGCCGTTGGCGAGGTCCAGTTTGGGCCACGGCTCGCCCTCGGTCAGGGTGATGCCGATCAGTTCCGGCCACTCGTAGCGCCGCGTGCGCAGCGCGTTGACGATGGTCACGCCCTGCTCGTCGGCGCTCACACGGCACCTGCCGAGCAGGTGCAGGATGAAGGCGGCCAGGCAGCCGAACGCCACCAGGCCGACCCGATCGGCCACGCCGAACATGTGCGGCAGCACCAACGCCAGCACGATCGACCCGGCGATCATCACCACGGCCACGGTGTAGGCCACGATCTGCGTGCGGCGCGCCCGCCACACGATCGGCAGATCCGGCACGTCGTCGCCCGGCCCGCCGGGATCCGCACGGCCGTTCACCGGCTCCAGGCCGTCGCCGTCTTCGGTGCCGTCCGTCGCCAACGTGACCTCCCTCCGGGCATGACGCCCTCGCGATCTCCCTCGCGGCCGCCGGGCACGGTGCCCCGCCGCCGGACACGGCCGCCCCCTCCTGCCCGCTTCCCGGCCGGCGGCGCCCGCCGGTGATCAGTCTCTCAGGTCGCGCAGCAGCAGTGCCGACTCGAGGGCCGCCACGGTGGCCTCGTACCCCTTGTCCTCGATGCTGCCGGGCAGGCCGGCCCGGGCCAGCGCCTGGTCCAGGTCGTCACACGTCAGCACGCCGTTGCCCACCGGGGTCGACTCGTCGAGGGCGACCCGGGTGAGCCCCGCCGTGACCGAGTCGCACACGTAGGTGAAGTGCGCGGTCTCGCCGCGGATCACGACCCCGAGCGCCACCACCGCGTCGCAGCGCCGCGCCAGCGCCTGCGCGATCACCGGCAGCTCCAGCGAGCCGGCCACCCGCACGGTGACGGAGGTCGCCCCGCAGTCGGCCGCGGCGGTCTCGGCGCGGGCCACGAGCCGATCGGTGATCTTCTCGTGCCAGCGCGCCCCCACGATGCCGACGGTCAGTCCCGCCGCGTCGACCGCACGCGCCGCCGGCCGGCCGGTGCCGCTCATCCCGCCTCCCTGCCGCGCTCGTCCGGGCCGGCCGCGCCGGGCACCGGCGTGCCGGGCCGCAGCGTGCCGGTGAGGCCGATGTCGTGGCCGAGCCGGTCCCGCTTCGTGGTGAGGTAACGCAGATTGTGGGGGTTGACGGCGGCGGCCATCGGCTCGCGGCCGAGGATCTTGACCCCGTACCCCTCCATGCCCCGCACCTTGCCGGGGTTGTTGGTGAGCAGCCGGGCCGACTTCACGCCGAGATCGGCGAGGATCCGCGCGGCGACGCCGAACTCCCGGGCGTCGACCGGCAGGCCGAGCGCCAGGTTGGCGTCGACGGTATCGCGCCCCTCGTCCTGCAGGGCGTACGCCTTCAGCTTGGCGAGCAGGCCGATGCCGCGGCCCTCGTGCCCGCGCAGGTAGACGACCACGCCCCTGCCCTCCGCGGCGATGGCCCGCATGGCGTTGTCGAGCTGCACGCCGCAGTCGCACCGCAGGGAGCCCAGCGCGTCGCCGCTCAGGCACTCCGAGTGGGCCCGCACCAGGACGTTCTCCCCGTCCGCGAGGTCGCCGGCGTCGCCGTAGACGAGCGCGACGTGCTCGCTGCCGTCGATCGCGCCGGCGTAGCCGTAGGCCCGCCACATGCCGTACCGGTTGGGCAGCCGGGTCTCGGTGACGCGGGTGACCAGCGGCTCGGTGCGGCGGCGGTGCTCGGCGAGCTGCTCGATCGAGATCAGCGCCAGGTCGTGCTCGTCGCAGAACTCCCGCAGCCTCGGCAGCCGGGCCATGGTGCCGTCGTCGTTGACGACCTCGGCGAGCACCCCGGCGGGGGTGCGCCCCGCCAGGCGGGCGAGGTCGACGGCGGCCTCGGTGTGGCCGGGCCGGGCCAGCACCCCGCCCGGCCGGTAGCGCAGCGGGAAGACGTGGCCGGGGCGCACGAAGTCGCCGGGCCGCGCGGCCGGGTCGGCGAGGCGGCGGATCGTGGTGGCGCGGTCGGCCGCCGAGATGCCGGTGGTGACCCCGTCGGCGGCGTCGACGCTGATGGTGTAGGCGGTGCGCATCCGCTCCTGGTTGCGCTCGACCATCAGGGGCAGGGCGAGCCGGTCCAGCGCCTCGCCCTCCATCGGCGCGCAGATCACGCCGCTGGTGTGGCGCACCGTGAAGGCCAGCAGCTCGGGGGTGGCGGCGTCGGCGGCGAAGATGATGTCGCCCTCGTTCTCCCGGCGCTCGTCGTCGACCACGACGACGGCCTTGCCGTCGCGGATGTCGTTGACGGCCCGCTCGACCGGGTCGAGACGGACCCGTCCCGGCTCGGCGCCGTCGTCCGGGGACCCATGCGTGGAAGGGGTCATGTGGTGATTACCTCCGTGTTCCGGTACCGGCGGAGCCAGTCGCGGACGCCGATCAAGACGAGGACGAAGAAGACGCCGTACACCAGGCCCGACACCACCAGCCCGGAGGCGAACGCCAGCGGCACCCCGACGATGTCGACGGCGATCCAGATCAACCAGAAGTCGATCATCGCCCGGCCCTGCGCGAAGGTGGCGACGGCGCTGCCCACGAAGATGTACGCGTCGGGCCAGGGCGCCCAGGACCAGCCCGTGCGGATGAAGAGCGCGGCGACAGCGGCGGTGCCGGCGACGAGGGCGGCGATCAGGGCCAGCCGCTCGCGGCCCGTGGCGGGACGCACGGCCAGGGGGGCGCCGCCGCGCATGCCGCGCGACCACTTCCACCAGCCCCACAGCCCGAGGATGCCGAACATGGCCTGTTTGAGGGCGTTGCCGGTGATGTGCTGGTTGATCGAGGCGACGAAGAGCAGCAGGCTGCCGGCGAACTGCACCGGCCAGGTCCAGATGGTGCGCCTGATGGCGAGCCAGACCGTGGTCAGTGCGCAGACGTTGCCGATGAGGTCGATCCACAGGATGTGCTGGCCGAGCAGATCGAACCCCGCGCGCAGGCCGTTCACTCGGCGCCGCCGGGCCGGGCGACCAGCTTCTCGACGTACTTGGCGATGACGTCGACCTCGAGGTTCACCGGGTCGCCGGGGCGCTTGCCGCCGAGCACGGTGCGCTCCAGCGTCGCCGGGATGAGCGAGACGGCGAACGCGTCGGCGGTGACCGCCATGACGGTGAGGCTGACGCCGTCGACGGCGATGGAGCCCTTCTCCACCACGTAGCGGGCCAGGCGGGGCGGCAGCGAGAACCACACGGTCTCCCAGCGGTCGCCCGGCTCCCTGGAGCGGACGACGGCGGTTCCGTCGACGTGGCCCTGCACGATGTGGCCGCCGAGGCGCTGGTCGGCGCGGACCGCGCGCTCCAGGTCGACCGGCGCTCCGGGGGCGAGGGCGCCGAGGGAGGTGCGGTCGAGGGTCTCCTTCATCACGTCGACGGTGAAGACGTCGCCGTCGACGGCCACGACGGTCAGGCAGACCCCGTTGACCGCGATGGAGTCGCCATGGGCGGCGTCGGACGCGACGAGCTTCCCCCGCACGGACAGGCGGGCCGAATCGCCCAGCGTCTCGATGGCCGTGATCTCGCCGAGTTCCTCGACGATGCCGGTGAACATCCGGTTGGTCCTCCTGCCGGTTCACACCAGGTGGTTGGCAGAACGGCGAGGACTCCGGGGATGATGGGCACGCCCGCGCGTACCGTCGTACCTGGCCGGTCGCCTCGACCGGCCCGCGTGCCACCTCCCATCCGGACTCTCACCGTCGGTCCCGGAGTTCCACCGGGTCAACCGGCCGATGGCTTCGGCCGGGTCGCGGACTGTCACCGCCGGTTCGGAATTTCACCGACCCCGGAGCACGCTGCTCTGCCATCAGTGTGCCATGTGCGCCCAAACGCACTCCAACGCACCCCATGGGCCTACCGACCAAGCGCTTGCTCGCCTACCGGGCCGAACAAATTGCCGAATAACAGTTCAAAAACCTGATTTGTGACTGCGGTGGACTCTTCCCGCAAACCCGTGTCATGGTGGTGTCGTTGTTGTGTCACGAAATCGTGAAGAACCAATCGACACGTCATATCAGTGTCTCTCAGGACGTTCAACCAGGTCAACGGATTATCCGGACACAAGGTGATGGACATTGAACAACGAAGTGACCAAGAAACAAGGCACCTTGGGGAGGTGATTGACCGATAGAAAGTAAGTTGTCAGGGTTCCACCAGGTCGGAAATTCGGCCCCCCTCAGCTCATGAGCCGGAGCTCCCGCACGATGACGTTCCCTTCGCAGATCGCTACCGAGCCGGGCATCGACCCCGCGGACCCCGCCCCGACGCCCGACGGCGAAGGGGTCCCGGTCGTCGGCCGCTCCCCCGGCCGCCTGATGTGGCGGCGCTTCCGCCGCGACCGCACGGGCGTGGTCTCGGGCTGCGTCGTGCTCTTCTTCTTCCTGGTCGCGCTCCTCGCACCGCTCATATCGCAGCTTTACGGCAAAGACCCGTACACGACGTACGGGCAGAACATCCCCGGGCTGCTCAACGAGTACGGCTACCCGATCGCCCCGAACGGCGGCGTGAGCGGCGATTTCTGGTTCGGCATCGAGCCCGGCCTCGGCCGTGACGTTTTCATGCAGCTCGTGTACGGAATCCGCACGTCACTGTCCATCGCCGTCGTGGTGACCATCGTCACGGCACTCGTGGGCATCGTCATGGGCATCACGGCCGGCTACGTGGGGGGCCGCACCGACTACCTGATCGGCCGTGTCATCGACGTCCTGCTGGCCTTCCCCAGCCAGCTCTTCCTCATGGCGGCCCTCCCCGTGGTCGAGGCCATCATGGTCTCCCCCGACGAGGAGACGCCCATCTGGCTCCGCTACGTCTCCATCTGCATCGTGCTCAGCCTGCTCGGCTGGTGCGTCATCGCGCGCATCCTGCGCGCGCAGGTCCTCTCCCTGCGCGAGCGCGACTTCGTCGACGCCGCCCGAGTGACCGGCGCCTCCCCCATCAGGATCATCTTCAAGGAGCTGCTGCCCAACCTGTGGACGCCGATCATCATTCAGGCCACCCTCGCCCTGCCGCTGTACGTCGGCGCCGAGGCCGGCCTGGGCTTCCTCGGCGTGGGCATCACCGAGCCCACCCCCGACTGGGGACGGATGTTCATGGTCGGCGTGAACGTCTATCACTCAGACATCACCTACCTCATGTTCCCGGGCGTCTCGATGGTGATCTTCGTCGTCGCCTTCAACCTGTTCGGGGACTCCATCAGAGACGCCTTCGACCCCAAGACCAGGCGCTGAAATTCGCAGGGAAGGAACACATGGCATCGAGAAGCAGGCGGGCGGCGGTGTTCGTCGCGGCCCTGACCGCCGGCGCCCTCGCCTTGGCGGGATGCGCCCAGGGGGGCGGAGGCGGGGGGACCACGTCCAAGGGCGCGGCGTCCCAGACCCCCCTGACGAACAAGGCCGTCAGCAAGATCAGCGTGGGCACCGCGCAGGACTCCACCGGCCCCGCGACCCCCGAGCCCGGCGCCAAAAAGGGCGGCACGGTCTACATGATCGACCGGGACGACTTCTCCCACCTCGACCCGGCCCGGGTCTACCTCAACTACAACTCGACGGTATCGCTGCTGTTCACCCGCGGCCTGACGGCCTATCGGCACATGAGCGACGGCAACGTCAAACTGGTGGGCGACCTCGCGACCGACGCCGGCACGACCACCGACGGCGGCAAGACCTGGAAGTTCACGCTCAAGGACGGCGTGAAGTGGCAGGACGGCTCGCCGATCACGTCCGCCGACATCAAGTACAGCTTCGAGCGGCTCTGGTCGGACTTCATCACCGAGGGCCCGCAGTACGCCCAGCAGTGGCTGGTGCCCGACCCCGACAAGCCGTGGCGCGACCAGTTCGAGTTCCCCGGCTCCAAGCACCTGGACTCCGTCCAGACCCCCGATGACAAGACCGTGGTGTTCACCCTCAACGGCGCCCACCCCGACTTCAACTTCACGCTGGCCATGACCGGCTACAGCGCGGTGCCCAAGGACCACGACACCAAGCAGAAGTACGACAGGAAGCCGTTCTCGTCCGGGCCGTACCAGATCGTCGAACACGTCACCGACAAGTCCCTCGACCTGGAGCGCAACCCGAACTGGGACCCGGCCACCGACCCGATCCGCAACGCCTACCCGGACAAGTGGCACATGGAGTTCGGCGTGCAGGCGCAGCAGTCGACCGAGCGCTTCCTGGCCGACACCGGCAACGACAAGGTCGCCATGACGTTCCACAACCCGGTGGCGCCCGAGCGGGTGCAGGAGGTGCTGGGCAACGACGAGGTGATGAAGCGCTCGCTGCAGGGCCTCACCCCGTTCACCACCTTCTACAACATCAACATGGACCGGGTCACCAACGTCAAGGTGCGCCAGGCGCTCATCAAGGCGTGGCCGGCGCAGCAGATCCAGCAGCTGCAGGGCGGCGAGATCAACACCGGGCAGATCGCCACGACCGTGATGAGCCCGACGGTGCTCGGCTACCAGGCGTTCGACCTGTACGGCCAGCGGGCCAACCCGCGCGGCGACATCGAGGGCGCGAAGAAGCTGCTGGCCGAGTCCGGCACGCCGAACCCGACGATCGTGTACGCCTACAACCAGACGCCGACCCAGGAGAAGATCACGGTCGCGATCAAGGACGCTCTCACCAAGGCCGGCTTCAAGGTCGTCGCCAAGCCGCTGAACTCCACGACGTACTACGACGCCATCGGCAAGGTGAAGAACCCCTACGACGTGTACTGGGGCGGCTGGGCCGCCGACTGGCCGACCGGCTCGACGGCCATCCAGCCGCAGTTCGACGGCCGCCAGATCGCCGACGGCGCGGCCAACTACAGCCACCTGAACGATCCGGCTATCAACGACGCGATCGACAAGGCCAACGCGATCGCCGACCCGATGGAGGCCGGGGCGGCGTGGGCCGCGCTGGACAAGCAGATCATGGAGCAGGCCCCGATCATCCCCGAGTACTACCAGACGTACTTCGGGATCTACGGTTCGGGCCTCGGCGGCGTGAAGTTCGACCCGATCATGGGTGAGCAGTCGCCGCTCAACGTCTACGTCAAGTAGCACCCCCCGCCGGGGACGGGGCACCGACCCCGCCCCGTCCCCGGCCCTCTCGTCCGTTCGTCCGATCCATCGGCCCTCGCGCCGGCACGTTAAGCCGGGAGATCATGTTCCGCTTCCTCGTCCGCCGGATCCTCGGCGCCCTGGTGATCCTGCTGATCATCACGGCCGTGACGTTCGTGTTCTTCTACGCGGTCCCCCGCGACCCGGCGCGGTCGTTCTGCGGCAAGATCTGCACGCCCCAGACCCTGGACCTCATCCGGCACAACCTCGGCATGGACCAGCCGCTGTGGGTGCAGTACTGGCATTGGCTGGTCGGCATCTTCGCCGGCCGCGATCTGGTGCAGTTCGGGCACTGCGCCGCGCCGTGTCTCGGCTACTCGTTCGCCACGCAGGAGCCGGTGTTCGGCGCGATCGTCGACCGGTTCCCCGTCACGCTGGCGCTGACCCTCGGCGCGGCCGTGGTGATCCTGTCGTTCGGCGTGGCCACCGGCATGATCGCCGCCGCGAAGCAGGGCCGGCCGCTGGACAAGATCGCCAGCACCTCGTCGGTGATCGGGGCGTCGCTGCAGATCTACTTCGTCGGCCCGCTGCTGGCGTTCTACATCGTCGACACGCTCAAGATCCTGCCGCGCCCGTCGTACGTGCCGATCACCGAGGACCCCGTCGGCTGGTTCACCCACCTGCTGCTGCCCTGGATCGTCCTGTCGATCATCTTCACCGCCAACTACACCCGCATGACCCGGTCGCAGATGGTCGAGCAGCTCGCCGAGGACTACGTGCGCACGGCCCGGGCCAAGGGCATGTCGAACCGCACGGTGTTCTTCCGGTTCGCCTGGCGCGGCGCCATGATCCCCATCGTGACCATCTTCGGCGTCGACCTCGCCACGCTGCTCGGCGGCGCGATCATCACCGAGCAGACGTTCACCCTGCACGGCGTCGGCGAGCTCACGGTCAAGGCGGTGCAGAACACCGACCTGCCCATGCTGCTCGGCGTCACCCTGGTGGGCGCGACCGCCATCGTCCTGCTGAACATCGTCATCGACTTCCTGTACGCGGTCATCGACCCCCGCGTCCGGCTCACCTGAGCGAGGAGCACCTTGAGCACCCTGACGTGGAGCGAGGAGCCGGCGGTCGACCGAGGCCCCGGCGCGTTCCTCGCCATCCGTGACCTCACCGTGGAGTTCGACACCGAAGACGGTGTCGTGCACGCCGTGAACCACCTGACGCTGGACGTGGAGAAGGGCACCACGCTCGGCATCGTCGGCGAGTCGGGCTCCGGCAAGTCGGTCACCGCGATGTCCATCATGGGCCTCAACGACCCCGCCTACACGAAGGTCGGCGGCGAGATCTGGCTGGAGGACCGCGAGCTGGTGTCGGCTGGCCGGGCCGCCATGGAACGCCTGCGCGGCGACCGCATCGCCATGATCTTCCAGGACCCGCTGACCTCGCTGTCGCCGTACCACACGATCGGGCGGCAGATCGGCGAGACCTACCGCAAGCACCGCGGGGCGAGCCGCCGGGAGGCCCGGGACCGGGCGATCGAGATGCTGGGCCGGGTCGGCATCCCGCAACCGAAGCTGCGCGTCGACGACTATCCGCACCACTTCTCCGGCGGCATGCGGCAGCGGGCCATGATCGCCATGGCGCTGGTCTGCGACCCCGACCTGCTCATCGCCGACGAGCCGACCACCGCGCTCGACGTGACCGTGCAGGCGCAGATCCTCGACCTGCTCAAGGAGCTGCAGCAGCAGACCGGCACCACGATCCTGCTGATCACCCACGACCTCGGCGTGGTCGCGAACTCCGCCGACAACGTGCTCGTCATGTACGCCGGCCGCGCCGCCGAGCGGGGCACCGCCCGGGAGGTGCTGGGCGAGCCCCGGCACCCCTACACGTGGGGCCTGCTGTCGTCGATGCCGAACCTGCGTTCCCGCGTCGACGTGCCGTTGCGCCCGGTGCGCGGCACCCCGCCGAGCCTGCTGCATCCGCCGTCGGGCTGCCCGTTCCACAGCCGGTGCGACTATCTGGCGCAGGCCGGGCCGGAGCTGTGCCGCGAGGAACGGCCCGAGCTCGTGCCCGAGCACGGCCACGGAGAGGCGTGCCACCTCACGCCGCAGCAGAAGCGGGACATCTTCAACGAGCAGATCAAGGGCAGGCTGTGACCGAACCCCGTGAGCGCACCGACGAGCGCGACGACGCCGCCACCGGCACCTCCACCGCGACCGCCGCCGAGGCCGGCGCCCAGGCCGGCACCGAGGCCGGGGCCGAGACGCTACTGGAGCTGTCGGGGCTGACCAAGCACTTCCCCGTCACCGGCGGGCTCGTCTTCAAGCGGCAGATCGGGGCGGTGCACGCCGTCGACGGCATCGACCTGACCGTGCGGGCCGGGGAGACGGTCGGGCTGGTCGGCGAGTCGGGCTGCGGCAAGTCGACCACCGGCCGGCTCGCGGCGCGGCTGCTCGAACCGACCCGCGGCACGATCACCTACGCCGGCCGCGACATCAGCCACGCGAGCCGCCGGGACCTGAAGCCCATCCGATCCCAGATCCAGATGATCTTCCAGGATCCCTACTCCTCGCTCAACCCGAGGCAGACCGTCGCCACCATCATCGGCGGCCCGATGGAGATCAACGGGATCGACCCGCCGGGCGGCCGCAAGGCCCGGGTGCAGGAGCTGCTGGAGATCGTCGGCCTCAACCCCGAGCACTACAACCGGTTCCCGCACGAGTTCTCCGGCGGCCAGCGGCAGCGCATCGGCGTCGCCCGCGCCCTCGCGCTGGACCCCAAGCTGATCATCGCCGACGAACCGGTGTCGGCCCTGGACGTCTCCATCCAGGCCCAGGTCGTCAACCTGCTGCAGCGGCTGCAACGCGAACTCGGCATCGCGTTCCTGTTCATCGCCCACGACCTGGCCGTGGTGCGGCACTTCTCCCAGCGCGTCGCCGTGATGTACCTCGGCAAGATCGTGGAGATCGGCGACCGGACGTCGATCTACGAGCGGCCCCGGCACCCCTACACCCACGCGCTGCTGTCGGCGGTGCCCGAGACCACCGACACCGGCCGGGAGCGGATCCGCCTGGCCGGGGACGTGCCGTCGCCGGTCGACCCGCCGTCGGGCTGCCGCTTCCGCACCCGCTGCTGGCTCGCCCAGGACAAGTGCGCCACCGAGGAGCCGCCCCTGACCCGCCTGCCCGGCGACGCCGAGGGGCACCTCACCGCGTGCCACTTCCCCGTGTCGCCGTCGACCGGAGGCCACGACGTGATCTTGGACCCCGCCCTGAAGGAGGGCTGACCCGGGGCGTTAGGGGCGGGGGGGGGGGGGGGGCCCGGCGGCGCAACGGCCGCCGCCGCCGCCGCGGGGCCGGGCGGCCGG